>CAXTSZ010000028.1:23402-41392 GCA_964247125.1 uncultured bacterium
GAGAATCTTATAGTTGGGAGAGTAAAGGACAACAACTTTCTGATCTATATCAAAGGCTAGCTAACCCGTTTTTAGAAGACTAGCCATGAAAAACTTGCTCAAACATCATCAAATCTAGCTGACGAAGTTTTAAATCTTTAATACTGACAATATCGATGAGGAGTTTTATGATTAGTTTGGTAGCTATAACTTTAAAGATCAAAAATAGATGAAAGTTCTTTTATCGGCCTATTCTTGTGAACCGGGGAAAGGCTCTGAACGAGGAGTCGGTTGGAACGTTGCGCGCGAAGTTGCCAAACATCATGATGTTTGGGTCTTGACTCGCCCAGATGAAAGCCGAGAGGCGATCGAGGCCGAACTGCAACATAACCCTATTCCTAATCTGCATTTTATTTACTTTACGCTACCATTTTGGTCAGATAGTCTCCGCTGGGGACAGTCAGGAGCAATGCAGATACATTACTATCTCTGGCAGATTCAGGCTTATTTAGTTGCTCGTAAATTACATAAAGAAATCGGTTTTGATGTCGCTCATCACGTTACTTTTGTGCGTTACTCTAGTCCTAGCTTTTTATGCTTGCTCCCCATCCCGTTTGTCTGGGGACCCGTCGGTGGTGGTGAATCTGCTCCTGCTCCTTTCTGGCAAGATTTTAGCCTCAAAAACAAGATATATGAAACGTTGCGTAGTGTCTGGCGATTTGTGGGTGAGCATGATCCCTTCACGCGTATGACTGCTCGGCGTAGTGCGATCGCCTTGGCCACTACTGAAGACACGGCTCAACGCATCCGTAAAATGGGCGCACAGCAAGTCCAGATCACTTCTGAAGCTGGCATCCGCCAACAAGAAATTATTGAATTTAGTCAAGCAGATCCACCCAGTGTTGATCCAATCCGTTTTATTGATATCGCTCGCCTACTACATTGGAAAGGCTTTCACCTGGGCTTGCGGGCTTTTGCGGCTACCAACATCCCTAATGCTGAATACTGGATCCTCGGCGAAGGTCCGGAACTGCCGATCCTCCAATCTCTTGCTCTAGAATTAGGCATTGATAAACGAGTCCAGTTCTTTGGACATCTCGATCGCCATGAAGTCTTAGTTAAATTAGGACAATCTTCTGTCCTCGTTCATCCCAGTCTCCATGATTCTGGTGGTTGGGTTTGTCTAGAGGCTATGGCTGCTAGGCGGCCAGTCATTTGTCTCGATCTCGGTGGTCCAGCACAACAAGTTACTGATGCAACTGGCATTAAAATTAGTGCGATCAATCCGGAGCAAACGATTCAGGAGATGGCTCAAGCCATGATGAAACTAGCTCACAATCAAGATCTGCTCTATCAAATGGGACAGGCTGGACATCACCATATCCGAGAATCTTATAGTTGGGAGAGTAAAGGACAACAACTTTCTGATCTATATCAAAGACTAGCTAACCCAGCCCAGAAAAAATAGACATGCATGTTCTAATTGCTGCTTTACATCGCCCCACTGATCCAACCGGAGTTTGTCGCTATGCGGCAAATCTAGCTCGTTGTCTGGCAGATAAATCAGAAATAAGTCAAATCATCATCGCTATTGGCAAATGGCAAATACATTATTTTGAGAACCTGCTAGATAATCAATCAGATAAAATCAAGCTCATTAGTATTGATATTAAAAATACGGCACTAGCCAGAAATTCTTGGTTTTTATTTGGTCTATCAGAACTGGCACAACAGTATCAGGCAGGTATCGTACATTTGTCATTCCCTTTACCCTTTATCCGATCGCGATTCCTTTGCCCAGTAGTTGCTACTATTCACGATCTATATCCATATCAATTTCCAGAAAATTTCGGCTATCACCAGGCACTATTCAATCAATTATTTTTACGCCAATGTATTAATCAATGTGATGGTCTTACTTGTGTCTCTAACGCCACATTAGAAGCATTGAATTTTTACTTTCCTGATATTCAGCAACGCAAACCAATCACAGTAATTTACAACTTTGTAGATTTCAAGCAAGTGCATTGCCATCCGGCACTCGATTTCCAGAAACGTTTTGCATTTCCTTTCATACTCTGTGTTGCCCAGCACCGCAAAAACAAAAATATTGATTTACTAATCAAAGCCTACAATATGCTGAAGTCAAAAAATCAGATTGATTCAGCAACCCATTTAGTTATCGTCGGTAGTCCAGGCCCTGAAACAAAAGTGCTAAATGCTTTGATTTGTGAGTATGCGCTAGTCCCATCGATACTAATGCTGTCATCTATTAGTGATGATGAACTTTGTTGGTTGTATCAAAATTGTCAACTATTTGTGATGCCTTCTACTTTGGAAGGATTTTGTATTCCGATTGTAGAGGCATTGTCTTTCTCGTGTAAAGTAGTATGCTCTAATATTGCAATCTTTCAAGAAATTGGTTCAACAGACTGTATTTACTTCAATTTGGCAGGAGCTGCTATTCAGAATTTATCTCAAGCAATGCGCGAGGTGTTGAGCGAAAAAAAGTTTCCTAGAGTAGCTAGTCACCAAAGATTCTCCAAAACGGAAATTGCCGATCAGTACATCATATTTTATTCCAAATTGAGCTGAGTCCGCATGAAAAATAGAGCATTCATTAAAAATTCTTTTTTAATTATCTTGATATTTTGTAGTGTTTTTTATTCTCGCATTATTGCGACAACGATTCACTTTTCGCTATTAAACCTACTACATTTCGGCTTAGTTCCAGTAGTGTGTATGATTGCTGTCAGCACAACTCGTATCCAAAATCCCCAACAAATTTCGCTTTGTCTATCATTTGCCGGTGGGTTATTAGTACTATTTGGGGTGACGATCGCCAGCGCCCTGCTCAATCATGCTGGTTTAATTAACGCGATCATCAGTTTTATGATGCTGGGAGAACCATTCATGTTTCTGCTGGCAATGAGCTGCCTCCCGCTCACCGCTCAAATTTTCACAAAAATGAAGAACTTACTTTACTGTTCTGTCGTGATCAATTTTGGGTTAGCTGCTGCTCAAAAACCACTGATTGATAGCGGTAAAATCAATGCAGGGGGATTTAATGGTACTGATGGCTGCGGGGGAGTGTTTTTTGTATCGGGAGCAGGCAACTATGTTTCAGCCACCGTCTCACTCGTGTTTGCTCTTTACTTTTGGACAAGCCATAAAGATCAACCCCTATGGATCCGAACGGCGGTAGCATTAGCAGCTTTATGGCATGTTTTATTTTCTGACTCCAAGCAATTAGTATTAGCTTATGGCATGGCCTGGTTACTGATGATCTTGTTAAGCTCAAAGGACATAATCAAGACCTTGAAGCTTGTGATTGGTCTACTATTTGCTGGATTTATTGGTGTGTGGTGCGCCACAAATCTAGAAATATTTAAAGCATACACATCTTGGGCAAGACCCGAACTTTATGGGATAAATGGCGAAGCCTGGTATGCCAAATTCTACTCCATCCGGGTGATTTTAGCTCATTACCAATCCCCCTTCAACTGGCTATTTGGTCTAGGCCCTGGGCATACAGTTAGTCGCCTTGGTGCCTGGTTTCTTCGAGATTATGCTGCACTTTTAGGTCCGTTAGGATCAACCAGAACAGGCATTGGCCAAGATTCTATGGATTTTGTATCCAACTTCTGGTTAACTCTGGGATCTAGTCTGTTTAGTCCGATCTTTGGTTGGTCTGGTATTTGGGGTGACATCGGTATCATGGGATTAGGAGCTTATTTTTATCTAGCCTACCTAACTTGGCGATATTTCGCCTGGAATGATTTTTTAAAAGTGACGATTCTCAGTGTATTCGTGGTTGGCTGGATCTTCACTCAAATGGAAGAGCCGGGATATATGATTTTCCTAGCTTTTATCATTGGATTATCATGGCAAGAAAAAATCCTAAAGCAGAGAAATATCATTTAACAATTCAAGCTTGAAATTCATGTAAAATCTGTATTATACTTTGAAACAATAAATACATCGATATCATAGTTTATTTTACAGATCTACCCTCAAGAGCTTTGTTTAAATAGCTTCAAGCAACTTTATATCCGGGATCTAGAGTATGAAAGCACCTAATTCCTCAGTAGCCATATCGACACTGGAGCTTTACTTATCTCCAGATGCTAGCATTTTTCTCAATGAAGATGATCTTCCTGCCACCGATATCCCAAACTTGAGTCCTTCAATGAAAGCTAATAGCTATTTTTTTGGACATCCAATCTGGGGGAAAGAATACTTTGAGACAAGTCATCGTCACGATATATTTCGCGATCGATGGCAAGCAGCTACTGGCAGTTGGGATGGCAAAGTAGTTTTAGATATTGGCTGCGGCCCTGGCAATTTGTATGCCACTGTTGGCGGCTCACCTGAAATCCTTATTGGGGTAGATATCTCACCGGGAGCCTTGAAAATGGCTGAGCAAGCTGGTTATATACCCTTACTAGCAGATGCACAGCATTTGCCACTAGCAGACGCCTGTGTTGATTTAGTCGTCGCCAATGCCACTATTCATCACTGTGATGATATGGCTAAAGTTTTAGCAGAAGCAGCAAGAGTGCTAAAACCAGGCGGATTACTTGTTACAGATAAAGACGCTCAAAGTACAGCACTAGCACTTAACGGTTTAGGACTTTTCTTGCGTGAAATTCGTTTTTTCTTCTATCGAATTATACGCAGCGAATACTATCTTTCTCCAGAATATCGAAATGCTCGTCAGGCCACCGAAACTCATAATCAAAAGCCTGGTGACGGAATCACTCCCGAAGTTTATTATCAAACTCTGGAGCCGCTTGGGTTTGAAGTTAAAATATTCCCTCATAATCACGATCTAGGAATCGAAGTATTAGAAGGAAAGATTGGGCGGATGTCTTGGAAAAGGCGTTTAGCGCAGAGATTATCAGGAATTGATCCAGATACGCCAGAATCGGCTCAATCTATTATGTGTATAGCTACAAGAGTTATTTAATTCTTTTCCGATAAAAAAATTATTATAAATATCCAAGTGTATAGATAGGCTATACACTTGGATAGGATAGTCCGAGATCCTTTGCTGTATTGCCACCATTCGCGGAGGTTTTTTACTGATATGAGATTTATCACTGAATAAGCTGAAAGAATCTACGACTCTTGCAGAGTAAACGTTAGGATGTTTGACTATCTCGCTTTACGCAAAAGCAATAGAATTTTATTCAATTACTTTGCCAAATTTCCCCACGACCATTTCCGATAAAAATCTTTACAAACCTCTTAACTACATAATGCAAGTTGAAATCTATAAAAATCGTTTTTGTCAGCTTTATAGCTGAATTGTCTTCCAGGCAGGTCTTCAAGCAGTTAAGATCAATATAGAATATTGAATTCAAGCTCAATCTGCCTAAATCTTACAGTGTTGTAATTGATTTTGGGAAGTATTTGAACCTTCTTATAATTTTTAGGATTAGTTGTAAAATGAGTATTGATGTAGAGGGAGAGCTAACAGCAGATGAATCTGATTGGCAGGGGAGTCAGACAAAAATACAGCAAAGTTATCCAAGAACACAGCTATCGCAACCCAATGCTCTAAATACTGAAGAGGGAGGATTGGATCTCGGCCGAATTTTACAGGTGGTTCAGCGCCGATTTTGGCTCATTATCGTGATGAACATCATCATGATCGGTGCGACAACCGCCTGGAACCGCACCCGGCCCCATGAATATGAGGGAAGCTTTAAAATACTGATTGAGCCAGTTACGGCAGAAGGTCAAGTAGTTTCGGCACTTAAAGGAAATCAAACAAGTGTTGAAGAGCAAGACTTGGGAAGTGCCCAATCTGCCAAAACCACTTTAGATTATCCCACTCAAATTCAGTTACTCCTCAGCGAAAAAATATTATTGCCAGTAATCCAAAAACTGCAACCTACTTATCCTCAAATTTCTTATGAAAAACTCAAGAAATCTTTGACGATCAGTCGTCTTAAAGAACAATCAGAAACAAAAATTTTGGAAATTCACTATCGTTCTGATTCAGAAAATGAAACTGGACAAATACTAAATCTTGTGGCTCATACTTATGTTCAATATAGTTTAAGTGAACGGCAAACAAATGTACGGCGAGCAGTTCAATTTGTAGACTCTCAACTGCCAAAAGCCCAAGCTCAGGTTCGTGATTTAGAGCTGGCACTACAAAATTTTCGAGAAAAGAACCAATTAGTCGATCCTACTATTCTAGGATCTCAACTTGGCACCCAAACAGGTAGCGTTCAGCAAGAGCTACTTGCAACTCAAGTAGAGCTAACCAAGACCAAGCAACTCTATCGATCTTTAGCACAGCAGCTTCAACTACAGCCAAATGGTGCTGAAGCAGCTTCTGTTCTGAGTGAGGCTCCTGAATATCAACTTTTGCTCAAGCAACTTCAAGAACTGGACGTTGAACTACAGGTACAATCGGCTCAATTGACAGATGAGAACCCTAAAGTAATCTTGCTGCGGGAAAAAAGAAGAAAGTTGTTGCCACTAATACAACAAAAAGCTAGTTCCGTTCTAGGTCAAAGTTTGTCACAAAGCACTATAAATATTCAATCTCTCCCTTACCAGAATTCACTGCGGCAAGATCTGAGTAAACAGTTTATTGCGGCTACTACTCAAATGCAGGTTTTGGAAGCGAAGCTAAATGGACTCAACTCAGCCCGTCAAGCTTTAGCTAGCCAAACAGGCCAACTGCCAATCATTTCTCGCCAATATGAAAATATCCAAAGACATTTAAAAATCGCCACCGAGCAATTGAGCAAATTCTCGCAAAAACGGGAAGAATTAATGATTAATGCTGCCCGTCAAGAGGTGCCGTGGGAGCTGACATCTTCTCCTTCAGTAGATGAAGTATCATCATCTAATTCACTGAGAGATTTGGCGTTAGGCTCGATATTAGGTTCACTATTGGGAACGGGCATAGCATTACTGATGGAGAAAATAAATGATGTTATTTACTCCTTAAAAGAATTGCGCAAAGAACTTAATATTCCTATTTTGGGCATGATTCCCAAGAGAGAAGATGAAAGAAAATCTCCCAAACATCCTAAAACTTCAAAGGATCAAAAGGGTATTTCTACTCTCAGTAAAATAGATGAGGTTAATCGCTATCAATTTTCTCCATTTATTGAGTCTTTCCGGGCGCTAAATTCTCAAATTCGCCTTCTTAATCCAGATGCACCTATTCGATCGCTAGTTGTTAGTTCATCATCACCGGACGAGGGTAAAACAACAGTAGGGATACAATTAGCTCAAGCTGCTGCGGCCATGGGTCAGCGGGTACTGTTGGTTAATGCCGACTTGCGCAAGCCCAGTCTTCAAAATCTAGTGAGTCAGCACAGTAACAGTCATTTAATTCCTGGTTTAACCGATGTTATTGCCGGTAATGCCGAGTTAATGGATACAGTTCAACTCTTGCCCAGCGAAGAGAACTTATATGTTCTTTTAGCTGGTTCTACGGCGTTAGATCCCACTAGACTTTTGGGTTCAGGTAAAATGCAAGATCTGATGGAGAGTTGTCAGCATAATTTTGATCTGGTGATCTATGATACTGTTCCTCTTAGCTTCGCTGATTCACTATTGTTGATTCCACAAACAGATGGACTATTAATGGTGACCAGACTCGGTAAAGCTCACCGCAAAGCTTTGCGTAATTCGTTACGAACATTAGAAGTAGCTAAAGTTCCTATTTTAGGTTTGGTGGTTAATATGGTAGATTGAAAAATAACTGTGTCGGTGTATTTTTCATAGTTCTTTCTTGGTGATAATTTGTTTTAGTGATAGCCAAATAAAAATTGGGATAGTTTGAGCATAGCGCTGCCAAAGTCGCTGGGGTTCCTGGACAAGTCGAAATAACCACTCAAAACCAGCATTTTGGATCACCAGGGGAGCGTGCGGCAATACGCCAGCGTAGACAGGAAACACCGCTCCCACGCCAATCATCACTGCTTGAATTTTTTGGTGATGTTGTGCCATCCACAATTCTTGCTTCGGGCAGCCAAGAGCCACAAAGACAATTCCTGCGCCACAGGCGTTAATGGTATGGACAATGTTCATGTCCGGCGCAGAATTAAGTGGGCGAAAGGATGGGGATTCCACGCCTGCAATTTTTAGTACGGGAAATTCTTTTCTTAGCCGCTGACAAATTTTATCGAGTACCTCTGGCTTCGATCCCAGGAGAAAAATACTTATTTGATGCTGAGACGCTTGCTGGCAAGCCGCCAAAAAAATATCCATGCCAGCAACTCGTTGAGCATGTTTGACACCCATCAACTTCATCATCCAAACTAGAGGCATTCCATCGGGAGTGACTAGCTCGGCCTGCTTCAACACTTCAGCAAAGTGCGGGTTTTGCCAAGCCTCAATTAACATATGAACATTGGCAACGCAAACCACCTTACTTTGACATTTTTTTGCCCAATCAACTATCAGATTAATTTGTTCATCGAAGGGCAACATACATACCAAGGTTCCAATTAGATTTTGGGTAGTAACATCATCTTTATTCATAGCTACAAAATCTCTAAACTAAAACAATAGACTACCTCACTTAGACAGTGGCTAGTAAACCACTATGCCGCAACAGTGCTGCGGCCTGCGGCTCCCGACCACGAAAAGACTTGAAGACTTCTAATGGTGGCTGACTGCCCCCCAAGGCCAACACGGTATCCCGAAAACGTCGACCAGTCTGCTGTACTACTTGGATATCATCTAAGCCAGCTTCTTCAAAGGCTGCAAAAGCATCAGCACTTAATACTTCTGCCCACTTATAGCTATAGTAGCCAGCAGCGTAGCCACCCGCGAAAATGTGACCGAAAGCGCAGAGAAACTGATCTTCAGGAATAGGTTGTAGCACAGTTGTTTTCTTGGCCAGCTCCAAACGGACGGCATTAGCACTAGAACCACTGCCGGGCTGATAGCGATGATGTAGCTCTAGATCTACCCAGCTAAAATGAATTTGGCGGAGCATGGCGTTACCGCTCATAAAGTTTTTGGCGGCGACTAGTTTTTGGTAATAGCGATCGGGAAGTGGTTCATCAGTTTGGTAATGCTTGCCCAAGCTCAACAGCGTCGGACGATGGTAACACCAATTTTCCATAAACTGACTGGGCAGCTCCACCGCATCCCATTCCACATTGTTAATACCCGATGCGCCGACATAATCGACGGTGGTGAGCATATGCTGTAAGCCGTGACCAAACTCATGAAAGAGAGTTTCGACTTCAGAGAAGTTCATTAAACTGGGTTTGCCATCCACCGGCGGACTTTGGTTACAAACCAGATAAGCCACTGGTAATCGGACTTTGGTGGCCAGCTTCTGGCGACTGACGCAATCATTCATCCAGGCTCCGCCGCGCTTTTCAGCGGGACGACTATAGGAGTCTAAGAAGAAATACGCAATCGCTTCATTCTCTTCATTATTCACCTTAAAGTAGCGCACATCCTGATGCCAAACAGCTGTCTGACCATCAGCGGGGATGATCGATATCCCAAATAGCTGATGAGCTAGATTAAACAAACCAACTAGCACCTGCTCCAAAGGAAAATAGGGGCGCAGTTCCTCGGCATTAAAGTCGTACTTTTGTTCGCGCAGTCGTTCTGACCAGTAGGCCACATCCCAAGACTGTAAATTAGGGATCTGCGAAAATTCACTCAGGTCAGCTAATTCTTGCTGGGCGACATCGAAGCTGACTTGGCGCATAGATTCCAATAGATCTTCGACAGCAGCGACATTGGGAGCCATTTTGCTGGCGAGGCTCATCTGCGCATAGCTATCAAATCCTAATAGCTGCGCCATCTCCTGGCGCAGTGTCAGAATGCGTTCGATATGTCCGGCGTTATCGCGTTCTCCGCCAGCAGCTCTACTAACGAAGGCTTTATAAACTTGCTCCCGCAGATGACGCTGTTGGCTATGCTGCATAAAAGGCACATAGCTAGGTGCATCCAGGGTGATTCGCCAAGGTCCAGCCTCGGGCGTGGCTTGGTCTTGACCAGCGGCACGACTGGCTTGAGCGGACTGGGCTAAAAGACTGGGTGGTAAGCCCGCAATATCTTGAAGATCAGTAAGGTCAAGGTAAAAGGCTTTGTTAGAATCTAGAACATTATTGGAAAACTTCGTCGTGAGTTCAGCTAGCTCTAACTGAATAGCATTGAAGCGATCGGCTTTTTCACCGATGAGACCGACCCCAGACATCTCGGCATCACGAATCCCAGCGGTGATAATGCGCTGTTGGGCAATGTTTATTTTGTCCCACTCAGCACTAGTGCGAATTTGCTTTAAGCCTTGATAAAGTGCTTGACTCTGACCCAGGCGCATAAAGAATTTAATTACTTCTGGCTGGCTAGTTTCGTAAGCAGTGCGCAGTTCTGGGCTATTTTGCACTCCCATTAAATGACCAACAATTCCCCAAGCCCAATTCAATTGCTCGCTCAGGCGATCGACGGGTTCAACTAGGCCGACCCAAGTGGGTGTCATATTTTGCTCTAGCTCGGTTAGCTGGGTATTGACCGTCGCTAAGATTTGCTCGATCGCTGGCACAACATGTTCGACTTTAATTTCATTGAAAGGTGGCAAACCGTGGCCAATTAGGAGGGGATTGTGAGTAGTCATTGGGTTTAGTAAAAGTTATGGGATACGAGAATAGCGATTCTTCTAATTTAACGTGTTGGCAACACTAGTGTTTTTTAGCTTTTTCCTGAATGAGATGAATAATGGAAGGGATAAAAGATAAGAGCATGACTCCGAGGGTAATGGGCAGTAAGTAATTGTCCAAGACCTCTGCGGGTAACTTTTTACCTAAGAAATAGCCCAATACGTTTAAACCTACTGCCCATAAGAACCCACCAATCACATTACAAATAGCAAAAGTGCGATAACGCATCGCGGCCATTCCCGCAACGAGGGGAGCAAAGGTACGCACAATAGCTAAAAATCTACAGATGATAATTGCCATTGCTCCTTTCTCAGCATAGAAATCTTCGGCAGCCTTCAGGTACTTTTTCTTGAAAACAAAAGAATCTCGATCAAATAGACTACGGCCATAGTGATGGCCCAGGTAGTATCCCAAGAAATTCCCCATCACCGCCGTGGCCAAGCAACCAAAAGACATCACAAAAATATTGAAGGTAGGAAAACCAGTGGCATTGGGGATCGAACACAAAAAACCAGTGGTAAACAGTAGACTATCACCGGGCAAGAAAAAGCAGAATAATCCTGATTCCAAAAAAATCACTAACCAAACTGCAATATAGCCCCAGTAACCCAGGGAATTTAAGATTTCTCTCACATCAAAATGCATACACCACTCCTTTTCACAATTTTTTAATTACAGACTAGGATTTACCACCAACCATCTTAGTAGCTGCTTGGCCGTTCGTCGTACTTAAATTTGCAGCAGACCACCCAAAATCCCGCCAATCCCTACTAGCCAAAGGGAATTTATTTTCCAGCGGAGCAAAATACCCAAACTGACTACGGCCATCAGACCAGTTAACCAACTATGAATACTGGTCGTGGCCAGTTGCCAACTAACGATCGCCATTAAACCCCAAGCCGCTGGATTAATTCCATCCAGAAAAGCCCTTGTCCAAGGCGATTGACGCATTTTATTAATCCAAGGATGGAGCAGCCCGACCAGCACGAATCCCGGCAAGAAAATTCCAATTGTGGCGGCGATCGCGCCCCCATGACCAGCCAGCAAATAACCCACAAAAGTAGCCGTGGTGAATAGTGGACCCGGTGTAATTTGCCCCACCGCTACGGCATCTAGCAACTGCTGACTGGTAAGTAAATGTTGGCGATCGACTAACTCCCGCTGCAAGAAGGCAATTAACACATAGCCACCGCCATACATCACCAGTCCGATCTTCAGAAATATACTGAAAACGGATAGTTCTCGAACTGACAATAACCCTAGTGGCCACCAGGCCACAGATAAATTGGTATTTTGGAGTTGTGGCCAGTTGCGGATCAACATCACGGAAACGCCCATCAGCATTAGCCACAAAACTTCATTCACACCCACCGCACAAACGACTAAAGTAAGCACGGCAATCCAGCCAGTCAAAACATCTTTGATGGCCGATCGGCCAAGTTTCCAGAGGGCTTGGCCAATTAAACCCAGTAATACTGGCTTGATACCAGCTAAGACATGGCCAACATTGGGCAGGCTTTGATATTGGGTATAGACAATTGCTATTAACCAAACGATTGTCATAGCAGGCAGAATAAAACTTAGACCAGCCACTACTAATCCTTTCCAACCAGCTCGTTCCTGACCAATGTGCATTACCAATTCCGTAGAGTTGGGACCTGGAATTAAATTGGTCATGCTATAGAGATCGAGTAAATGCGCGCGGGTAAGCCACTGTCTGCGATCGACGACCTCTACTTCAATCATGGCCACATGCGCCGCTGGACCGCCAAAGGCCGTCAAGCCCAGCTTGAGAAAAACACTGGCCAGCTCTTGTAAACGCGCGCTCAAAAGTAATACCTCATGAAACAACTATTCAATCTCAACGAGCTATCTAAAACGTCGGCTAAGAGCCTAATTTTTGATGATTCGCATAAGTCTCTTGAATTCTTTGCAATTCCACATCGGCGAAGCAATCTACTGCCCAGTCAGCCCGTCTTTGCATCATATGGAATGGGTAGGTATGGGCAATCCCCACGACTGGAATGTTAGCAGATTGAGCCGCTTTAATGTCCGAAAAAGTATCTGCGATCGCCAGACATTCCCAAGGCTGCAACTTTAATTTAGTGGTGGCCAGCAAATAGCCAGCAGGTGCTGGTTTACCAACAGAGATATCTTCAGCAGTCACAATTACGGTGAAGCGATCGCTCAATTCACTTTGTTGTAAAACGGCTTCGACCTCCAGACGGAAAGCGTCGGTCACAATTCCTAGTTTGATGTCAGCAGCCTGCAGCTGATCTAGAAAATCAATGAGATCGGGATATATCGGTAGCTCGATCAGTTCTGCTAACCGCTGTTGATAAGCCTGAGCCTTATTCACTAAGATCTTTTGCAGCTGCAGCTCCGTGATCGATCGACCTTGCTCGGCAAATAAATCCAATAGGCAATGGCGATCGCTCTGACCTAAACAAATTTTACGGTAAGACTTAGCGGCTGGCCGGAGATTGGCCGATAGCAGCAACTCATCAATCAGCTGGCGATGAATTGGCTCATCATTAATGATGGTGCCATTGAAATTGAATAAAACTGCTTGGAGAGACATTTGCAAACGTGAAGATATCGCCCATCCCCATAGTCTATCAGGGTCGCTCTCCAATCACTCTGGATCAAGAGGTTGGAGATAGATAAAAGGATGAACTTGATTTATTGTAAAGACTTTGTTACATTAATTTTAGCAAAACTTATTATAAACTTGAGCAGTCATGACCCCCAAAACATTTGTCGATAGTGACGGTAGAGAAAACGTTTTTGCTCTAGAGCCTAAAATGTATACAACAGAAGGCCCACAAGCTGGCTGGACAGAGTATGCGGAAAAGCTCAATGGTCGGTTAGCCATGATGGGATTTATTTCGTTACTTGCTATGGAAGTCATTTCAGGTCATGGCATCGTTGGTTTCATCACCAGCCTCTAAGTTTTGATATATTAGTCTCCAACAAGTTGAGTTTGGGCAGTCCATCGGGCTGTCCTGTTTTTTAGTTGGTGACCCTTAAATCATTCCCGCACGTAACGTTTGCCACTGGCGGTAACCTCGACTCTGGCCTTAAAGGGCACCAATTGTAAATATTCTTCAAATTTAAGAGCGAACTGGCGGGCTTTACGGGGATTGCCAGCCAGCATTTGGGTGAGCTCGGCCTCCGTGACAGAGCCATATTCTTGCAGCTGCACAAAAACCGATCGCACAGTGACATCCTCGAAACGCTCTTGCCAACTTTCGGCAGCGCTGGGTAATACTAGCGGTGGTTCATCCCAGGCATCATGCTGAATGGCAATGAACTCAGTCTGCAATTTTTGAGCATTTTCAATCTGCTCTTGCAATTGTCCTAAATCCGATTGTAGAGTTTGCTTGTGGGCAGAGAGCTGGGTGATGTCAGTACTTAATTCTTGCTGTTCTTGCTTTAGCTGATGTCTAGAGCTACTTAGCTGTGACTGTAGTTCAAGATTGTCAGTGAGCAAATGCTGTCGATCGAGCGCAATTTTGGCAATATTCTCTTCTAATTCCCGCTGTTCGGCTTGTAATACTGCCAATTTCCCGGTTATTTGCTGGGACTCATGAAGGCACTGCTCTTGTGCAACTTTTAACTGTGTAACAGCTGTGTTTAATTCCTGCTCTTCTAGTTCTAGCTGTTGCTTAGAGTCACTAATTTGTGAAGTGAGTTCCAGCTTGCCGCCCCAGAGCTGCTGACGATTGATCGCAAGCTTGGCAATGCTTTGTTCTAAGTCAGCGCGTTCTGATTGCAAAATAGTCAATTGTTCTTGGATTTGCTGTGATTCGGCGGTCATCCGCTGACGCGCAGCATCCAAAGCACTAATATGTTGTTCGGCGGCTTGCCGACGCTGGTAGTAGGAATCTAGTTCGGCGACAACTTGAACCTGTTCGGCAGTAGCCGAGAGAATGTTGTGTTGTAGGGCATGAGATTTCGCTTGCAAACGAGAAACTTGCGATCGCAGCGCTGCCGAGGTTTTCTGAAAACGGCTTTTTTGAAATCTGGTTAAAACAGCAGTGCTGGCGGTGGCGGCGATGGCGGCTTGGAAACCTGACAGCAGCGGGCTACCGGAATTAAAGACTAATCCTAAAAAAAAGCCTACCCCGAAGGTGACAGATATATTGAGTAGCCAATTTCTCAGCATGTTTGTGCTTGCTTGAAATCCTTACAACATCCCAATATAAATTTAGACTATTTTGGTAATACATAATCAAGCCCTAAGGTAATGGCAGCTTGCTAACCAAATTTTAGAAAAAGTCAGGTTGAAGCAAAAAAACCTACTCTCTAGTGTAAGATGTCAGTCTAATAGTTCACGAAGTCTCTAAATCATACTGCTTCAGCAATGTTTCAATATGGGGCAATAGCTGCTGGTTGTGATGGTGATCCGCTAAATTTTTGGCAGTGAGCCAATCCTGATGAGCGGACGCCAAATCTGCTGTGGAGTGCAACGCCCAACCGCGATAAAAGTAGCCATACTCATCATTTGTATAACGATCGACTCCCACTTGAGTTTCCCACTTTTGACCCAGTGTAAAACTCTGCTCCGCCACAGCCAAGTCATTTTGCAGATCTACTATCAATTTGCCCTGGACATAATACAAAGGCGGATACTGAGGACGCAAGTTGATCGCTTGGCGAATGGTGTCTTGGGAGCTGGTTAATTCACCTAATGCCGCATGTACCAAGCCTAAATAGTAATGGGGATGGAAGAAATCGGACTTGAGTTCGATCGATCGTTGAAAATTATTTTGAGCTGCTGTCAAATTACCCAAACGCAATTGAATAATTCCCCGACTGTGATGGGCTTCGGCCAAATTGGGTTGGGCATCAATGGCCCGATCATAATCACTTAAGGCCGCATCATTTTGACCGGCAGCCATTAAAATTGCCCCCCTGCCTAAATAAGCCTCACCCTGCCGGGAATTTAGCTCTAAAGAGCGGCTAAAGTCATTAGCTGCTTTGGCAAGTTCGCCAGTCCGATAAAAAATCTTGCCCCGATTACAGTAGAGCTGCGCTTCTCGACAGTAAAGAGCTTCGGCTTGGAAATAGCTCTGTAGCGCGCCAGTGTAATTACCCCGCGCTGCATTGACATCACCCCATAATCGGAGCAGGATGGTGAGGCCAAACCACAATATGACTGCTACTAATGGGATACCTAAGGCGATCGGCCACCCCCAGCGCCGTGCTCCCCAGATGGTGATTGGTACCAATACCACTAATCCTCCATACAATAAAAATTTTAGATTCAATCGGCTACTCCTATAAAAATTTGTGAATATGGTTACCGTCTGGGCAACGAACAAGTAATGAAAATTTTATTACGATTTATGAAGTATTCCTGAATCAATCAGTGTACAATCGAATTAGTTAGCAAAACTGTGCATTTCTTTCAGCGGCTTACCCTTCAAACCAAAAGTGTTGGGAATCACCGACGGGTCATGGAACACAGTAGAAGATTAAGAAAGTGAGGAAACCTTACTTGCCTAATCCAGTCATAAATAATAGCTCACACTGGAGTCTATAAAGTGTTCGACCAAATCACTGTTGTTGCGATTCTGCGCATTGTTTGCAACGCCTATCTCTACTCCTGTGTAGCCTTGATGGGATTTAGTTATCTTGGTTACGTGGTGTTTAATCAGCTCGAAAAATCCCAGAAGCGCCAGCAACAGACTCATCCATTCAGCTAAATACCCCGCAAATTGTCATCTTCCTGCTACCTTGAGGGGTGTTAACTTCTTAATCCATCAGTGATGACTAACGAATTAGAAGATTTTCGGATCTGCGATCGGGATTTGGATGCTACTTTGCTCGATAAGTATCTCCAAGCTTCATCAGTAGCTGTTGATACCGAAACAATGGGACTAAATTATCAACGCGATCGGCTGTGCCTAGTGCAGCTTTGCGCTCCCGGATTGGTGACTATTATCCGGGTTGCTCTTGGTCAAACTAGCGCTCCCCATCTCCAAAGGCTAATGGAAGCCCAGCACATCACTAAAGTTTTTCATTTTGCCCGGTTTGACATTGCTCAACTCCGTTATCGACTGGGCATCGAGACTACCCCAATCTTTTGCACCAAAATTGCCAGCAAATTAGTCAGAACTTATTCTTCACGGCATGGCTTGAAAGAGCTAGTGTTTCAGCTGGAAGGAGTCGATTTAGATAAGTCTTCGCAATGTTCAGATTGGGGCAACGCCGCCAATTTGTCGGATGAGCAACTACATTACGCCGCCAATGATGTGCGCTATCTGATTAGTGTCAAAGATAAGCTGATTGAAATGTTAAAAAGAGAAGATCGCTGGGAGTTGGCACAACAGTGCTTTACCGCTTTGCCAACTATGGTTTCGTTGGATATTTTGCAGTATGGTGATATTTTTTCTCACCATTAAAAATAATCCTGGTTTGAAACACTGTTACCAGTAGACTGCACATCCCAGAATTATTTTAGAATCTAATAATGCCATTAAAGTAGCCTCGATTTCTTCTGGTCTGTAATCACTAATTCTGACGGAGTACAACATACCACGACACGCACCTAATGCGGCGGTTAATATAGCAATTTTTCTTTGTTCATCTGTGTTCATGTTGAGTGCTCCTGCGGTTAATCTGAAAATGCTTTGCCATGTTAAGGATGGTAAACTCATGAACTAATGAGACTAAATTATTGTTGAATCAATTGCTTTACTGACTTCTTAGTGGCTGGAATGTATAAGTAGATTGCCCACGATATACAAACTACTCAAATCAGCCAAATCTGTTACCATGTAAGCTGTTTAGGCTAAAAGCTATCCTACGTTTAAGCTGGACGCTCTACTTATATGATAAGCACTCTAGTTTTGAATCTATCCCGGTGGTTATCGGTTGGTATTATCTTAGTTGGTTTGATGTCTAGTATGGATATATCGGTAAGTCAGAACGAGTCGCAACCGTATATTAGATCGCTGATTGAGCAAGCGAAGGATTACTGGGTAGCTTGTGATGCGGATGCTCTTGCTCAGTTATTTACATTGGATGGTGAGCTAATTGTACCTGGTCAACGGTGGCAGGGGCAGGAAAGAATTCGTGAAGAAATCTCCAAGTTTGCTCAACAGTACACAGATGTTCGTATTGCTATTCAACGAGTCCTTATTGATGGCAACCAAGCTGCTGTGGAATGGCACTATGAGGACACTGAAAAGGCTACAGGTAAACGTTCTCAGTCGGATGATGCGATCTTCATTGAGTTTCACAATGGTCGGATTAGCTGCTGGCGAGAGTATTTTGATACCTAATGCTATTGTTGGCGGAGCAGATTGACTTGGTGATGGAGAAAAAAGACGGTGTCAAAAA
>CAXTSZ010000029.1:0-40792 GCA_964247125.1 uncultured bacterium
CCTTTCGGGGCGATCGAGGATTGGAACACCAGGATTTTAAACAGTGAAACTGGCTCACCGTAGCGATTGCCTTTCGGGGCGATCGAGGATTGGAACCACGAGAACTCCTGTTGAAAACATGGATGTTTCGTAGCGATTGCCTTTCGGGGCGATCGAGGATTGGAACTAACCCGGCTTTGAACTGGTTTAGCGCTGGACTAAGTAGCGATTGCCTTTCGGGGCGATCGAGGATTGGAACTGGTAAATTTAATACTGCGATCGTCGAGACTTTGTAGCGATTGCCTTTCGGGGCGATCGAGGATTGGAACGGGTAGTAACGTCAATTTTAAGATCGATATCTCGTAGCGATTGCCTTTCGGGGCGATCGAGGATTAGAACATATTAACGCCGAAAAACACTAGATACCACAGTGATTACAGTAGCTGAAGCAATTAAACCAAAAGCTAAATTAACCAGCGATTTAGTAGCTTTTTGATAGTTGTCAAACTTTTCATTAGATATGTCAACTTTACGCTCAAGTTCCTTAAATTCAGTTTTAAATTCGGCTTTGAGTTCGGCAATCGACTCTAGCACCTGCGCTAAAGCTAGTTCTGTTGTCATGCTTTTACCAGATCATTGACTTGATTGTACCATGTTTGCAATCTAAAAGGTTCCAATCCTCGATCTTCTAACGGAGACGCTAGGCAATCGAGGATTGGAACATCCTGATGCCGCAAAGGCACTTTCTGTTTATTGCAAATACCTTGCAGCTTAAGTTGTAATATACAGAATATCTTTGATTACGGTAATAAACTCAACCATTGAGGTACAAGATGCCTAGTAACAAATTCACATCGAGAATTGTGCCTTTTTATTTAGAAGAGGACGCTGATGCTGAGGGGCGAATGATAGCGGAGATTTGGGGTTGGGATTTTGAGGAACTGGAGTGTGCTCATGACTACATTCAGTGGCTTTTCCCCTTGACAGAGGCAAGTGCTTTTAATAATGAGGCCCCGTTGGTGGATGAATCGGTAATTGCGACGTTTGCTGAAAACCAACAGCTTCGACAAAATTTGTTGAAGTCGGTGGTGGTAATGTTGACTTTTTATGGTTGGGAAGGAGTAGTAGAAGCAACTGAAAAGCTGTCGATTAAGACTAGTTTATGCCGCCAGGAGCGACAGGTAGAATGGCTTTGTCCTTGTGATCATAACTATTTACGAATTACGCGCATTTTAAAGTGTTTGATGACTTTTGGACTACAGCAACCAGCACTAGCTTTTTATGGGTGTTTGCAGCAGATTTATCAAGAGCATAGTGATTTGATTTGGGGTGAGACTTTTAGCTATTGGACAAGTGCTATGAATTTAAAAAGTTGATAGACTATTTTATTGCTCGGTGTCGGCAGTCAATTTTTGGCGCGATCTTGGGATCGATCGAGGATTGGAACATGTTAACGCCGAAAAACGCTGGATACCACAGTGATTACAGTAGCTGAAGCAATTAAACCAAAAGCTAAATTAACCAGCGATTGAGTAGCTTTTTGATAGTTGTCATACCTTTTGCCAGGTCATTGACTTTATTGCACCATGTTTGCAAGCTGAAAGGTTCCAATCCGTAACTACAAAAGCAAAAGTAGCGTACCTTTCGGGGCGATTCTCCTAACGGAGACGCTAGGCGATCGCAGATTGCAACTGTCGCTAGGTCTGTTAACTACAATCGTTATCGAGGCGATTTGTCTTCAACTGTTGAAAATATCCCCGGACAAATCTTGAAACAACAGGCACCATTTTTGGCTTGGATTTGAAGCTGTTCAGTTGCAAGATTTCGCTGACTGTTGAAATCGGTTTTTGCAATGATTCAGGTGTAACCTTAATAGGTATGCACATCCACGACTGAAATCACTGAGATTTCTCACCCCTTTTGTGATTTGCTAGTTGATTGAGATATTGACAAATAAACAATAGTGTACCTCCATCAGCCATCCAGCTGCCCACCATTTATTAGTATCGATGTATACAAAAATCTAGCTATTAATCATCCAACGATTCCAATAAATAGCTAGTCATTCCAAATCTTCGGGAGTTTCATCATTTTTCCTCATGAAAACATCATACTTTTTGCTGAAAATAGATCAGCCAGTGCGATCGTTTAATGCAATTGTTCTTGAATAGTAATTAAATGTAGTTTAGACTGTCCTAATAGGTGAAATGAGGATAAAATCGCGCAATCAATTTCTGTAGACATGTCTTACCAATTCGACACATAGTTTTAGAAGAATGGATTTGAAACTCATGCCACTATCCACAGGGATGAAAAAAATTCAGGTTTCAACAGTTAATACCGTGAATTTACCAGCTCTAATCCAAGAGTATGAGCTGACTGCTGATGAAATCGTATCCGGCGCTTGGGCTTTATTACTCAGCCATTACACTGCTGATGACAACGTAACTTTTGATGTAGTTAGGACTGCCAAACCAGCATCTGATAATCCCTGTCAAATAATTCAACATTCTAATGGTATTGAGCAATTTGTGGGACAGCTGAACTTCAATGAATCATTCTTGGTTTGGCTGAAGGAGCTGAAATCCTGGCCGGCAAATAATCTTTTAGTAAATAGTGGAGCACTCAACCAAGTATCTGAGTTGCGCAGCTTAGTCGTGTCCGGCAATGTTGCCCTCGATTCATTAGAGCCACTCGCCAGCGCAGATTACCCCCTAATTTTATCTAGTCATAATGAATTAGAGCTAACCATCGCTATCTCCTACGACCAGCTCCACTATAATGATGGTACTATCTTGCGGATGCTGGGACATCTCAAAACCATACTGGAAAGTTTCTTGACCAATCCTAAACAGCATCTTGATGAAATACTATTACTAACAGCGTCGGAACGTCACCAGTTACTAGAAGAGTGGAATCAGACGCGGTCAGATTATCCTCAGCAATGTATTCATCAGTTATTTGAGCAACAAGTAGCAGCTACACCAGATGCGATCGCGGTGATATTTGCAGATCAACAACTCACCTATCGAGAATTGAATGATCGATCCAATCAACTTGCCCATTATTTACAGTCGCTGGGTGTGCAACCAGAATCTTTGGTAGGAATTGCCGTAGAACGCTCTCTAGAAATGGTCATTGGGTTATTGGGGATTCTCAAATCTGGTGCAGCTTATGTTCCATTAGACCCCGCATATCCTCCAGACCGTTTAGCCCATATTCTCGCCGACTCAGCAGCAGAACTGCTAATTACTACTAGTGATTTACTCGCTACCCTGCCGATCGCTGGGTTTGCCACAACGGCCATTAATACTCCCCCAACTATCTGCTTAGACACCGCCTGGGAAGTTATTTCTTGGCAAAGTGTCTCGAATCCCAATAGCACAGTGCAACCTGAGAACTTATCCTATGTAATTTACACTTCTGGTTCTACTGGTAAACCAAAGGGAGTAGGGATTCACCATAAATCTTTAACGAATTTTATCACAGCGATGCATCATCAGCCAGGACTAGCCAGTGAAGATCGCCTTTTAGCTATCACTACAATTTGCTTTGATATTCATACTTTAGAGATTTACCTACCCCTAACAGTAGGTGCTAGCATAATTGTCGCTAGCCGAGACACCATCGTTGATGGTGAAAAAATAGCTGCGCAAATATCTGACTATAAAATTACTGCCATGCAGGCGACCCCTGCTACTTGGCGGATATTGTTAACCTCTAGCTGGTTAGGCAGTCCTAATTTAAAAATAATCTGTTGTGGAGAAGCCCTCTCCAGCGAACTAGCTCATCGACTGCTCGAAAAAGTTGGACAATTATGGAATGGATACGGACCGACCGAAACAACGGTTTTTTCCACAATTTTTGAGGTGAAGTTCCAGCGCGATCGATTAGATCAAGATGTAACAGTATCCATTGGTCGTCCCATTGCCAATACCCAAATTTACATTTTAGATCAACGCTTAAATCCCGTTCCGATTGGAGTTACGGGTGAACTATATATTGGCGGCGATGGAGTTGCCCGAGGATATTTTAATCATCCAGATTTAAATGCAGTCAGTTTCCGGCATAATCCATTTCAACCCAACTCCCGGATCTACAAAACTGGAGACCTCGCTAGTTATTTACCTGATGGAAATATCAAATACCTGGGGCGTGTCGATCATCAGGTGAAAATACGGGGCTTCCGCATTGAACTAGGAGAAATTGAGAGCGCTTTAGACCAGCATCCCCTGGTAGCACAAGCTGTAGTGGTCGCGCCGGCAGACACCCTTGGCGAAAAGCGTCTAGTAGCTTATGTTGTTCCTGACTCTCACCAGCAGGATGTGTTAGCGATGGGAACCATCTACTCCTCCGCTGACGTAGTGTATCAAGATATCGAACAATGGGAGCAGATATATGACAACGCTTACTCTACAAAATGTCCAGCAGTAGATGCAACGTTTAATATAGGAATTTGGAAAAGTAGTTATACGGGTGAGCCGATTCCAGTACCAGAGATGCATGAATGGGTAGATGCGACAGTGGCACGGATCAAAGAACTAAAACCTCGAAATTTGTTGGAAATTGGATGTGGAACTGGTCTGCTACTGTTCCGAATTGCTCCAGATTGCGCCTATTACTGTGGTACAGATATATCTATAAAAGGACTAGACTATATCCAAGCGCAGTTCGAGTCTCTACCAGGAAATTGGTCGCAGGTTAATCTTAGACACCATGCTGCTCACGATTTTTCGGGAATCATTAATACTACTTTCGATGTGGTCGTGATTAACTCCGTAGTTCAATATTTCCCCAATATCGATTACCTGGTAGAAGTTTTAGAAAAAGCTTTGCAGGTCTTAACTTCCGATGGAACTATTTTTGTAGGAGATATTCAGAGCTTCACTCTGCTAGAAGCTTTTCATACGAGTGTTCAATTCAGTCAAGCTAATGTTGATATGACGTTGGAGCAATTGCGACAACTAATTCACAAAAATGTGCAGTTCAATCAAGAACTAGTGATTAATCCAGCATTTTTTCAGGTTTTGTCGGCACGTCTTCCTCAAATTGGCGAAGTAACAATTCAGCTCAGGCGGGGCGCTGCTCACAACGAAATGACTAAGTATCGCTATGATGTGGTCATTCGTCAAAAAGCCAGGGTCGTTGCTGTTGGCCAGCGCCAGTGGGACTGGTCTCAGCATCAGCTCACGATGGCAACTGTCGTTCGGATTTTGCCGGAATCACCAGGAATGTGTTGTGTGATTAAAAATGTGCCGAATGCTCGTTTGGATGAAGATATTCGGTTACTTGAAATTCTTAATGGTGAATCACTATTAACCACCGTCGGTGAATTGCGCTCATATCTTCAAGAAAACGCTGTGGAGCGGGGGATTGAACCTGAGGTGTGGTGGAATTTAAGTGCGAATTTACCCTATAACATTGAAATCAGTTGGTCAGCAGAAACACTCGGTTGTTATGATGTTACTTTTCGATATCCAGGAACGGCAGTTGAACTAGCTCCAGCTGGCGGTGATGGCCAGCTAACTCCGGTGATAAAGCCCTGGCACACCTATAGCAACAATCCAGCCTTTGGCAAAAACAGCATCAATCTAGTCCCAGAACTGCGTACTTTTCTTCAGGCAACTCTACCAGACTATATGGTGCCCAGTGCTTTTGTGATTTTGCCAACATTACCCTTAACTCTGAATGGGAAAGTCGATCGGCGCGCATTGCCTGCCCCAGAAATGGAGCGATCGCAATTAAACACAGTTTATGTCCAACCTCAAAATGCAACAGAGAAAACTATTGCCACTATATGGCAAGAAGTCTTAAAACTTGATCAGGTGGGTATTAACGACAACTTCTTTGAAATCGGTGGCGACTCTCTCCTGATGGCTCAGTTGAGTAGTCAGTTATCAGCAGTATTACCCAGCAAACTGTCGATCGTAGAATTGTTCCAATACCCCACCATCCAATCTTTAAGCCAATATTTACTCAATCAGCATCAGCGAGGAAACCAGCAATCCCCCACCCCGCGTCTTAAAATAGCACAGTCGGATATAGCTATTATTGGGATGGCTGGTCGCTTTCCCGGCGCCGAAAACATTGATGAATTTTGGTGCAATATTCGCGATGGCGTCGAATCTATTGCTCAACTATCAGATGAAGAGTTGCAACTAGCCGGGGTCAAATCCAACATCCTCAATGACCCTAACTATGTTAAGGCTGCTTCTTTTCTACCAGACATTGCTGGCTTTGATGCGGCTTTTTTTGGCTATCATGCGCGGGAAGCAGCATTGACCGATCCTCAGCAACGATTATATTTAGAATGTGCTTGGGTGGCTTTAGAAAATGCTGGATATCAGCCAGATAAAAGTAATTATACGATCGGAGTTTATGGCGGGGCTGCACAGAATACTTATTTAACCAGCAATATCACCAAGAATAGTGAGATTGAGGTGGGTCGTTTTGTCGATTCGGTCACTGGTGTACAGACCCTGGTGGGCAATAGTGGCGATTATCTTACCACCAGAGTAGCCTATAAATTAAACCTAAACGGACCAGCCATTAATATCCAAACAGCTTGTTCAACTTCTCTGGTGGCCGTGCATATGGCCTGTCAGAGCCTCTTGAATGGCGACTGTGATATTGCCCTAGCGGGTGGAGTGTCGATATTAATACCCCAAAAAATTGGCTATTTATATCAAGAAGGTTTGATGCTCTCTGCTGATGGCCATTGCCACGTTTTTGATGCAGCAGCTCAGGGCACAGTTTTTGGTGATGGGGTTGGCATTGTTGTTCTTAAATCACTAGAACGAGCGATCGCCGATGGTGACTGTATTCATGCTGTTATTAAGGGTACTGCCATCAACAACGATGGTCATCTCAAAGTTGGTTTTACAGCTCCCAGTATTGATGGTCAGGCAGCCGTGATTGCTCAGGCGCAACAGGTCGCTGGCGTTGAACCCGAAACCATTACTTATATTGAAGCGCATGGCACCGGTACGCCTTTAGGTGATCCGATCGAGATTGCCGGTCTTACCCAAGCTTTTCGGGCCAAGACGGAGCATCGCGAATTTTGTGCGATCGGTTCCGTCAAAAGTAATATTGGACATCTAACTACAGCGGCGGGTATTGCTGGCTTGATCAAAACAGTTTTGGCTCTCCAGCATCAGCAAATCCCTCCAACCCTCTATTTTGAATCCCCTAACCCAGAAATCGACTTTACCAATAGTCCTTTCTATGTCAATACTCAGCTTTCCGCCTGGGAAAGTAATAGTTCACCCCGGCGGGCAGGCGTTAGTGCTTTTGGCTTTGGGGGGACAAATGCTCATGTAGTACTAGAAGAATGGCAGCCTCTTCGCCATACAGCTGAATCTACTATTCGCCGTCCAAAATCTCCGCAGTTATTATTGCTATCAGCTAAAACCCCCACGGCCTTAGCCTCAGCCACCACCAATTTAGCAACACATCTCCAGCAACATCCTGAAATTAACCTAAATGATGTGGCCTATACATTGAGAGTTGGTCGTAGTGAATTCAACTATCGTCGGATGGTAGTTGTGTCTGACGTTAAGGATGCTATTAACACCCTGAATTCTCCTCAAACCCAGCGCATTTTTGATAATACTGGCAGCATTCAACCGCATCAAGTAGTTTTCATGTTTGCTGGGCAAGGTGCTCAGTACATAAATATGGCGTTGGATATTTATCAGACCGAAATCTATTTTCAGGAGCAAGTCGATCGCTGTTGTGAAATCCTGCAGCCGCACCTGGGCTATGACCTGCGAGCTATTTTATACCCCAGTGCCGAGGCCACTGCCATAGCTGCCCAACAACTTCAGCAAACAGTCACTACTCAGTCGGCTCTGTTTGTCATTGAATATGCTTTGGCTAAATTGTGGATGTCTTGGGGCATTATGCCTGTAGCGATGATTGGCCATAGTATTGGAGAATATGTCGCCATGACGTTAGCTGAAATTTTTTCTCTAGAGGATGCATTAGCTTTGGTGGCAACCAGAAGTCAACTAATGGCATCAATGCCAGCCGGAGCGATGTTGGCAGTGCCGTTGTCAGAAATGGAAACACAGCTATTGTTGGCCGGAACTGTTCTTCAAATAGCAGTTATTAATAGTCCGACTAATTGCGTTGTAGCTGGTACTATTGCTGAGATCACTGTGCTTCAGAAAAAGCTGGCATCTCAAGCCATCGAAAGTCGTCTTCTCCAGACTTCTCATGCTTTTCATTCTCCAATGATGGAACCAATTCTGGCACCTTTTACCAAGAAGGTGGCAGAATTGCAGCGTAATGTGCCCACGATACCCGTTATCTCCAACGTTACTGGTACTTGGCTAACAGCAGCAGAGGCTATTAACCCAGACTACTATGCCCAACATTTACGCCAAGCAGTACACTTTGGCGATGGAGTAAGGAAATTCTTTGATGATCCTAGCCAAATACTGCTAGAAATAGGTCCAGGTAGTACCTTGAGTGGCATTGTGCAACGTCATCCTGATAAATCAGCTGCTCAAATCGTCCTGAACTCTACTCGTCATCCTCAAACACAGGGATCTGATGTGACTTTCTTGCTCCACACGTTGGGGAAATTATGGTTGGCAGGGGTCGAGATCGATTGGTCAAAATTCCAGGGAAATCATAGTGTCATCACGACAGACTCTCGGCCACAGCGGATTCCTTTACCCACTTATCCGTTTGAGCGCAAACGCCATTGGATTGAGCCAACGCAGCAAGCTCCAGTTCCGCAACTAGATGCCGAGAAAAAGCCCGATATTACCGATTGGTTTTATGTCCCCATTTGGAAGCAGTCGATTAATCAGCATAGTGATGTTTCGATCGCCGCCCCAATCTTAGTATTTTTGGATAAATGTGGATTGGGTTATCAAATTGTTCAAGAACTAAAAAATCACAGCCAAATAGTAATCACGGTAGAAGAAGGAGCAAGATTTCAACAGCTGAATAATTATTCCTATGTCATAAATTCTACTGAGCATAGTGACTACAATATGTTAGTCCAAAGATTAGCTAACAGCAAATCCATGCCGCAAACCATTGTGCATCTTTGGAGTTTGACTGATAACCGCCATGAGAGCTTAGATCTAACGTTAGTCAGAAAAGAGCAAGATTTGGGATTTTATAGTCTCCTGTATCTGGCACAAGCGTTAGGACAGCAGCAGCTCAAAGCAGGGGTCGAAATAGTAGTGATTTCTAATCACCTCCAAAATGTGAATGGCGAAGAAGTCTTACATCCCGGCAAAGCTACTATCTTGGGTCCAGTGCGGGTCATTGCTCAAGAGTATTATCACCTGAGCTGTCGCAGCATTGATATCGTACTACCGATCGCTGGCAGCCAAGCGCAAAAGAGACTAATCACCCAATTACTGCGTGAATTGCACCAAGCATCTCCCGATAAAATATTGGCATATCGGGGTAATCATCGTTGGGTACAGACTTTTGAATCTGTGCGTCTTACACCAACAACTACACTAGCCCATCAATTAAAAAAAGCAGGTGTCTACCTGATTACAGGGGGCTTGGGTGGTATTGGACTAGCCATCGCTCACTATCTGGCTCAGACGGTACAAGCTAAACTGATTTTAACTGGACGTACCGCTTTACCCGAGCGCAGTCAATGGCCACAATGGTTGCTGGCACATAACGAACAAGATCCGACCAGTACCAAAATCAAAAAGATTCAAGATCTAGAAGCATTAGGTGCTGAAGTTTTGGTAGTCAGGGCAGATGTCACTAATTATCTGCAAATGAAACAATCAATCACTACCGCTAGCAATCATTTTGGTCGCATCAATGGAGTCATTCATGCGGCTGGGCTGCCTGGTGGTGGCATCATCCAACTAAAAACTCCGGAAACTGTCGAGCAAATTCTGGCTCCTAAAGTACAGGGAACGATAGTTTTGGAGAGTATTTTTCAGAATTCTGGGCTAGATTTTATGATCCTCTGCTCGTCAGTAGAGTCAATTCTGGGCGAATTTGGCCAGGTCGATTATGTAGCAGCGAATGCTTTTTTTGATGCCTATGCTCAGTCTCAACCGACTGCGGCTCGCTACATACTAAGTATTAACTGGGATGCTTGGCAGGAGGTAGGGATGGCCGTAGCAGCAGTCCAATCTAGCCAGCATAAAACTAGTCTCATCAATCTGGATACAGCCATTTTGCCCGGGGAAGGAATCGAAGCTTTCGATCGACTTATCGGCAGTGGATTAGCGCAAGTAATAATATCAACTCGGCAGCTGTCAGCCAGAATTGCCCAGTTAGCTACGGCTCCGATGCAGAGCGCCACTAATATGGTTGATGACGAAGAAGCTGAAATAACTCAATTAATTCAGCTTCCTCGTCATCAGTTAGAAAAAACTATTGCTCAGGTCTGGCAGAAAGTTCTGGGAATTGAATATATCAGACTAGATGATAACTTTTTTGATTTAGGCGGCGATTCGCTAGTAGCTGTGCAAATAATTACCCAATTAAGAAAAACCTTAGGTGAAAATTTGCCATTAGCTACTTTCTTACAGGCGCCAACTATTCAGGAGCTAGCTGCTTTATTAGATCAGGCCGAACAATCATTCTCTTGGTCATCTTTGGTGCCACTACAACCTCATGGCCACAAACCTCCTTTGTTTTGCGTACATCCCATTGGCGGCAATGTTTTAGACTATTTTCTGCTCACGCAGTATCTGGGTCAACAACAACCTGTTTATGGACTCCAGTCGTTAGGACTTGATGGTAAACAAAAGCCTCTACAACGAGTAGAAGATATGGCTAGTCATTATATTCAAGAAATTCGCACTCTTCAACCTGTTGGCCCTTACTTCTTAGCTGGGTATTCTTTTGGAGCAATGGTAGCTTTTGAGATGGCACAACAATTACACGCTCAAGGTCATCAAATTGGTCTGTTAGCCTTTTTGGATGGCAGCTCACCGCTGTTACCGAAAACCCGTCCCTCCTTTACTCAATCGGTGGGAATCCATTTAAGTAACCTTTGGCACCTGAAATCCACAGAGAGATTTACCTATTTTAGCAATAGATTAGTTTATCGACTAAATAATTCCAGCTTGAGAGATATGTTGATTAGTCAATGGTCTAGCTTAGGCAGCCTTAGCCCTAATTTGACGGATATTTTAGATAGTAACTTGCAAGCTATGCATGATTATGTTGCCCAGATTTACCCGGGAGATGCGACTCTTTTCCGGTCTAGCATTCAAGAAATTGAAAGTACTCTCGATCCCGATTTGGGTTGGGCGCAGTTGATCGCGGGTCAGATCGAAATTATTCCGATTCCAGGCGCTCACTTCAGTATGTTAAAAGAACCAAATGTTCGAGTTGTGTCTGAAAAATTCAAGTTGTATCTGTAGTTAATTGCGGAAGCCATCTGCCAGCCAGGGTTTTTGTGTATGATAAAAACTGATAAATAGAGAGTATCACCATGCACCCTGAAGAAAAACTTGTAGATGCGGCGACCACCGGTCAAAATTCTATAGAGCCAGCCTTTGGCTGGACAAAGTATGCTGAACAAATCAATGGTCGATTTGCGATGGCTGGTTTTAGCCTATTGGTAATTCTAGAGTTGTTTACCAAGCAAGATTTAATTACTTGGCTAGGACTGCGCTAGTGATTACGGTATACTCAAGGCGCGAATCTTGTAGCTACCACCGCCCCTTGGACCACTGGCATTAGCTAACACCAAATAATTGCCTGTGACTGGTAGTCTGCCTCGCAACCCGGCAGTGCCTCGACCATTGCCGCTGGCTTCGGCGATGAGCTTACCCTTGGGAGACAGCAAAATCAAACCTGGCTCTATTTCCCGACTGGATATCTCAATTCTAATCTGCTGTCCGGCGACCCCTCGAAAAACGTAAAGATTGACATAACTATTACTAGTTGGTAGTACAGGGTCACCACTACCTAAGCGGGCGGTAATAAATTGACCAGTTAATGGCAACTGTTGTACCTTGATTTTGCGCGGTGAGCGACGGTTGGACGTATCACCTCGGGCAATAGTGCTACTCACCTTGCCTTGCTGGTAGGCAGTGAGAAAAGGCTGTACTCGATCGATCGCAATAGCAAAACCAATGCCAATATTGCCAGGATTTTGGCCACTGGCATAAATGGCGGTATTGACTCCAATCAGCTCACCATCACTATTCAGTAGCGGACCACCAGAATTGCCAGGATTAATCGCGGCATCGGTTTGGAGCAAACCTTCCTTGCTATCTACCCGACTGACAATCCCAGTAGTAAAAGTACCTTGAAATTTACCAAAGGGATTGCCAATGGCAAAAGCCCGCTGGCCAACTCGGGTCTTGCTCCTAGCGAGCTTCACCGTCGCTAGACCCTTTGCCCCATCTAACCTAATTAAAGCTAGATCTAAGCCATTATTGGCAAATCCTACAATGCGACCAGTAAATTGTCGCCGATCGGCTAAAGTGACCTGCACCGTCTGACCCTGTGCCCCTTCTATGACATGAGCATTAGTTAAAATTAGGCCATCGGCACTAATAATGCTACCACTGCCAACCGCTGCACCAGCCTGAATAGATACTACTGCTGCACTAGCTTTTTCGTATACCCTGATGTTAGTTTGTTCCTCATTGTCTACAGCATGGACCGGTAAGAAACTGGTAAGGGTCGTCCCCCAAGTTAGACCTATTACTAGCGGCCAAGCTAAAAGATAACGTCGAAAGAATACTGTAGACATAAACTAATGGTCAAAAAAATTTTAATCTTTTGACTAATTCTAAATTAATATTGATCGGGAAATTGCAGGGGCTGTTCACTATCTACTGGCGGGGATGGCTCCACTGGTTCATATTCTACGTAAGCACTAGATTTGGCGGCTGGTTCGTCGGCAGAATCGGCAAGGCTAGACCGCCGCCGATTTCTATTAGGTACAGGGGTTTCATCATTAGGAGGGCGACGACTGCGGCGTGCTCGATCGGTGGGCTGTTGACGATCTGGATTACTAGACTCCGCCCGGAGGCCATACTCACGCGGTGCTGGTGCTTCATAATCAGAGTATTCGCGCCGGGGCAATTCCTCTACTTGATCTGCCCGCCGAAATTCTGGCAGCATGCGGCCATTATCTCGCACTGGTCGGTCATAATCATCTTCGTAACTGTTCCATTGATCTTGCCGATCGCTATTTAAGCGCCGTGCCGAGTTGCGTGGAGAATAATATGGTTCTTCATCAATCTTGGCAGCATAAGACGAACGACGAGCAACTGGTTCTCTTGGTTCTCTACTGCTACTACTCCGTCCGCCCCCACCACCCTTGAGCCGTTTATTTTCGGCTCTGACCTGAACATATTGCCACATCAGCGTAATAACGGTACCAATCATCAACATTTGCTGAAAAGCCATGCCAATACCTAAGTCTAGCTGCGTCAGCAAGAGCAGACCGCAGACAACGCCAATGACTGCATAGATATTGTCCGATTCTTGGTGAAGTTCGGGCTTGAATTTACTAGTCAAGAAGAGGCTGAGTGAGGCCACGACCAAGATTAGTCCAAATAGTAAGGGAGCGGGAATGCCAAAATTCACAGTCAAATCCTCAGATAGTTAGCATGATTTTTGGAGCAGTTTGGTGGCATCGCCAGGAGCAACATTTCATCCCAGGAATGGCAAATTCGTCATAAATTAGATATTTCAGTGATTTTTATTTTAACACCGCTAACCATCTGCCAGCCGGGAGTGAGCTATTGGCAAACAGTAAAAAACCCTAGGGTGCCAAACAATACCACCACCAAGGTTAAAACGATCTCATGGATTTGATCCTAGGATCTTTGGATTCTATCTTTCTGGCTGATGAAAATTAAGGCGATCGTGGCGGGGACTACGACCACTAATCCGCCGAATAGTAAGCTGTAGAAAAAATTAGCTAATGAAGGAGTCATGCTGATATTATCCTTAAGATTCAATAAAAATAGTTTTTCTTAATTCTAGCCACTTGCCATGTTTCAGGCAATAGCTCTAGCCCATATTGTTGCACTTATAATGGTAAGTATTCCAGATAATGCTGCAATTTATGATTGATCTTAGTAATACCCTAAGTATTGCCCTGGGCATTGCTTTAGGCTTATACATTTTCCTATTTATTATCCGGATTGTCTTAACCTGGTATCCCCAGGTAGAAACTGGTAAATTTCCGTTTAATTTAGCCGTTGTTCCCACAGAGCCAGCTTTAGCGATTACCCGTAAGCTGATTCCCCCGATCGGTGGGGTTGATATTACTCCCATTGTCTGGGTAGCGATCGTGGCTTTCTTGCGGGAAGTAACGCTTGGTCAACAGGGTTTAATTACCATGATGACTAGGCATTAAAAAAAAGACGGGGTGTTTACCCCGTCTTTTTTTAATTTTTAGCTACCGATGGGCTGCTTGAAAGTCGCCAAAGGATCTATAAATATTCTCTGGATCGTAGAGATGACACTCTTCGGTGATTTCTTTCATCAGTTCCCAGTTAAAAGTTCTGTCTTGAAGACCGTAATCATTCCATTTCTCCTTGAGGATGGTATGAGCGGCGCGCAAATTATAAGAAGGAATAGCGGTGGAAATGTGGTGGGGTAAATGTACATTAATGTCGTGGCACAAAACCTCTACCCATTGCGGATAGTCGCAGTGGACAGTGCCAGTTAACTGTGCGATCGCTTCGTTCCACTCGCTCTCTGGTGAAAAGGGAATATTTCTGGCGGTGTGATGCACTACGGTAAAAGTGCTCATCCAGAAGTGATATACCAACCAAGGTATTAGCCAGAACTTAACTAAACCCCACCAACCAGTGGTGATAGTTAAAAAAGTTAAACCAATGCCACCAAAAATCACCACAAACAAAGTTGAGAATCGCATCTGCTCCCGCTCCTTACCGGTGCAACGTGTCCAGTCAAAATTCACCAATGCCCAGTGAAAAATGGAACCAGTCCACCATAACTTGCCTCGAATCGAGTGATAGATAGCTTTCATCCCAATGTTTAGATCTTGATAAACTTCTTGCTTCCAAGGTTGCCAAGCATTGTCGATATCGAGCTTATTGGTGTGTTTGTGATGAAGATTATGTCCAATCCGCCAGCCATGGAAAGGATAGATTAAAGGTAGGAAAGCTAGGTGACCGACTAAGTTGTTCACCCATTTTTTGTTGGAAAACGATCGATGTCCACAGTCGTGACCCAGCACAAAAAAGCCCGTGAGAGCAGTACCCGTAAATATCCAGGCCAAGGGTAGTAGATAAAATGGGGCATAAGCCACCGCCACATAGCCCAGCGCTACCATCACAATGCTTAAAACTACTTGAGTCCAGGCTTTACGACTATTTTTTAAAAATAAATCTCGGGGGAGAGTCTTGAGGATATCTCTTAATTTTAGATCTGCGGCCGCGATTGACGGTGGAGATTCTGTTTTTGTTTGCGGTTGATTGAGCGATAGAGTCATTGAACGGGAGGGTTCTCCAAATTTTGCAAATCGGGGGGAAGCTGACCTTGAAAATGAGATCCTACTATCGCTGCATTTAATCGCAGCCAGAGAAATTAAGTTTTTTAACAAGAGCCACTTAATAAACTTATCAGAATAGCTCAGAAATGGCTATAAATCTTTACCGAAAAGGCGATGAGGTAACCCTAATCGCCTTTTCTCACAATGGCTGTTTGATTTATTTAATTGCGGCCAGCAACATCTTGTTGCGATTGCAGCTGCTCTAGTAGATTTTCTACTTCAGCTTGTAAGTGTAAAAATCTTTCTTGTTGGTCGGTGGAATATAGAGCTTTGTTTAAGCGATCGATGAGCGTTGCATCAGCGCTCACTAGTGGCTGTTCTAGAGTGGATGTACTGTTAAGCATGTTTTAAGTAGCTATTTATACTTATTATCATATTGCATCTGGCGTTCTGAAGATAGATGGATGAGCAGTGTCCACTGGCTTGAGAACTGTTCAAATACTTCAAACAGGACGTTCGAGTTGGTGGGTTAGTTCCTGCTTGATCCGGTTCACGATCGAGTCTTCATCGATAGTGGCAAGAATTTCCTTCACCACGGTTTTTGGACTTTGCTCACTCCAACTGGCTCCGTTGGCCAGGTAGGTTTTAGCCACCTGACCAATGCTGTAGGTTGCGACACCAGCCATCGTCGCCTGGGCTAAGGCCACTGCTGTATAGGGAGCGATGGATAGTCCCCCAGTGACTGGTGCCGCCATTCCGAGTAGTCCTTTTAATCCACTTAGCCCCAGGGTCACTAGTACTTCACCAGTGGCAATGCCACCCATCCCCAGCAAAATAGTTTGAAAAAGCTGGGCTGCGCCTTTTTTAGTCAGCGGTAAATCATAGATCTTGGAGAGGTTGATAATCATCGCCACATCGATGGCCGCTCCGGCCAATAGATCTAATGCCGTTACTGGATTCAAGGCCACTGCTACCGATTTAGTCATCACCGCTTGCCAGATGCGATCGTTAGCAAATCTTTCCCGGCCAGTCATTTTGTGGCTAATCACTTTTTCGGCGAGCCGATTGGCCGCCATCATGGAGTTCAATGCTACTAAAGATCTTCCTTCTTGGTATAAGACTTGCAGGATTTTGGATTTGAGTTCTGCCACTTGCGGTGTGCCGCGCTCGGCGACTACTTGCTGCTGACCGTTGGGCTGGGTAATTACTTGGTCAATCAGTGGCGCCGCTGCAACCATTACCACTTCCTCGGCACTTAGTAATTCGCGCACTCGCTCTGTGCAAATTTTATGATAAATGGCTTGGCGATCGAGTTCGGCATACTGGTCAATTTTGTTAAACACCAACAGCATGGGCTTGCCCACTTCGCGCAACTGCTGTAGAGCCGATCGCTCAATTTCGGTGACATCGCCCGCTACTACAAACAGAATTAAGTCAGCTTGCCGCGCGACATCCCAGGCAATATTGGCATGTGCGCTGTCACTTACTTCGTCAATGCCGGGAGCATCAAAGAATTCGATTTGCTCATTAACTACGGTCGGTAGATCCAGACCCCACTCATCTTGCCAATCGGCAACTTGCCACGTCACCCAATCAGCCTTGGTGGTGATGCCATGCAGCGCTCCAGTAACAAAGGCATCTTGACCCAATAAAGCATTGAGAATTGAAGATTTTCCTCGGCCAACCATCCCAAAGGTGGCAATCTGAATGGCATCGCGATCGAGCCGCCCCAGCCAGGTTTCTAGTTCAGCTAATTCCTCTGATAATTTGGCGCGTTCCCGCTGGCTTAAGTCATTACGATCGAGCATCTCTCTCAGGGTCTGTTGCGCTCGATCGTGATTGATCTGCGCCTGCATCCCCGCAAAGCTTTCTAGGGTCTCATCGAAATCATCTGGCCGTTCGAGTTCTGGAGACATATAACACAGAGCGATCAGCAAATTAAAATAATAGTTCTACTTTAACTTTACCCACTAATTTACTATGTCTGCACAGATTAGCTCCCCAATTAGCCGTGCAGGGCAACACAAAAAATCCCCCTGCTGATTAATTGAAAACAGACAGGAGAATTTTACTGAGAACTATGACTTTCTTACTTCAAGCTTTCCCGTTCTTTGGGGTTAATTAACTCACTTAATCCTTCACCCAACAAAGAAAGTCCCGTCACCATGGCCGTGAGAGCTAGTCCTGGGAATAAAGTTGTCCACCAGATGCCGGTGGAAAGAGCTGGTAGAGCTTCCCGGAGGTCGTGTCCCCATTCGGGAATTTCTTCGGGTAAACCCAAACCCAAGAAACCCAAGCCACCCAGCACCAAAATTGAATCAGCCGCATTGAGGGTAAATAACACTGGGACACTTTGAATGACATTGGCCAGCAAATACTTACTCAATACCCGTGGTGTCGATGCACCCAATGCCTGAGCGGCTTCCACAAACATTTGGGTTTTTAAGCTGGCCGTTTGGTTCCGCACCACCCGATAGTATTGGGGAATATAGGAAATACTGATGGCGATCGCCGCATTCAAAATACCTCTTCCCACAATAAATGACAGGGTAATGGAGAGCAACAGACCGGGCAGTGTGTAGATAGTGTCCATCAGAAACAAAAGTGCGCGATCGAGATTGCCCCCTCCATAACCACTGAGTAATCCCAGGGGTACCCCAATCAGCAAACTGAGCAAAGTCGCGGCAATAACCACCTGAAAAGCAGCCTGGGTGGCACTGAGCGTGCGCGAAAACACGTCATATCCCTCCCGACTAGTTCCGAACCAATGTGACCAAGAGGGCGGCTCATGAATCGGGTAAGTAATCGAATCTTGTGGATCGAGCAATATGCCTAGATTCACCAGCAATGGGGAGCATAAAGCGATCATTAAAAATAATACTGTCATGACTAGCCCTGCTGCCAACAGCCGACTAGACAGCTGCCGCCGCCGGAGAACTTGACCAAAAAATATTAAATTAGTTTTGACTGTCATCAGTAATTGCGCCGCTCGCTAGCGAGATGTCCAGTAATTTTGACATATTTACGGTGCTAGTGCCCTGATGTTTTTTGGCCAAAATAGGGAATGATGAGGCTATGTAGACCAGTGTTTTGTCTTTCATGTCCAATTTTTCAGAACCTTTGTTCTCCACTGTTATTAGAGAAGCAACTTACTTCGATCTAGATTGTCTCCAAAATTTATTTAAAGATGCTGCCAGTCCTTTAGAGTACTGGTCATTAATGCAGCCCTATAATCTTCGCCAGATTTTGATTAGTGCTGAACAACGACTGCTGAAAATTTGTCGGCAATGTATGACCGAAACTTATGAAGAATATATTCAGCAAGATTCTAGACCGATCTCATCAAACCTGAAACCCTCTTTTCAGATGATGTCAGAAGTGAAAAGCTTTATTAGTGGTGATTTAGACATAATTGGTAAAGAAATTAGTCAATACGAATATAGCTATCAATTGTTTGCTCATGCCCGGCAGAAGTACGAAAATGGGGTAGGTCGAGTATATGGTAGTCAAACTACTGTTGTTAGTTTCCGCAGCACTCTACTCGATCAAGAAAATACCCAACTAATGGAGCTGGATGCGGTTCAACAAGGTTTTGAGAAGCGCCATCAACAACTCAATCGAAATTTCGCGGAAATCTTACAAATAATCACCAAACATTTAGGAGAGATGCAAAGTCGGACGATGAAAGCTATCTCTAACTATAGCGCTCAGTTCATCTAGCTTTGGACTTGAGCCACAATCGTCCGGTGTCGGGGACTATTGGCAGTAATGATCGGAACTTGAAAGCCAGCCATTTGGAGAGTTTGATCGATCTCCAGACTAAAGTATTCATCCAAATAGGGTTCGGTACTTTTGAGCAAAGTCAAAATGTAGGGGGGCATTTGACCATAAATTTCGGAAGCAGGATTCATATCCATGATGGCAATGTGGCCACCAGGTCGGAGCAGGCGGTGGGCTTCCTGAAAGATTTGGAGAGTGGCTGCTTGCGGTAACTCGTGACAGATCAAAAACAGCGAAACTAAATCATAGCTGGCACTGGACAAACCAGTGTTTTCGGCAGCCGCATGTACCCAGTCGATGTAGGGCTGGCGATCGCCCCGGTAATTGGCCACTGTTAAAAAATAGGGAGACAGATCAACCCCCGTAATGTGGGCATGGGGATAGACTGCTTGCAGGGCAAACGTACTCATTCCCACACTACAACCGATATCGACAATGTTGTGAGGGGTCGTTGGCAATTGCTCTTGCAGAACTTGATGATAGCTACGGCGCAGTTGGGCATCGCCAGCCCGGCCGGTTGCTGAAAAGATTTTGGCATGAACGGAGTAGGCGGCTACCTCTACTTCCATTGCTGGCTGCCAGCCCATATTGCCCTCGTCATAGGCATGGAAAGACGTTAAGTAATATTCCGGATACTTCGTATCAGGATTGATGATGTTGGCTAGTTCCGTTTCCCACGCTGGCGCTAGTTCATGGCTGGTATCGCGGGCGCGGAGTTTTTTGACATCATTGCGCCATGCTACCCCGATCGCTTCTGCCCGTTTGATGATTAATCCCCGGGCTTGCTTTTTGGCTAAGTTGGCCAGGGGTTTTACTGCCAGCAAGCTATTGACAAGTTGCGTGGCCATCCGCTGGCCGGTGGTGGTGTTAGATCTGAGAGTATTCATGACAAATTAGATACCAGTAAATTTTTGCTTAGTCTACTTTTTGATAAGCACTGATTGGTTCCCGAATAAACCGAATATACAAATGTCGGAACGTGGATTTAATCACGCGGGGGAGGGCAAAATCGATCGGCATTAATGCCGCTGGTAACTGCCAATCACTCAGTTGCAGATCCACTGGTCGGTACAGGGGAAACTCAATCGCGGTCGGAGCATAACCTAACCGTTGCGCTGCTGTGGCAGTTGGTACCAACTGCCAATCGACATTCAGTGCTTCTAGCATGGCAATATCCAAAGCAAATACATTGGCGGATGCTCCCAGAATACCTAAATCACGCGGCTCGCCGCTGCTGGGACCGTTGCCCTCGTGACCAATAATGCCATCAATGATGGTCAGGTCTGGGTCAATCGCTCGGGCAGTTTCCACCAACATTTCACCGAAGGTATCAGCATCCTTCCCCGCACTCATATGCCACCAGGCTTTCATTTTGCCCGGTACGCACCCGAACAAATTCTTGACTCCTAGGGTCATGGTCAATTGCATGTGAGATTTAACCTTCGGTAAGTTAATCACCACATCAGCATTCATGGCTTCTTTGCTTAGTAATAAATTGTCGAAATTGGCGCTGGTGTTGCTGTAACGTTGACCATGAAACTCAACTACGGGCAAGCCAATTTCGGTCATCATGGGTAGATAACCATTATTTTTGGCCACGCCTACGGCACTACCAAAAGCTGGGCTATCCCCAAAAAAAGGTTTGCCACCCACTTCTTGTACCAACTGAGCCACACATTTGACTATTTCCGGTCTAGTGACGCATTCTTTGGTGGGTCGTGCCCCGGTCAACAGATTAGGTTTCAACAACACGCGCTGTCCTGGTTTCACAAAAGCTGCCATCCCACCCAGAGGGGCTAAGACAGCGATGATCGACTGGCGAAGTTCCTGCTCGGCGTAAGTCTGGGCTCGAATTAAACTGACCGTTGCGGACATAAAACTCTGCGGCTACTGCCTAACCATTTTAAGGGCTAGGGGTGACGATCGCCAGTTGCGGAATATTGAGTTGATAACCAAACTGGCGCACGGTGACAATTGCATCCGGCTGGGGCAATTTTTTACGGAGAGACAAAACATGATTGTCCACCGTGCGACTATTGCCCATATTGTCATCCCAAGCGCGGTGTAATAATTCGGTACGGCTGACTGGTTGTCCGTGGGATTGCAACAACACATAGAGCAAACTAAATTCTTGGGGGGTCAGATCGATCGCTCTTTGCTGGCAGTAAACCCGGCGGCGTACTAAATCTACGCGCAGATCACCGTGCAGAATTTCGGCGGGTAAGATATTGGTGCGCGATCGCCGCAGCAGGGCCGCCACCCTGGCCAAAAACTCTTTCATCCCAAAGGGTTTTTTAAGATAATCATCAGCAAACTCCAAACTGGTCACGATTTCAGTTTCGGTGAGCCGGGTAGACAGCATCAGAATCAGGGTATTGCTATGAATCCGCAGCCATTGGCAGAGTTCGGTGCCACTCCCATCAGCTAGGTCAAAATCGACAATCACCATATCTGGCAACAGTCTACTGATCTCCGGGCAGGCCATGACCATCCCCGCCGTCTGCCGCACTTGATGACCCTGTTGTTGAAGCTGTGCAGTTAAGATCGATCGAAGGTTGGGGTTGCCAATCACCACTGCAATTACGGACATGGGTGGATCACTGAAATGTATTAAGTAGCAGTGGCATACAGGTTATTTGTTATTTTACCTAGCCGTGGTAAGTAACGCCAAATTCTTCGATCACTAAACTCCATCAATTGTGAGAGAAAGCAGCAGCAAGCGGGCGATCCCTAGAAGTTTAATGCTGGTGGATTCTGAGCTATAATGCTAGTTAGATGAGAATTATTGTAACTTTTTGTAGATAACCTCACAAAAACAGGCGGATATCCATCGCAACAAATTGTTAGATTTAATATATTCTGGTAATGATTTTGGGGGAATTGAGAATATGCTGCAACAAACTGAAACCATCCGTCATTATCAAAAAATCACCGATGCCGTAGTTGAAATGTGGAATCGCGGTTATCGTTTCGATGATTTGCGGATGTATCTAGATGGCTACTTGGCTGGGTTACGAGCTACCAATACGGTGGAAGCCTACCAAATTAATCGGCTCGAAGAAGAAGCTACTCGTTATATTTACGATGCCTCGAACTTTGAAACCCCACAACTGCAACCAGAGTTAGGATATTACTAAATTTTCTATGTCTATCCAAGTTTATGGCATTCCCAACTGTGGCACCTGTAAAAAAGCTCTCCAGTGGCTGGATTTTAGCAATATAGAATATGAGTTTATCGACACCAAGGAATGCTGCCCGAGTGCAGACCAAATTGCAGCTTGGGTCGAAACACTAGGAAATAAAGCCCTAAGGAATACCTCTGGCCAGTCCTATCGATCGCTCGGCGAAGAAAAGATTGATTGGAATGATGAGCAGTGGGTGTCTGCTTTTGCCCAGGATGCCATGCTCCTGAAGCGACCGTTATTTGTCAAAGATGGTGTGGCGGTGCTAACTGGTTTTCGAGATAAAGGCGATGTGATTCGGAGTAAATTGGGAGTTTAAAGTGACCCCCAACTTCGACCGGACGCAACTAAGAAGCTAAAGCTACTTCCACAATCTGCTGTAGTTCGCCTTTTTGGTAGAGTTCTGCCATGACATCCGAACCGCCAATAAACTCGCCGTTAATATAAACCTGGGGAATAGTCGGCCAGCTGGAATATTCCTTGATACCCTGGCGGATTTCGCCATCGGCCAGAATATCAAAGGTTTCGTATGGGACACCCAAAATGTTGAGAATTTGCACAACGTTATTAGAAAATCCACATTGAGGCATTAATCTATTGCCTTTCATGAAGACCATTATTTTGTTGTTCTTGATCATGTCGCCGATTTGTTGCTGAGTTTCTGGATTCATAATATTGCGCCTTTTTAGCTGGGAAAATGTGAACTGCGATCATGTAGACAGCTAGGACTGTTCGAGTTGCCAGGTGGCTGGTGTAAAGGTCTTCAGTGCTAGGGCATGAATGGCTTCACTGGCCATCGCCGTGTTGACCGATCGATAGACCATTTGGTGCTGCTGTACCAAAGTTTTACCAGCGAACTGTTCAGAAATCACTACGGCTTGATAGTGATCGCCACCGCCGGTGAGATCTGTGACTTTGACTTCGGCATCAGCAATGCCGTTTTTGATCATTGCTGCAACTTCTGCTGGGGTAATCATGAAAGAGGTTATGAATAAATCGTCCAGGCCGATCTTAGCATCTTGGTAGAAAGCGATCGTACTAGAATCATCCGCAAACGATGAATATCATGACTGAGAATCAAGCCTTGACTAAAATCGACAGTCCTGCGCCACCGCTACCGAGAGCATATTTCCATAGAGCCGATCATCAATCTCAGTGGCTCCAAATCTTTCTAAATGCGGGTTTTGCATCTGAGCATCAAACAACATAAACTGTTGCTGCCGGAGGTGCTCTACCAGCTTGACCATTGCTACTTTTGAGCCTTCTGGAATGTTATAAAACATCGACTCGCCAATAAAAGCTCCGCCAATCGCAATTCCCAGAATGCCGCCGGCGAGCTGATCGCCTTGCCAAGTCTCAAAACTATGTGCCCAACCGGTACGGTGCAATAACTGATATAGCTCTTTCAGCTCACCAGAGATCCAGGTGGTATCTCGATCGGCACAACCTTCTACTACGGAAGTGAAATCTCGATCTATCGCCACTGTAAAACGCTGCTGATTAATCACTCGTTGCAGCGATTTGGGATAGCGAAAGCCTTCATCTAACGGCACAATCGCGCGGCGGTTGCTAGAATACCACTGCAAACCTTGATCCTCTGCCATCAGAAAATAACCAGCTGCATAGTTAGAGATAATGTTATGGACTGAGTTCATAAATACCGAAAAATCCTGCTATACCAAGCAGGACAAAAAGTTGGTAACCACGAGCAGTAACATCAGCCCTCAAATATCATCGCCATCTACATCTAAAGCATCAAAGAGACCTAGATCGCCATCTTCTATTAACTTATTTAATCTATGGTTCTGGGGAATCTTCACGATCGAATCGTTTAAAGCCACCATTAACGGTGCTGGATTCGGGATGATTTCCAACTTCGCCAATGCGGCCGTGGGCAGAGAAAGCTTAGCTAACTGCGGCACTGGATTACTAAAGCCATTCCAAATATTACTAAATCCGGTACCGGCCGCAATCAGGGCTGCGGCGATTGCTCCGCCACCAATCTTCAACCATCGAGACTGGCGACGCTCGGAAATTTTAGCAAATACCTGATCAGCCAATTTATCGGCTGGTATGACGACTTCCGAAAAAGGCAAATTATCTATGGCCCGCTGCACGCCCTGAATTCTTTGGTATTGAACTCTAAACGCTGGGTCGTTGCGCAGCCAGCTTTCCACCTGTTGACGCTCCGCCGCATCGACCTCACCATCCAGGTAAGCACTTAGTAATTCAAACTTATTGATTCCCGTAATTTCTACCTGATCTGACATGACTATTCTCCGAATCTGCCACACTAAAATTTTAATGAAAAAATACTACTACCCAATTCTCAATATGACCACAAATCAATGAAAAGCGATCATTTCTCTAAATAACTGCTCAACTGCTGTTGAAGGCGCAGTCTGGCGCGGGCAATTCGCGACTTAACTGTCCCGATCGATACCTTCGTTGTCTCTGCTATCTCCTCATAAGACCGACCGTCTATTTCTCGCAAAATAATTGTTTGGCGGAAAGCCTCTGGTAAGTCAGCAATGGCCACCCGCAGCTGTTCATAGAACTCTTGGGTAGCTAAATTGTCTTCCGGGCTAGGGGCATCAGCGGCAATTTCCCAATCTAATTCACCGCCATCCAGCAAAATGGGGGCATCTAGAGATAGGGGCTGACTGTTCCGCTTCCGCTTGCGCAGCTCATCATAGAACAGGTTAGTGGTGATCCTACTCAACCATCCCCGAAATTTCTCTGGTTCGTTAAGATTTTTAACATTGCGATATACCCGAATCCAAACTTCCTGTGAAAGATCGGAACGGTCTTGCCAATCGGGAGCCAAGTGATATAGCAACCTATCCACATGGGAACGGTAACGCCGCATCAGCTCGGTCATCGCAGCTCGATCAGGACGGACACCAGATTGAGCTTGCAGAATTAGCTCGTTGTTCGATAGCTTGTCTACTTGCACTCTTGGGATGGGGATCTGGGCCTCGATGTGCGACCAAGATAGAGAGATTGTCTGACTCATGGTGGATTAGCTTAACGATATGTCCTGCTTGATCCTCCATGACCTAATGTATCAGCAAATGTTCCACCCCGATCAGGACAGTGCTGGCCAAAGCCGGACGATCATCGCCTGCACTGGTAGCCAGTTATCAATTTGCAGCGGATTTGGTAGCGGTGGGATGAGGACTTGATTGTTCTTGCTGCCAGCGTTTTGCAGTCTTTTGAGCTTCTTCATGCACCGGGCTATCGGTTGGCACCCGCAGAGCGATGGCGATCGCAGTGTTGCGCTGACCACCCTTATACAAAGATTCGGCACTGGCTAACACTTTTTTATCCCGTTGGATGGTTAGGATGGTCAGAGTCGTTTGCCATTGCTGGATTTCAGGTTGCAAATTGCGATAGGCGATGCTTTGGGCTGGCAGCGTTGTCCCCGTTTTGATGGCCTTTGCTAAATCACCACGGCGGGCAATTTCCCGTGCCTTATCTACAGTTGGCTGGTCTTTAATAACCTGTACTTGTTGATTCCAGAATTTAATAAATGTTTGCGCTTCTGTCCAGAGGGGTTGATCGGCAGGAATATTTTTAGCCAATATGATGGCGTTGTTCATACTCTCCAGCGAACCTAGTAATCCAAATTGTTGGGCACGGGTTAAGAGCATATAGTTGTCCAACACTTCACCTGGTTTCTTTTCAGCCACCGCCGTACTCTGCTGGGCAGCGCCATTGTGTGATTGGGCAATTAAGCTTTGGGCTGCCGTATAGATTTTTAAGCCGCGTGGTACTTGCTTGGCAATGGCGATCGCTTCTTCGTATTTTTTAACCCGCAGTTTTTCGGTAGCCACTGTAATGATCGTCTTGCTCCACAGCTCTTGGCGGGCATTGGCTTTTTCTTTGAAATAGCTGTTGGCTGGCACCTTGGCCGCTAGTCCGATGGCCTTGGTCAAGATATTTGGATCAATCACATAAAAAACTGCTTCACTTTCACCGTCGAGCAGCGGTACCACTGTTTTTTTAGCCGATCGCCGAAATGCTTTGTAATCTTCCGGATCTTCCCCGTGAGCAATGCTTTCCGCATCTTGAAAGCGATCCCAGCCCTCTTTTTCCCGCGCAAACTGGAGTGACATCTGGCTGTGTCTGGTGCTACTCCAATAAGAATTTGGTAAGGAACGCAGTTTAGCGAGCAGGTCGTAACCTGTACCCCAATCACCACTTATGATTGACTTCTTAAACTTAGCCTCAATTTCTCGGCCTTTTTGCCATTGTTTTTCCCACTTATCAATAGTTTTTTTGGCGTCTGGATAGGCTGCACTAAAGGGGGGAATAGTTTTGAGGCTGTTAACAGCTTTGTTTAAGTCGCCGTCGGCAATTAACTCTTGCTTGGTCAGTCTAATTAGTTGCCATGACCACTCATTTGCCAGATTTTTTCCGTCAAAATATAGAGGATTAAATTCAGACCAGCCTTTGACGACATTAAGTGCTGCTAGTACTCGCCCTCTTTCATTGGTTTCCGCCCAAATTTTGGCGCAGTAAAGCCGCTGGCTGTCAGTCGATAACAGCGAAATTTGTTTGCAATCTGGCAGTGGTGGTACGGCCGTCAGTAAAATATAGCTGAGTATGCCTGTCCCACCGGTAATTGAAACTAGTATTAACCAAAAAATTGACCAAGGGTCGACCCGCACCGCTGGCATGATCAACTTACTTACCGAAGTGTCTTTTTGCGATATTTGCCCTGGTGGTTCGTAATCATAAGTGACATCAATCGATTCGGTTGCTTGATTGTCAGCTGAATCTGGGACTTTGTCTACCATAGTTGGTGGGGCACTATCATCTGGGATTTCCCCTGTCCAGCGCTTGCGCAATAGCTGTCCTAGTTTGCTGCTCTCCAACACTTCTCACACCTTTGAGTTTATAGATATTCGGTCATTGAGACCCGCTGGAACCCCGACAACTTACTTCAATTTTTCCCAGCGGCTGGTGTTGGGAGTCTTAAAAATTTAGGTTGACTAAAATGTATTTTTATCACTTTACGGCATTTACTTAAACCAATTATACAGGCAATCTTAAGATTTCTGGATATTTATGGCAGGATATTGTTTTTATGATCTAGCAGTAAAATCTGTCTGATTCAACAAGACTAATTTGGCCGAAGAGCGGCACCATTCTCATAAACGACTAGAATTGTCAGCAGATATGTTTTCTTGCCACACCATGACTAAAGTTCCCATTTTCCAGCCCGAATTGCTCAGCTTGGACATCACAGCTGCTGACAAACAGCTACAACTACTGTTGGCTGAGGAAATTAATGTTGTCCTGGCGGCCAGGGTATCTTTTCAGATAGAGTTCGATCGCGATGCCAGCGATCCCCGTGAGCTATCCGAGATTCCAGAGGTGCGGTTATGGTTTATCCGTCTAGATAGTAAATATCCCTGGTTGCCCTTGGTGATCGATCGACAAACTGGCGAGTTATCTAGGTATACTGCGATGCTAGTACCCCATGAATTCAAAGCCCAAACAGGCATTCAATATAACCCAGAAGCGCTAGAAATCTGGGTAATGAATAAGGTATTTGTGGGAGCAGATTGGCTACAGCAACAGGGGATTAGCGATCGAACTCCAGTTAAGTTCATGGCTAAATCTTTAGGCTATGAGCTAGATCAATCTTTGTTCGATCTACTCTAAAACTGACGGAGGAAACGCAGATCGCTAGTGTACAGCCTTCTAATGTCATCAATTTGGTGTAGAACCATGGCCAGTCGTTCGGCACCAAAGCCAGCAGCAAAGCCGCTGTAGACTTCTGGGTCATAGCCTACCTTGGTCAGAACATTGGGATCGACCATGCCACAGCCCATGACTTCTAGCCATTTGCCTTGCCACTGGACATCGACTTCTGCTGATGGTTCAGTAAAAGGGAAATAGCTAGCGCGGAAACGAATCGGTAGTTCCATTCCAAATAGCTGGGCTAAAAACTCGGCAATGGTGCCTTTCAAATCCCCAAAAGTCAGGTCTTGATCGACGGCTAAGACTTCTATTTGATGAAAGACAGCGGAATGGGTGGCATCGACGGTGTCTCGCCGATAGCAGCGTCCGGGGGCAATAATCCGCATCGGCGGCTCATTTTCTTCCATGTAGTGAATCTGTACTGCGGAGGTATGAGTCCGCAACAGATTGCCGTCGGGTAGATAAAAGGTATCCTGCATGTCCCGCGCCGGGTGGTCGGCGGGAGTATTGAGGGCTTCAAAGTTGTAGTAGTCGGTTTCCATCTCGGGTCCGGTGGCTACGGTATAGCCTAAACCGACGAAAATATCGATGACGCGATCGATAATGCTATTGAGGGGATGAATGCGCCCCATTGGCATGTAAACTCCCGGCATAGTAATGTCTAAAGTCTCAGAGGCTAACTGGGCTTGAATTTGAGCGGCTTGAAAAGTTTGCTTCTGGCGATCTAGTAAATCTTGAATTATGTCTTTAACTTGGTTTGCTACTGCCCCGATGGCTGGTCGTTCTGCGGCAGAGAGTTGACCCATCCCGCGCAGAATTTGGGGGAGTTCACCTTTTTTGCCCAAGTAGTTGACTCGCAGTTGTTCGAGCTGTTCGAGATCAGGACAGACTGCGATCGCACTGGTGGCTGCGGTCTGAAGTGTTGTCAACTGTTGTTCTAAATCGTTTAATGAAATACTCATTACTAGGTGTCGCCAAAAATTGCTCGACCCATATTGTACCTACATATCAGAGAATTGAGGAAGTTAATCTGGATTCAATCTATGCGCTTGCTCATCAGTAACGACGACGGGATTTTTGCTCAAGGGATTCGGGTTTTGGCAAACACTTTAGCTCAGGCCGGTCATCAGGTGACAGTGGTTTGTCCCGATCGCGAGCGTTCTGCTACCGGTCATGGTCTGACAATGCACGACCCAATCAGGGCAGAGCAAGTAGACTCTATATTTGATTCCAGCATCCAGGCTTGGGCTTGTTCTGGTACGCCATCCGACTGTGTAAAGCTGGCCCTCGGCGCTTTGCTCGATCAGCCCCCCGACTTTGTGCTATCAGGGATCAATCATGGTGCCAACCTCGGTACTGATATTCTTTATTCTGGTACAGTGGCTGCGGCGATGGAAGGAGTCATTGAAGGTATTCCCAGCATGGCGCTGAGTCTGACTAGTTTTAAGAGCCGCGAGTTTCAGCCCGGGGCAGATTTTGCTCTCCAGCTATTGGCACATTTTACGGAGAACCCTTTACAAGAGCCGACCTTGTTGAATATTAATATTCCGCCAGTGCCAGCGGGGGAAATTGCCGGGGTTAAAGTAACGCGGCAAGGATTGCGGCGCTATTTTGATACTTTTCAAAAACGGATCGATCCACGCGGCAAGACTTATTACTGGCTATCGGGGGAGGTACTGCACGATATTGAGCAGCCTGAGCATCTTCACTTACCTGTAGAGATCGAAACAGATGTGCAGGCTATTAAGGACAACTACATCACGATCGTACCCCTGCATTTCAATCTTACTTATCCGCCCGGGGTTGCTGAATTACAAAGTTTAGAGCTAAGTAAAATCTTCTCAGCCAGTTGATTTTCCAGTGTTTTCCTCTGAGACTTATGAACCTACCAGAGGAGCTGGCGGTATCTACGACAATGGAGGTGATGTTTACCTAACTATGGCTATCGAAATATCTGCGAATATTGTAATTGTTGAACTAAGCAAGTAAATTAACACATGAACTTCTCCCTTCAATCTCTCTACAACTGGTACCGTGGTCTGCTCCAAAACCCCCAGTATCGTTGGTGGGTGGTTCTAGCTTCAGTTGTTTATCTCGTGAGTCCCATCGATCTTGCCCCAGATTTTTTGCCCATCGTCGGTTGGTTAGATGATACCGTGCTGATCGGCATGTTGGTATCAGAGCTTTCTGTGATAGCTACAACCAAGCTGAAAGAAAAAAGTACTCGGGTTGTCGATCAAAGCAGCGCTAGCACAGCTCAAGTTGTGGATGTCAGCGCGGTGGCTGTCGGTCAATAGTTACAGATTTGGTGTTTGATTAAATTTACCAGATATGAGCGATCGGCTACTAGTCGATCGCTTTTTTATAGAAATCGACCTAGCAATCTAGCAATAGAAATCAGTTTTAAGATTTAGCTAGCGTAAAGAAGAGTAGAACAGAAACACTGCCGAGAAAAAATAGAAAAGGAAATAAAATAGAGATTAAAAATCTTTTGTTGATTTCCAATTGGAACCTTCCGAACGGAATGAATATATCAACTCTGAGACAAACGCTTTACAGCGTCGCCCCCTAACAGTCGATCAGTATCTGCTAAATATGTCGGAATTTTGGCAGCATGAGGACTACTGGCTAAACAGTCTGTTAAATCATATTGATCGATCGCTGTCGCTTTTGCCCCCGGAAACCAGTGACCACCATTTTCTAGTAAGTTGTAGCGCAGCTGGCCATACTCGGTCATGTCGTAGGCGATCGCCAAATTACGGAGCCATAAAATCATCGGGATATTGACGTTGCCAGGAGTATCACCGTGTTCTGGTAAGCCCTGCCGCCAGGTTTGGTACCAATCAATCCCCAGTTTGTCGATCGCAGCTTGTTCCAATCGATCGATGATCGGCGGCAAGATGGCAGCGGCTTGATCTAATAATTCCAGCATTTTCAAATGCTCATCAAAGTCTGTCGGTACCGCCGCCCCGACGCTGAGAGTATGTACCTGCGAGTGACTTAGACAAAATAGATCATTAAAAACCATCGGACTGAGGGGCTGACAGATTTCTACGAGCCGCGCCGAAGGCTGATTGAGCAAACCACCCTTGTTGGTCGGACTAATAATAAACACGCCCATGTCGTGCGCGGTGGCAGCTTGAATGGCTGGCCAGTTCAATTGATTGATGTAGTACCAGTGCAAGTTGACATAATCAAATTGGTCAGTGGCGATCGTCTGGCAAATAATCTCTAGCGGAGCATGAGTCGAAAAGCCAATATGTTTTACGCGACCAGCTTGCTGTAATTCTTGGGCAATCTCCAAACAGCCACCAGGTTTCATGGTTTGGTCAAACAATTCTTGATTGTTCAGGCCATGAATCCCCAGCAAATCTACGTAGTCGAGGTTTAGTAAAGACAGCGACTTGTTAAAGTTGGCCAAAAAGTCTTGCGGATTGGCGGTGGGAGCGATCTTGGTTTGAACGGTGAGGGTCGCTCGATCAAATTGGGGTAAAACCTGGCCTAACTGCGCCTCGGAGGAACCATAGAACCGCGCAGTTTCGATATGATTAATGCCCAGTTCTAACGAACGACGAACAGTCGCCTCTAGATTTTGCTGATTTTCAGCTGGCACATCGGCGATCGGTACATCCTGCCACTGATACTGATAGCGCATCCCCCCGCAAGATAACACGGGCATTAAAATTTCGGTGCGGCCAAAACGACGATATTGCATAGTTGGTATTTAGAATCTGGTAGCAATGTCTAAAAATCTCGGGAGGGCGGCAAGTATAACCGCTGCGCAGCGGCTTCCCGCTTGGCCTCGGCTTGCTGCATCATCCACCAGCGATAGGTGATCGCCGTTCCCGAAGCAAATAGTCCCAACAAGAGCAAACTGCCGATCGCGTTCACTCCGCCCAAAACAGCATTGACAGCACCCATCGTGACAATCACGCCAGTAATTGGTTCTTTACGATAAAAAGACTTCAAGAAACGAGGGGAGGTAATGTTCATATTTAGTTTACCCAGGGTGCGAGTCAAAAGAAGGGTAGCGGTGGTCAGCCGCAATTTAGCGCAGACCCAGCCAAGTCAGTAGACCAGAACCCGTAAAAAATTCTAGAATCAGCAAGGAAGCGAAGCCTACCATGGCGGCGCGACCATTCAATAACTCTGCAAAGCGGTTAAAACCAGCTTTGGGTTGGCTGATTTTGGGCAAAGTGGTGGGCTGAGGGATATTCATAAAAATTAAGATACTGACATGCTGTTGCTATTCTATCATTCCTCGATTTGCCAGAGGTCGTGTTGATCACCGGTCACGAGCATGCGTTTAGGACGCAAGATCAATACCAATTGCCCCAAAATTGTTTCAGTGGGAGCCGCACTAAACCACTCCACTGCCACTTGACCATTGCGATCGACCGCAAAATATTTGTATTCGTCCCAATCAGTCACCGCTCGATCGATCAACAGCAGCAACTCTTCTTCAGTCTCCGCATCGGGAATCAGTTGCTTATTCAAGGTGAAGATCACCACCGGATTGATTACCGCCGACACGGTTTGCCAGCCAGGTAGACCCACCCAATGGGGCGCATTGGCCGTATCGATCACCCCAAAGGAGTTGACGATCCGAATGGTCGCTATATCCTTGAGGACTTGACTGGCGATCGGCAATTTGCCAGCTACCGGGACAAAGCGTGGCAGATCTTCATCACTTTCTAATCGATACAACGGCAGAGTTGGTCTGGTTAGCTCCGGCAGACTAATAGTACCCAAGAGCTTTTCGACCTGTTGACGCGCCTGGGGACTGTGCGCAAACAGCAAGCCTCTAGCCACCAACCGAGTTTTTTCCATCAGGTCGTTTTGCTGCTTGGCATAGCGCCAATACAGGTAGGCCACCGCATCCCCCGGATGGTTGCTAAAGCCCTCTGGCCGCTGCCGCAGGTCAGTAAACTCTTTGACGGCCTTGGCTACTTCTTTAGAGCCATCGGAGTTAATGTTGCGTTCGTACAAAAAGTCCGCCACTGCGGCGCGGTCTTTTTTCCCCAATACTCTTAACTCATAAAGGCTATCACTCCCTACGCGCGAAAAGTGCGTCTCAGTAGCTGGCTTAATGCCCACTTCAATCATGCTGCTGAAAACCTGCGCAGCTACGATAATTTGGTTCTGATGAATCGGTTCAAAACCGCTAGCTTCAAAAATCTGCTGGGCGGTATAACCATCTTTTTGTAACCGTTGGGAAGACTGACCCCATTCCACCCAGTTTCCTTCTTTGCGCCGGAGACGCAACAAGGCATATTCAGGATCGAAATCGGTAACTGGGGTCGAACTATCGTTGGTTGTCATGATCAAACTCGGTAAGGGAAATAAACTAATTGACGCGCGTGAGCCAGCAAATGGTAGCCAGCAGAGCATTCACGATATAAAAAACTCCTACCACTTGTGTTTCCGCCCAACCACTTAGTTCTAGGTGATGGTGAAAAGGAGCCATTTTAAATAGGCGCTGACCTTTGCCATCGGGGCCTTTAGTAGCTTTGTAATAACCAACTTGAGCAATCACCGATAGAGATTCCACGAAAAAAATGCCACTGAGGATAAACAGCGCCCAGAGATTACCACTCAGAATCCCTACTGCACCCAGAGCGCCACCCAAAGCCAGCGAACCGGTATCACCCATAAAGACCCGGGCTTTGTTCCGATTGTGTACCAGAAACCCTAAGTAACTGCCACCGAGACATATACAAAAAAGAGCCAATTGCGGGTGGGTGTTGACAGTGACAGCCGCCATGCCCAACAGAGCGATCGCGCCCGTTCCACCCGCCAGACCATCAACGCCATCGGTGAGGTTTGTAGCATTGCTTTCAGCTAACAATACAAACACTGCCAATCCCCAAAACAAGAATCCCAGCGGCAGCGAAAGACCAAATGGCAAAAGGATCGTGGTCAAGTTGGGGCTTTGAGAAAAAGCGACCCAGAGGCAGAAAGCGATCGCAGCACCAACTTGCAAGGCTAACTTTCCCTTAGGAGTGAGACCCTCATTTTTGCGGTTACTCAAACTTTTCCAGTCATCTACACCACCAATTGCCAGATAGCTAGTGGTCATTAGGGCCACAGCGATGACATCAGCATTGAAACCCGACCAAGCGATGGCGATCACCAAACCCACGGGCACCACAAATACACCACCCATCGTCGGTGTACCAGCTTTTTTAAGATGCGCTTGGGGGCCATCTTCCCGAATAAACTGACCCATCTTTAACTTACTCAGCTGCGGCACAGCCCAAAAACCCAAAATTGCCACTGCGATAGCGGCTATGGTAAAGGGCAGTAGCAAGGAATTTATTACTCCGTGCTGAAAACGCCAGTCCAATAAACCAACCACAGTGGTAAGAATGAGGCTTAAGATCCAAAGAAGCTGCACACCAGATGGCTGAAAGCCTCTGCTTTCCGACACTTTTTCTGTCATGGTTATTTCTGGGGGAAAACTCAGTCTGTAAGCAAGAGCAGTTACTCCTCTTCCTCTTCTGCTGCATCTTCTTCAAAGTTGTTATCGTCGCCTTCCATTAAATCATCAGCAAAATTATCTGGCGGAAATTCTGGTTGAGTAATATCTTTTTCATCTCGATCGATCAAGCGGCCTCTGGCTTCTAACCAATCCAAGATCGATGTATCACGATGCACCGAAATAACTGGAGCGGGTTGAAAACGTGGGCGCTCGGTCAGCGCTGGATTAATGAATGGTTCAGACATTATATTGAATGTACATCTTTTAAGATTAGCCAGCTTAGAGTCTAACACTTTCTCTGGCCACCTTACCGCGTTGGCTATTAGCTAGGATTTCCTGAGAAACTTATGACAACCACAGCCGATTTGTTGAATATCTTGTCCACTAAAAATCGTGGATTAAACGCCACTAGAGCCGAGCAAGCCGCGATATTGGCCGCAGTAAATGATGTTGAAGGCTGCAACCCCACGTCTCGGCCCTTACAGTCAGCCGCGCTGGGTGGTGACTGGCGATTGATTTACACGACCAGTACTAGTTTATTGAATTTAGGGCGGCTACCGCTGGCGAAGCTAGGTGAGATATATCAGTGCATTCGTCTGGATACTGGCAGCATTTTTAATATTGCCGAAATCCAGAGCTTCCCATATTTGAGTAGTTTGGTAAGTGTGGTAGCAAAATTTCAACCGATTAATGAGCGGCGGGTGCGGGTTGATTTTGTGCGATCGATCGCTGGTTTCCAAAACTTGTTGGGCTATCAGTCACCAGCAGCTTTTATTGACAAGATCAGCTCGCAGCAAAGGTTAATAGCGATCGATTTTCCGATTAATAGCAATAATTCTGATAGCTGGTTAGACATCACCTACTTAGATGAAAATCTGCGCATTAGTCGCGGTAATCAAGGTAGTATTTTTGTGTTGGTTAGGGATGATTAAATCTGACGGCGGTTATTATCGTTGCTCCCCATGGGCACCTAATTTATTGATCCTTACTCTTTTTAGTTGGTTTAAAAGCTGTAAATTGCCCTCCTAAATTCTCCACAATAACTTTGGTGTTGTACTGCATCATCTGGGAATACGTGGCTGCACCGCTACTAGCTGCCCCCAACCCATCAGTATATAGTTGACTCTTCGCAACTTTTACTTGAGCGGCTTTAGCAACTGCCTCGATCGCTTTATTGTCCACCGTCACTTCTGCAAACACCGCCTTGACCTTAGTTTGTTTCATGCGATCGACTACTTTTTTCTGGCGCTCGGGGGTAGCTGGTTCCGAAGTACTGTTGCCATAGACCGAGCCTTCTACTGGAATATTGTAGGGCACAGCATAGTAAGCCAAAGAGTTATGGCTAGTTACTAACTGTCGGGATTTACCATCAATTGTCGAGATCTGAGTTTTTAGCCAGTCGTGTAGATTGGTGAGTTCTTTATCAAAAGCTTGATAGTTTTTGTTGTGGGTAGCAGCGTTTTTGGGAGTAGCTTGGGCGAGGTCATTTTTAATCACCTCGGCCATTTTGATGCCATAGAGAGCATTGTGCCAAACGTGAGGATTGATCACCCCATCTTTTTTCAAGGGCGTAGTGACAGCTACTTCTGCTACCGCTATTTTTTTGGCGGCGCTAGCTTGAATGGCTTTGAGTAGTTTTTCTTCTAAGCCATGGCCACTGTAAAAAATAATTTGGGCATTGTCGATCGCCTGTTGATTGGCTGCGGTTGGCTGATAGAGATGGGGATCTTGGTCGGCAGGAATCAGACACTGCAAGTCAATGGTGCTAGCTGCGATCGTTTTGGCTAAGTCACAAATAATACTAGTGGTTGCTACTACCTGGGGTTTATCACTGCTAGGTTTAGGACTGGGTTTCTTTTCTGGGGTGGGCGAAGGCTGGTTACAAGCCGTCAGTAAGCTTAAACCGATGGTAACCAAAATTTTCTGCCAAGTTAACCTCAACAATGAATTCATAATGCTTTATTTAAATAATTATAAAGTCAATAATAGTAGGTTTATGGTTAAGAGGATGTTTGAAAAGCCTGAATCAAGCTAGTCGTTGGCTACTTAGTGCTGAGGCACTTGGGTCTGGATGGTGTTCTTCTATGACTCGTACATATTTACATAATTTCTCATTCATATTCTCCCATGTCCCGTCTCTTCCCCAGTTCCGGAAGTACTCGTAGACCGTCGGCCATTTCGGAAAGTCATGTGGTAGTAGTCGCCAAGCACATCCGGCACAAACGATATACAGCAAGGCATTGAACACTTCTCTCATGTCTGTTGTTCTGGGTCTACCTCCGGGTTTGGCTAGAGGAATCATTGGGCTGATTAGCTGCCATTGTTCATCAGTCAAATCTGTAGGATATGATCTTCTTACTGCTTTCATCGCTCTGTCTTGTTATTTTCTTTAATTCACAGACAGCATAAGGCTTTGAGAGCTTTTTTTTTGATCTTTTCAAACATCCTCTCAGGAGAATCGATTGACGGTAAGATAGATTGAGGTTAATGTGCTGTTACCTTTGAATTTGTTGGAGAAATACGGCTCGATTGTAAAATTATGCGCTCAAATGTCGATCCTCAGAAAATTGAACAACTCATGAAAGCTTTGGGTAGAGAAGCTCGTGGCTCAGGCTGTATCTACTTTACAGGCGGTGCTAGTGCTTTGCTCATTGGGTGGCGTAGCTCCACGGTGGATATCGATATTCGTCTAGATCCCGAACCTCCAGGTATTTTTCAAGCTATCGCCAAACTCAAGCAAGAATTGGATATCAATATCGAATTGGCTTCCCCACAAGATTTCTTACCTCAGCTTCCTGGATGGCGTGATAGAAGCGTCTTCATTGGACGGCAAGGTGAAATCTCTTTTTATCATTATGATTTCACAGCCCAAGCTCTTTCTAAACTATCTAGAGGATATAACCGCGATATTGATGATGTTCGAGCTATGTATGAGCAGACATTATTTACGCTAGAAAAACTGCGTGATTGTTTTAATGCGATCGAATCTGAATTGATTCGATTTCCTGCTCTCGATCCCGATCTTCTGAGAAATAAGATTGAACAATTCATCGATCGTTGTGAAAGTACATCAGAGAGGGATAAATAATGGAACTAAATGAATTGCCAGGATCGGAGATAATCTTACCTGGATTGGAAGATCTTTACCACGGCAGAAATAATACAATCGGATCGCTATTGATCTCGATCGCATCTATACGCTTAACCGCAGCGGGATTGGATGTTCCGCAGGAGTCTTTAGTATTAGAGCCAGAACTAGCTTTGTACAATCAGCTTCAGATCGATCGAGATGATGCTTATTCTTACTACAATGCTTTATTAAATAGCCTCAACAGCTTTTGTGCTGCACTCGAACTGAACTCCAAATATTAATAAATTAGGAGTATCGAATCTGAATTGTCACAATTTTAGTTCCAGATAATATCCCAATTTAGCGTGATATCCAGAAAGTTTCTGGATACAACCCACATTAACTACAACTATAAATTCAGCGGCTGAAACTTACTCACAGAGCTAAATTGGCAACCCAGCCATCAACATTTGGTCAGTTAACTCCTTCGTTCGAGCTGGATCGAGCTGGGGGAAACGCAGAATTGTTAAACTAAGCGACCATCTTACGACAGCCGCTCGTCTGCAAAACCGGACTTGAAACTTTCGCCTTATCCGGCTCCTCAATAATTTGACCCTTTTCTTGGGTACGTCCCCATTAGTTATGTTTCCATTCAGGTGGTATCCCCAGCGAGTGGGAATTAGTTTAATTGCGACGTTGATAGACCTCGCCATAGATACTAATTTTTCTCTGGTTAATCCAGACAACATTAAAATAAACTGGTGCTGGTTTGTATCCATTATTATGCATAATTGTCAAAATGCCGCCACGGGATGTCCCGTTCCAACTGCACGGCCCTACAGTTACGAACCCAGGTGTTTCAAATTTACAACCACTGGGTGAAATGTAAAAAGATGCTGCCCCATAAACCCATAAGCCAGTTGGCATCGGTGAATTGGCCGATGCAGAAGTAGTGGTCATTCCTGCCACTAGTAGGGCAATTGGCACCATACTGTAACGACGAATAGCACTTAAAATATTAGCCATAGAAAGTTTTCGTTCAGAAATTAGTACCTCTATGGTATGAGCGGCGATCTGAAGATGTCAATCTCCAAAAACGAGAAAAAAATAGCGCGGGTGAAACCTGCCCCCTTGACATTTAACACTTGTGTCAGGCAGTCAGGGGTAAATGTTCATGCTTCTCGATCTAAGTTTAGACTTTTCAGCCTACATTCAGCATGTTCTTTTATGAAATAAAGAATTACATTTAGAAGCCACTCCACATATGGACTCTAGCTCATTCATTATTTTTGAACTGAAAACAATTGTTGACAAAGATTCCCCTTTATTGACCATATTCTTTGCCTAGAAACTGTAAGATCCTCAATGCTTGGTCATAATTATTTAAACGTGAATTTAACCTGCTGAATGTAGGTTCGATCGATCCTATCCGATTCAGATACTAAGTTTCACCTTAGATCGATTCAAATCAGTCCGTCTTTTCTTGCCATAAATAGTATCAGATCGATAACCCGACAGGCATAAGCCCACTCATTATCGTACCAAGCCACCACCTTGAAAAAGTTGGCATTTAAACCAATCCCTGCCGTGGCATCAAAGATACTGGAACGAGGATCGGTGCGGAAATCCATCGACACAACTTTATCCTCGGTATAGCCCAAGATCCCATTCAATTCCCCTGCCGCTGCCGCTTTCATCGCCGCACAAATGTCTGGATAGGTGGTGGATTTTACCGTCTTAAAAGTCAGGTCGATGACTGAAACATCGGCAGTACCCACCCGAAATGCCATCCCGCTCAACTTTTCCTTTAGGTCGGGTAATACTAGTGCGACCGCTTTTGCCGCTCCAGTTTAGGCGGGAATGATATTCTGAGCGGCTCTCCGTCCGCTCCGCCAGTCTTTTTTACTGGGGCCATCAACAGTAAGCTGGGTGGCAGTTGTGGCGTGAACTGTCGTCATTAAACCTTCAGCGATCCCAAAGGTGTCGTGCAAGACTTTGGCAATTGGAGCTAGACAGTTGGTAGTGCAGCTTGCATTGGAGATAATTTCATCCGTTGCCGGATCGAATTCCTGATGATTGACTCCCATTACCACAGTCCGAATCTTGTCTGGGTCTTTGGTTGGGGCTGAGATGACTACTCGTTTTGCTCCAGCTTGAATATGCTTGCGGGCACCCTCGTAGGTGGTGAAAAGTCCAGTGGATTCAACTACATAATCTGCACCTAATTTACCCCAAGGGAGTTCTGCCGGATCTTTAATTGCCAGACAGGACACAAAGCGATTGTCGATCGAGATGCCATCAGGCTGGGCTGCAACGGTGCCTGGATATGTGCCGTGGGTGGAGTCGTATTTGAATAGGTAGGCAAGGTTATCGGCGGGAACGAGGTCATTCACACCGACTAATTCTAATTCAGGATGCTCGATCGCAATCCGCGCCACTAACCGTCCGATTCGCCCGAAGCCGTTAATACCGATTTTAAGTGTCATTTTCAGTTAATTCCTAAATCTAAATTTTATTTTCACAGGGCTGTTTCTGTTCGATTTGCGTGATATTTGCTAAGGTCACTTCAGCGATCGCCCGCATCGCATCTTCAGTAAAAAATGCCTGATGTCCGGTAATCATCACATTCGGGAAAGTCATCAGTCGGGCAAAGGTATCATCTTGGAGAATTCGATTCGATCGATCTTCAAAGAATAATGCTGACTCTTGTTCGTAGACATCTAATCCTAATGCACCAATTTGAGATGATTTGAGCGCAGTAATAATCGCGCCTGTATCGATTAATGCTCCCCTACTGGTGTTGATTAGCATTACATGAGGCTTCATTTGCGCGATCGCATCCTTATTAATTAAGTGATGATTTTCTGGCGTTAATGGACAATGAAGAGTAATAATATCTGACTGGAAAAATAGTTGGGATAGCACCATGTATTCGACTCCAATCGCTTCGCACTGGGGGTTGCGAAAGGGATCGTAGGCGATAACTTTGCAACCAAACCCCGTCATAATTTGGGCGGTGACTGTGCCAATTCTGCCCGTACCGATAATCCCGATCGTGCGCCCATGCAAATCGAATCCGAGTAGTCCTTCGAGTGAGAAATTGCCTTCGCGGACGCGGTTATATGCTCGATGTAATTTGCGATTGAGTGTCA
>CAXTSZ010000030.1:0-4049 GCA_964247125.1 uncultured bacterium
TAGAAACCAGCTTTTTGTTTGCCATCTATTCGATCGCCCAGTTTTTTGCGACCCCGGTTATTGGCAAATTGTCCGATCGATATGGTCGTAAACCACTGCTGATCATTAGTCTGGCTGGGACGATCGTCGCTAACTTTATTGCTGGCACGGCCACCACAGCGACGGTACTATTCATTGCCCGCTTTTTAGATGGCATTACTGGCGGCAACACCTCTGTCGCCCAAGCAATTATCACCGACATTAGCAAACCCGAAGAACGCGCTCGCGCCTTTGGTTTATTTGGGGCATCACTGGGCGTGGGTTTTGTCATGGGGCCGCTAATTAGCTACTTTGCTACTCAGATATCGATCGGGGCACCTTTTTTGGCTTCCTCGATTTTAGCTACGATCGCCCTGATCCTCACGGTCTGGCGACTGCCAGAGACCCTCAAACCAGCGGCACCTAAATCTACGGCCATCTTCGACCTGGGACTAAAAAACATCATTTCTGGTTTGGCAATTCCCGGTGTTGGTGCGTTATTGATTGTGACCTTTTTGACTGGCACGACATTTACCATGTTCACCTTTGCCTTCCAGCCTTATTACCTGAAAGTGCTAGGGCAAAATATGCCTTCGCTGAACTTGTTATTTTTTAGCTTTGGCGTGCTCGGGGTGCTGATGCAAACCCAAGGTATCAAATTTTTGACCAAAAAGCTCAGTACCACACGGATTATGTTTTTAGGGTTATTCTTTCGGAGTGCTTGCTTTGCGCTGATGCCCGTAATTCCCCATATTGCCTACTTCATTGCGGTGAGCTTGATCTTCTCCGTTTTCAACTCGCTGGTACAGCCGATGATCAGCACCCTGATTTCGATTAATACCAAACCTGCCGACCAGGGCATGACTTCTGGGCTAAACGCGGCTTATTTAAGTATCTCTAATGGCATTGGGCCAATTCTAGCGGCACTCCTCATCGACCAGACCACCATTAAAGCTGCTGAGAAGCTAGCTAAAGATACTGGCACAGCGGTTAATATTCATGGCTACGCCAGCTACTCTTATCCTTTATACATTGCTGGCATCTGTACTTTTGGGGTGTTGTTTTTGGCTGTTCGATCGCAGCATCAATACAACAGACCAACTCCAGAAATTTAATAGCAAAAAATAAGGAGGGCACCAGCCCTCCTTTACCAACTTAATAGAAAATCACCAGTTTAAGTTTGGGTTTCGGTTACAGCTACTGGTGCTACCTTGGGCAACTCTGGCAATAAACCATCAAAAGTAGCAAAATCTTTGAGTGCTTCACCATAATTGCTAGCCGCCAACTGCTGATTGTTATCGGCGGCAGCAGCATCAATTTTATTTAGATGTACAAAGATTTCTTTACCTAAGTCCAAAGCTTGCTGGCGCTGGGCTGGCAGTAGTTCGCGGGCAACTCCCACCATGCGCGTGCGTAATTCACCTAAAGGACCATGAATAAAAGACCGCACGTTATTCCAGTCTTTTTGATCAATGAATGCAGATAGTTCGGATAGACGACCTTCGAGGGTTGCAACGCCTTTGCTAGCCAGTTGAATTTTGGCCAACTGCACATCAGAATAGGTCGGAGCCTTAACCTGAGATCCATCACTACAGCTGACCATCAGAACGGCCACACAGACTAACAGGAGAGAAATAAGTGGACGGAAAAAAGACATAATATTACAGGTAATGGAATATTCCAAAATTTTTGTATTAGTAACCAGGATACAGGCAAACTTCCAGTCTGGAAAAGAGCTAAAAAGAATCCCTGGATAGTTCCAGGGAATTATGATCATTATTCAGTCAAAATTATACAGAAACAGTAGTCTTTGGCCCTTTGATTTCGCCTTTGGCATACTTAGCAGCATAATCATCTAATGACATAGATTTGATTTTGCTTGCTTTACCAGCAGACCAGAAAGAGTTGTAGCGTTCTGCACAAACTGCTTGCATATACTTGATCGAAGGTTTTAGGAAGTGACGGGGGTCAAATTCCTCGGGCTTCGCCGCTAAAGCTTCCCGGACAGCAGCAGTAATCGCGAGGCGGTTATCGGTGTCGATGTTAACTTTCCGTACACCGCACTTGATGCCCTTCTGAATTTCTTCTAGAGGTACACCATAGGTTTCTGGAATCTGACCGCCGTACTTATTAATAATGGCGATCAATTCTTCTGGCACTGAAGAAGAACCGTGCATTACCAAGTGAGTGTTTGGTAGCTTATTATGAATTTCTTCAATCCGGCTAATTGCTAGTATTTCACCAGTAGGCTTTTGGGTGAATTTGTAAGCACCATGACTAGTCCCAATGGCGACAGCCAAAGCATCGACACCAGTAGTTTCGACAAATTCTACGGCTTCGTCCGGATCGGTGAGGAGCTGGTCGGCAGTCAAAACACCTTCAAAACCGTGGCCGTCTTCGGCTTCGCCTTGGCCAGTTTCGAGAGAACCCAGGCAACCTAATTCGCCTTCGACGCTCACGCCGATCGCATGAGCCACTTCCACAACTTGGCGAGTAATATTAACGTTGTACTCAAAGCTAGCGGGAGTCTTGGCATCAGCTTCCAAGGAACCGTCCATCATGACGCTGGTAAAACCATGCTTCATCGCCGAGTAACAAGTGGCCGGACTGTTGCCATGATCTTGGTGCATACAGATCGGAATCTCGGGGTAGGTCTCTACCGCTGCCAAGATTAAGTGCTTTAAGAAAGCTTCACCAGCGTAAGTTCTGGCACCCCGTGATGCTTGTAAAATAACCGGACTATCAGTTTCTTTGGCAGCCTGCATAATTGCTTGGATCTGCTCCATGTTGTTCACATTGTAGGCAGGGATGCCATAGCCATGTTCAGCAGCATGGTCTAACAATAACCGCATCGGGACGAGAGCCATTAGGTGATCCTCCTAAAATTTTATATACAAAAAAGATGTGAGTACTTTCGTCTACTTCTTAGTCTGTGAATACTTTACCAAAATTCAGACACCTTAATGAAGGCATTTAGTTGAATCGAGTTTATCTAATATCAACAGCTATGAGGTTTTAAAAGTGGGTGGCCCGGGGCTCGAACCCGGAACAAATCGGTTAAAAGCCGAGTACTCTACCATTGAGCTAGCCACCCGCGTGCGGTATTCGTTGCACGGCTTTTATTTATAGCACGAAGCTGGGGAAGAGGGCAAGATGTTTTTTATTAAAGATGATGTTTATCTCTGTTCTATGGCCGCGATCGCCAGCCGAGTCTTGATCACCGAGTCTGGATTCAAGCTGATCGAGTCGATGCCCTGCGCTACTAAGAATTGCGCAAACTCGGGATAGTCACTGGGAGCCTGACCACAGATGCCAATCTTGCGCCCCTGCGCCTTGGCTGTTTTGATCGCCAGTGCGATTAACCGCTGCACGGCTAGATTTCGTTCATCGAATAGATGTGCCACCAATGCCGAATCGCGATCGAGACCCAAGGTCAATTGGGTCAGGTCATTGGAGCCGATCGAGAACCCATCAAACACTGCGCAGAACTCGGCTGCCATCAGTACATTACTGGGTAGCTCGCACATCACATAGACTTGCAAGCCATGCTGTCCCTGCACCAATCCATGTTTAGCCATTTCGGCAATAACGGCGCGGCCTTCTTCTGGGGTGCGACAAAAGGGCACCATCAAAATGACGTTATCTAAGCCCATTTCTTCGCGTACCCGTTTGAGCGCGACGCATTCTAAGGCAAACCCCGCTCGATAGCGATCGTCACAGTAACGTGCTGCCCCACGCCAACCCAGCATCGGGTTTTCTTCGTGGGGTTCAAACTCCCGGCCACCCAAAAGGTTGGCGTATTCATTGCTCTTGAAATCGGACAAGCGTACAATCACGGGCTTCGGGTAAAAAGCAGCAGCGATCGAACCGACCCCTTGCGCTATTTTATCCACAAAAAACTGCGGTTTATCGTCATAGCCTAAAGTCTGTTCGGCAATCTGAGCCTGGATTGCCTTGTCAGTGAGGCGATCGAAGTTTAATAGTGCTAGAGGATGAACCTTGATGTGGTTGGCAATAATAAACTCCAGCCG
>CAXTSZ010000030.1:4149-10855 GCA_964247125.1 uncultured bacterium
CTCCCGGGCAATAATCGCCGCATGACAAGTGCGGCCACCTTGATTGGTCACGATCGCACTGGCCCGTTTCATAATTGGTTCCCAATCGGGATCGGTGCGATTGGTAACTAACACTTCGCCGGCTTGAAACTTTTGGATATCGGCTACTTCTAAGATCACTCGGGCCGCTCCCTGGCCAATCCGATCGCCGACTGCTCGACCAGTGGCGATTGGTAGCAGGGTGGGAGGATTAGTGAAATGATAGCTCCGCAGCACCGCCACACTTTTTTGAGACTGCACGGTTTCTGGCCGCGCTTGGACAATAAACAATTCGCCGGTCCGGCCATCTTTAGCCCATTCCATATCCATCGGGCTATGTCGACCATGCACCTGGGAGTAATGCGCTTCGATCTGCGTCGCCCAGCGACCCAGCTGCAAAACTTCATCATCGGTGAGGGCAAATTGCTGACTTTCCTCAATTGGCACCGGAATATTTTTGGTCTGTTCCGAGCTATGCGAACTATAGACCAGCTTAATTTCTTTACTCCCTAAGCGTTTTTTTAAGATGGGCCGATGGCCAGTCTGGAGCGTCGGCTTAAAAACCAAGTACTCATCGGGGTTGACCGATCCTTGTACGACATTTTCACCCAAACCATAGGCAGCGGTAATTAAGGCAACATCTTTAAAACCACTTTCGGTATCGATCGAGAACATCACCCCCGCGCAAGCCAAGTCCGATCGCACCATTTTTTGGACACCCACCGACAGCGCCACTTCTAAGTGATCAAAACCCTTCAACTGCCGGTAGGAAATCGCTCGGTCGGTGAAGATCGAAGCAAAACATTTGTGGCAAGCCTCTAATACACTTTCTAGACCATGCACATTCAAATAGGTTTCTTGCTGGCCAGCGAAGCTGGCATCGGGCAAATCTTCGGCGGTGGCACTGGAGCGAACAGCCACATCGGTATTGGCACCATAGCGATCGCACATTTCGAGGTAAGCATGTGCGATCGCGCTGGTCAAAGCTGACGAAAAAGGAGCCTGAAGCATCAGCGACCGCGCCTGCTGACCAACTTGCTGCAATTCTTGGACATTTTCAGCATCCAAGCCAGCAAATAATTTCTGTAATTTCTCGGCTAGACCAGCACTCTCGATAAAAGACTGGTAAGCATAGGCCGTCGTCGCAAAACCGGCGGGCACCCGAATGCCCTGCGGCGCTAGCTGCTGGATCAGCTCGCCGAGGGAAGCATTCTTGCCACCGACTAAATGAATTTCATGCAATCCCACATCTTTTAGTTCTAGTACCAAGGCTTTTTCCTTGGGTACCGATTGGTCTAACATTGCCTGCATCGCATCACGCATATGCCTTTCCCTATAGAGATTACTTATCTTTATTATAAATAAATGCTATGAAATTATGTATTTTATTTTCAATAGTAAATGTGAGGAACTTGTGAAGATTCTAGGCAGAAGTGATCAAGTTCTGCTATGTTTGGGGCTGCTATTCTGTCCGGTGCGATCGCCCAGACGAGTTGGCCGTATCTATTAATACTGAAAAGCAATGTGCGACAGCATTACTATTCCTATAGCCGTGCCAATCCTTTAGCCGCCACTAAATTCCGACTGTCGCCAATGCAAAGCTTACTAAACCTCACTTATCCAGAATTAAAGATTTATGCAAACAAACGATAAAACTCTACGGGTTGAGGACGATCGCACTGGCTTTGATAGCACGACACTCAAACAAGCCTTTTTAGACAACATGTACTATGTGTTGGGCAAACCAGCAGCTTTAGCTACACTCAACGATTGTTACTTGGCATTGGCTTATACTGTCCGCGATCGGATACTGCAAAGACTAAACAGTACTTCGGTCAAATACACCGAGGAGCAGAGTCGGACAGTTTGTTATCTGTCGGCAGAATTTTTACTAGGCCCCCACTTGGGTAATAACCTGATCAACTTGGGTCTCTTGCAGCCTGTCCAAAAGGTGATGAAAGAACTGGGTCTAGATCTCAATACGCTGCTCGAACAAGAAGAAGAGCCGGGACTGGGTAATGGGGGCTTAGGTCGCTTGGCGGCTTGCTATTTAGACTCTTTGGCCAGCTTGGAAATTCCAGCGCTAGGCTATGGCATTCGCTATGAGTTCGGTATTTTCGATCAAGATATTAAAGACGGCTGGCAGGTAGAACTTACCGATAAATGGCTACGCTTCGGCAACCCGTGGGAACTATTGCGCCCCGAGTGGACAGTAACAGTACCTTTTGGCGGCAAAACCGAAACCTACGTAGATAGTAACGGCAATACCCGCACCAGATTGCTACCAAACCTAGTAGTTAAGGGAGTGCCCTATGACACCCCGATCCTAGGTTATCAGGTGAACACCGCGAATACCCTGCGGCTCTGGAAAGCAGAAGCCCCGGAATCTTTCGACTTCCAGGCTTTTAATATGGGTGACTACTACGGCTCCATCAATGCCAAGGTAGTATCCGAAAACATTACCAAAGTGCTATATCCCAACGATGACTGGGAAAAAGGCAAAGAGCTAAGGTTGCAACAACAGTTCTTCTTTGTCTCCTGCTCTTTGCAAGATATGTTGCGGATTATGGATCGGCAAGGGATTCCGATCGAACACTTCCACGAGAAGTTTGCCGTCCAGCTCAACGATACGCACCCGGCCATCTCAGTAGCAGAATTAATGCGACTACTGGTAGACCAACGGGGCTTAGGGTGGGATTTGGCCTGGGAAATCACCCAGAAAACCTTGGGCTATACCAATCACACCTTGATGCCGGAAGCGTTGGAAAGATGGTCTACTGACTTATTTGGCAGACTATTGCCTCGTCATTTGGAAATTATCTATGAGATCAATCACCACTTCTTAGCACAAGTCCGCTTAAAGTTCCCCGATGATACCGAGCTGCTCCAACGGCTGTCTTTAATTGATGACGCTGGGGGCAATCGCACCGTGCGCATGGCGAACTTAGCTTGTGTCGGTAGTCATGCCATTAATGGGGTGGCTGCGCTCCACAGTGAGCTGTTAAAACAGACTGTCCTTAAAGACTTTTATGTTTTTTCACCGGAGAAGTTTAGCAACAAGACCAATGGCGTTACCCCCCGGCGCTTCATGGTACTCAGCAATCCGCAGTTGGCCGATCTAATCACGCGCAGTATTGGCTCCAACTGGATCACGCATTTAGATGAACTGCAAAAATTGGCACCCTTTGCTGAAGATGCTGGTTTCCGGCACGAGTGGCGTTTGATTAAGCAGTCCATGAAAATTGAGCTAGGCGGTTATGTTAAGGACGAATACGGCATCGTACTCAACCCCAATTCGATCTTCGATATTCTGGCCAAGCGCATCCATGAATACAAGCGCCAACATCTGAAAGTACTGCACATTATCACCCTCTATAACCGCCTGAAAGCTAATCCCGACATGGATATGGTGCCGCGCACCTTCATGTTTGGCGGTAAAGCGGCGCCCGGTTACCGGATGGCCAAGTTGATTATTAAGCTGGTAAATGCCGTGGCTGATGTGGTCAATAATGACCCGGATGTGCGCGATCGACTCAAAGTAGTATTCCTGAAAAACTACAACGTCAAATTTGCCCAGCATGTTTATCCGGCTGCCGATCTCTCGGAACAGATTTCCACGGCTGGCTTGGAAGCATCGGGGACTGGCAACATGAAGTTTGCGATGAACGGCGCGCTCACCGTCGGGACCTTGGATGGTGCTAATGTCGAAATCCGTGAAGAAGTTGGTGCCGAAAACTTCTTTTTGTTTGGCTTGACTACGCCCCAAGTCAAAGATCTGAAAGCACAAGGCTATCTGCCTCGCTCTTATTATCAACAGAACGTCGAACTAAGGCTGGCGATGGATTCCCTATCGAATAGCACCTTTGCCCCCGGTGAACCTGGGCTATTTCAGCCGATTGTAGACAACTTGTTGAATAGTGACCCTTATATGTTGTTGGCTGACTACCAGTCTTATATTGATTGCCAAGATGCTGTTAGTGCCGCTTACCGCGATCAAGACAGCTGGGTGAAGATGTCTATTTTGAATACTGCCCGGATGGGTAAATTCTCTAGCGATCGCTCAATTCGGGAATATTGTAAAGATATTTGGCAAGTCCGACCAGTCTCGATCGATCTCCAGCAGTCGCAGTGGGCAGCGCCACAGGCTTAGCAAGAAATGACAAAAAAAGCCCCAATAGGGGCTTTCTTTTTACTATCTAATTTTGGTTGCGTAGCTCGGCCGCCATTTCTAAGATTGCCGACCAGCGCATTTGCAGCTTCTTCTCAGTAAGCTTCAGCTGTTTCATGATCTCTCGATCAGCTACTTTGGCCTGCTTCAGCTCCAAAATATGGTGCTGTTCAGGGGTCAACTTGACTAGCAACTCATCCCACTGGGCAGTAATAAGTCCTAGCTTCTGATCGACTTCGGCACCCAGCCACTGAAGAACCAATTCCCAGTTAGAAACCCGGGCAAATTTCTCCACATGGTACTTAAACCGCTGTTGGAGATAATCCCGCTGCCGAGTATCAATCCGCAGCGTTTCCTCAATTTCTGGGGCTGAGAGGTCTTCCAGCTTGAGTAATAGATAGTCAATACATTGCTCTTGCTCTTGCTCCTGCAGATACTCAATTAATTGACCAATCACTCGATCGCGCAGGACGCGATCAGTCGGATCGTCATTGTCTGAGACCATTTTGGAGCGGAGCTGTTGGATCAGACGGCTATTGCTGCCCTCCCCATCATCTTCTTTGGCGGTGTCAAACGCCTGTTCAATATCCACCGTGGCATCGGCAGGCTGACGCTTACTAAAAGTTTGCGCGCGTAGAATAATCAGTTGCTGACTTTTACCAAAGCGCAACTGAATCCGCCGCTTGCCGTAGCACTCGGTGAACACCATATACTCTGCCAATTGCAGCATACTCCGGGGCGTATAGTCAGCAGGCAATTCATTTTCACGCCGAAAGACTTTGAGAGCCTCCGCATAAAAATCCTGTAAAAAGTCTTCAATCAGCGAATATCGCCCTTGAAAACCTAACTGCGACTGAGGCAAAGAGATATACCGATAGACAATCGCACTCAAACTACTATGGAGTTCGATGCGACCTTGGCGCGAGCCTAAATGATAGTAATACAGACATTTGGATAGGCGGTGACGAGCCAGGCCCAGGAGCCATGACTCACTGACACCCGAAGATTGAATTCGATCGCTTTTATCACAGATTCTTTCTACCTCGTTAGCAATTCGATCAGCTACCGCTGTAATCTGACTAGGACTACATTTGGTCTGCTCTGTCATAATGCAATGCAAAGACACACGCAGCGGCTGATGTTCAGAAATTACTACGGCATTCGTAGAATATTTTTGGGCTTTACTACTAATACTAATTGGTAGATCTTTTATTTGAGCTGTCACATTCCTCCTACATCCCTGATAAATTAGTTACAAACAGGAAGGACTTCCCGTGCTTGTTCACCAAACGTAACTGTCAACAATGCCATTCCTAAAATGGCCTGTGTCAGTATGCAATCAGGTCGATCATCTCCGCCATTTAACTAAGGGTTAATCAGAATCAGTTGGACAGTCTGTCGAAGCAAACGCTTGCAGCACAAAGCTTTCAGCTATTATGATCCACCTATAAGAAAAATGATGATTTAGGGAAACGAAATAGACAGTTTGGCAACTGGCACAAGTCATAACTGATGTCCAGTCCGGATAAATAGCTCTACTATGATAGCCAAGTGTCCACTTCCACCCAGCCCATTCCCTGTCTGACTACTAATGGCGGTTCTTTAGTCAGATCGATCACCGTCGAAACCTGATTGGTGGCAGCAGTACCATCATCGATCGTGATATCGACTAATTTGTCGAAATAATCGAATAATTTGGCTTTATCCAGATCTACATAGGTGGCATCGTCACCATCTTGATCATGAATATGGGCCGAAATAGAAATTAGAGGGTTGCCGAGGAGGGCGAGCAATTCTTGGCAGATGCGTTGATTGGGCACCCGTAGGCCAGTGGTTTTGCGCTTAGGATCTTGGACAATTTTGGGTACCAGCTTGGTCGCGGGCAAAATAAATGTGTAGGGTCCGGGAATAAAATGTTTGAGCAAGCGATAGGCTGGATCATCCACAATGGCGTAGGTCGAGATATTCGATAGGGACGGACACAAAAAAGTTAGGGGCTTGTCGTTAGCCAGTTGTTTGATGTAGCGCACCCGCTCGATCGCACTTTTCGAGAGCAAATCACAGCCAATGGCATAGCAAGTATCGGTGGGATAGAGCATCACCGCGCCGCTGCGCAGCCGATCGACAATTTCTTCTAAGCTCCGGGCTTGGGGGTTTTGAGGATGAATTTCGTAGTGTTTGGCCATTGCCTCAAACTTCAGCAGTTACAATCGGAATGCCTCATTATCGCTGGCTTGTTCACATATCGACCGATATTCTTTATCAAAATCTACAAGATGACCAAAATTGCCTATTTAGAATGTCCCACCGGGATTGCTGGCGATATGTGCCTAGCCGCCCTCATTGATGCGGGTGTGCCAGTAGCCTACTTGGTCGATCGGCTAAATCAGTTAGGGATTGCCTCCGAATATGAACTGCATAGCACCACCGTCAAACATCATGGTCAAGCGGCTACTCATATAGATGTAAAACTTTTGGCCGCGACCGATCATAGCCATGAGCATGACCATCCAGAGCATG
>CAXTSZ010000030.1:10955-18347 GCA_964247125.1 uncultured bacterium
GAGCATGACCATCCAGAGCATGGTCAGGAACCAGCGGCACACCACCACGGCCATCATCATCACCACCAGCCAATAGTAGATAAAGAACAGCATTATCACAGTCCCCAACGCAATCTGCCCCAAATCATTGCACTAATTGATCAGGCTAACTTACCAGAACGTGCTGCTGCCTGGAGTTCAGCCGTATTTTGGCAGCTGGCGATCGCCGAAGGGATTGTGCATGGTATCGATCCGAATTTGGTACATTTCCATGAAGTTGGAGCGGTCGATGCCATTGTCGATATTGTCGGGACTTGTTTGGGTCTGGACTATTTAGGAATTGAGCAAGTTTATTGCTCGGCGCTACCAACTGGTGGTGGGACAGTCCGAGCTGCTCACGGGATCATGCCCGTGCCAGTCCCCGCTGTTCTGCAACTGTGGCAGTCTCGGCAGGTGCCAGTCTATAGTAACGGGATCGATCGAGAGTTGGTCACCCCCACGGGTGCAGCGTTAGCCGTGACCCTAGCTGAGAGCTTTGGTGCCGCTCCGGCCATGACAATTAGCAAAATTGGTTTAGGGGCCGGCACCTTGCAGCTACCGCTCCCTAATATCTTGCGGCTGTGGATTGGGGAAAGTCAAAATACTGAGACTAATCAAGAGCCAGAAGCAACAGTAGAAAACATCACTGTCCTCGAAACCCAAATCGATGACATGAATCCACAGGTGGTGGGCTATTTGTTCGATCGCCTACTAACCGCTGGCGCTTTGGATGTTTTCACCCAACCAGTCGGGATGAAGAAATCGCGCCCCGGCATTTTGATCACGGTAATTTGTCAATCCAGCCAAGTTCCCTGCTGTGAAGAAATTATTTTCCAAGAAACTACCACTATCGGGATTCGCCGCTCGATTCAACAGCGATCGGTCTTACCCCGGACAATCCGCACCGTTCTAACGGCCTACGGTTCCGTGCGGGTCAAAGTGGCAATCAGCAATTTACCTGATGCCACAGATATTTGGAATATTCAGCCAGAGTTTGCTGACTGTGCCGAGATCGCTCGCCAAAATCAATTACCTTGGCAGACTGTTTATGATCTGGCACAGCAAACTGCTTGGTCAGAAATGGGTATCCCGGCTAGTAACTAATCTAAACATTAAAAAAATATCAGCATAAACAGCGTAAATTACTGGGCAAACGAAAACTTAACGGCTACACTATATTGGTTGGAAGCAATCGTTGGCTGTAGCGGTTTTCTGTCTAGATCATTTAGATAGTATTTAGACCTATAGTCCTTACTGATTTTGTTTCGGTAAGCGATTAATAGCTAGCGAACTTCTGTGCCGGAAACCTAACCAATTCATTGGCTCTGTTCGATCTCAAGTCCCAACACCATCAGTAATAGCCAATATTCCAGTAGTCCGAGCTATGAGCGGACGTCTTAGTGGCTTACTAGGTTGAAGAATTCAGCAGAACACTCAAACATTTCCTGTCAAATAATTTTTTGACGAGTTTTTCTGTGCGATGAGCAATGATTGACTAATCTTCGGTAAAGCGACCCATTTTTTTTAATTTATCATTGATTTGTAAGGAGCAAGAGGAATACGGCATGACTCAGGCTAAAGACGTATTCGCAACCCTGATTGAACCAGATAGCGAAGTAGAATTGCTCACAGACGATGATCGAGACCCCGATGAGACCGAGTTAGGCGCGGAAGGTGAGGGGGAAGAGGAAGAGGAAAAGCCTGGGAAAGGTAAAGCCGCTGCTCGCCGCCGTGTCCCGGTCAAGAAAAAACAGTATACAGAGGATTCCATCCGACTGTACCTCCAAGAAATTGGTCGGATTCGGCTATTGAGAGCCGATGAAGAAATTGAGCTGGCCAGAAAAATTGCCGACTTGCTGGAACTAGAGCGCGTCCGGGAGGCGCTGACGACCGAGCTGGAGCGCGAGCCCCAGGACAATGAGTGGGCAACAGCGGTGGAAATGAATCCACAGCAGTTTCGGCATCGGCTGTATTTGGGTCGGCGCGCCAAAGACAAAATGGTGCAGTCCAACTTACGGCTGGTGGTATCGATCGCCAAGAAATATATGAATCGGGGCTTGTCCTTCCAGGATCTCATTCAAGAAGGCAGCTTGGGATTAATTCGGGCAGCGGAAAAGTTTGATCACGAAAAGGGTTATAAGTTCTCGACTTATGCCACTTGGTGGATTCGGCAGGCAATTACGCGGGCGATCGCCGATCAGTCTCGTACCATCCGGCTCCCTGTTCACCTTTATGAGACTATTTCGCGGATCAAAAAAACAACGAAGCTATTGTCGCAAGGGATGGGTCGAAAGCCTACAGAAGAAGAAATTGCGACCAAGATGGAAATGACCATCGAAAAACTACGCTTTATTGCGAAGTCAGCACAGTTGCCAATTTCTTTAGAAACTCCGATCGGCAAAGAAGAAGATTCGCGCCTCGGGGACTTCATCGAAGCTGATGGTGAAATGCCAGAAGATCAAGTTTCCAAGAACTTGCTGCGGGAGGATCTAGAAAGTGTTTTAGATACTCTTAGCCCTCGGGAAAGAGATGTTTTAAGATTGCGCTATGGTCTAGACGATGGTCGGATGAAAACCCTCGAAGAGATCGGTCAAATCTTTAATGTCACCCGCGAACGGATTCGGCAAATTGAAGCCAAGGCGCTGCGTAAGCTCCGTCATCCGAACCGCAATAGTATCCTCAAGGAATACATTCGATAACTTTTCATGAAAATTGAAATTTAGAGACAAAAAGCAGGCATGGGTAATCTCACTGGAAGTTATCCCTGCCTGCTTTTTCAATAAATTATTCGATTTGTATTAATATAGCGGTGCCGGCTGGGCTTGATCGTATTGGTTTCTACCAGTTCAACTAAAGACTTACCGGGCTGGGACTAGCCAAAAATTTTATCTAGTTGCTCTTGCCACACAAACTGAATCAGGTAGCGCAATCCTACTAATCCACTCAAGCTGGCCAGTCCAAAACAACACCAGACCCAGACCATTTGTGAAATGGGTAGTAACAACATCCCGGCTACCAAGCTAAAACCACTGACAAACATGTAAATAATACTGCGCCCAGCCAACTGCAATCGCTTCAACAATTTAGCCTGGGCTACCGAGCGCGCCATTAATTCTGTTTCTGTTTCAGCTAACTGATCTTCTAACTGCTGCACCAATATGGTCGTATCTGCCTTGCCCCGTAGCTGCTGGCGGAGAAAATTTGTCGCTTGTTGGCCGAGTTGCCGCGCGATCGTTTTCCGTTCCGATAGAGCAATTCGCCGGACAAAAGGTTGGGCAGCAGCCACTAAGTTGTATTCGGGATCTAAAGTCCGGGCAATACCATCCAAGGTAGAGAGCGCTTTCAAAATGGCGGTCATCTCGGGTGGCAATCGAAAGGGTTGTTGGGCGTACATGCTGGCGACCTCGGTTCGGATCTGCTCGAACTCCTGAATATTCACTGGCCGCTCGGTAAATCTATCGAGTAAAAAGCCAATTACTTTTTTAATGGGCCGCATATTTTCTACTTCTACCAGCAAACCCATGGCGGTCAGATTATGGATTACAGCGGTGGAATCTTTGCGCATAATCGATAGGAAAGTATCAATCATTTGCTCTTTGGCCGTGGCGGGCAGCTGCGTCATCATGCCAAAATCATAGACCGCCAGTTTGCCCTCTGCTGTAATTGCCATATTGCCGGGATGTGGATCACCTTGGAAAAAACCATCGATCATCAACTGTTGTAGGTAGCAGCAGATGCCAACTTGATTGATTTTTGACGGCTGGAAGCCAGCGGCGATTAGCTCTGCTCGTCGATCGATTTTAATCCCTGGTAAGTAGGACATGGTCAGGACTTTACTGGTGGTAAAGCGCCAGTAAATGGTTGGCACAACTACTGTTTTCTGCTGGCGAAAATTGTGCCGAAAGCGATCGGCATTTTGTCCCTCATTGACGTAGTCAATTTCTTGGAGCAGCAGCTGAAAGAAGTCTTGATAAATGGCTGTGAGACCATAGGTTTTTGTCCAGGGAAATTTATTTTCGCAAAACTGGATCAGCTGCTGCAAAATCTGAAAATCTAGCCGAAACAGCTCCTCTAATCCTGGTCGTTGCACCTTTACTACCACTAGCTCCCCACTGTGTAGTCGTGCCCGATGTACCTGACCTAAGCTGGCCGCTGCCATCGGTTGGGGTTCAAATTCTTGGTAGAGGTTACCCAGTGGCTGACCCAGCTCTCTTTCAATAATCTCGATCGCCAGAACGGTACTAAAGGCTGGTACTTGATCTTGCAGCTGGGCGAGGGCTGCTACGTAGGCCGGAGGCAGTAAATCTACACGGGTAGAGAGGGTTTGGCCAATTTTCACAAAAGTTGGCCCTAGCCGAATCAGAGTATTAACTAGTTTTTGTGCGGGGCGATGCTGGCGATGGGGTCGATTTTTATGGAGGAGTAAGTCGGCAGAAATACCAAATAAGACATCACCTAAGGCATGAAAAATCTTGATCTGACGTTGTAATGGTGAAAGCTTTTTGGTAGTGCGGTGGCGGTTAGTTGCAGTGGATCGTTTCATTACCATTAAGGTTCTCCCGGCGGCAGCAATACCTCAAAACAGGTGACGGCCAAATGTTGGGCGGTGGGTTGCTCGGCTAAGAGCAGACTGCTGACTGCAATTTCGCCCTGTAAATGTTGCACTAATGATTTCACCAGCGCCAATCCCAAGCCGGTGCCGCCGATCGCTTGCTGAGTAATTCCTTGACCCCGCCGGAATTTTCTAAAAATATAAGTTTGCTCTTCTGTCGAAATTAGCTGACCGTGATTAATTACTCGCAATACTAAATTTTGATCCGCTATTACTTGTAATTTCACAGTGGTCTGCGGCTGCGAAAACTTCCCGGCATTAGTCAACAATTCTTGCACAATCCGACTGATACTTTCTGGCTCTGTTTGCCAGCTGCAAGCTGGGGGTAGATCTACCTGGAGCTGGAGTTGCTTATTAGTCCAATCCTCTTGGAACTTATGGACTAACGGTTGTAATAATCCTGGCAAATCTACGATCTGTCGATCGGAACTCATCTGCTTCGATTCTAGTTGCTGAAGTGCCAATAGATCATTAATTAAATTAATTTCTTGGGTGCATTGCTGTTCCAGAATTTCCAGATATTTACTGCGCCTGGCTACATCTAAATTGGGTTGATGCAGCATCCGAATGGCCAACGACATACTAGTGAGCGGGGTGCGCAGTTCGTGGCTAATAGTACTAATAAATTCATCTTTGAGTCGATTGTTGTCATCCAGCTGTTTGATCCGGCGCCGATTGGCTTCTTGGAGTTTGGCTAGTAGATTCTGACTGCTTTGCAACTGAGCCGTCCGCTCATCGGCCAGGGCTTGCACTTGCCGCATCGATTGTTTTGAGACCTCCACCTGTCGCTGAAGTTCTGCCTGATGGAAAGAAATGACTAACAAGTCAGCGATTTCTTGTAAAATTCCCTGGTCGCCCGTTGTCCAATTACCAGATTTCGCTAGCGCCAGCTGCCCTGCTTCGATCGCAATCCACATCACCTGATAACCCGCCACCTCCACGGTGCCCAGTGCGGTAGCCGTTGGTCGATGAAGACGTAATTCGGTCTCACTCAGCCCCGCGCCACCCCCCACCGCTTGTCCCACTTTTGGCCACAGCCACCAAGCGTCTGCTGTCCAAAACGCTGCTAAACATTGGCCAACCTGCATCAGATTAGTGGGATGGGGAGTACCCATGATGTCTAACAGCTGGTGGCGGAGTTGATCGATAGCGGTAGGATCTGGCATGAATATCTAGATTGATGGTGGATGGTTAAGCCCAGTAATATTATCCCCAAGTTCCGATCCGCAATCGAACTCTGGGCAAAAATCGCTGATCGACTGATAATAAGAAAAGATTTCCGCCAGCAGAGTTGCTGCTTTTTCTATGTTACTAAAGTCTACTACTAGGCACATTCATATCTATACCGCCGAGATTAAAGATAATGAGTTGCAGCCCAGTGATCAAGTGCTGACTCTGGATGTCGATCCAGACAACGAGTTGGTGTGGGGCGATGATGATCTCCAAAAAGTGTATCGTTATTTTGATGATTTAGTAGAAAGCTATACAGGTCAAGATTTGACTGAATATAATTTACGGAAAATTGGCTCAGATCTGGAGCATTTTGTGCGATCGCTACTACAAAAAGGCGACATCAAGTATAACCTGAACAGTAGAGTATTAAACTACAGTATGGGTTTGCCACAAGTAATTAATCCAACTGTCTAGATTTGAGTTGGCAAAATGTCGTAGATGCCCTGCTTAAGATTACGTCTTTTGTCTCATTGGATTGGAGTACTATTCCGCTACTCTATGGGTAGGCGAGAATAACAACGATTTTTATTCCCTCACCGGGTTTAACACCTTGTAAAGACCTTTATAAAATCGACTGAGCTGAATTTTAGATACCTTTTTTTACTTTACGTCGCAGTTACTCTGGCCTTGTTTACTCATTTTTTCAGCTATCCCTGGCTCTTGCGAGAGTTAGGGATATTTTCTATGGGAATGCCCCAGATGGGAGATTATGTTACAGCGGGTAGGCTAAAATGGTAAGCCCGTTCATCTACACCTGTTTTCGATATGCGTACCCAATATTGTGGCCACCTGACCCCAGAAAAAATCGGTGAAATAGTAACCCTTTGCGGTTGGGTCGATCGTCGTCGGGATTTGGGCGGTGTAATTTTTCTGCATCTGCGTGATAAATCTGGTTCTATCCAAATCGTCAGCGATCCGCAACGCACCCCTGCTTCCTATGAACTAGCCGCCGATCTGCGCAGCGAATACGTGATCCAGGTCATTGGCCGAGTGAGCCAGCGGCCAGCGGCATCTTTTAACCCCCGCATCGAGACCGGGATGATCGAGATCTACGCTGACCAGATTAATGTCTTAAATAAGGTCTATCAACAACTACCCTTTCAAGTTTCTGCTGCTGAGAACGAGTATGTGCGCGAAGATCTGCGGCTGCGCTACCGTTACTTAGACCTCCGCCGCGACCGGATGAGCCAAAATATCCAACTCCGCCATCAAGTAGTCAAGGCCATGCGTCGTTTTCTGGAAGATCAAGAAGATTTCACCGAAGTAGAAACTCCGATCTTGACTAAATCCACTCCCGAAGGTGCCCGCGATTTCGTGCTGCCCAGTCGGGTCAATCCTGGCGAATGGTTTGCCTTACCCCAGTCACCCCAACTTTTTAAGCAGATCTTGATGGTGTCGGGGATCGATCGCTATTACCAAATTGCCCGCTGTTTCCGGGATGAAGACCTGCGCGCCGATCGCCAACCGGAGTTTACTCAGCTCGACATGGAAATGAGTTTTATGTCTGAAGCCGAGATCATGAGCCTCAA
>CAXTSZ010000030.1:18447-40499 GCA_964247125.1 uncultured bacterium
ATCGGACTATCGGACACCGAAGCCCAAAGCAAGTTTGGCTTTTTACTCGATGCCTTTGATTATGGTACGCCACCCCACGGTGGCATTGCCTTTGGACTTGATCGACTGGTGATGCTCCTGGCTCAAGAAGATTCAATCCGCGATGTGATTGCTTTCCCCAAAACACAGCAAGCCCGCTGCCTGTTAACCGATGCACCATCGGCGGTTACCGACCAACAGCTCAAAGAATTAGCCGTAAAGTCTACACATATCCCGAAGAAAGAGGCTTAAAATGTCTGCTAGTCACTAGTTTTGCCCAGGAGACCAACATGCTAAACGCTGATGTTGCCAAAAGAAACAGAAAAAGACCGAAACGGCGCAATATCTTTTGCCCGCTGCATGAATGTTATGTGGACAGTGTCAGTAAAAAATATCACCTATTTGACGATCGCCCCGGACAACTGCAAGCTAGGGGAGTGAGCGCTCTATCTGCACAACTGTTAATTAAATCTCACACTACTATTGGAGTTACTGGGGAATGGGTCGAAGCTTTTTGGTGTGATAGTTGCCAAAAAACCGAGTGGTATCACGTTTATAAAACCGGTGATCGGTCATATGAACTATCACTGGCACCATCAGAACTGTGGCAAAGCGTCGGAGGGGTGGTTCATCCCAATGGCAATCCATCTGTCGGAGAATTCACCAGAAATGCGGCGCGCATGAAAGGGTATCAGGGTTTAAAAGCTTTTAATACTATTCGTTAGACCATTTTCTTCCGGTTTAGGTAGCAGGAAAATAGTAAGTATCAGTAACAGCAAAAACACTGACGACCACTGGTCATAAAACTTATAAAATGGACTAATTTGCAGCCAGTAAGGTCAATACAATCAGTGGAATGTGGTGAAACCATCACAGCATTGTTTAACTGAAGCAGGCCAGAGCGAAGCTAAATCAACTCTTTGCTGTTGCCCAATTCATCCGAGTTCTTGTGTCTATTAGGTGCCATTAAGGGCACACTCAACTGTTATGATTAGTAAAAATTGTGTACTTCTATGAAGATTTTAGTTACAGGTGGGGCGGGTTTCATTGGTTCTCATCTGATCGATCGCCTGATGCGCGAGCAGCATGAAGTCATTTGCCTAGATAACTTTTACACTGGTACCAAACGTAATATTGCCCACTGGATGGGTCACCCCAATTTTGAATTAATTCGCCATGATGTCACTGAGCCGATCCGCTTAGAAGTAGAACAAATCTATCATATGGCTTGTCCGGCCTCCCCCGTTCACTATCAATATAATCCGATCAAAACTACCAAGGTGAGTTTTTTAGGAACTTCTAACATGCTCGGTTTAGCCAAACGAGTTAAAGCTCGGTTATTGATGGCTTCCACCTCAGAGGTTTATGGCGACCCCAGCGTTCATCCCCAACCCGAAGAATATTGGGGCAATGTCAATACCATTGGTATTCGTTCCTGCTACGACGAAGGCAAGCGCATCGCGGAAACTCTCTGTTTTGACTATCACCGCCAACATGATGTCGAAATTCGGGTAGCGCGTATTTTTAATACCTATGGACCCCGAATGCTCGAAAACGACGGTCGGGTGGTCAGTAACTTTATTGCCCAATCTTTACGGGGAACTCCCCTGACCGTCTACGGTGATGGCTCACAAACCCGCAGTTTTTGCTACGTTTCTGACCAAGTAGACGGATTGATGAAATTGATGAATGGTGACCATATTGGCCCGATCAATATTGGGAATCCAGAAGAGTACACAATTTTAGAACTCGCCCAAAATGTGCGCGACAGAATTGCGCCCGGCCAAGAAATAATTTTCAAACCATTGCCCCAAGACGATCCAAGACAGCGTAAACCAGATATTACGAAGGCGACCCAACTGTTGAACTGGCAGCCAACGGTGTCTCTCCAGGCGGGACTAACCGAAACAATCAGTGAATTTAAGCAACGCCTAGCATCTTTGCCTGCTTTAGCTAAATAAAAAAGTAAAAATCTTGTAGAAATGAGGAGAAAATAACAATGCGTGTTTGTACGATCGGAACTGGTTATGTTGGTTTGGTGACAGGTGCTTGTCTGGCACATATTGGCCATGACGTAGTGTGTGTTGATAACAACCTGGCCAAAATTGAGATGATGCAGGCCGGGAAGTCGCCCATCTATGAACCGGGATTATCAGAAATCATGCTGTCGGCGATCGCCGCTGGCCGCCTGAAATTTACTACTGATTTAGCGATGGGCATGAACCACGGTGAAGTCGTGTTTATTGCCGTGGGAACGCCCTCCCTGCCCAATGGTTCTACTAACACTGAATATGTGGAAGCAGTAGCACGAGGCATTGGTCAGCATCTCAACGGTGACTATAAAGTAATCGTGAATAAATCGACGGTGCCGATCGGTTCCGGTGACTGGGTGAAAATGTTGGTGTTGGATGGCGTAGCTGCGCGGCAGAATAGCTCAACGGCCGAAGTGCAGTTTGATGTGGTGAGCAATCCCGAATTTCTGCGCGAAGGCTCGGCTATCTTCGATACGCTCAATCCCGATCGCATCGTATTAGGTAGTGCCAATCAGAAGGCGATTGATCTAATGCTGAAGCTTTATGCTCCTATTATCAATCGTCAATTTGCCGAAGAAAAGAAACCGGTACCAGTATTGACTACCGACCTCAGCTCTGCCGAAATGATTAAGTATGCCGCTAATGCTTTCTTGGCCACCAAAATTAGTTTCATCAACGAGATTGCCAATATCTGTGAACGAGTGGGTGCCGATGTGACTCAAGTTTCCAAGGGCATTGGTTTAGATTCTCGGATTGGGAATAAATTTTTGAACGCCGGTATCGGTTGGGGTGGTTCTTGTTTCCCCAAAGACTTGTCGGCCTTGATCCAAACTGGCGCTGATTATGGCTATGATGCTCAGCTGCTCAAGGCCACTGTGAGTGTTAACCAGCAACAGCGCGCCCTCGTCATTGAAAAGCTGCAAAAATCTTTGAAGATTCTGAAGGGTAAAACCATTGGTTTGCTAGGTTTGACCTTTAAGCCCGATACTAATGATCTGCGCGATGCGGCATCATTAGATATCATTCGGACGCTGATCAATCTGGGTGCCAAGGTGCGTGCTTACGACCCGATCGAAGTCGAAAGTCATGCTGGCTTGCAGGGCGTAGAATTGGTGAAAAGTCCCGAACTATTGGTGGCCGACAGTGATGCGTTGGTGTTAATGACCGAATGGTTAGAATTCCAGCAATTAGACTATGCGCAACTGGTGAAGAAAATGCGATCGCCTTTCATGATCGATTGTCGCAACTTTCTGTCGGCAGCAGAACTTACGGCAGCTGGTTTTCAGTATGTAGGCATCGGTGTCAGTAATTCTTAAGTTGAATCTGTGAGAACAAAAAAACAGTTTGGCCAACATTGGCTGCGCAATGACCGCATCTTAGATCGGATCATGGCCGCAGCCAATGTTGGCGATCAGGAGCGGGTGCTAGAGATTGGCCCGGGCATGGGTGTGCTCACAACGCAGCTGATTAAAGCGGCGCAAGCGGTGGTGGCGGTAGAGATCGATCGCGATCTGTGCGCTCATTTAGTAAAAAAAATGGGTAAGTATGAAAACTTTCTACTGCTGCAAAATGACTTTTTGACGATCGATCTAGACCAACAGTTGGCTGCTTGGCCACAGTTTCAGCAACCGACGAAGGTGGTTGCGAATATTCCCTACAATATTACTGGCCCCATTTTGGAAAAGTTGCTGGGCAATATTGCTCAGCCGGCAGCGCGACCATTTACTAGCATCACGCTGTTGGTGCAAAAAGAAGTAGCGGCTCGACTCACGGCTAAACCTGGGAATAAAGCTTTTGGGGCACTGACAATTCGGGTACAGTATTTAGCTGACTGCACGCTGGTTTGTCCGGTGCTGGCTCGTGACTTTTCGCCACCGCCGCAAGTGGATTCCGCCGTAATTCAATTGACCCCGCGTCCTGGCAAGATCGTGGCGCGGGATCCCGCTTGGTTAGATACCTTGGTGCGGTTGGGCTTTAGCAGTAAACGCAAAATGTTGCGGAATAATTTGCAATCGGTGATCGATCGAGAACAACTCGGTGCGATCTTAGTGAGCTTAGGTGCTGACGTAGCCGATCGCGCCGAAGATTTGAGCGTCCATCAGTGGGTAGAATTAAGTAACTTGCTTCCGCGAATTGCATGACTGTTTATAAGCTGCTGGCACCTGCCAAAATTAATTTACACCTCGAAATTCTGGGTCTGCGATCTGATCAGTTCCATGAGCTGGCCATGATTATGCAGAGCGTGGAATTGGCTGACTTGGTGGAAGTGCGATCGATCGCGGCTGGCCAGATTGTGCTGCATTGTAGCCAGCTTGATGTCCCCCAAGACCAGACTAATTTGGCCTACCGTGCGGCTGACCTCATGCGTCAACAGTTTCCCCAGGCGGCGCGTCGCTACGGAGGAGTAGATATAACTTTGCATAAACGGATTCCGCTGGCTGCTGGTCTGGCGGGCGGTTCAGGGAATGCCGCTGCCGTATTGGTCGGGGTAAACCTTCTCTGGCAGCTCGGCCTGACCCAACTCGAACTCCAAACACTGGGTGCTGATTTGGGTTCTGATGTGCCTTTTTGTATCAGCGGGGGCACCGCGATCGCCACTGGTCGGGGTGAAAAGATCGATTCCTTGGCTGCTGTTCATCAGGGAGCCGTGGTACTAGGGAAATACCGTAATATTAGTGTCTCCACACCGTGGGCGTATCAGACCTATCGCCAGCAGTTTGCTCGAACTTATGCCCAGGGTGATACTTTAGCTGATCGGTCGCACCGCGTTCATGCTGGCTTAATGGTACAAGCGATTCTCCATCAAGATTTAGAGCAGATTGGCCAATTGCTGTATAACGATCTAGAAAAAGTCGTGCTACCGGCATATTCACTGGTAGCTGATTTACGGGCTGTTTTGGGGAAGACTGAAAATTTGGGCGTGTTAATGTCTGGTTCTGGCCCAACTGTTTTCGCTCTGGCGCAGGATCTCACCCAAGCTCAATCGATCGCAACTCAAGTCCGCGCCGCTTTGCCCAACCCAGAATTGGAGCTGTTTGTCACGCGCTTCTCGACACAAGGGGTACATTTGGAGCCGACAGGCTAAAATGGGCACAATAACTTATGAAGCTGCTATGAAAGATCAAAATACAACCCCCTTACCTAGTCCTGCTAATTGTTTGGTCGGAGCAGCCGTAGGGGCGATCATGACTTTGATGATGTATTGGATGACTAGCAAAATTGCCACGACGTTTGCGATAACGCCGGTGCGTACCACTAGCACCATGGCGGTAAATATTGGCGTAGCTGTGCGTACTTTAGTGACGGGCATGACCGCTTTAGGGACAGGCGTGTTTGCAATTATTAGTCTAGGCTTAGTGGCGTTGGCCATCAAAGTCGCCCTCGATAAAACTCCGGCTGGGACGTAGTAAAGTTCCAATTTATGGTTGACTCACCTGCAATTATTGAACAACTTCTCGCGATCGGCTGTGCGTTATCCGGCAGTAATGATCTCGACGAATTATTACACTTGATTTTAACGAGCAGTCGAGAAATCACCTGTAGTGATGCGGGGAGTATTTATTTAATCGATCGCACTACGAACCCGGCGACATTAGTTTTCAAGGCGGCTCAAACCGCTTCTTTGCCTGATAATTCTTTTCAAGAATCGCGGTTACCGCTCACCCTGGATAGTTTGGCTGGCTATGTCGCCAGTACTGGGCAGAGCTTAAATATTCCCGATGCCTATAGTCTGAATGCTAATACGGCCTATCAGATCGATCGGAGATTTGATCAAGATTTTAACTACCGCACCGTGTCGGTATTGGTGCTGCCCATGCAAAATCAAGCGGGTGATACGATCGGAGTTTTGCAACTGATCAATCGTAAGCAATTTGCTGCCCAATTAATTACCCCGGCTAATGCCTTAGCGATCACGCAGACCTATGCAGTGGGTGAACAGCAGATTGTTTCCGCCCTGGCTTCCCAGGCTGCAATTTCGATCGAGCGCAACCAACTGCAAGATAGTATCGAAGATCTATTTGCTGGTTTTGTCCAAGCGGCGGTGCAGGTAATTGAAGCCCGTGATCCGGCAACAGCTGGCCATTCGGAGCGGGTGGCCAACTTAACAGTCCGGCTAGCAGAAGAAGCTCACGCGGTCGATCATGGTCGGTTGCAATCAATCATATTTAACAATCAACAACTTCAGGAAATCCGCTACGCTGCTCTACTACACGATTTTGGTAAAGTAGGTGTAGCCGAGGCTGTCTTACAAAAAGAAAAGAAGCTGTATCCTGAGCAGCTTAAGTCCATTCGCGATCGTCTGTTATTAATGCAGCGACAGTGGCAGCTGGAGTGTGCCGATGCGAAATATCAACAGCTTTTAAATAGTGGTTTAGTTCATCAGCAGCGAGATGACTGTCTACATTGTCAGCAGTCCCGAATTTTAGATCAGGCACTCCAGGGTAAGCTCGATCGACTGGCCCAACATTGGGATTTAATTAATCAGTTGAATGAGCCACAGGTATTGCGTCGTCAAGATTTCCAGGCCAGCATTGCCACTATTACTCAAGATTTACAAGAGCTGGCGGCTGGTAGTTATCAAGATCTGAATGGTCATTGGCAACCAGTAATTACCGCCGCCGAAATTGAGCAGTTACTAATTCCGCGCGGCACCTTGACAACTGCCGAACGCGAACAAATCCAAGCCCATGTCAGTTACACTTACGATTTCCTCAAACAGATTCCTTGGACAAAGCATTTACAGGAGGTGCCCAATATTGCGCGGTCTCATCATGAAAAACTGGATGGTACTGGCTATCCGCAGGGACTAATGGCCGTCGAGATTCCCATTCAGTCGCAGATGATGGCGATCGCCGATATTTATGATGCGCTGACGGCTAGCGATCGACCCTATAAACCCCGGCTGTCGATCGAGCGCAGTCTGGCAATTCTTCAGCAGGAAGCTGCCCAGCAAAAACTTAATCCTGATTTGTTAGAACTATTTCAGCAACGACAAGTCTACCAAGTTGTTGGCCATCGCTAACTACTAACGAACAATTGGGTCTTCACACTTTGTTGTTGATCGTATCCTGTAAAGCATTTTGGAGCTGTTTCGTTAGCTCCGTTAAAGTTAGTTTGGCCTGGGCACGGCTACTGCTATATTGTGACCATTTAGCCGAGACCGAAATCGGCTCACCAATCGTGATCACTGCCCGCCTATCGCCTAAATCAGGTCGGTAATGGTTGGCGTGATCGCCTTTGATTTTGTGAATCACATCCCACATAATGAGACTGGTTTCGGCAAATCGATCGGGACTGGGTACTGCACTCACATAGGATCCGGTCACAGCCACAAAGCCTTCTACCAAACGCATGTGCCACATCCTTAAGCTGGCTTCAGCCGCCATCCGATCAGCTAATCCGCGCTCTACTGGTGATAACTTACCTGGATTGCTGATATCTTCCCGATAGATACAATCCCACCCGGCCTGTTCTAATTTACGACAGCGATCGATCACCGTTCCTTTAGCCTGAATCCCAAAATATTGCTCGGCAACTTGCAAAGCGCGATCTAACAACGTTTGCAACCGAGTGGCGAAATCTGCTGCACTGATGGGCTGATTACTAGCTGTTTGTTCTGGAAAACTCTGTCGATAGCAACGGCGATAAAAATCTTCCATCAAATTGAGGATGTGTTCACCCAACCGATACAGGCGCGGGTAGCGAAGTTCGGTAGCGACTCCTGGCAACGCTGCCAGACCACAATCTAGTTCGATCTCCTGCAACATTCGATCGATCGCTGCCCAAGGCTGATTTTGATAATGATACTGAATGCCGATCGGCAAAATCCAGACTTCTTGGTGCTGGTCAGCGGCTTGCAGATCTTCGATGCACCAAAAGCCCATTTGAATCACCCCTGGCTCCAAGGGACTAATGATTTCGTTATGACCATTCGTGGCACCTTCTGGGGCGATCGCGAGTGGTAACTGCCCCTGCCACAGCAAATGCCGAATAGATTTGAGGCCAATTCGATCGAGTTTGCCCCGGTGAATAGGCGTAGCTCCCATATTGGGCAATAGCCAACTTACCAATTTACCCGCCCAAATTGGCACGCCGCGATCGTAAATGAAGTGGGCATGGGGTGGAATAGAGAGCTTAATCCGCTGTTTTTTGGCGGCTTGGGGCAATGCCTGGGATAACAAATGCATCATCGCAAAACCATCATCGGGGCTGGGATGGCGAAAAGCCAAAATTAGGCGAATTTGTTTGTGTTGAAACTTGTCATAGAACTGCACCAATTGATCGATATTAACAGTATCGATTCGTTTGATTTTGAGCTGGGACTTAATCCACAAGGGCATCAATAGCCGCATTAACCTAAAAACAACCGGGTTAAAAGTCGGCGGTAAAAATTTAAGAGCCGGTTGTGCCTGAGTAATCGGAGACATAAATGATATTTACGATGGGATGGTCTGCTGTAGTAGTAGATTTATAAGCCTTGAGGGTGATCACTGCCCACCCTCAAGGCTTTTAGCTAACTCAGCACCCAATTCACCAAAGTCCGCACTGGATGACCAGTCGCCCCCGCATTGTTCACCCCATTTTCCTTATCACTCCACACTGGACCGGCCACATCTAAATGCGCCCATGGCACATCTTTAATGAACTGTTGTAAGAACAGCGCCGCCGTAATCGAACCACCACCACGGGGGCCAGTATTCTTCAGATCGGCGATCGGTGATTTAAGACCCTCAAAGTATTTATCGTCTAGAGGCATTTGCCAGAATTTTTCCCCCGCTGTGGCTGCTGCTGCCAAAATACTATCGGCTAGTTCCTGTTGGGGACTCCACAAGCCAGCAATATCATCACCCAAAGCAATAATACAAGCACCAGTGAGAGTGGCTAGATCGACGATCGCATCCACGCCCAGTTTTTCGGCGTAAACCAAGGCATCAGCCAAGGTCAATCGTCCTTCGGCATCGGTATTATTAATCTCGATCGTCTTGCCATTAGAAGCCGTCACGACATCGCCGGGGTGGATCGCCGTGCCACTGATCATGTTCTCGGCCACCGCACTAATAAAATGCACCTCGACATCGGGCTGGAGTTGTCCGATCGCCTCCGCCGCGCCCAAGGTTGCCGCCGCACCACCCATATCCATTTTCATGGTTTCGATGCCACTCCCCACGCCCTTGATGTTTAAGCCACCAGAATCAAAGGTCACGCCTTTCCCGACGATCGCTAGTTTCCGCCGCGCGGTACCAGTTGGTTTATAAGTCAGATGAATAAATTTAGGTGGCAGTTCAGAAGCTTGGGAAACGCACAAGAAAGCACCCATCCCCAGTTTTTCACAGTCGGCTTTTTCTAAGATCTTCAGCTCCATCCCATATTTATTCGCAATGGTTTGAGCAGTTTCGGCCATACTTGTAGGGGTAACGTAATTAGCCGGAGCGGTAACTAACTCGCGGGCTAGAATGACACCAGCTACGATCGATTGGGCTTTAGCAATGGCCGCTGCTTGGGCAGTTAATCCCAGCAGATGGACTTCATTAAGATTTTTGGGAGGGGCTGCTTTCTCCTCAGATTTTTCGGATTTGAAGCGTTTATCTTCGTGCAGTGCCAACAAAATTCCTTCGCTGGTAGCTTGCGCGATAAGATTGGCCGCAACAGAACTTTCCGGCAAACTAATAGCTAGGGTTTCACACTTTTCTTTCTGGGCAGCCCGAGCGATCGCCGCCGCCGCGCGACGATATTGGTCAGCTTTGGGAGCAGTGTTTTTGCCCAAGCCTACTAAGATCAGTTTTTTGATTTGGGCACCGCTGCTCACTCTGGTACTAACAACACTAGCAGCGCTCCCTTTGAATTCGGCTTCATCAATAATTTCTTGGACAATGCCGTGCAACTGGGTATTGAGATTGAGGAGATCCCCGGTAATATTGACGTTGTCTTCCCAAAAGCCGATCGCTAATCCGTCACCGCGCCATTCTAACAGTGAGGTTGCTGTAGTCTGAATATCCATTAACTGTTTCTCTACGTAACGTTCCTAGAAATATTATCGAGGTTTTTTGCGGCTTTTAGGGAGCAGGGTGTAAGGTATTTTCGACCTCACCCTCCATCTCCAGGGAAATATTCTGGAGCTGATCTAAGGTATCGGGACTAGCGGTTGCCCACAAACCGCGCTCGTGTGCCTCCAACAACCGCTCGGCCATGTCACGGGCGGCCCACGGATTATGCTGCTTGATGAAGTCCTGCACCTGCGGATCGAATAAATAGGCAGCGGCGACCCCCTCGTACATATGATCGGCAACGCAGTGGGCGGTGGCATCATAGGCAAACAAAAAATCCACCGTGGCGGCCATCTCAAAGGCTCCTTTATAGCCGTGGCGCATCACCCCCGCCACCCACTTCGGATTCACCACCCGCGATCGATAGACTTTGGCAATTTCCTCAGCCAGCGATCGAACTTGGGGATTCTCCGTCAAGGCATTATCCCCAAAATAAGTTGCTGGTTGCTGACCACTGATCGATCGCACTGCCGCCGTCAAACCACCTTGAAATTGGTAATAGTCATCAGAATCCAGTAAGTCATGTTCGCGGTTATCTTGGTTTTGGAGCACCACCTGCATATCTCCTAAGCGGCGCTGGAAAGCCTCGGGTGCAGCCTTGCCCACGCCGTTACCACTATATGCATAACTACTCCAGTTGATATAGGCATTAGCCAAATCCTGATCATCTGACCAGTTTTGGGCATCAATTAAGCCCTGCAAACCTGCTCCATAAGCACCCGGTTTAGAACCAAAGACCCGATGCGCAGAACGTTCGATCGCTTCTTGCCCATCTAATCCTATTGCTGACCAATCAGCAATTTCTTGCTGGACTTGCGCCGCCAAAGGGTTTTGATCAGCTGGTTCATCCAAAGCCGCCACGGCGGCGACGGCTTGATTAAACAGATCAATTAAGTTGGGGAAAGCATCACGGAAGAACCCCGAAATCCGCAAAGTCACATCTACCCGTGGACGATCTAACACCGTCAGTGGCAAAATCTCGAAATCGACCACCCGCCGCGACATCCCATCCCATACTGGTCGAACTCCCAATAAAGCCAAGGCTTCGGCTAGGTCGTCGCCACCAGTGCGCATCGTGGCGGTGCCCCAAATCGAGAGACCTAATGTGCGCGGGTATTCGCCATGCTCTTGGGTGTAACGTTCAATCAGCGCATCGGCGGCTTTGCGACCAACATCCCAAGCGCTTTCGGTGGGCACTGCCCGAATATCAACAGAGTAAAAATTGCGGCCAGTGGGTAAGACTTCCGATCGACCTCTAGTGGGGGCACCAGCTGGTCCACTGGCAATGTATCCACCATTTAAGCCATGGAGTAAATTAGTGACTTCCTGACTGGTTTGTTTGAGGTTCGGTAATAGGCATTGAGCAATCCAGTGGAGTTCTCGATCAGTATTTGTAGTTAAATTATTCCTAACGAAAGAATCACCAGAATCACCAGATGCTGGCTCCCCTTTTTGCAGGGGGCTGGGGGGATTAAATGCAGCTTGTTCAGCTTTTTCGATTAGTTCTGCTACCAATATTTTGGCCTGCTCCTCGATCGATGCCACTACTTGCCCAGCATTGCGCCATTCGCCAGCAATCGGTAGAGCCGGATCGACCTTCAGGGGGTCAAATTCCCAACCAGCATCCTGGGCGATCGCTCTGGTTAGACCCCGGCGGCCAGCCTGCGGATGGCGAGCGATCGCAATAATTAGATCCCTTAACTGTTCACCACTAGGACATTGACCTAGAATATGCAATCCATCGCGAATTTGAGATTCTTTGATCTCGCAGAGCGATCGATCGAGATGATTTAACACCGCATCGCCAAAACGCTGGCGTAATTCATCAGCAGTAACTACAATCCCTAAATCTTCGTTGAGGTTACTAGCTGCCAATAATGTCACGATCTTTTCTTGTACCAAGGGCATCCGGCCTGGATTGAGGCTCATCGCTTCGTAGTACTCATCCACCAAATTTTCCAGGGCTTGGAGATCCCCATATAGTTCCGCTCTCGTCATGGGGGGCGTGAGGTGATCGAGGATCACGGCCTGGGCGCGACGTTTGGCCTGTGCCCCCTCGCCGGGATCGTTAACTATAAAAGGATAAAAGTGGGGCATGGTACCTAAAGCCACTTCGGGGTAGCAACAATTCGATAGTGCCAAACTTTTGCCCGGTAGCCATTCCAAATTGCCATGTTTGCCGATATGCACAATTGCTTGGGCACCAAAGCTCGATCGCACCCATTCATAAAAAGCTAAATAATCATGCGTTGGTTCCAGATCTGGGGCATGATAATTTAAGCTGGGGTCAAGATCGTAGCCCCGAGCAGGTTGAACGCCCACAAAAATATTACCGAGTTGAATACCAGCTACTGGAAAATCACCCTGCGGTGCTGACCACCGTCGATTGATCGCTGCTTGGACTACTGCTGGCTGGCTGGCGAAAAACTCTTGATAAGTTGCTAAGTCTAAACTCTGGCGCACGGGACGGATCGATCGCCCTTCTGGATCGTTAGTGATTCCTCTGGTCAACCACTGAATTAACTCTGCACCAGTCTGCGGTAAATCTGTGGTGGTGTAGCCTTGGGTTTGGAGTGCGTTGAGGACTTCAACACAACTAGTTGGGGTATCAAGTCCTACGCCGTTAGCTAGTCGGCCATCCCGGTTGGGATAGTTAGCTAAAATTAGTGCGACTTTGCGATCGGCGACTTTAACCTGACCTAGTTTTACCCAATTGGCGGCTAGCTCTGCTACGAACTGCACTCGATCGGGCAAGGGCTGATAGCCCAGGACTTCGGTTTGCAAGACAGGGTGCTTGGAAAATACGGCCTTAAAAGAAACCGCCCGGCTGATAATCCGTCCATCGACTTCAGGGAGCGCTACATTCATGGCCGTATCGCGCGGCGATAGACCATTTAGTTGAGCTTGCCAGTCTTCTAAACCGCCACCGCTTAAAATTACTTGCAGAATCGGCACATCTAAATTTGCCCAGAGGGCATTGGTATCCACCTCAGTAGGCATGGCTGGGTATAGTGGTGCCGGGGTAATCAGCGAAAAGCTAGTGGTGTTTAGTAATACTCGCACCTGTGGCTGGCAATAGGCCATTAATCCAGTTTGCACTGCGGGGTCGCGCAGAGAAGAAACGAAGATGGGCACGGGGGTGAGTTGGCAGTCGATCAAGGATTGACACAGCGCATCGATCGCCGCCGTGTTGCCAACCAAATAATGTGCCCGATAGAATAAAATTCCAACTTGTGGTTTAGATCTGTCGCTGACTGGAAAGGGATAAATACCAACTTTGGGAACGGGTTGGGAGAGTTGGTATTCGTAGTTTAACTTCAGGCAGCGATTAGCTACAAAGTATAGTGATTGCTTAAGATTTTCGGTGCCGCCTTCAATAAAGTAGCGCCAGACTTGATTGACATCATTGAGGGGTAAGGTCGATCGACTGAGCAAGGAGAGATCCGGTTGATCGTCACCGGGCATCAAAATCAGGGCTGCGCCAGTTCTGGTGACTAATTCTTGAACAACTTCTAAACCATAAGACCAGTAGCCAATGCCACCAAGGAGCCGAATCACAATCACCTGGGCGTGAGCCAGGACTTCTTCGGCGTAGAGATCGATCGTCATTTGCTGTTGCAAGGCCAAAATATTCAGCGCGCGGAGTTCGGGGAAGCCGGGGGGGAGCTGTGACCAGGCTTGAGCCAGGGCTTGGATATCGGTGTCGGCGGAGGTGATGATAACGATCGGCGCGGGAGTTTGCTCGATCATGATGAGACTATCGGTGCTGGTGGTGAGTCCCCCAGGAATGGTGGCGGTGCGATGCATAGGGGACTTGGTTCCTAGGTGAATTTATTAATTCTAGGGCTTTCGATCGCCATTGGTGTAGGTTCATCAGGGGATATTTTGGTGGGCAGTAAAGTTTCTCGAATTTAATTTCACTGGACAGTGGAGCCTGATATACTGAGAAAGATTTTCAGGATGGGGAAAGCTTGGTGTGAATCCAACACTGTCCCGCAACTGTAAAGAGAGTGCTCCTCTCCAAGTCAGAATGCCCACTGAAAAATTCATCCTGATCTGCGAGGCACAGATGGTCATTATTAAACTTATTGATTTTTGGAATCAGTGAATTAACGGTCTAGCTTCATTTCCACTGCGTCTATTCACTGAAACCATCATGAAAACAAAACGTCAAAAACTGGCATCTCTATTAGCGATGCTGGGCTTAAGCTGTTATCTAGTTATTGGCTCACCAGCCCCGGCGCAAGCTATGCATATTGCGGAGGGATACTTACCTGTCCAGTGGGCAGTTTTTTGGTGGGCAGCGGCCTTACCTTTCTTTCTTTTTGGTTTGCGCTCCATTAACCGGATTACCCAAGCACATCCAGAACTTAAACTGCTGCTGGCCTTAGCTGGAGCCTTTACCTTTGTGCTCTCGGCACTCAAGATCCCCTCCGTTAACGGTAGTAGTTCTCACCCGACCGGTACTGGGCTAGGTACGATTCTATTTGGCCCGCTGGCCATGTCCGTAATGGGCGGACTTGTTTTACTGTTTCAAGCGATCCTACTTGCCCATGGCGGTCTGACAACTTTGGGTGCCAATGCTTTTTCGATGGCGATTGTTGGTCCGATGGTTGCTTATGTTGTTTATCATGCGATCGCCCGCACTGGGCATCAGAAAATAGCTGTATTTCTAGCCTCCATGCTCGAAGATTTGTGTACTTATTTAGTGACTGCGGTGCAATTAGCCTTAGCTTTTCCAGCGGTGCAGGGCGGATTTATGGCGGCGTTCATTAAATTTGTCGGAGTATTTGCCGTTACCCAAATCCCCTTGGCCATCAGTGAAGGTCTGTTAACCTTACTGGTATGGAATTGGCTGCAAGATTATGGCCAGCAAGAATTAAAAACACTCGGACTACTTCAAAAGGGGACTAATTTAAATGCAGAAGTCATCAATTAATATCTGGTTACTCGGTGGTGCAGTTATCTTATCGATGGCTCCCGTCTTAATGTATCAAGGCAAAGAATTTAAGGCGACAGATAGTATTAATGTGACCGCGATCGAAGCAGTAAAACCGGGCTATAAACCTTGGTTCGAGCCAATTATCAAGCCATCTGGTGGTGAAGTAGAAACCTTTTTGTTTGCGACCCAGGCGGCGATCGGGTCAGGGATTACTTGTTACATCTTAGGTTTATATAAGGGGCGCACCGAACGACGAAAATCCGATGAAGCTGCCACCCTCATCGAAAATCGCGATTGAGTGAATATCCAATTCGATACTCTGGCCTATAGTAATCGGCTGCGTTATTTGCCCCCAGCGCAAAAGCTCTGGTTTGCCATCGCAATGCTGATTCTTGCCCTAGTGGCTCACTATCCAGTGCAAATTGCCATCTTTGTCTGGATAAGCATTTGGATAATTGTTTATGCTGGTATTCCACGCCGTATCTACTTCTCCATGATCCTGGGCATGATGACATTTCTGGTGACCAGTTTGCCAGCTCTAGTAATTGAGTATGCTGGCAGTATTTCATCAAGCATCCCGATCGATCGCTTGTGGCAGATGAATGTATGGAGTGGACAAATTTATCTTAGTCATCAGGGTTTAATGCAGGCGCTGACAGTTTTGCTGCGTTCACTCGCTAGTACCTCTGCTCTATTTTTTATCGTTCTGACGATTCCAGCGATCGATCTAGCTACTACTTGCCAGAAGATTGGCTGCCCATCAATTTTAATCGAGCTGTCACTGTTGATTTACCGCTTTATTTTCTTGTTAGCAGACACCGCTCAAAAAATTATTACGGCTCAAGTTGCGCGGGGTGGCTACCGGACGCAACGACTGAGAATGAGTAGCTTAAATTTACTAGTTCGGCAATTAATTCGGCGCACGGCTAGTCGTTACCAACAGTTGACTTTGGGGGTAACAGCGCGCGGCTTTCAGCAAGAATTTCGATTTTGGCAACCGCAGTCTTTTCGATATTCGGCGCGTTATGCACAGGAGTCAATCGGGGGTGGTGTGCTGTTGATTGTAGGGGAAATCTTCTACCGTATCTATGTCTGAGTATCTACTGGAATTCAATGATGTCTATTACCGCTATCCGATGGCGGAGTCACCAGCGATTGCTGGCCTCAGCTTCCGACTGCCCACTGGTAAAAATACGGCTCTAATTGGTCAAAATGGCTGTGGTAAATCGACGCTGTTTTTGTTGTCGGATGGCTTATGTCAGCCCGATCGGGGGACTATTAAACTAGATGGAATGCTGCTGAAGTTCGATCGCGCCGCTCTCAATCGGTGGCGACAACGGGTAGGCTTAGTATTTCAAGATCCCGAACAACAGCTGGTCGCCCCCACCGTTGCTGCCGATATTTCTTATGGGCTATGCAATCAAGGTTTATCTGAAGCCGAAGTAGCGATCAAAGTCACTAAAACTTTAGCTGATTTCAACCTGGCCGATCTGGCCATGTCACCCCTCCAGCATCTCAGTTTGGGTCAAAAAAAACGGGTAAGCATCGCGGGGGTGATGACTTTGCAGCCAGAATTACTGTTACTAGATGAACCAACTGCTTATCTCGATCCGGTTCAAACTCGTAATCTGTTGACAGAACTACAATCGATTGCCGAGCTAGGAACAACTCTACTGATTGCGACTCATGATCTAGACTTTGTGTATCAATGGGCAGACTGGGTATTAGTGATGCATGAAGGTCGATTATTGATGGAAGGTGAAACTTTAGAGGTGTTCGATCGACTTAAAAGTACGCCACAATTTGAGCTGGGGATGCCATTACTGTGGCAAATGTGGCAAGCTTTACCACCGCAGATGCGTCAGCAGCAGCCATCACCGCGTTCCATGGCCGAATTCTGCCAGGTATTTAAACCCTTGCCAACTTAACTCCTAATTATCATCCCCGCTGATTTTGAGGTCAGCCGTTACAATATGAGGGCTGTACTTTTGGAGGAATCTGGTGGTAACAATCGATCTCCTCCTCGTGCTCGGGTTAGGCTTCTTCGGTAGCTTTGGCCACTGCGTCGGGATGTGTGGTCCGCTCACCGTGGCGTTGGCGCTATCCAACCAGTCACAATCTGCCAATTGGCAAGCAGCGCTGCGGTTTCATGGTCTCTTAAATCTGGGTCGGTTGTTGAGTTATGTGCTGGTGGGCGGTTTGTTAGGAGCCGTGAGTGCGGCAGTGGTGGCCAGTGGACAACTCGTCGGTATTGGTAGTGATTTGCGCACTGCGGTGGTAATGATTAGTGGCTGTTTGCTCATCTGGTGGGGCTTGGTACAAATTAAGCCGCAGTTATTACCGCCAGCACCGCAGTTTCTGCCCAGTCGGCTGCACCGCTGGGTGAATTTGGCCATGGCTGGCCAGCAATCACCAGCCCTTTTGGGTCTATTTTGGGGGCTGATGCCCTGCGGTTTTTTGTATGCGGCGCAGTTAAAAGCGATCGAGACTGGTAATCCCTGGTCGGGCGCAGTAACTATGTTGGCTTTTGGCTTGGGCACGATGCCAATGATGTTGGGGGTAGGAGTAGCTAGCAGTCGGTGGAGTAGCGATCGACATAGTCAACTCCGCCGCGCCGGGGGCTGGATTACAATCATGGTCGGGCTGCTCACCCTGGGGCGAACTGGCGATACGATGGTCGATCGCACTGGTTACGCGGCCTTGATCTGTTTGGCCGCGGCTCTTGTAGCCCGACCGCTGAGTCGGTGCTGGCCAACGCTGTTGTCTTATCGGCGTTTGCTGGGAGTAGGCGCGTTAGTACTATCGGTAGCGCATGTTTTACACATGATCGAACATACTTGGGGCTGGAATCTGGCGGCGCTGTTTTTTATGTTGCCCAGTCAACAAGCGGGGATTTGGAGTGGGGTGGCGGCTCTGCTGTGTTTGTTGCTCCCAGCGGCCACTAGCTTCGATTGGGCACAGCAACACCTCGGTCAATCTTGGCGACAGCTCCACCTGTTGGCGCTGCCCGCTTTACTTTTGGCAGCGGCGCATTGTCTATTGATTGGCGCTAGTTACTTTGGTACAGTCCAAGGAAGCAGCGGTCAGGAATGGCGATCGATCGGCCTAATTCTAGCTGTTCTCCTGATCTTGTTGCTGCGCTGTCGCTGGTTTTGGTCACTTTTATCGATCGAGAAATTATATGCTCCACCCAAATAGCTTCGTTCTGAGATTAATGATCGGGACAAGCATCAGTTGTCTAGCAACGCCAGTACTAGCGCACAAAGTTAAAATCAGTAATCAAATTGGCGCAACTTTACACATTGAACCAGATGATCAAGCTCGGGTGAACAAACCAGCGGTGATCTGGTTCGCTCTCACCAAAAAAGGTGGCCAAGTGGTGCCACTCAGTCAGTGCCAGTGTCAGCTACAGGTTTTTAAGTTGCCCAGCAAAAAAGCTGTGATGCAGCCCCAATTGCGATCGATCAATGCTGAAAAATACCGAGGTATTCCTAGTACTACTGTTTTGTTTAAACAGCCGGGTGCTTACCGATTAGAATTGAGCGGTTGGCCACAAGGAGGCGCGAATTTTCAACCGTTTAAATTACAGTTTGAGGTAGTCGTTGTCCCTGGTAGTAATTAGTATTTCCCTGTCGGAGAGGACTTTCGATCGATGAGCTTTACCAATACCGTCATTTTACAAATTATTGTTTTCTACTGCTTGGTGATCGGCCTGCGGAAATCGCCGACGGTCAAGAGCTTGCGGGTGAGTGCGATCGGCGTGGCGATCGCTATTGGCCTTTGTTGGTATTTTCTCCCTCGGTATGCAATATTCGTTGGCCTGGGACTATCGCTACCGCTGATCTTGCTGCCAGTGTTACTGCTGCGTCACCTGAATACCCTCTTGGCAGCAGCAGAATTCGATCGAGCTAGACGCTTGGGATGGGGGCTAAGGTGGTTGATGCCCACCGATGGGATGTGGGTATATCCCCAGATATTACGCGGGATGGCCTTGTGGCAAAAGAACGAGCAGACTGCTGCCGAAGAGCTGTTCAGCCGCTACCGAGCCGATCACCGCCTAATGCCGCGCAGTGCGATCGCTCTTAGTTATCGGCTGGCTAATCGCTGGGCGGAATATTTAGTTTGGGTCGATTGCCAAATGAGTCCTGGGGAGGTTGAGCTAGATCGATCGCCAATCAGGACTTACTACCTGCGGGCGTTGGGCGAAACTGGAGATTTATCTAAGTTATTGGTGCTGCTGGAGCGATCGCCTCACACCAATGACTTGATGTTATTACGTCTGCAAACCTTGGCTTTTTGCGGACGGGCGGCAGCAGTGACGCAACTTTGCCCCGTGGTGCTGCGCTCATCGCCAACGACTGTCTCAGAATTTTGGTTGGGAACAGCAGAATTAGCCGCAGGCCAGGGAACAGAACGACTGCATTATCTGCAATCCGATCTGTCCGGCAATCGAGATTCCTATCTTCAGCAGGATCTGGACTGGCGCTTAAATCATGCTCTACCTAATCTTCAGAAATTGCATGCCGATGATTGGGCGATTGTCGATCGCCTCGAAGTCGCAGCTTTACAGGAAATTGATCAGAAGCCAGGAGTGCCAGCGCAAGCATCTCTCCCGGCTACTAATTTTTTGGTGTGGCTGAATGTGGGAGTGTTTATTGCCGAAGCTGGCTGGAAAATATTCTCTCCCACTGAGCAACTGCCCTGGATTGCCTGGGGCGGATTAATTGCGCCCTTGGTAATGAATGGTGAATGGTGGCGACTAATTAGCGCTAACTTTTTGCACCTTAATTTCATTCACCTATTGATGAATATGCTGGGCTTGAACTATTTGGGCAAATTTGTCGAACATCGTTTGGGCACCTTTAAGTTCATGGTGGCCTACGTGGCGACTGGTCTGGGAGCGATGGCTTGTGTGACTTATGCCGATCTTCTCCAGTCATCCGTCATCCCGGCGGTCACAGCTGGTGCTTCGGGGGCAATTATGGGTCTGTTGGGGGTGATGGGAGCAATTTACTTAGTCAGCTGGTGGCAGCATCAAACTACCACAGCTAGCCGCGAATTGCAGTCGATCGGCGTGGCGGTGGGTCTCCAGTTGCTTTTTGATATCACTAATGGTCATACCAGTATTGTTGGTCACTTTTCGGGACTCGCGATCGGCTTAGTGGTGGGCGTGATGTTAGCCAAAAATGGGTTAACCCGATGATTCGGATTAACCCATCTGATGAGAATTAAGCACTATTTTTGTAAGACCACCGAGACGTTGGCATTACTGAGACCGCGTTGCTTTACCTCAGTAAGGGTTTTGTTGATCGCATATTTTTGGTTAATCGAGTTGATCAACTCGGTTTGGTTGTGCTTTTTAGCGACACCCCAAAGATCCGCAATCAGGTCAAAAGAACCATCCGCATTGCGAGACCAGCCTAGATCATAGTCGCCTTCTAGAACAGCGACGATATCTGCCCGGATTTTTTGGCCATGATAGCCACGCAAATCGGCTTCAGTTTTGACGGTGATACCTAAATCGCGCAGTGAACCAGTAAGAACTGCGGCATCGGAAATTTTAGTACGGAGAGTGCTGAAGTGAGACATAGTCAATTTCCTCCAAGGAAAAAAGAAAATACAATTTACTTGAGCCTGAGCCACCTAACATCATGATTGCCTTGAAAGGTAGCGACCTAAATGCAACTAACCACCGGTGACGGTCACCATGAGCTAGCTTTTCTCCCTGCCAAATAGCAGAGAAAAACTTGTTAGAACTCCATGCGCTGATAATCAGCGACAGAAGCAGCGGCGGGACGCGCTCGCTGTCTTGCCCAATCGCGCAGAGCAGCCACTTGCTCGTGCATCGTCCGCGAAAGAGGCAGAGTAGATTTGATAGCCGCAATGATGTCCAGCTGCGAAAAATCTCGATTCTGGGCGAAAGCATCATACATGGCTGCGACTAAAGCTTGTTCAATTTCCGCCCCCGAGAAGCCCTCTGCTACCTTGGCCAGTTCTTCACAGTCGAAGCGCTCGACATCGCGCTGCCGCTTACGGATGTGGATTCTAAACACCGCTTCTCGTTCGGCCTGAGTTGGCAGATCGACGAAGAAGATTTCATCGAAGCGACCTTTGCGCAGAAATTCACTGGGCAGTCTTTCTACCCGGTTAGCTGTGGCCATAACGAACACTGGCGAGGTTTTCTCTTGCATCCAGGTCAGGAAAGAACCAAAGATCCGGCTGGAGGTACCAGCATCCGAATCAGCGGAACCACCCGCGCCCGAGAAAGCTTTTTCCAGCTCATCAATTAGCAAGATACAAGGAGAAATCGACTCGGCGGTCTTGATCGCTGCCCGCAGGTTGGCTTCCGATCGACCCACTGTTGAGCCGTCATAAACCCGACCCATATCCAGCCGCAGGAGTGGTAAGCCCCACATTTCCGCTGTGGTTTTGGCGATGAGAGATTTACCGCAACCGGGTACGCCCAGAATGAGCATTCCTTTGGGTTGGGGCAGGCCATATTCTCTAGCTCGTTCGCTGAAAGCATCAGAGCGCTGGGTTAGCCACCGCTTCAGCTCACCTAATCCCCCCACTTCCTGCATGGTTTCATCGTTTTCGATGAATTCCAGAATGCCGTTGCGCCGGATCAGCTGTCTCTTTTCGGCCAAAACAATGTCTACTTCTTCGCCGGTCAGGCGATCGCGTTGGATATATGCTTTGCGGAACACTTTTTCAGCCTCATCCTTAGTCAGCCCCAACGCAGCGGTTAAAATCCGCTCCCGGTCCTCGTTGCTCATGCCCCGTTGACTGGTTTGCTCCAGTTGATGCGAGAGCACCAGACCTAGCTCCTGACGAGTGGGCAGATCGAAATCTACTACCACAATCTCAGTTTCTAGTTCGATCGGGATTTGCTGCACCGGCGACATCAGAATAATTGTTTTGTAGGTGTTTTTAAAGCCAGACACGGCATCACGCAACCACCTAGTCACATCGGCAGAATCCTTGAAAGGGTGCAGATCCTTAAAGATGTAGATC
>CAXTSZ010000031.1:0-13606 GCA_964247125.1 uncultured bacterium
ACTGTCTCTATAGGCTATAAGCCCTACCTTCAGACTTAGCAGGAAAAGTCAGATTCGATCGATAACTCAAATTTTCATTTAGGATTGATCGCAAATATAGTCTCGAACTTAAATCGACAATATGCGCTTATCCTTCTCCATCGCTAAAAAAGTTTCTTCTCCTTGATAAATGATGTTAATTTATCCTCCAAACACATCATCGATCGCCAAAAACTTCTTTCCATCTATTTCTTCAAATTCACAACCAAAGATCGATCTAGGTAAACTCCCAATATCGTCATAGTTACTAGTGCTGAACTGCTCAATATTTTTCAATTTAATGAACAAATATGGCCAATCACTCACAATAGAGGTACTTTTTGCAATCTCATTAGGCAGCCATACTGCATCCCACCGAATTGCTAAGGTTGCGGTTTGTTCGTAAGCAACATTGAAAAATATCCCAATCCAAGCAGAATCATGTAGAGTATATTTTTTATTAAACTTTGTAAAGTTTATTTTTTTGCCTTGCTCCCAAGGGAGATAATCTTCAACTAACTCTCTATAGACCCAGGCTGGATGATCCAGTTCATCAAAATGATCTATTGAATTCATACTAATAACCGAATTTTGATGTTAATTGGAACTTCAAATCACCTGTGCTTACCAAGAATTAGGTGGATACCATCTGAGCGAATCTATCGCAGGCAAAAGATAACCTTCATACCGCTGTTCTGGGATACCTTTTTCTGATAAATCTTGTGCGTATGTCTCCCCAGATACCTCGAATCCAACTATCCCTAGTCGAAACTTAACCAACTTGAAGATATATTTGCCAAACTCAACAAGCCAATCATTGATAGATACTTGCCACGACTTGCAAGACTTTTCATCTGTGCTACCGAAAGGATAGCCACCTATTATAGGATACACATTGACTAGTGTTCCAAGCGGAATATAAAAAACCAGCCAATCAGATCCGTCTTCTTCTTCACGAACAGTAAACGTTCCACAAGCTACTTGTATTTTGTCTGATAACGCAGCTAAACCTTGGAGATGATTTTGAGTTGAAGGGGCTGTAAAATCATGAATTGAAACACATTGCTGTTGGGATGGTTCCTGATTCCGTTGCAGGTAAACTCCCTTCAATAATGGATAACTCCAAAGGATTTTCAGAGCAGAAGTGATGCGCTCATCAGAATACGTGTCAGAGTAGTTTCCAAGTTCGAGGGCAAGTTCGTAAAAGCCACCCGACCATGAATCTTTATTCGTGAAGTAATTCATCATAGTTTAGATCATTGAAAAAGCGGGATAAAGCAGCATTACCCACTTTACCCCACATCCTTGCATTAGAATCTAAGCACTAACAGCCTGCTTCGCACTGGCTTCCGGCGTTTCCGCCTCCGAAGGAGGAACCAACTGCCAGAACTTAGGCAGATAATCCGCCCACCGACTCAAGATCTCCTGCGCCCTCTGACTCCCCGTTTTCTCACCATGCGCTGCAATGAGATCCCGCAATTGCTTCTCACCTGCGACTGTTTGTACCCGTTGCCATTTGACGATTTCAGGATTGATTTTAGCGATGAATGTATCGTCTTCATCGAGGAAATAACCCAAGCCGCCGGTCATCCCGGCACCCACGTTGCGACCAACTCGCCCTAGCACCACGACCACGCCCCCAGTCATATATTCGCAACAGTGATCGCCAGTGCCTTCGATCACCGCCGTGGTAAGCGAGTTACGCACGGCAAACCGCTCGCCCGCCGTGCCGTTAGCGAACAAGAAGCCGCCAGTACCACCATACAAACAGGTGTTGCCAATGATCACATTTTTATGGCGCTCGAAGCTAGCACCAGCCGCTGGTTTAATGATGATTTCGCCACCGTTAATGCCCTTGCCCACGTAGTCATTGCTCTCGCCAGTCAAAATTAGGCTGACTCCTTCATGGTTGAAAGCACCGAAACTTTGACCAGCTGAACCATGAAAGTTCAGCGTGATCTGGCCTTCAAAGCCACTGTCACCATATTTCTTGGCGATCGCTCCCGACACTCTGGTACCCACCGATCGATCGGTATTCACAATCTCCCAAGTATGGCTAGCTACACCCTGATTTTGAATGGCTGTCTGAATTTCAGGATGGGCTAAAATCTGGTCATCCAACACATCGCCATTAGAATGCACATCTCCATGCACCAAGAAAGAGCGATCGATCCGGGCATCGGGTAGCTTCGTTAGGCAGTCTAAGTTTAGCGCCTGCACCTTGGTCAACTGCGCCTCTGAGTTGTAATGAAGTAAATCGGCTCTACCCACGATGTCGTGGAGCGATCGGTAGCCTAATTTGGCTAGTAGTTGCCGCACTTCTTCGGCGATAAAGTAGAAGAAATTCACGACTTGCTCCGGAATACCAGGAAAACGCTTGCGCAAATCTTCGCGCTGAGAAGCGACTCCCACCGGGCAACTATTAGTATGACAAATCCGCGCCATAATGCAGCCTTCGGCAATCATTGCGATCGAACCAAAGCCATATTCCTCTGCCCCCATCAAAGCGGCGATGATCACATCCCAACCAGACTTGAGACCGCCATCGACTCGTAACAACACGCGATCGCGGAGCTTGTTTTCCATCAATACCCGATGGACTTCGGTCAGACCCAATTCCCAGGGACTCCCGGCGTGTTTGATCGAACTGAGTGGTGAAGCCCCGGTACCACCATCGTGACCAGAAATTTGGATCACATCAGCGTTCGCTTTGGCCACTCCAGCGGCAATAGTACCAATCCCAATCTCCGCGACCAGCTTCACCGAAACCCGCGCCTGGGGATTAATCTGGTGCAGGTCGTAAATTAACTGCTCTAGATCCTCGATCGAGTAAATGTCGTGGTGTGGCGGCGGGGAAATTAGAGTTACACCGGGCTTGGAGCGACGCAGCATCGCAATGTAGGGGCTAACTTTTTTGCCTGGTAATTGACCGCCTTCGCCCGGTTTAGCTCCCTGCGCTAGTTTGATCTCTAGCTGTTGGGCACTCATCAAATATTCGGGCGTGACACCAAAGCGACCAGAGGCAATTTGTTTGATCGAACTCCGCGCGGTATCACCGTTGCGCAGTCCTTTCAGGTGCGGCAGAATATTTGATTTACCATCTTGGACATCATTCAGCACCTTGTAACGAACGGGGTCTTCGCCGCCTTCGCCACTATTCGATTTGGCACCAATGCGGTTCATGGCGATCGCCAGCACCTCGTGGGCTTCTCGCGACAGGGCACCCAAAGACATGCCACCTGTGCAGAAGCGTTTCACAATATCCTGGACAGATTCGACTTCAGCCAGGTCAATCGCTGGCTGGTCTCCCTGGAAATCTAATAAATCTCGCAACGCGGTGACTGGTCGATCACGCAGATGCTGCTTGTAGGTTTCATAGTGGTCATAGCCCGCTTGCGTCTGATAGGCATCCACTGCTTTGTGGAGCGCCTTCGCCAGCTGTGGACTATTCATGTGATATTCACCGCTGGGACGATAGTTAAAGAAGCCCAGATTTTCGAGCTTCTTCGCTGCGGCGGGGAAAGCACGATGATGGAAAATCAGGGTTTCCCGCGCCAGATCAGCAATAGTCAGGCCCCCAATGCGTGAAGTCGTGCCTCTAAAGGCCAGCTGTAACAGGTCGCCACCCATCCCAATCACTTCAAAAATCTGAGCGCCATGATAGGAGGCCAGTAGCGAAATCCCCATCTTGGACATCACTTTCAACAGGCCGTCTTTGGCCGCCTTGCGGTAGTTAGCCTGGGCTTGGGTAATGGTGATGGTGGTTTCTTGACGCTCGATCGCATTCTGCACCTTAGTCGAATGCCACCAATTGCGCACTGACTCCCAGGCCAGGTAAGGACAGACCGCTGAAGCGCCATAGCCAATTAGGCAGGCAAAATGATGGGTACTCCAGCACTGCGCGGTATCTACCACTAGGGAAACTTGCGATCGTAAGCCCTGCTCAATTAAGTGGTGGTGAACAGCGCCCACTGCCAGTAATGGCGGTAGATAGGTATGGTCGGACACCAAGCCGCCCGCGACCCAGTCACTGAGAATAATGATTTGTTGGCCAGCCTGCACCGCCGCCACTGCGGCAGCACAGAGTTGGTCAGCCGCAGCTTTTAAATCGGCACCCACTGGATAGACCGTCGATAAAAAGGCCGTACCTAGCGATGACAATTTAATTTCTTCCAGTTCGGCTTCATTAAGTACTGGACTTAGGAGGCGGAGTTGAGCCGCAAACTCCGGTTTAGCTTCTAATAAATTGCCCTTCTTTCCCAACACCATTTCTAAAGACATCACCAGCTTCTCGCGCAGCGGATCGATCGCCGGATTGGTAACTTGGGCAAAGCGCTGTTTAAAATAGTCATAGAGCGGATGGGCTTTACTGGAGAGCACGGCCAAAGGCGTATCATCGCCCATACAGAAAGTTGGTTCCTTGCCGTTCTCCGCCATATCATTCACAATCATTTCCACATCTTCAGCGGTGTAGCCAAAGGCCGACTGTTGTTGAATCAGCTGCTCACCAACCACCTGTCGCTCTGACTGAAAAGGCTGGGGGGCTAATTGATCGCCATGCTGCTGTAGCCAAGCGCCATAGGGCAAAGATTGCGCGACGCGCTGCTTTACTTCCCAGTTGTGCAGAACTTCGTGCGTCTCTAAGTTCACCACGATCGACTGACCCGGACCTAAGCGCCCTTTTTCGGCAATGGTCTCGATCGGCAGATCCACTACGCCGGCCTCGGAACCAACCACTACATAACCATCTTTAGTAATACAGTAGCGCGCCGGACGCAAACCATTGCGATCGAGGCTAGCCCCCACTAACTTGCCATCACTAAAGGCCAATAGGGCTGGACCATCCCAGGCTTCTTGGAGGCCGTTGTAATAGTTATAGAAATCAGTGATTTCTGGGTACTGCTCTAAATCTGGCTGATTTTTGTAGGCTTCTGGCACCATAATCATCAAACCTTCGATCGGACTACGCCCCGACCGCACCATTAGCTCTAGAACATTATCTAAAGTGCCGGAATCGCTGTTGTCTAGATTTAAGATGGGCTGTAGTTCCTTCAGTCGTCCATTCCAGACCGGATGATCCAAATCTTTCTCCCGAGCAGTCATCCAATTGATATTGCCCAAAAGGGTATTGATTTCGCCATTGTGACCGAGCATCCGCATCGGCTGTGCGAGCGGCCACTTCGGCATGGTATTGGTACTAAAGCGCCGATGATAGACTGCGAAGTTGCTAACAAACAGCGGATTGGTTAGATCAGTATAAAACTGGCCGAGGATAGCCGAACGCACCATGCCTTTGTAAACAATCGTGCGCCCCGAGAAAGAGCAGATGTAAAAATCATCCCCCGGTTTAACTCGGCCATCGGCTTGCAGTGCCTTGACAATTTTCCGGCGTACTAAATACAGCTGGCGCTCCCACTCATCACCAGTCAACTCTCCAGCAACAATCAGCTGTTCTATGTAGGGTTGATTCTCCCGAGCTTGTGACCCTAAAACCGCTGACTGTATCGGTACTACTCGCCAGCCTAAGAGCTGCAAATTTTCCTGGCGCAAAACATCTGCTACGACCTGTTTTGCTATCTGTAATTCATGGGCAGATTGTGGTAGGAACACCATCCCGACGGCCAAATTCACCGTGTTGCTGAGATCTATATTGTGGGACTGTCCCCAATCTTGCAGCAGTTGCCAGGGTACCGCTGTCAAAATTCCGGCACCATCGCCCGAATCGCGATCGGCACTACAACCGCCCCGATGCTCCATACAGGTTAAGGCTGTCAAAGTTTGCTCTAGTAAACGATGCGTCGGCTGACCAGCCGGCGCGGCAATAAACCCCACTCCGCAAGCATCTCGCTCCTCTACTAGCCATTTCTGGCCCGCATAAGTCTGTTGATGAGCCGGGACAGCCAGTTGGCTATCTGCACTTCCGTGGCGATCCGCTTGATTCATAGGGGGTAGGGACAGTCAAAATTTGAGCTTGATAAATATAACAGATTTGGCGAAATCCGGCTGCTTGCCGCTAACCGTATTTTAGAGATTGCGCTCTAGGTGCCGATCGAAGAAAGCCATGGTCATCTCCCAAGCTTCCGTCGCGGCGGCGGAATTATAGCTATCTCGTCGATCGCTCATAAAGCCGTGGCCAGCGCCTGGAAACACATTGATTGCATAGCGTTTCTTGGCCTGAGACAAGGCCAGCGCAATGCGTTCATGTTCTTCGGCAACGATGTAAGAGTCCTCACTGCCATACATCAACATCAGTGGTGCTTGCATTTTTTCAACTTGAGCAAGCAATCTCTGCCGGCCAGCCACATCACCTTGCGGCGCAATCCCGCCGCCATAAAATGACACGGCTGCTTTGACCTGCTGGGGATAAGTGGCATTAGCTAAAAAAGTCAACCGACCACCCATACAAAAGCCCATAACACCAACCCCCTTGGGACGCACCGCTTTTTGGTTGTTTAAAAATGCCAATCCTTTCCCAAATTCGGCCATCACCATTTCATCTTTCAGACTTTTGAGTTTGGCGATCGCCCCGTTCAGATCCTGATAGGGAAAAACAGCGCCGTGGTAAAAATCCGGTGCTAGCGCCGCATAGCCATTTTGAGCCAGTCGATGGCAAACTCCTTTGATATTGTCATTCAGGCCAAATGCTTCCATCATCACCAAAATAGCTGGCACTGGTTTGGTCTTTTTGGGCGCAACATAATAACCAGTCAGGTCAGAACCTAGCGGCACTAGTCGCCCTGATGCTGATATCGGTACAATCGATTGTACTGGAGAGGAATTTATTCCTGCTATGACGGCGGCGGTGGATATGCCCGAAGCTGCCAACAATAAATCGCGTCTTTTCATACTTTTATGAGAGTTGGGACAGAAACCGCATTATACCTGCTGACGATGGAGCGAGTTACCTGGCCGGTAGGCTTGTATCCGTCCAGCAATCAATGTTAAGATTTATTAAATTTATGAAATGATTAACAAAGTCTCATGAGTGCCGCAGGAGTTGCTTTTGCCTATTACTCAGCAAAACAGCGCTCCCAACCCTCTGAGAGACTGGGTTAGAATAAGTTGCCGCCCAAAATTTTAACAATCTAAATCAATGCAGTTATTAACAGAACAACAGTGGTCGCCAGCAGAACATGCCGTAGCTCAATCGGCTTTTGAACTAGCTTATCAAAGAGAAACCACTGCTCTTATTGCCGAAGTCCAAAAAAATTCTAAGTCCATCGATGGGCTAAATGAGATTTGGCAGCTGAATGACAGGTTGAATTCCAAACGCCACGAGATTGAGGGCAAGTACGACTACCGGGAACCAGCCTTAGTTTTTGTGTTTGCCACACTGCTGCACGATGGCTGGCTGAGTATGGATGATTTAGTAGGATTGGATATTGTCAAGCTCAATAAAATCTCGGCAATTGCTAATATGTAAGTTAGTTGGGAGCCTTATTTAGTAACCATTTTAGCCATTGTTTACCAGATTTAATCCAACTTAATTCTTGCAATCCCACGGCATCGGCATCAGTCAAACTACAAATAGAAGTTAGAGCGGCATACTGGAGACCCAAAAAACTGTCTACCGGTCCATAGCTATTGCCCGCTGTAATCGACCCAGCTCCATACATCCGCCCAATTCCTTGATTAGACATACCAGAGATTTCAAAATCTGGGCTGGTTGGGAATGACCCGCGATTGTTCAAGGGCAATTGGTAGTGTTGAACTAAATCAGCTAGCAGCTCACTATCCATGACAGTTCCAGGCTGGCCGGTGGCATCGATAATATAGTCTGCTACTAATGGTTGCGGCTGGTTAGCCCCCAGCACCGCATTGTGCAAAGTCACGATTAAACCATTCGGAGTAGAGTGGCGAGCTATGTGTTGGACTGTCCCAACTACCTGCCGATACCAACCTTTGCTAATCCCGCCCGAAAGAATGCGGTGCCAATCTCGCTGCGGCGGTATCGTCGCGCCTGACCAAATATTCAGTAATTGAGTTTGCTGCTCCGTGGTAGATGCCGATAGAGTCATTTTGTAAGCACCGCCCCAGCAAGACTTCGGCCATTCTAATGATTGAATCTCATAGCCTAGTTGTACTGGTCTTTGGGCTAATCCATATTGTTGGCCTTGAGTCTGGGCTACTGCCCACAGATGGATAACATCAATATTCATTTCGGGATGGGCACGGCGGACTTCATAAATACGCTGCAAAATCCGGCAGGCGATCGATCCAGATCCCCGCAACAGCACCCGGCCGCCCTGCTTACTCAGATGCTCATAGATGTGATCGTGGTTTTCGTAGGCATTGACTACGGACTTAACATCTTTAGTTTGGAGCCGATATTGTTGCAGATCCGGTAAGAATTCGATCGCTGGATATCCGGTGGCCAAATGCACATGGCGTGCAATCACCAGAGCGAAGCTATCACCGCGATTGAACAATAGAACGTAACGCCCGTCAGTGGTTTTGCGAATGGACTGGACAAGGGCATAACGCAGCATCACCGACCAACTAATCCGGGCAACTTCTCGATCGACTGCTTTTAAGACTTGTTCATCAGTGGGTCCGTATTGCTGACCAAAATGCGGTTCGGCAAATACTTGCCACAATACTTGGATGCCGCGTTTGAGCTGACCCCGCGCTAGTTTTTGGGCAGCTTCGCGCACGGCATAGCTAGGAAAACCCCACGGATTATCGGGGCAAGCGCCAGCCGCCGATCGAATGCGGTCTTTAGCCGCGATATGGACATGACGACAGAGCTGATGGTAGCGTCCATACACCGACTTTTCGGGGCTGAGGACGACGATTTGATCCGCTCGAACCCCGGCAATGCGCAGCAGATCGACCCAAGCAAAACTACCAAAACCACCGCCGACAGAGGCATAATCCACAATTTCAATATTTAAGCCCGTGGCCTGAAGATCGTCAATGCTGACCTGTTGCTGCTGAAAAACTGGGGGGCAAAAACTAATCTCCGGGCTGACATTACCGGGCTTGGTAATATGAGAGTCGGGAATGTTCGTGATGGGATTAAAGAGAATTTTGGAGGTGCTTGTCGCTGGCTCAATATGAGTGACCAAAATTTGATAGCTGCCCAAAGTCAGACAATCACCGCTGTTTAAAAAACTGCGGAGCAGTGGTTGGTTATTAATGCTTAAACCATTGCTGCTATTTTGATCGATCGCCACCAACACACCATTTTCTTCGATCAGCAAGGCATGAAAACGGGAAATTTGCTCATCCTGGAGCTGAATTCGCGATACCCGCCGCCCTTCAATTTCGGCTGGTAGCTGGGCAAACTCTCGACCCATCGCGATCGGCGTATGCAGACTGGGTGCGCGCTGTTCCCCGGTAATAGGGTCTTTCCAACTAAGACAAATTTGCATAGAGTTTAACTAGAGGATGTCCTCAATCTCGACAATTACGGGGGCATGGTCACTGGGCTGCTCTAATTCCCGAGGTGCTTTATCGATCGTACAGCCCGTAGACCGATCGATCAAATCGGGACTGAGATAGATGTGATCGATGCGCCAACCACGATTTTTGGGATAGCCCTGTTGGCGATAGTCCCACCAGCTAAAGTGGCCAGTTTCACTGGTGAAATGCCGGAAGACATCTTGCAGTCCTTGATCAAAGACGGCAGCTTGGAGAGCGGCACGTTCGAGTGGAGAGGCCATAATATGGGCGGCGGGCTTTTTGGTGTAGATATCTAAGGGACTCATCGCAATATTAAAATCGCCACAGACACAGAGAGATTTATCTAGTTGAGCTGCCAGATATTGCTGAAGTAAGGCTAACCACTGCAACTTGTAATGATATTTTTCACTGTTCACTTCACTACCATTCGGTACATACAAATTCACGATCGTCACGTCTCCGATCTGACCAGTAATCACCCGCTTTTGGTCGTCTAAATCCTGGACAGTTTCAGCACCCAGCACACCAGCAAAACCACTACTAACATTAGTTAGCGGCTGTTTACTGATCAATGCCACACCGTTGTAAGATTTTTGCCCCGAAATATAGACTTGATAGCCTAAATCCGTAAAGGCCGACTGCGGAAATTGATCATCAGTAACTTTGGTTTCTTGGAGACAAAGTACATCTACGGGCTGCCGTTGGAGCCAATCGCAGACGATCGCCAGCCGTGTGCGCACCGAATTGACATTCCAAGTCGCTATTTGCATTTCATCTCAACCGAAAGATTGCCGACCTATTATATATCTTCAGCGAGTTTTATCCAGTTTTGGGACTGGCCGCTGTGCCGAAATGCTCTTATTAACCACCACGATCAACTAAATAAGCGTCTAACTTCAATATTAAGATCGGGAAAAGCTAAAGGTGAAATATTCCCTGTCGCTAATCTAGTTTCTTTTTCATAACCCGTATTGCCCATGCCCCGAAATATGATTAATTCTGATGCTTGTAAATTCACAATCCAGTATTCTTGAATTCCTGCTGCGGCATAAATTTGCTGCTTGGTATTTAGATCCTTCGTGAGAGTACTATTTGCATATTCAACCAGCCAAAATACATCTGCTGGGTAGGGATGGTGATCTAAATATCGATTTGGGGACAGTCTGACTACTGCAATATCTGGCTCTGGCTCTGAATCATTAGGCAGGGTAATCGGATGAGCTTCGCGGACTTTGGCTCTACTACCCAACAACTGCTTGAAATAATCTACTGCATCACCACAATATACGGCATGAAACATTCCTTCTGGTGACATTTCGATGATATTTCCTAACAATAGTTCTACTCGCTGATCGGTTAATACACCGGCATTCACGAGTTCGTGATACTGATCAATCGTCCATTTAGCAATAGTTATACTCATCGATTTCCTGGAAATTTTCAGATAAAGACCTAATTAACTTAGTTAAGAAATTGGCAAAAAGTTTGACTATACTGCAAGTTTAACTGATGAATATGCAATTGCAAAATAAGTTACTCCATATAAAAATGGAACATATGATACATAGAACACATCGTATCGCATATACATTTTTTGTTTTAGCCATGTTTAATAAATCTAAGCAAGCAGCTATCATTACCACAAGTATTGGCATTGTATTATCACTAACCAGTAATTTCACTGTTTCAGCAAAAACTCAAGAATCGATTACCAATACACCGAAATTTACGCTGAATCAAAAACTCACCAAAATCAAATTACCCATCAGTTCTACGAAAGATAATTATGCGGCCATTTGGAATAAGTCTGCCAGCACGTCTTGGGTAGCTAGACATGGCATGACTTCAGCGCAGTATCAAGCGGAGTTTGATAAATATGTCGGTCAGGGCTATCGTCTAGTACAAGTAAGTGGCTATGGCGTAAATGGCAAAGATTACTATGCGGCCATTTGGGATAAGTCTCCTGGCACATCTTGGGTGGCTAGACATCGGATGACTTCGACACAGTACCAATCGGAGTTTGATAAATATGTAGGTCAAGGCTACCGTCTAGTACAAGTGAGTGGCTATGGTGTAAATGGCAAAGATTACTATGCGGCTATTTGGGATAAGTCTGCTAGCACACCCTGGGTAGCCAGACATGGTATGACTTCTGCACAGTATCAAGCGGAGTTTGATAAATATGTTGCTCAGGGTTATCGTCTAGTGCAAGTGAGTGGCTATGGCGTAAATGGCAAAGATTACTATGCGGCCATTTGGGATAAGTCTGCTAGCACACCCTGGGTGGCCAGACATGGTATGACTTCAGCGCAGTACCAAGCGGAGTTTGATAAATATGTCGGTCAGGGTTATCGCCTAGTACAAGTGAGTGGCTATCGAGTAAATGGGACAGATTACTATGCGGCCATTTGGAATCAGTCTGCTAGCGAGTCTTGGGTAGCCAGACATGGCCTGACCTCAGCACAATATCAAGCGGAGTTTGATAAGTATGTCGGTCAAGGCTATCGCCTAGTTCAGGTAAGTGGTTACTAAGTCTATGGTGATACTCATCTACTGAAAATATTAGAGACTAGTAAGCATTGCTGGGCTATTCATTTTGTCCCCCAGACAGAGCCCATGCAGATCGATTAAAATTGACAATTGCAATGATCTTTGGACTACTGACACGATGGGCGAACAATTAGCACAAGCACTGGAACCACTGGCCAGTATCTTTCGAGATTTAAACTTACCCGCACCGATTACCCATTGGGGACATCCCTTCTTTATGAGCATTGTGATGTTCGGTATGGGGGGCTACGGTATCTATGCTGGTTGGCAAGGGCGACTAATGACGGCGACAGATCCTACCGCCGCTGCTCAAAAAAAATCAGATCACAGCAAAATCATTAGTGCCATGGCCGTCTTTATGGCGATCGGCGCCACTGGCGGCATTTTGTCTTTGGTAATTCAAAAACACGCCATTATGGAAAGCCCCCACTTTCTCACGGGCATGACCGTACTTAGCCTGCTGTTTCTGAACGGAGCCATCTCTTTTACCGGCTTTGGCGGCAACAATCCGGCCTTGCGCAAAGCTCATGCTTACTTTGGTAGCTTTATTATGATTGTCATGATTGCCCATGCGATCGCTGGTCTCAAACTAGGTTTGTCTATCTAGTCTTGGCTAGAAACATTGATGCCCAGTTGGTATAAAGTTAATTGAAGCATTCTACCTCTGGCACAAATTCTAAATCTGCATGGACAATGCTACGCGCATCGGACTTCTGTGCCTAGCCTATATATTGGGCTTATTGGTTAGTCCTCATCCCCAATGGGTATGGGGACTGGCCATTTTGATGTCGATCGTCCTGTACTATGGCAATCGCAGTCAGCGGCTCAATTTGCCTAGCGGCTGGACAGTGGCCGCCGTAGTCATCCTGCTCAGTGCAGCTTTTTATTGCCAATGGCGGGTGCCGCAACCTACGAGCCAAGATATTAGTCGGTTTATCAATGCCGTCAACGATCAAGGCCAGACCCAGTTTTCCTCAGTCAAGGGAATTGTGGATAGCTACCCCAAAGTCACTCGTACCGATCGATCGCAATTTTGGCTAGAGGTCACTCAACTCACCGATATTCAAGGGGATGATCCTGGTCCAGCTAGTATTCGGCAAGCCACTGGCCGTCTTTACGTCACTGCTCCTCTCCTCAGCACCACTGGTCTCAAGCCCGGTGTCACAGTGGTGGTCACTGGTACGCTCTATAAGCCGAAGCCTTCTCTGAATCCCGGCGGTTTGAATTTTAGCGATTATTTAGCCCGCTCGGGCAGTTGGGCGGGAATGCGTGCCGCTCAATTAATTCTGCCCGACGAAGGCCAAATTCGGAGTTGGGATTTAGCCTTTATACGCCAACGGATTGTCCAGGCTCAGGTGCGGTGGTTAGATATTCCGGCTGGCCCGTTAGTGAGTGCGATGGCTCTTGGTAATGATGTCGTCGATTTACCCTTCCAGCTTAAAGATTGGTTTGTGCGGGTTGGTCTAGCTCATGCCCTGGCGGCCTCTGGTTTTCAGGTTTCACTCATTGTGAGTGCTGTCACTGCTCTGACCCAAAGATTTCTCTCCAAAAAATGGCAGTTTGGATTGGGGTTATTGGCGATCGGATTATTTGTCGGCATGACGGGTTTTCAAGCTTCGATCCTACGGGCAGC
>CAXTSZ010000031.1:13706-39900 GCA_964247125.1 uncultured bacterium
AGTGCGATCGCCTGGTTGCTGCTTTACCCCACGCGTCTCCTCATATTTATTGTGCAGACTACGGCTAATTTGCCGGGAGCCAATTTGTCGGTAGGCAGTATTACGCTGATCCAGTTACTTTTTCTCTATGGACTCATTCTGTTAGTCTGGCGGTTACCATTTTGGCAAAAGCGTTGGCCCCTAACGCTGATCATGGCGGTCATCGCCATTATGGTGCCGCTATGGGTGACCAAAGCACAAGAACTCAAGATCACTGCGCTGGCTACTGGCGATGGTCAGGTATTGGTAGTGCAAAATCATTATCAAACCACGCTCATCAATGGGGGGAATAGTGAAACTGCCCGGTTTGCGGTGCTGCCTTTTTTGACTAATGAAGCTATTAATCAACTCAATCAAGCGATCGGACTTGAGCAGAGTCCAGAAACCGTAAAAGGCTGGCAAACTATTAATAGCGCGGTAGCAATTGATAAGTTTTATACCCCAGCCAGTAACGCTAGTAAATTAATTAATTCCTTAAATTCTTTAACCTTGTCTCCCGGCTCGATGGAGCTAAGTAACTGCACCACCAAACTCTGGCATACCGAGCCACCATTATTAGAACTTCAGATCGATCGACAGCATTGGCTGATCGCTGGCAATCTACCGATCGATCAACAACGAGAACTAGCCGCCAAACTTCAGCCAGTGGAAAGTATCTATTGGCCAGGGAGTAAGCTGACCGATGAATTTATTAAAATAGTACAGCCGCAGGTTGCGATCGCCTCTACTAGCAATCCTGATGTAGAAACCATTCAAAAGCTAGAAAGAATGGGTACTAAGGTTTTTGTAACTGGGCGTGATGGAGCTGTGCAATGGACTACTGGTCAAGGTTTTAAAACTCTCCATGACGAGAATTAATTCGTCCCGTAGCTCCTAAACTCTCAACTATTAATGCTGATTATTCTCAATAAGTGATCCTTCTTGCAAATGAGCCGGGAATTGGCTATTCTTAGCTAGTAATAACTAATAGCAAGAGGGCTAATTATGTCCCTTTACACAGCGGATTCGCTCAAAGCTGAACTCCATGAAAAAGGCTGGCGGCTGACCCCCCAAAGAGAAATCATTCTGGGTGTTTTTCAAAACCTAGATGGTGGTAAACACTTAAGTGCTGAGGATTTACAAGAAGTATTATTTGGCGAAGGGCATAACATCAGTTTATCGACAATTTATCGGACAGTGAAGTTGATGTCGCGCATGGGAATCTTGCGTGAATTAGAGCTGGCCGAAGGCCACAAGCACTATGAAATCAACCAGCCTGCGCCTTACCACCACCATCACCTAATTTGTATTCGTTGTAATCAGATGGTTGAATTTAAAAATGATTCTGTTCTAAAAATTGGTGACAAAACAGCCCGGAAAGAAGGCTATCATTTACTAGATTGTCAAATGACCATTCATGCGGTGTGTCCAGCCTGTCAGCGTTCTATTTTGCCCATCTAGCACTAGTTGCCAGCGGCATCGCGCTCGACGTTGCCAGCTTTCAACCAGCCTTCTACTGTGCTATCGGCATTGCGCACTTGCACCCAGCTCTTATCCGCATTCTCCTTCAGCACCATTACTTTTTCTTTGAATCCCACTCCCCCATTTTTAGCACTCCCATCTGTTGGCTCCTGCCGTAGCGATACGCCAGTTTCCCAAATAACAGTTGCGCCATAGGCTCCTGGCGGTAATGCTGTATCTTCTTTAGCTTTTTCGTCTGGGGACTTTGTGGGTATGGGCGATGGTTTTTTGGCGATGGATTTTGGGGCTTTGATCGGATTGCGCTCTTCGGCAAAAGTGGGCTTGGAAGGCTTGGCACTAAGTGTCGTCACAAAAAAATAGTAACCTGCTCCAGCACCTAAAATACCGAGAGTCAGGAAACCCAAAATAACGCCCAGGAAAATTTTGATTGCATTCAGCATGTAAATATATTCGTAAGTATGTAACTAAATTTTGTATTGCCCCAGCTGCCGAGAAGCTAATCTGGCTTTACCCGAGCTAGCCCACTCTTGCAAAAAAGCAATTTGTTCTTGCGCTGTCACGGCCAGTGGAATAGTTTGGCTAGCAGCTTCTAGAATATCATCTGTGGTAAAGTCTCGGCTTTGGCTAAATCCAATATGCATAGCTTCTACCAAAATTTGCTCGATTTCGGCACCCGAAAAGTCGGGTGTTTCGTAGGCTAACCGATCGAGATCATACTGACTAAGCCGATGAGGACGGAGCTTGCCAATATGCACCGTGAAAATGGCGCGGCGTTCAGTTTGGGTGGGCAATCCGACAAAAAAGATTTCATCAAAGCGTCCCTTCCGTAAAATCTCCGGCGGCAGCGATTGAATATTGTTGGCGGTGGCCACCACGAAGACCGGGGAAGTTTTTTCGGCGAGCCAAGTGATCATGGTGCCAAACACCCGACTGGCAGTGCCCGCATCCCCTTTACCTTCGATGCCGCCAAAAGCTTTATCGATTTCATCAATCCATAATACGCAGGGCGATAGGGCTTCAGCTAGCTGAATCATTTGGCGAGTCCGGGCTTCCGATTCGCCGACGAGTCCGGCAAAGAGACGACCCACATCCAGTCGCAGTAAGGGTAGATGCCAGTGGTGAGCGATCGCCTTAGCCGTCAGCGATTTACCAGTGCCCTGAATACCCACCAGTAATAGTCCCCGTGGATGAGGCAACCCATACTGACGGGCTTTTTCGGAAAAACCACTCCCCCGTCTGACCAACCACTCTTTGAGGTTATCCAAGCCGCCGATGTCGGTCATTTGAGCTTGGGCTGGGTAGAAATCCAGGAGTTGGGTTTGGCGAATGGATTGACGTTTTTCCTCTAAAATCAGCTCCACGTCAGATTCTTGAATAGAGCCGTGGGTGGCGATCGCTCTCCCCCAAACCCGTCGCACTCGCTCTAGGGAAAGACCCTGGCTGGCTCTGACTAATGCGTCGATGATTTTGGTGGTGAGTTTTTGCTGCGTGGCTTGGAGTAGGCGATCGATCTCATCTTTCAACTCTAGGGCGCTGGGTAGTGGAAACTCTAATACGGTAATGATCTCGCTTAGATCACTGGGGATGCTAACTTGGGGCGCGAGTATCACAATATTTTTTGGCTCGGCTTTGAATTTACGAGCTAGGTTGCGGAGCTTCCGAGCAACCGAGACATCTTCTAAAAAACGATGGTAGTCGCGCAACACGAAAATACCAGGATTGCTGGGCGATAGCTTGTCAATAAATTCCAGGGCTTGGATTGGATTGCGTTTGCCAAAGCCTCGGTCACTGGGATTGCCTTCGTAACCATCGACAAAGTCCCAGGTATAGATTGGTCGATTTTCGAGTTGCTGCCCAACTTGGGCGATCGAGGTTTCCACTCGTTCTTCTTCGGCAGTGGGAATATAGATCAGTGGGTAGCGGGCGCGAATGAGGAGGGCAAACTCGGTATGAAATACCATGTTAATTTGGCGATGAGCATAGTTCTTTCCTGATTTTATCTTTCTCCAGGCTTGGTGACGAAAGCCTGGAGAGGCGGCCGGTTATTTTTTTTGCACCTTAGCCAACACTTTTTCCAATTCTGCCACTGTCACCACTCCAGAGAGAAATTCACCGTTCATGACAAAGGATGGAGTGCCATTGACACCCAGCTTGCGGCCCAAGCTAAAATCTTGGACAATCGGCTGATCGGCAGCTTGGCGATCAGCATTGAATTTCACTAAATTCAGCTTTAATTTTTGGGCAGTGGCGACATAAAAAGCTTCACCCAACTGTTTTTGGTGGGAGAATAGCTCATCATGATATTCCCAGAACTTACCCTGTTTGTTAGCTGCCCAGGCTGCTTGTGCCGCTGGTAGCGCCTCGGGATGGACTTGGGTTAATGGAAAATGTTTATAGACCAAAGTGACTTGATCTTGGTGCTTTTCCATAAACTTTTTAATATTGATATGTGCCTGCGCACAAAAAGTACATTGGAAATCGGAGAATTCTACCAGCACAATTCTCCGATCGGCTGCCCCGGTGGTGGGCGAGTCCCCAATGAGGGCGGCGGTATTTTGGCGTAGCTTTTGGATGGCAGCAGCTTGGGCGGCTTTTTCTTTCTTTTCTTGCTCCGCCGCATATTTCTGCACCGACTCAATTACCACCTCTGGATGTCGGCGAATAATTTCTAAGACTTGTCTCTCTATTTCTGGGGTGATTTTAGTTTGCTCGGCTGGGATCGGAGCTGCTGGAGTTTTGTTCTTTTTACCAGCGGTGGCCGGTAAAACGATCCCCATACCCAGGAGCAGAGCCAATAATAAAACTGAACGAGGAGATGCAAATGACATAAAAGTATAGTGGATGAAAATTAATTAAACAAACTTAGAGTTTGCCAGCGTTCTGAAAATTAGTGGGGCCTTTGTAGCCAGAAGCTTTGGCTAATTTGAACATCGACATGGTACCAGGGTATTGGCGACCATTAACCTCCCAAGTGGGGTAACCCTTGATTTTGGCCTGTTCACAAGCCGCCGGATTAGCCTTTTCACCGTTAGCGGCGCATTCAATATAGTTAACTTTCTGCCAAGCTTCTTTGCCAAATAGCTGTTTTTGGCTATAACAATGGGAGCACCAGTAGGCTCCATACATTTTGGCACTAACTTTATTGAGATGGTTGGCCAAGGCGATTTCAGCCGGACCAGAATTGGTGGTGATGGCCTGCCCCTTAGCAGCAATCAGCTTAGTGGGGAGAGCTGCGGTGAACAGTGGATGAATCAGGTTCCAACTACTAGCCAGCAGAATAGTGGCCGCGCTGATAATTGTTCGGTGCCAAGTTTTAGTTAGGTGATTCATGATTGTTGATTAGCAAGTACTGCGATCGGTAGACGATGTTAAGTCTACCGGAAGTTCCATTCAGTTCACTACATCAGCTTGTCGAGGGGTTTTGACCCAGTTGAGAGTCTTTGGCTGAAAAGCCATCCGGACAGTTGTCCAAGGCATCACAACTACCCAGTGAACTAAGTAGATTAACCCCATCAGCAAAGCACCGATGGTCAGCTGCTGATGAATCCGCTGCGCCCCGATCATCATGCCCACCACCTGCAATAAAATGCCAACTAAGGTCAGCGGGGTCAGGATGGGAGACTGTTGCCAAGCGATCGCCAGCGCCACATCCGGAATCATCGCTAATGGCAAAATATACTGCACTAGGCTAAAAGAAGCTAAATCCCAGTTTTTGCGCCAAGTACCTAGGCTATTGTGAGCTAGCAACCGCCAGTAATCTAGATAGCGCTGATAGCCACCCTCACCCCAGCGCTGGCGTTGTGGCCAGAGGGCGGCCAATGTGGTCACACCTTCTTCCTGGACGCAGGGCCATAGCGCCAGGTCAATATCCCAGCCTTGCAGGTGCAAACGCAGTGTCAGATCTAGATCGTCGGTAATTGTCTCCTCGTTCCAACCACCACAGTCTAGCAGCGCACTGCGCCGCAGAAACTGACCATTGCCGCGCAGTTCACCAATTCCCCCGGTGGCAATGCGCTGCTGCTGAATATAGGCATCCATCGTCATTTCGATCGACTGTCCGGCAGTCAGCCAATTGCTAGCAGCATTGGCGATCGACTTCCGCATCTGGACAGCACCGACCCGCTGATTATTAAAATAAGGTACTATTTCCTGTAAAAAATTGGGTAATACCTGAGCATCGGCATCAAATATGCCGATAAATTCGCCAGTAAGCAGCGGAAATACTTGATTGAGCGCCCCCGACTTGCCACCTCGGCCAGTAGTCCGGTGTAAAACGCGCAGCTGCTGATATTGCGCCGCTAAGTCATCGAGTAACTGGGGAGTGCGATCGCTACTCCGGTCATTAATTACCCATACTTCATAGCGATGGGCTGGATAATCTAGCTGGCCAAGATTAGCTGCCAATTGTTCGATCACAGCCTCTTCATTGTGAGCGGAGACTACTAAAGAAATTAGCGGTAGATCAGCATCAATAGTAGTAGCCGCTAACAGCGGTGGAGCAGCAAAGAGCCGGAGAGTTTGCATCGCAAAAATCCCGGCCATCCCCCAAATGATCCAACTACCCCACGTCACCAAATGTAAAGCAGTTACTAGTGACCAAACAACAAGCATGACCAAGGCTGCTTTCAGCCGTCGACCATCCAGACCAGCGTCAAAATCAAGCAAATCTGGGACTAGTTGCTCAGGGAGGGGTAGGCTGTTGTTGGACATACTTGTTTAACTATTAAACCGACTCTAAATAAACCGAACTTAAAACTGCTGGCGCGCCCGGGATCTGAAATTTTACCATTTACCCTTGCGATTTTAGCGCGAAATGGAAATTTTCCGGCGGGGGTTGATCGGTTTCCCTGAAAATTGGTGAATACTAAATCTAACTGGTGACGGTATCGCTTATTTCGTAGGTCTGAAATGAACATTGTTAATGAATTAGCCCCGGCTAGCCCTGATAAAGTAAATCTCTACATGCCTTACTTTATGAAATCGATGGCACGGCGCAATATGCTGCCCAAGGCCATCACGTTGTACTATAAAGGCGGTCTGACTGGTTATCGAAATATTTCTGGCCAAGAGCAAATTCCCTTTGTGGCAAGTTGGGCGATGCGCGACTTGCCTGGTGATCTGACCCGTTGTCGGGTGCAGTTTGAAGAAAATGCGGACTTGGTTTACGAGTTGAGTATCACCAACTCTGATTTTGTTAGTTTTTTAATTGACTGGTTGATCAGCTCGAAAGATGCCAATATCCCCGATTTTCCCCAGCTTTTTTATCGCAAATTACTGCGGATGGAAGATTGACGGTGAACATGGCGTTAAAGTTTAAGATAGCTAGTATAGTTAGTAGCATATCTGGAGTGGGAGTTGATGAGTGAGAGCGGCAAGTAAGCGGTTACTAATTGCATCAACGGAGGCTGGCAGTGGTAAGTCCGCTGTTTTACTAGGCTTGGCTGATAAATTGCAGAAGCAGGGCGTAGAAATCATCTACAGCAAGCCCTTGGGCAATTACCATAGTGATGAGTCACCTGAAGATGGGGATGTGCATACGATTCGAGACAACTTAGCGCTGACAGATCATCAACTATTTCCGCCTCTAGTCAATCTCAGTCCGGCTGCTGGGCAACGGCGATTACTGGGTGAAGATAGTACCGATTATCAGCAATTGCTGCGCGCGCAGCTGCAACGTCCCGAGCAGTTGATGTTTATTGAGGGGGGCAGTAATCTTTGGGAGGGTAAAAGCTTTCAATTATCTACTGGTGAGATCGCCGCAGCGACTGAGGCTGCTGTATTGTTGGTGGTGCGTTATCGCTCTTGGCAGTCGATCGAACAGGTGCTAGCTGCTCAAGCTGATTTGGGCGATCGCCTCCTAGGCATTGTCCTCAATGATGTGCCCCCCAGCGAAATGGAACTGATCCAGAACGTTGTTTTACCAGCTTTAGTAAAATTCCATATTCCGGTATTGGGCGTACTGCCTCGCGATCAGATTCTGCGGGGGGTGAGCGTTGGCGAGCTGGTGAAGCAGTTACATGCCGAGATTCTTTGTCGGCCAGATCGGCTAGATTTATTGGTGCAAAGTTTATCGATCGGTGCGATGAATTGCAACTCTGCATTTGAGTATTTTCGGGTGACGGCTCATAAGGCGGTGGTGACTGGTGGCGATCGTGAAGATATCCAGATTGCTGCGCTTGAAACCTCCACCAATTGCCTAATTTTAACTGGTCATCTAAAACCGCGCCCTTGGGTTGTCAGTCGGGCCGAAATCCTAGAAATCCCGATTTTATCGGTAGATCTAGATACTCTGACTACGGTGGAAATCATTGAGCGGTGTTTTGAACAAGTCCGTATTCAAGAACCGGTCAAGGTGCAAACCATCCGCCAGTTGGTGGCCCAGCATTTTAATTTTGAACTGTTTGATGACTGGCTGGATCAGGCTTAATTAAAGATTATTTGTGTGATCCAAAAAAAGCTGGGTTATACCCAGCTTTTTTGAGACATTTCAATGATTAAATATTGAAATTACATGAGTCCCAAGAAGTGTATTACTCCTTGGCCAGTAACTAGTTCCGTGACAACAGCGGCAACAAAGCCGATCATTGCCAACCGTCCGTTAAGATTTTCTGCTGATGTCGTAAAACCGAATTTAGCGTCGTTTTGGTTTTGCATAGTCCATACTCCGTTAGATTAAGTTAGTTGTAACCTTATATTCAAATAAGATAGCGTGTTCACCAGCAGCACAATTTTGGTGGTGGCGAAGATTACTGCTATCACTTTTTGTTTAGACTAAGCCGAGGAAGTGTAAAACACCTTGGCCAGTAACTAGTTCGGTCACAAGAGCGGCGACAAAGCCGATCATTGCTGCTCGTCCGTTGAGGTTCTCTGCGGATGCAGTAAAACCAAATTTAGCTTCGTCTTTTTTTTGCATAGTCCGGGCTCGGTTACACGAATTGATTGTAAACTTATGTTTACTAATGTAACTAACTATTACGAGCAATGCAAGCTCACGAGATTTAGACTGGGTAGTAATTACCGCCCTTTTTCTCTGGTGGCGATATATTTGATAGTAGTCTGCTGTGTACCCTTGAGCTTTTTTCTATGCCCAACCAGTCTGCTGCGCTCGATCGCTATTACCGCGAAATCCAAGATGTAATTCTATCTCGCCAAAACCCCATTACCGGGCTACTGCCTGCCAGTACCGCAATTACGGCTCACGGCGACTACACCGATGCCTGGGTTAGAGACAATGTCTATAGCATCCTGGCTGTGTGGGGGTTAGCTTTGGCCTATCGCCGGGTGGGTGCGCCGCCCGGTCGGCTGCATCTGTTGGAAAATAGTGTGATTAAGCTGATGCGCGGTTTGCTGTTCTGTATGATGCGTCAAGCGGCCAAAGTCGAAAAATTTAAATACACCCAATCACCATTGGATGCTTTGCACGCCAAATATAGCACCACCACTGGGGATGCTGTGGTAGGTGACGATGAGTGGGGGCATCTGCAACTGGATGCGACATCCTTGTTCGTTTTGATGCTGGCTCAAATGACTAGCTCTGGTTTGGTGATAATTTATAACATCGATGAAGTGAATTTTGTCCAAAACTTGGTTTACTACATTGGCCGTACTTACCGCACCCCCGATTATGGTCTGTGGGAGCGGGGTAATAAAATTAATCACGGCAAAGCAGAACTGAATGCCAGTTCGATCGGGATGGCCAAGGCGGCACTAGAGGCCATCAGTGGCCTGGATCTATTTGGCTCAAATGGTTCGCAAGCATCTGTAATCCATGTATTGCCAGATGAAATTGCCCGCGCGCGGATTACTCTGGCTGCCTTGCTACCGAGGGAATCGGCCTCTAAAGAAACTGATGCGGCGCTACTGAGTGTGATTGGTTTTCCGGCCTTTGCGATCGAAGATCCCCAGTTGATCGAGCGCACTCGCCACAAAATTCTCACCAAGCTGGCGGGTCGTTATGGCTGCAAGCGGTTTCTGCGCGATGGTCACCAAACAGCGATCGAGGATCAGACGCGTCTGCACTACGAGCCGTGGGAGCTGCAAGCCTTTGAGCATATTGAGTGTGAATGGCCACTATTTTTTACGTACTTACATCTTGATGCTCTATTTCGGCGTGACCAGGCAGAGATTGATAAATACCAAGCCTTGCTTCAAAGTGTCTTAGTGGCACACAACGGCTATCAACTATTGCCGGAGTTGTACTATGTGCCCGCTGACCGAATTGCAGCAGAGAAGCAAGAGCCGCAGAGCCAAGAGCGACTACCCAATGAGAACGTACCATTGGTGTGGGCGCAGAGTCTTTACCTATTAGGGCAAATGATCTATGAAGGGGTACTAGCTCCTGGTGATTTAGACCCCCAAGGACGACATTTACAGATTGGTACGCGTCGTCAGCACACTATTCAGATCGCCTTGATCGCCGAAAACCAAGAATTGCAATCTTTGCTAGCAGAATATGGGATTGCCAGCCAAACCCTGGCGCAAATTGACCCCATCCAAGTGCGATCGGCAACCGAATTAGCTGCAGTCTATCACCAGATTGGCGTTAATCCCAAATTGGGTCTCACTGGCCGACCCGTCCGGCGGCTGCGCAGTCTGATGACGGCCAGAATCTTTCAGATTAAAGGTCAGCAGGTGGTATTTTTGCCTTCTTTCCTCGATCAGCAGCAATTTTATCTCACTCTGGACTACCACTTCCTGGTGTCCCAGATGCGCGCCGAAATTGCCTATATCAGTCAACATTGGCACCAATTAGGACGGCCAACCATGACGTTTCTCCTGACCAATGCCTTAATGCAAGAGGGTCAAGAAGAGTTTCATAATCCTCACTACCGCTCACCGTTATTGGCCTTACTACATGAATTAAAGCAGGGGCAGTGCCGGGGTATTAAAGTGCGGCTTGGTCAACTTAGCCAGTTAATGCTGACGGCTGGTGCTGAGCGTATTGATGAACTGCATAGCTTTGAATTTGCCCCGCAGCCGATCGAACAATTAGTGGCAGTACCCCGTTATTTAAAAGCTAATCTCGATCGAGATATCCCCCTCAGTCCCAACCAAGAGTTTCGCCTCGAATCGACTACTGATATCCAGTGGCTGCTCCAGAGCTTGCAGCAGTCCGATAATATTTATCAACAAATTGAGTTACTCCATACCCTCACCAGACTGCGCGGTCTAAATTTCCAGGTGAGCTGGAGTCAGCCCAGTCAAACCTTGACGGTGGCCATGCTCCTGACCGAAGTGTATGATCGGGCTGGTCAAGCTCAACCTCATCCCCATTGGGCGGTGGTGCGTTATGCCGCAGGGCTATTGGGCAAGGTGGATATCAGTCTCTCTGATGTTGTTACCGAAATCTTGGTGCAGGGCAAGCAAATTGCGGTGGGGATGGCCTACAGCGAAGCGGCGGTCATTGATGCCCCGGTCTCCCATTTAGAGCTGGTGGAAAAAATTGACAAATTCTGTCGCGAGGATATTCGCGATCGAGTACTAACCCAAGAAATCCTGATTTATATTAGTCTCCTACTCAAGTCGGAACCACAGATCATTAAGGGAATGCTCACAGTTCGAGTCGGATATTTGATCGTACTCCTGACCAGTGAAATCGTGTTCGAGCAACATATGACTCAGGATGAAGCCTATGAAAAACTCCTAGAGCTAAGTCCTTTTGACATCAAAAATCGGTTGCGGCGAGTATTGCTAGATTACCAAAAAGTTGATGAACTGGTTTTCCAACAAGAATCTTTGCACCTCAGTCAAGAGCAAAGCCAAATTCATTGGACGCTAGGGAACCTGGCCGACCAGCCCATAACTCCGGCCGGTGGTTGGCTGCGCCAGCGTCAACGGGATGGAGCCGTGAATCGCACGCCGCCCAACTTTTATCCCAACATTTGGTGGTTGCTAGAACACTGTCCCGGCATCATTGTGGGGGACAAGTTAGAAAAGCGTAATCGACTAGAAAGCGAACTGATTTTGGCCGAGATGACCCCTGGGGAAAAAAACTTTGCCCTGCGGGTGGAGCATCTGCTCAACAAAATTCCGGCTCCTGAGTACCGCCAGCTCAATATTGAGGCTTTGCTAGCGCTAGCGGCTTTTTCTGAGCAAAATCCGCGCTTGCGGGTGGAGGAGTATATTGTGCTAGATGTTTTAATTGGTCATGCGGTGCGGTTGGCTTGGCTGGCCCCCAACTTACCCAAGCCGCTGATCGATACCCTCTCACCGGGGGCTTTACAACCTGCTGACTATGCTCAATATAAGGCGCAAGCTTGGGATAACTTCTATGCTAGTTCACCACAGGTTTGTGCCGAATATTTGGTGAAATCTTTACAATTTTTGAGCCAACTAGCCGTATCGGGTGCTCTCAATCATTGATGTTGCCATAGCCGAATCGTGTTGTCACTACTACTGCTGGCCAAAATTTGGCCATCTGGACTAAAGGCAATATGGTAAACACTATCACTGTGTCCGGTCAGGGTTTGGATGGTTTCACCACTGTCCATTGCCCAGATTTTGATAGTTTTGTCATCCCCGGCACTGGCTAGCAATTTGCCATTGGGACTAAAGCAGACGGAGTTGATCGCGCTGAGGAAACTCCCAAAACTATGCACCACTTGGCCGGTCTTGATATTCCACATTTTGATCGTGCGATCGTCACTGGCACTGGCCAGCATTTCCCCATTAGGACTAAAGGCGATCGTATTCACCGAGCTATCGTGACCAACTAGTGTCGTTATTTCCTGGCCAGTTTTGAGACTCCACAACTTAATTTGTTGATCGTGACTGCCACTGGCCAATGTTTGACCATCGGGACTGACGGCCAAGCAGTTGACTAAACTCGTATGTCCCTGCAAAGTCCGAATCCGATTGCCGGTCTTCGTGTTCCAGATTTTGATGGTATAGTCCCAGCTACCACTAATGACCATTTGGGTGTGGGGGACAAATACGACAGCAGCCACATTCCCGGTATGTGCTTCGAGGGTCTGTAACTCTAAGCAGCTCTGGACATCCCACAACTTGACGGTATGGTCACCATTGGCGCTCGCCAACAGCTTGCCATCATGACTAAAAGCCACATCATAGACCCAGAGGTGACCCGTAAGCGTGCGAAATTCTTGGCGGGAGGCCAGTTGCCACAATTTAATGGTTTGGTCATGACTGGCACTAGCCAACAGCTTGCCATCGGGACTAAAACTCACCGAATAAACACTTTCGTTGTGGCTGGTCAGAGTATCAACTAGCTGCCATTTTTCGGTGGGCTGTACCACTGGCGTGACAAAGGCCGTGGGGATGAGGTCGCTGGCGGTGAGTTGTTGGGAAAAATCTTGGTGCTGTTTTTGCTGAATTTCGGTGAGAATGGTCAGGTAAGCATTCATAGCGGCGGCAGTAAGTCCAGCTTGCTGAAAGTAGTCGGCCAGGTGCGGTAGTTGGGGATGATAAATGGGGTAGAGATGTAAATAATAAATATCGATCGCGAAGGCCGCTAGTAATTGATAAACACTGGTAATTGTTTTGCGCACCTGCCGGAGAGCTTGCCCCTCGCTGTGCGAGTGCATTTGCAATTGTTCAACAGCTTCTTCCCAATTCCACCCCATCAAACTAAATTTGAATACCGCTTGGCTCTGCAAGTGCCATAATCCAACATGCAAATAAATTTTGTGGTCGCTCACCACGCTGTAGAGCACGACAGTGGGGATCGGTGACAGGATCGCTTGGAGCTGATGAACATCGGCAGTACTGATCGATCGCTGGAAGTAATCGCCCGAAAATTTTACTGGGGCAAGGTCATGATCAGCGGGATAATAACTCTGCAAGAAATTGCCCATTTCTTCGAGCAACTCAATTTCCAAATCGTTTTGCAAAGAGTCTGGACAACTGTTACTGATTTTGGGGGGGGCGATCAGGACTAACAATTGGTGTTTTTTTTGGGCTTCTTGCAGCAGACTATATGTTTCCGAGGGGCTATAGACAGTAGCCAAGTTCCTGCTCTCGAATACATCGCGAATCTCGAAGAACTGGCGCTCAATTTTATCAGCTTGCCACTCGTTAATACAACCGAGAAATTGATGATTGAGTGCTGCTATTTCCTCACTGGCAGCGGCATCAACTGATCGATATTCACCCATGATCTGGAGACAGTGTTGCTCTGATTGGAGTTCGATCGGCACCATCGCACAGAGAGGGGTTTCTCCCATCTCTGTGCGAATCAGCTGGGACTGACTGCTGGCAAACTGTTTGGCCGTGACAATTAGTAATGCGCTCAGAGTTTCGGAAACAGCGATAGATAACGTCATAGCTAGTTGGGGCAGTGGATATAGATACGCTCTTAAATTAAGCTTGGTCACCAAATATTTGCGATCGATTGCCTAGAGTGAGCAATATGATTTTCTCAATTTGTCGATAACTAACAATACTGGGTATTTAGATATTAGTCGACACATTGGTCTGTTGCTAATTTTGACGGATTCTGGAATTCGCCGCGATCAGCCGACGAGAACCCGTTAGAATGGTACTCAAAATATTAGCTAACCTGTCTCTATTCCCATGCTAGGCAATTTCCAACACAGTCATTTGCGCATCGAAGTAGCCGCGGCTGGTCAGACTATTCGTCAGCAACTGGTCACTCCAGCCCGGCTACGTCACTGGCTGTTTCCGATGCAGTTTTCTTTTCAGAGTGAAGACTTATTGCGAATGGACGCGGTATTTACTAGTACCTTGGGTCTAGCAACAGTCGCACACCGCGTAGATTGGGTGAGTGACCAAAGCCTGCGCTTGATTCTAAATACCGGGATCGATGGCTATCAGGAATGGTGCTGGGGTGACGGCTGGGTTCAATCTCGGTTAGAAGGTATTTCACTGCTTCCTCTGAATCTCATCCAGACAGTTAATCTGGCACAACTACGGCGCACACTGTCTGGCCAATGAATGTGGCCGATGCTTAGGAAACGGTAAAGGCCACCACAATTAGTCCACAGACCAGCAAAGAGCCGACGATGCCCACTATCAAATAATTGCGTTTTTGGTCTGTCCCCAAAGATTCGACTGGATATATGGCTGGCTCTTTCGCAAAGTTGTTGAGTTTGCCATCGCCATCATTGATATAAGGCATGATTGCTCCTAATATTCACTAACCACAGTAAATATTGTTTTGCCGCTGTGGGTGAGGGAATGTCACAAAAGTTTAGTTGCGCTGTTGGTTAAGATGCGGACTGATTGCGATCGCCCACCAGTAGGTTCGGGATACCCGTGCAGCCACCAGGCAGCGTCGATCGAGTTTTTTCGCCCCCCCAATTGCAGCAATAACAACGTTGTTCTTCGCTCATTTCGATCGCATTGCTAAAGTCGGCATTTTCGATCACTGCTCCGGTAAATGCCCCAGTTTCATAATTGGGTGTTTCGGTCTTGCTGCGCGGGCTAGCTTGCGCGGCGGCACCATAGAAAAAGATGGTAGCTTTCAGGTCGGTGCTACTCAAGTTGCTGCCATAGAGAATGGTGCGCGATAAATTAGCTTTCACCAAATCACAGCCCTGCAAATTGGCGCGGATCATGTTGGCCTCACTCAGATCTGTCCACCGCAGATCCGTCCGGGATAGATCAGCTCCCGCCAAGATCACGCCCAGATCAATCACCCGGATGCCGTGGAGGCGATCTTCAGCGTAGCCCCCATCACCATCAAGCATTGGTCTTCCCAACCGCCGATCGCGCTTTAAAGGCGTAATCAGTTTGGATTGCGATAGAAACCGCAGCACCTTAGCTTTCCCATTGGCATCAATACTACTGAGCAGCGCCGCCGTGCGACCCACCGCAAAAGCTTGTTCCTGTGGCCAATCTTCTAAAAAACCCTCATCATCCAGGGCTAGATCGGAAATGCCTTGGAAGTAAGTATCGATCGTCTGCTGTTGGGTCAAAACGTTCTGTTGGGTGGTCAGGCGGTTTTGTTCGATCGTCAAATCCCGCGAAATAATGTACTGTCGCCAAGCGATATATACAGCTAGTACTGCAATTAGCACCTGACCTAAAGCGCCTGTCCATTCCGCTAAACTGCCCGCAATGTCCCAAGGAATAGTCTTGACCCAGAGGGCAATCGCATCCATCAAGCCGTTGATTTTGGCCAATACGATAGCGGCGATGATGATGTTGATGACTGCCACTACCTGTTTTCGTTGAGCCGGGGTGAGGACTTCTAAGTATTCTTGTTGAATTGCCCGTCCAATTACGGGTAGAGACAATAGCAATGCCAAAATGCAGCCACCTAGAGCTATCCACCAACTGCTAAAATACAGACCGGCCACCATCAGCCCGATCGCCAAGAGATTTAACCAAAGCATAGAATATATATTTAAACTGTGGACAACTGCTAAAAACCATCAATTCCCGTCCTAGCATAGATGATAAGAGAAAAAATATTAAATGAAAGATAAAATTTGGAATTTCGTCAACTTGTTTTTGACTGCCAATGTATTTTTTGTGCTGGCCGTTTTTGGTTGGTTTGTGGTGAGCTTAGTTGGTCGAGCTAACCATCTCAATTTGGGTTTTGACCTGTGGCATCGTCTCTGGGCACCAGTTTTTATGCCAGCAATCAGTATTTTGATGGCCGGGGCGATGGGGAGTGGTCTGTGGCAGTGGGCGAGCAAATGGTGGTTGGCCAGAACCGAGCAGTCGTGAAAATCCGGGAAACTTTAGAGCACTGGTTCGAGCTGTTGCCGCTGGCACAGCAACAGGCTTATATGCGGCAGGCGATCGAACTAGCGGCAGCGGCAGGTCAAGCCGGCGAAGTGCCCGTGGGGGCACTAGTGGTGAACCGACAAGGGCTGGTGATTAGTACGGGCGAAAATCGGCGGGAGCGGGATCATGATCCGACAGCGCATGCGGAAGTGTTGGCACTGCGGGCAGCGGGACGGGCGCTGGGTAACTGGCGTTTGTCTGATTGTGCCCTATTTGTGACCTTAGAACCCTGTGCGATGTGTGCGGGGACGATCGTAGCGGCACGGCTGGGTTTGTTAGTATACGGGGCGGACGATCGGAAGGCCGGGGCAGTGCGATCGGTATTAAATATTCCGGATGGAGCCAGTAGCAATCATCGGCTAGCAGTGATTGCCGGAATTGGGCTGGAGCCAGCCCAACGACAGTTACAGGAATGGTTTCAGCATCAGCGCGCCGGACTACGGTAAACCGTCTATAGCTGTTAAAATTTGGGAGCGTGATTACTTAAGTTCCCTCTATGCTCGACTCCACACCTCTTTACGAAGGAAAAGCCAAGATTCTCTACGCCACAGAGGATCCCAACGTATTACTGACCTATTTTAAAGACGATGCCACCGCTTTTAATGCCCAAAAAAAAGGCACGATCGTAGATAAAGGCGCTATCAACTGTCAAATCACCACCTATCTATTTAAACTGATCGAAAAACATGGCATTGCGACCCACTTCATTAGTAATCCTAGCGAACGCGAAATGTTGGTGAAAGCCGTCACCATTATTCCGTTAGAAGTAGTTGTCAGAAATATTGCGGCGGGGAGTCTTTGTCAGCAGACTAATTTAACTCTCGGCCAAATCCTACCTCAACCACTCGTAGAGTTTTTCTATAAAGATGACACTCTCGGCGATCCGCTCCTGACGATCGAGCGCCTCGCACTCATGAATATTGCTACCCCAGCACAGGTGTTTGAGCTGCAACGGCAAGCTCTGCAAATTAACCACCTGCTCCAAGACTTTTTTGGTCAGTGCGGCATTACTTTAGTCGATTTTAAAATTGAATTTGGCATCGATCGCACCAATAATATTTTGCTGGCCGACGAAATTAGTCCAGACAGCTGTCGGCTGTGGTTAACAAACGAAACAGATCCGGTCAAACGAGTATTAGACAAAGATCGTTTTCGCCAGGATCTCGGTCAGGTTGAAGATGCCTATCAACATGTGCTCCGGCTGATTCAATCGCAGTTTTCAGCCATTTGACCAGATTATTTTAACCGGATGCGGAACACGATCGACTATTCTAAGGTCTAGTGCCTAATGGATTATCCCCATTGCAATGCCCAAGTCAAGATTACTGAAGTCATGAAACTTTACTCCAAACTAATAATTGTCGGGATGCTTACCTCTGTGGGTGGTATCAACCCAGCGATCGCTGTCCCCGACTCCACTGTTGCAGGGCTAAAAACTAGTGCGACCAGAATCGACTTAAACGCTGCTGTGATTGTTGGCCAAACTAATCGACTAGAGCCATCATTAATGGCTCGTCGCCCCCTCAAGAAATCTAAACCCAAAGCAAAAAAGCCCCAACCATTTCAGACTCCCACTCCTCCGCCAGCTCTAGAGCCAGGAACGACCCCCACCCCAGAGCAACCGACCGCCACTGACAAAAAAGTACTGATTACTGAGATTGATGTGCAATCTGCTACTGGTCAACTTTCGGCAGAACTCCGCGCCAAAGTTCTCCAAGCAATTATCTCTAAAGTTGGCCAAACAACCACCAGCGAGCAACTTCAACAAGATGTAAATGCTATCCAGGCGCTAGGTGATTTTGAGGCCGTGCGCGTGCAGCCAGAGCAATCGGGCAAAGGCGTAAAGTTAATTTATCTAGTCTCGACTTTTGGGCTATTGCGCCAAATTAGCATCCAAACGCTGCCCGCTGGCACTACCAGTGTGTTTTCCCAAGCGGACATTGATGAAATATTTAAAAGCCAGTATGAACAACCATTGAATGCACTTGCTCTGCAAGCAGGCGTCAAAAAACTCAACCAGCTTTACAAAGATCGCGGCTATGAGTTGGCTCAGGTCGTAAATATTGAAAACTTGAGTGCCGATGGCAAGGTGCTACTGAGCGTAGCCGAAGGTGTAATTGAGGACGTGCAAGTACGCTTTCTCAATAAGGAACGGAAGTCCGAGGATGCCAAAGGCAAGCCGTTCACTGGTGCCACTCGTGAATTCATCATTACGCGCGAAGCGGAGTCCAGAGCCGGTAAGGTTTATAACCGCAAAATGATTGAAAAAGATCTACGGCGGATCTTTGCCCTCGGACTCTTTGAAGACTTGGGTTTAACGTTTGTCCCCGGCAAAATAGATCCTAGTAAAGTAGTATTGCAAATTAACGTCATTGAACGCAAAACTGGCTCGATCGTCGCTGGTGGTGGGGTCAGTTCTACCAACGGTCTCTTTGGTTCGTTGAGCTATCAAGAGCAGAATTTGGGTGGTAATGCTCAAAAGATTGGTGGTGAGATTCAGATTGGTACCAGAGAAATATTGTTTGATGCCAATTTTACCGATCCGTGGATTGGTGGTGACCCCAATCGGACATCTTATACCGTCAATCTTTTCTCTCGTCGATCGACATCTTTGATCTTGGATGGTGGACTTAACGGTACCTATCTACCCACACCAGGATTAACTAACGATGTCCCCCGGGTACTCAGAACTGGTGGAGGCATTACTTTTTCGCGACCCCTGAGCGGTGATCCTTATAGTGATAATTCTTGGCGAGCTTCAGCAGGCGTGCAGTATCAAAAAATCTCTCTGCAAGATGGTAACGGGAATACAGTTACGACGGAAGCTGGCAGACCTCTGAGCCAAAGCGGCACTGGTCAAGATGATTTGTTGTTGGTACAGCTGGGGCTGAGTCAAGACCTCCGCAATAGTGCTACCGACCCCACCCAGGGTTCACTGTTTCGGATTGGATTAGATCAGTCGATTCCAGTGGGATCGGGGAATATTAACCTGACGCGGTTGCGCAGTAGTTTTACTCAGTATGTGCCAGTAAGTTTACTCAACTTCGATAAAGGATCGCAGGCCTTGGTTTTCAATGTTCAGGCCGGCACGATTTTTGGTGATGCTCCGCCTTATGAAGCCTTTAGCTTGGGGGGGGTAACCTCCGTGCGTGGTTATGAAGATGGCTCTGTGGGTTCTGGGAAAAGTTTCTTGCAAGCCAGCGCTGAGTATCGTTTTCCGATTATCTCGATCGTGGGCGGTACCCTATTTGCTGATTATGGGACTGACCTAGGAACAGGTTCACAGGTACTAGGTGATCCGGCGGGCACCCGGAGTAAGCCGGGGAGTGGCTTTGGCTATGGTGCAGGCATCCGGGTCAACTCACCGCTAGGTCCTTTGCGGCTAGACTTTGGTCTTAATGATCGCGGTGAAAGCCGGATTCAGTTTGGGATTGCCGAAAGGTTCTAATTTAGCCAGCGCCGCTGATCATGAAAGGGGTTCTCGATCGAGAACCCCTTTTGGTCGATAATGTTTGCTAGTGGTCATGAGGCCGACGCATAGTGACCAGATAAAGAGTATGTCTAAAGAAGCTATTGAATTAACCGGTATTGGCTTGCATTCCGGGGTGCAAACAACAGTGCGCCTCTGCCCCGCACCAGCTGGTACTGGCCGCTACTTTGCTAGAACAGATTTACCAAATATCCCCAGAATCTCAGCACATATCGATGCGGTCAACAGTACCACTCTTTCTACCGAATTGAAGGAAGGCTCTGCCAGTGTTCGCACTGTTGAGCATCTTTTAGCTAGCCTTGCGGCACTCGGGATTCAGGATGCCCGCATTGAGATTGATGGTGGTGAAGTCCCGTTACTTGATGGTTCTGCTCAAGAATGGGTCGCCGCAATTTTGGCAGCGGGCTGGGTAGACAATGAATTAATTACCCCTGGTCAGCCAGTGACCGAGGCGGTGTGGCTCCATCAGGGCGATCAGTTTGTGGCGGCGTTGCCCTCCCCCGCACTGCGGTTTACCTATGGGATTGATTTTGACCTCAAGCCTATCGGGAACCAGTGGTACAGTTGGCAACCCGACCAAGCCAGCTTTGTGACGGCGATCGCGCCAGCCAGAACGTTTGGAATGGCGCATCAAATTGAACAATTACAGCAAGCTGGGTTAATTAAAGGTGGGAGCTTAGAGAATGCGCTAGTTTGTGACCAAGAAAAATGGATTAATCCGCCGCTGCGGTTCCCAAATGAGCCAGTCCGTCATAAACTATTAGACTTGATTGGTGATCTAAGTTTGCTCGGTTTATTTCCCCAAGCGCACTTTATTGCCTACAAAGCCAGTCACAATTTACATGTCAAGCTAGCAAAGCAACTCCGTGTCGCCGGATTTTAGTTCACTTATTTTTATTTGTTGATGAATCCTACCATCCCTGTTCATATTGAGTCGATCGTTGATCAACCAGCCGTCGCGGTTAAAACAACTTTTGATATTCGAGAAATTCATGCTTTGTTACCCCATCGCTATCCCTTCGCGTTGGTGGATCGGATCATTGACTTCGTGCCCGGTGAACAGGCGGTAGGCATCAAGAACGTCACCTTTAACGAACATTTTTTTCAGGGACATTTTCCTGATTTCCCGCTGATGCCCGGCGTGTTGATCGTCGAAGCGATGGCACAAGTGGGTGGTATTGTCCTGACCCATTTGCCCGAATACACTAGTTTGCCTGTCGGCAATAGAGGGTTATTTGTGTTTACTGGTATCGACGGGGTGCGATTTCGGCGACAGGTGGTGCCCGGTGATCAGCTAGTGATGACTGTTGAGTTGCTATCTTTTAAGCGGGGTCGATTTGCTAAAATGAAGGCACGGGCAGAGGTCGATGGCCAAGTGGCCGCTGATGGGGAACTAATGTTTTCACTAGTGGAGGTCTGAAGCAACATTTGGTGAACAATATCTGTAGTAACTAGGTCATCTAGTTCTATGTCGTTCATGAAATGTTGAGTCAACTGATGCAGATGCTTGGAGTAGCAAACTTGACAAGGCTGATTCACCCTACCGCAATAGTCCATGCCGGAGCCGAAATTGACCCGAGTGTCAAAATTGGTCCTTTTGCTGTGATTGGCGATCGCGTAAAGATCGGTGCCGACACCTCGATTGGCGCTCATGCCATTATTGAAGGACCCACTGAAATTGGTGTGGGCAACCAAATTTTCCCAGGGGCGGCCATTGGGATGGATAGCCAAGACCTGAAATATGATGGCGGCGATACTTGGGTGAAAATTGGAAATTACAACCGGATTCGGGAGTATGTCACTATTAATCGTGCCACTGGGGATGGAGAAGCAACGGTAATTGGCCATCATAATCTTCTGATGGCCTATGTCCATGTGGCTCACAATTGTATTTTGGAAGACGAAGTTAAAGTTGCCAATGCCACTTCTTTAGCGGGGGATGTTTATATCGAATCGGGGGCAGTGATTAGCGGTGTGCTGGGCATCCATCAGTTTGTGCGCATTGGTCGGCTGGCGATGGTGGCCGGCATGACTCGCATTCAGCGGGATGTGCCACCCTACATGATTGTTGAGGGGAATCCGGCGCGGGTGCGATCTTTGAATTTGGTCGGTATGAAGCGATCGAACTTCAGCACCGCTGAACTACATGCTCTCAAAGAGGCTTATCGGATTATCTATAATTCTAGTCATACGCTCCAAGAAGCTCTGGACAGTCTAGAGCATAGTGCCGCTACCAATCAAGTTAAACACTTACGCCAATTCTTGCAAGATTCTAGCAAAGCGCCCCGGCGTGGTCCTATTCCCGGTCGTTCACTCGATCGCCGGGAAATTGAATCATGAAAAGAATTTTCATTAGCACCGGAGAAGTTTCCGGTGACTTGCAAGGTGCATTGTTAGTTACAGCCTTATATCAGGTAGCCCAGCAACAGCATATCGAAATCGAAATCATCGCCCTCGGTGGTGACAAGATGGCAGCTGCTGGAGCCAAGCTTTTGGGCAACACTACTGGCATTGGTTCGATGGGCATTGTGGAGGCTTTAGCTTTTGTGGGGCCGACAGTAAAGGTACAACGTCAAGCAAAACAGTATTTGAAGGTAAATCCCCCCGATGCGATCATTCTGATTGACTATATGACACCGAATATGGTGATTGGTAAGTTTTCTAAACAGACTTTTCCGAACATTCCAGTTTTTTACTATATTGCACCTCAGCAATGGGTTTATGCCGTTAGCGATCGAGACACGCAGGCGATTATCGGTTTTACCGATCAAATCTTTGCTGTGTTTCCAGCAGAAGCGACTTTTTTCACAGCGAAAGGTGGCACAGCCAAATTCGTTGGTCACCCATTAGTCGATCGCATGGCAACTTGTCCGACACGAGCAGAAGCCAGAACTAAGCTAGGTATTTCTGATGATGAAATTGCGATCGCTCTGATCCCAGCTTCGCGCTGGCAAGAATTAAAGTATTTGATGCCCGCAATTTTTGAGGCGGCGCAACGATTACAAACCCAGTTACCCAATGTGAGATTTTGGGTGCCCCTATCGCGCGCAGAGTATCGGGAGTCTATCCAAACGGCCATCGACAATTATCAACTACAAGCAACTCTAGTATCCGATCAGCCAGATGCCGTCTTAGCCGCAGCGGATTTAGCGATTACCAAGTGTGGAACGGTCAGCTTAGAGTTGGGGCTGTTGAATGTGCCACACATGGTCATCTACAAGTTTAGTAAAATTACAGCTTGGTTGGCGCGTAATGTTTTGCGAGTTACTTACCCCTTCATTTCGCCAGTTAATTTGGCTCAGATGAAGCCGATTGTGGCAGAATTAGTGCAGGAAGATGCTAACCCCGATCGAATTGTAGCTGAGTCTTTGACACTTTTGCAGAATGCCGATCGACGGGCAAAAATGCTAGACGATTATGCAGAAATGCGGGCTGCTTTTGGGGAGCCAGGAGTGTGCGATCGAGTAGCCACCGAGATCCTGTCAACGTTAACGGCATCAATATAAGAACTTATCATGTTATGAAATTCCTACCGTTTTTGCTCCTGCCCGGTCTGATCAAAATACCTGTTATTGCATTAGCACAAAAACCAGCTATTGCGATAGTTCAGCAAGCTGATGTTGCCCAAAAAGCCCAAGTAGATGAGCTAGTTACCGCTGGGCTTAAATTATTTCAACAACGTGAATACTCAGCAGCTTTAGACAGATTTCAACAAGCACTAGCGATCGCCGAAAAAATAGGCTATAAACAACAACAATTGCTAGCCTCTCTGGGTATTGGTGAAATTTATAATCTGCGTGGCCAATATCCTCAATCTTTAAAGTATTTTCAAAAAGCTCTCAACCTGAGTAGAGAGATTAAAGACAAATCCTTTGAAGGAGTTACTCTTAACAATATTGCATCAGTATATATCTATCTAGGGAAATACTCTGCTGCGATCGAATACTTCTCGCAATCTCTTGCCCTTAGTAAAGAAGTGGGTGATAAGTTGGGTGAGGGCATCGTTCTGAATAATATCGGTGAAGTTTATAACTTGCTGGGACGGTATGACAAGGCTCTTGAATATTTTCAACAATCACTGGCCATTAAAAAAACCGCTGGCAAAAAAGCTAACGAAAGAAATACCCTCATCAATATTGGCTCAATTTATCAAGAACTAAGGCAATATTCTAAAGCTATTGATTACTATCAAGAATCTCTGACAATTAGTAAAGAAATTGGTGATAAACGTGGTGAAGCCGTTGCCCTGACTAATATTGGTACTGTTTACAACTTATTGAATAAATATCAACAAGCTCTGGAATACCATCAGCAATCTTTGGCGATTAGCAAAGAAATTTTTGATAAGCGTAATGAAGGAATTTGTCTCAATAACATTGGGTCGGTTTATGATTCACTAGGGCAGTTCTCTAAAGGGCTGGAGTACTATCAACAATCTCTAATTATTCGGCAAGCAATCGGTGATAAATTTGGTGAAGGTACTACTCTTAGTAATATTGGAATTAATTTTTTAGACCAAAAAAAACCAGCTAGTGCTGAAAAATATCTGCGCGCGGCGATCGCTATCTGGGAAACTATTAGAGTAGATAAAAGCAATTCTGGTCAAGGACTCAGCGATAGCAATAAGGTTTCTTTTGCGGATAGTGTGGCTAGCACCTATAAATTCTTACAGAAAGCACTAATTCAACAAAATAAATTACAATCGGCTCTGGAAATCGCTGAACGCGGTAGAGCCAGAGCCTTAGCTGAACTGCTCGCGGCTCGCTCAGTCCAGACTAATACTACGGCTATTCCTAAAGCACCCAACCTCGCTAAAATCCAACAAATTGCCAAAAGTCAAAATGCAACCCTTGTCGAATATTCCCTCATCGAAAATACTATCTATATTTGGGTGATTTCACCCAATGGTCAAATTGCGTTTCATCAGAGCAAGCTGCCACCCAACACTAATATCAAAGATTTGGTGAACACCAGCCGCGATGATATTGGGGTTAGAGGCCGTAGCCGTTCCAGTGACAGCACTATACCCGCAGCAACAGCTGCCCAAGGTGATCTCAAACTATTACACAAATTGTTGATTGCCCCGATCGCTAAATCCCTCCCTAAAGACCCCAATCAACGTATTATTATCATTCCCCAAGGTGAACTATTCTTCGTGCCTTTTGTAGCCCTGCAAGACAGCAACAACAAATATTTGATCGAACGACATACGATTAGCACAGCTTCGGCGATCGGACTCCTGGACAGTAATCCCAAATCAATTAAGATAAACCCCAAGCAAGGTACTGCTCTAATCGTTGGCAATCCGATTATGCCCCTCGCCCCCGATGGCAGTCAACTGGTTTCTTTAACAGGAGCAGAAGAAGAAGCGATCGCGGTGGGTAGTATTCTTAAAACCACGCCATTGATCGGCACAAAAGCCGATAAAAGTGTTGTTATTGAAAAGATGCGATCGGCCTCCATCATTCATTTAGCAACTCATGGCTTGCTCGATAAAGTGAGAGGAGATATACCAGGTGCGATCGCTCTTACCAATGGATTTTTAACTTCTAACGAAATCTTTGACCTTAAACTCCAAGCTAGTTTGGTTGTTTTAAGTGCTTGCGATACAGGCAAAGGAGATTTAAGCGGGGATGGAGTGATTGGACTATCGAGAGCCTTGGCTGTAGCTGGTGTACCTAGCATTGCCGTATCACTATGGACAGTGAGCGATAGTTCCACTAAAGAATTGATGGTGGAGTTTTATCAAAACTGGTATGGGAAGGGAATGGATAAAGCCCAAGCTATGCGACAGGCCATGTTGGAAGTGATGAAGACCCATGCAAAGCCCAGCGATTGGGCGGCATTTACGATTTTAGGTGAGGCCCGATAGGTCGGGTAATAACCAGTAAAATCTAGAGAATCTTCCCGAAGAACAGGACTTTACCAAAGGCTAAAAGCAGCCCACCCAGAATTGTCACAGTGATACCTCGGGTAGTAAATTCTCGCCCAGTAATTCGTTGGTCTAAGCTTTTGGTCTTCTCATCAAATTTAGTATCTAAAGCCTTGAGATCCGATCTCAGTTCTCTAATATCACCCTTTAGCTCTGCTTTGATTTCTCGGATCTCTCCCTTCAATTCAGCCATACCTACTTCAAGTTGGGCTAGTTGCTTCTGGATAACAGCGCTGCTGGTAGTGATTAAATCTTTAATTTGCTGAATGTCGGTATCTGTTGCGGTCGTCATGTTAGCCTCTAAATAGTATTAATAGTCTTGTTGATATCTGTTCGATCACACTGCTTGCTAGTAACAGTCTTTCGATTCTCCTAGCGGAGACGCTATGCGATCGAAACAGCCTCAGCTCTCCTTTGTTGGGGCTGTTTCTATTCTATGCCGCACCAGAGTAAGATAGCTAAACAGTATTATTTGGCCTAGAAAAAAGGAAAAAATTTACCAAAAAAAATTAAGCCGACTCGAATAGAATTAATCTCCATTGAGTCGGCTTAAAAATTGT
>CAXTSZ010000032.1:0-20243 GCA_964247125.1 uncultured bacterium
TTTGAATAATTCCGAAGTAGATGCGGTAGTTTATGATGCCCCAATTTTGCTATATTATGCTACTCATGATGGTAAGGGCAAGGTGCAGGTAGTTGGCAATGTTTTTCGCAAAGAGAATTATGCGATCGCACTGCCCGATAAAAGCCCTTACCGCAAAGATATCAATAGTGCTTTGCTATTATTGCAAGAAAAGGGTGCTTACCAAGAAATTTATGACAAGTGGTTTAGTGGGAAGTAGGCAATAGGTCAAATACGATGAAAATTCCTAAAATTAGCCGCAGCAAGCGTAAAACATCCCTCCAAAAGATGTTGCTACTCTGTGCTATTCCCATGGGTAGTATCGCGATCAAATTACTCGTGTGGGATACCGAAAATAATCGTTGGTTCATTCAAGATCTCTATTACCGTCCCGCCTTAGCCGCAAAATTGACGCTGGCACCAGCAATCACCCCCATTTCTACCAGCCCGCTGGCGCTCCGACCAGCTACAATTATTGATGCTAGCAAGCTCGATCCCACTACAGTGGCTGCTGTCTTTCAACCCCAGTCAGTATCCGAAATTCGTCGGATCGTGGCCGATGCCAAGCAAACTGGTCGCAAAATTTCGATGTCGGGGGCGCGGCATACCATGGGTGGGCAGATCGCTTATCCCCACTCCCTGCATTTAGATTTGCTGAAATTTGACAATATTGTTTACAACCAGCAACAGCAGACCATGACTGTGCAAAGCGGCGCTACTTGGCAGCAAATTCAGCGGGAGCTGGGTAAACATGGTCGCGCGATCCGAGTAATGCAGGACTCGAACATTTTCACGGTCGGCGGTTCCCTGTCATCCAATGTCCATGGCAAAGATCCTCGGTTTGGTTCCTTAATTGAAAGTGTAATTTCTTTCCATATTCTTAATGCTGATGGGCAAGAAGTGCTTTGTAGTCGGACTCAGAACCCGGAGCTTTTCCAAGCGGCGATCGGTGGCATGGGGTTATTTGGGGTGATGACAGAAGTCACTTTAAAAACCGATGAGAACTCTAACTATAACTACACCGTAGTTCATAAACCGCGCGCCGCAATGATCGCCTTCATGGAAGAACAAATCCGGAGGCCAAGCCTGGAAATGATTGAGGCTCAGATGGCCGTCGATCAGTCTAATCTACTGGGGGAAGCGCAAATTTACTACTTTGATAAAGTTTCGACTGACCCGCAGCTATCCGATGATGTTACTGGCGACAACAGTATTTGGTTACGCAAATTGGTGTATCGCACCTCCCGCACGGGTAGTTGGGGGAAACAATGGCGCTGGTTTATGCAAAAACATGTGGGAACTCAGCTTGATCCTACGCGGATTACCCGCAACTCGGCGATGGCCGCGCCTTTTCGCACTTTGGAGCTAAATGATCCGGAAACTACTGATGTGCTGCAAGAGTATTTTATTCCCACGGCTCAAGTAGCGGAATTTTTGGCAGAGTATGAAAAAATGCTGCGATCGCACAACATGGAGTTAATCAATGTCACAGTGCGCAAGGTTAAAAAGGATAATACGGCTCTCGTTTCCTATGCCACTACCGATATGTATGCTTTCGTGGTTTACTACAAAATCAATAAAAACCAGACAGGCTCGGCGCAAATGACTCGTTTCACCCAGGGTATGATGAATTATCTCAACAGCATTGATGGTAAATTTTATTTAGCCTACCGGGGATATTATACGCGATCGCAAATTCACCAAATGTATCCCCAACTGGCTGACCTATTTCGGCTAAAACAGCAGTACGATCCAACGGAATTGTTTTCTAATAAATGGTATGAATCCTTCCGCTAGATGGCAATTCGGAGTTCATCTCAATGCTAGTGGAGCTAACTAATAACAGGTAGCATGGACTCTGCTGAAGAACCGTCAATATTTTTTAAAGATGGTGAGAGCTAAACATTTAATTTGCGAATATCGGGATGACAGGATTCGAACCTGCGGCATCCTGCTCCCAAAGCAGGCGCGCTACCAAGCTGCGCTACATCCCGTAGAGTTTTTAAGCTCACATTATTTAGCATAGCAAACAATGACCCGCTTGGCAAAATTATTTATGGGGTACTGTCCACCAGGCCAAAGCATATGCCTGACTGGGTAAATTAACTTGCTGACGAAACTGCACCCGCAGTTTATAACGCCCAGTAGTGGGCACCTGATGAAAAATATGTTCCACACTATCCACGGCACTGACTGAAGACCAAATACTCTTTTTAACATCAGTATCTTCGGCATGCATTAAGTAAATGTCGAGATTATTTAAGCCCCTATCGGTAAAAGTTCCGCCGATAGCATATTCCCCATCGATGTTGGGCTTATTCAATTCCACCAATCGATCCCAAGCCAGAGTGGCCGCGATAAAGCTGCCCGCACGGAGCGGAGCCGCGAAGACATAATCGCGGGGAGTACCCGGTGTGATTTGATTATAGTCCCAGGCGATCGGAGCGACCATGCTTGTCGGCGACCATTGTCCAGAGCTGAATTGCTGGTAAGCCCGCGCTGCATTGAGCTGACCCGTACCCATTTGGTAATCGAGCGGAATGCGTTGATCTCGGTAGGCATCACTCTGCACCCAGGTGCGATTTTCCTTGGTCAAAATAGTCCGAGACATCCCCAATCTGTCGCCATTGCCCAAATCTTGAATTTTCTCGGCTGAATTCATCAACACGGCTTTCATTACTTCATGCTGTCTGGCGGCCAAGCTCCAGTGATTGATACTCGGAGCGAGCGGATTGGGATCAAACTGCCGGTTGGCGGCGCGGAGTTGGCGATCGCCAAATTCTTGTAAAAGTGCTACGGTGGCTGTCACATGCGGAGTGGCAAAGCTGGTGCCATTGACGACAATGTCTTGGCCCTCTAAACCGTAGAGCGTAAAGCCACTGCCGGGAGCCACCAGGCCGATCGATCGTCGTTGCCCGACATTGATTTCCAGATCTTGAATTTTTTTAGCCACTCCGATCGGCGACTGACTTAAATTAGAAAAATCTACTTTCCGAAATATCCCATCACGCTGAATGGTATAAGCCACATTGATGCCGTTGAAGTTGTCAGTAGGAATGGGGATGCCGCCTTTACCTTGATTGCCGGCGACTAGATGCAAGACGTTGTTCTGGCGAGCAGACCAGTCTAAACACATGGTCAGCAGCGCCTTTCCATCCAAGGTCGGATTTTTGCGACTGTCGCGCACGAGTGGTTCACCAAAACTAAAGTTAATAGCGCGGACATCATTGCTGTTTTGCTGGGCAATAAATTGGGTGGCTAGACATTCCTCAGCCTGACTGGTTTGGCGGGGTGTGCCGACTGCTGTGCTGTAAAGTCGGGCATCAGGGGCTACTCCCGGCCTTGCTTTATCGCGAGAGATCATCACGCTGGCTACCATCGTGGCATGTTGTTCGACGCTGCTATTGGCCTCGGGCAAATCTTCTTGAAAAAAAACTTGCTCCGGTTGAAAAGTACTAAACCGTGAAGCAGCTTTATCTAACCGAAAATAACTAGGTCGGCCCAGCTCTACCTGACCGATCGCGATTTTTTTGCCGGTCAGATTGTAAGGCGGCTGCTGTAGCTTTTGGGCATCAATACCAGTGCGATCGATCGAAGATACCGAAGACAATGGACTGGCGACAGCGGCAACTCCCCACCCACTACTTAGTAGTGCCCATTTTAGTCGCTGCCAATGCTTCGCCATACTAATACTCCTATTGCGCCCACGCCTTAACTTTAAATCGGTTGGGCTAAATTGATGAAGAGTTGGCCAAAGAATTTTGCTAAAATGGCCACAAAGAACTCCACGGTAGCGAAAATGACAGCAAAATCCACAGTAATTTCTCCTTCTATTCTTTCGGCCAATTTCGGTAAGCTGGGTGCGGAAATCCAAGCTGTTGATCAAGCTGGTGCTGACTGGATTCATATCGATGTGATGGATGGTCGATTTGTCCCCAATATTACGATTGGACCAATGATTGTGGATGCTGTCCGTCCTTACACCCAGAAGCCGTTGGATGTGCATTTGATGATTGTGGAGCCAGAACGTTATGTGGCCGACTTTGCTAAAGCGGGGGCGGATATTATTTCAGTTCATGCCGAAACCAGCTCAACGACTCACCTGCACCGGGTGTTGGGGATGATTAAAGATTTGGGTAAGCAGGCTGGTGTGGTGCTAAACCCCGGGACTTCTTTGGATACGATCGATTATGTTTTGGAGCTGTGCGATTTAGTACTCATCATGAGTGTAAATCCTGGCTTTGGTGGTCAGAGCTTTATCCCGAGCGTGGTACCCAAGATCGCTAAGTTGCGTCAAATGTGCAATGAGCGCGGTCTTGATCCTTGGATCGAAGTAGATGGTGGCCTGAAGGGCAATAATACTTGGCAGGTGCTAGAAGCGGGGGCAAATGCGATCGTGGCTGGCTCGGCGGTATTTAATGCTCCAGACTATGCCGCAGCGATTACTGGCATTCGGAATAGCCATCGCCCTGAATTGGCTGCTGTCTAGCCACTACATAGTATGGGTCGCTAATTTTCCATCCTCCTAGTTCTCTTTACTAAATTAGGACTAGGGGGATGATGTATTAGAGCATAGAATTAAGTGCATAGCGGTAATGCGATCGAAGGCATGTAACTGATGACTAATCTACAAATCCGCACCGCACCAGCAGCCATGACGGTGGATATCTCTTCACTGATGACGTACCAGCAGATGAGTGAGAAGCAATTCTATGAATTTTGCCAGCATAATCCCGATCTTCACATCGAACGTACCGCTCAGGGTGAAGTAATCGTTATGCCTCCAGCTTTTTCGGATACCGGCAATCGGAATAATAAAATTAGCTATCAACTGACTTGTTGGGCAGAGCAGGATGGTACTGGAGAGGTTTTTGATTCTAGTGCAGGATTCACCCTTCCCAGTGGAGCAATGAGATCTCCTAATGCTTCCTGGATTAAACTTGACTGCTGGAATGCTCTTACCGATGAACAAAAATTTTCCTTCGCCCCCATTTGTCCTGATTTTGTGGTTGAACTCCGCTCCTCTAGCGATACCCTCAAGGGTTTGCAAGCAAAGATGCAAGAGTATATTGAAAACGGGGTTAGTTTAGGTTTGTTAATCGATCGCCAGCATCACACTGTCTATTGCTACCGAGCGGATGGCTCAGTGGCTGTATTGAATAATCCGGAACTGGTGAGTTGTGATCCGGAATTACCAAGTTTCACTTTGAGAATGACTAATATTTGGTAGTTCTCGATTGCTGGAATTCAGCAACTCCCACCAATACCTTGATTTCGTCAATTCAAATGGTTATTTGCAGTGATAACTGATAAATATGTCGCTTGTTGACTGCCGTGAGAGCCGCAAGCTGCTTGCTGGCATCCGATCGAGAAACACCCTCTGCTAGCAAATGTAATAACTCGGTTTTAATTAAATCATCTGACCATTGGGGTGTGAGCAACTCCGCTCCAGCCACAATCACCGTGTACTCCCCTTGGGGTTCTTTTTGTTCGTGGTGTGCGATCGCCCCCTCCAAGCTCCCCCGCCAAAACTCCTCATGCAGTTTGGTCAATTCTCTAGCCAGCACAACTTGCCGCTGCGGTGCGAGCTGTTCAGCTAAATCTGCCAGGGTGCGGCGCAGCCGGTGGGGAGCCTCATAAAAAACAATGGTGCGCGTCTCTGACTTAATTGCTGCTAATCTTTGCTGGCGATCGAGACCCTTGATGGGCAAAAATCCTTCAAAGACAAATCGATCACTAGCCACCCCCGAAGCACTTAAACCAGTAATCACCGCAGTTACACCGGGGATGGGGACGACCGTTATGGCGGCGGCAGCACAAGCGGCCACCAACAAAAAACCTGGATCGGAAATACCGGGCATGCCGGCATCGGTGACAAGGGCGATCGACTGCCCGGACGCTAATTTAGTAATGAGATGGGGAATTTGCTGGCGTTCATTGTGTTCGTGACAACTAATTTGTGGAGTCTTAATTTGAAAGTGATGAAGAAGCTTGCCTGTATGCCGGGTATCCTCGGCGGCAATTAGATCTACTTCCTGGAGAATGCGCACAGCACGGAAAGTGATATCTTCTAAATTGCCAATGGGAGTGCCTACCAAATACAAAGTGTTGGCCTGGGCGTTTTTAGACATTAGTGATTTTCATGGGTGACCTTAAGCTATTTCCCAGCAATCATCACTGTCTAGATACGATCCCCGTACTAGCCTGATCTGAGCAAGAGCCACAATGGTGGGAATAATACGCCCATAGTTAGTCGAAATCGTGCGCCAGCCTAAATCGGCGAAAAACCAACCCCACATCACCGGACCCAACACCGCAAAAACCCCCCGTACCGCACCCTGCCGAGCAGCACTCGCTACCATGCCCCGTTTAGCTAGCTGCATGGTGACATAGGCTTGAATTTGCCCTGTTGCGGCAATGCCACCCTGGATGGCTTGCTGGGTTACCTGGTAGGTGGCGAAATGGATGGCGAACTGCTTGGCAATCTGTTGCAAGACTACTGGCTGCACCACAGAACTCATTACCAACGCGCTGCTACCCGTTAACAGTAGCTTCATGGGGTCATGCTGAACATGCAGCGGTAGTGGCTGAGAGACATTGGATTGGCTGAGAGATTTTTGGACTTTGGCTGTAATGGCGGTTTGCTCGGTGGCGGGTAGTTGCTGCCAAGCTTTGCCCATTAAGTGTAAAAATAGCTCGGCCTCTAGATCTTCTGTGCTGAGTTGCTTCGAGTAAGGCATCTTCAGGTAGCCGCAGACCTGAATCACTACTTGTCGGTAGCTGACCTGTTGCGTCCGACCCTGCAAAACTGTGAGGCCATCCGCCGCCAAGTAGCGAAAACGTTGTTCGATCGAATCAATCCATTCCACTCTTTCCTGACTCTGAATCTCCAAAGCGTCTGGAGTACTCACATAGTCCAGAGGATTAAATTTTCGGCAAAACAGAATTCTGGTGAGCTGCTGTAACTCTTCATCCGTCGCCAGCTCTAGTGCCGTGCGTAGTTCGTCCAAAGCCACTCCTCCTCAAATTGAGATTTCCGTAAACCTGCTGTGCAATGCTGCCCCCTAATTGTAGACAACGATCACAATACTGTCTAATCTTATATCTGTTAAAGTGCGGCTCCTTTGCCATAACATGCCCATCCACAATATTAATTACCATGAAATTTTCTGTATCTGTCTCAACTGTGGCCATCGCCTTGCTCACAACCATTACTGTAATTCCGTCGGCAATGGCCTTGGAAGCTTACAAAACCAATAAAGACCAAGTGGTTTTCACTGGACTGAAAGCCAAGAAAAAATATGATATCCAGTACAAGAATGCTGCTGGTCGCAATGGCAAGCGCAAAATCAATGCCAACTCTTGTGGAGAAGCTCTGATCTCTAAAGCTAGCAAATTTCAATCTGTCACGCTCGAAGGTCAAAGCATCGATCCCAAGACTTTGACCCTGAAAGAACATCGGCGGTGTGCCCCCGGCAGAAAGAAGACCAGCCAAAAACATGCCACCCGTCCACAGGTGAGCGGGAGTCCGCCGGCTAGTGCTTTACCTGGATCTGTGAAATAGATGATCTACTAGCAGTCCCTGCTGCTAGAGAGATTTTGCTGGAACCAAATAGGGCTGACCAACATCGAATAAGTGCAGGTTTTTATATTTTGCTTCCTATGAAAAGATCCATTGCGATCATCACGGCTGTCATGGTAGCGGGCAATGCTAGTGCCGCCCTGGCTTTAGAGGGCTATAGAACGGCTCAAAATCAATTGATTGTGGCGGGATTGAAGCCGGGTAAGTTGTATGGGGTGATTGCCACCACCAATAAAAATGGTGTGGGAGTGAGAAACTTTACAGCCAATGCCTGTGGCGAAGTGATCATTGGGCAAGCGGCTGGCTTCCGATCGCTTACCATCGATCGAAAGCAGCTCTTGGTCAAAGATTTAGCCATCAAAAAATCTACGCCTTGTACTAAGGTCTTATCGGCAGTGGCTAAACCAGCTCAGTCTCAGCAGCCCCCGCGATGAAGAATTACTGGCTAATGAAATCGGAGCCAGATGTTTATGGCATCGATACTCTGCAAGAGCAGGGCAAAACTATTTGGGATGGTGTGCGCAACTATCAAGCCCGCAACTTTCTAAAAACAATGCAGATTGGTGATCACGCTTTTTTTTATCACTCCAACACTAATCCGCCTGGGATTGTGGGCTTGATGCAGATTAGTCAGTCTTTAGTGATCGATCCTAGCCAATTTGATACCGCTAGTGAATACTACGATCCCAAGTCTACTAACACCGTTCCTCGCTGGCACACCGTGGAAGTAGAATATCTGCAAACCTTTAGCCGTATTATTACACTAGCTGACCTGCGCGATCGGTTTACTCCAGAGGAGTTGCTGGTAGTACGTAAAGGTAATCGCTTGTCGATTATGTCGATCGAACCCAAAATTGCCCAGCAAATTTTGCACATGGCTCAAGACACTGTCGTGATCCCATCACGAATTGTTAATGGGGGATAGATTAAGCTAAAAGTTAGTGAAAAACTATCCTATGTGTAGCGAGCCTCTAAAAGTTATGTTTCAAAAAATTCTTTTTCCAATTCATCAAAGTCGCGAAGCTCATTCTGCGATCAAAGTCGTAATTGAAATGGTGCAGAAATATGACAGCAATGTCATCTTGCTAGCTGTCACCGACACAACAGTGATTGATGCAGCGGTGGTTGGGGAAGCTGCTACAAAGGAGGATGTCAGTTTGCTATTGGCTGAAGTGCAAGGGATGCTAGTGCAGCATGGAATTAATACCGAAGTGATTTTGCGTGAGGGCAATCCAGCTTTCACTATTTGTGATGTGGCTGATGAGATCAATGCCGATCTCATTGCGATGGGTAGTCGCGGCATTGGCATTGATGAAGAACGTGCCACCGAGAGTGTCGCTAGTCGGGTGATTAACTTATCGCCCTGTCCAGTGTTAATTGTTCCCTAACATACCCAGTAGCTGAATTGTGTGATTTTCTTATGCAAATCTTAAGAAAAACCAATCATTCCAGAGAGAAAAGTTAATATGTATACATAAAAGTATTAATTAATTCCGCCAGTTTCTGTATCTTGAGAGGCTAAGTTTACTTCGTGAGTCAGTCTTTTCTTTCCCAACTGCGTCGATATGACCCTGCTGCTATCGCCAAATACTACCGATTTCGTCCTTGGTTGGTAATCCTGCGCGCTGCCAAAATAATTTGGTATTTTGCTGGATTTTTAATTGGATTGCAGTTGGACAGGTCGGTCGGCACTCTCGAAGCCAATAAAACCATGCGTGCTAATCAGTTGCGCGAGCTGATTAGTGCCCTTGGCCCCACCTACATCAAAGTTGGCCAAGCTCTTTCCACCAGGCCAGATCTGATTCGCCAAGACTTTTTAGATGAACTAATTAAGCTTCAAGACCAATTGCCACCTTTTAGTACCGATCTGGCCTTTCAAATAATTGAGGCGCAGCTACGGAAGCCGATCGAAGATCTGTACCGAGAAATTTCCCCAGAGCCGATCGCCGCCGCCAGTCTGGGTCAGGTTTATAAGGCGCGCCTGTACAGCGGCGAAGAAGTAGCCGTTAAGGTACAACGGCCAAATCTGTTGCCTATTATTACCCTCGATCTATTTTTGATGCGCTGGGCGGCTACGTGGATTACGCCCTTGCTGCCTCTAAATCTTGGTCATAATTTGATGGTGGTGGTGGATGAGTTTGGGGTCAAACTCTTTGAAGAAATTGATTACATCAACGAAGGCCGCAATGCCGAAAAATTTGCCGCGAATTTCCAAGATGACCTAGACATTAAAGTACCAGCCATTTACTGGCGCTATACCAGCCGCAACGTCTTAACGTTGGAATGGATTAATGGCATCAAATTAACTGACACCGAAGGTATCCGGCGGGCTGGACTGGAACGGGACAATATCATCAAAATCTGTGTCAACGCTGGGATGCGTCAGCTGCTAGAGTTTGGTTTTTTCCATGCCGATCCTCACCCCGGCAATCTATTTGTCATGGCAGATGGCCGGATGGCTTTTATTGATTTTGGTATGATGGACCAGCTGACTCAGCACACCAAAGAAACTATCGCTGGTTCGATCGTGCATGTCATTAACAAAGACTACGCCTCACTCACCAAAGACTTTGTTGAACTGGGCTTTTTGACTCCTGACATTGATATTTCACCAATTATTCCTGCTCTAGAGCGGGTATTAGATAACGCGATTGGCGAGAGCGTCGGTAACTTCAATTTCAAAACTATTACGGATGAATTTTCGGACCTCATGTTCGAGTATCCGTTCCGGGTACCAGCTCAATTTTCCTTGATCATTCGATCGCTAGTGACCCAAGAGGGCGTGGCTCTGAGTCTCAATCCTAATTTCAAGATCGTGGAAATTGGCTATCCTTATGTAGCACAGCGGTTGCTCAATGGTGAAACGCCAGAGATGCGCCAGCGGCTAATTGAAGTAGTCTTGAAAGACGGCAAGATTCAATGGCGGCGGCTGGAAAATATGATCGGGATTGCTCGCAGTGAGGGCAGCTTCGATCTGTTACCGACGGCTCAAATGGGTCTACAGTTTTTGCTATCGGCGGAAGGACAATTCTTGCGGAACAAGTTGGTGATGGCTCTGACTGAAGATGACCAACTGCACCTGAATGAAGTGCAGCAAATTTGGCAGCTGCTCAAGGTCGAACTACAGCCCACTAATTTCTTGAATGTGGCGATTAGTGCTATTACTAATTTTTCTTCATCGATGTTAAATAGTCGTTAGAGTAATAACTATATGACTGCTAATCCTGTTGCTATCTGCATACTTTATCGGGAGGGTCAGCTACTGATGCAGCTCCGCGATGATATCCCGACCATTCTTTATCCGGGTGTATGGGGATTATTTGGTGGCCACATCGAAGCTGGTGAAACACCGAAAATGGCGGTGGTGAGAGAGATTGCCGAGGAGATTGTATATGCTTTGCCGGCTGGTTTTAGTAAGTTTGGGATTTATGCCGATGCCCAGGTCTGTCGGCATATTTTCCATGCGCCGTTGACAGTCCCAATCGAGCAACTGAATCTCTTAGAAGGTTGGGATCTAGGGCTGCTGAGTCTGGCTGAAATTAAGGCGGGTGAGGCTTATTCGGCTCAGGCCGGGGCAAAAAAGGCGATCGGACCAGTACATCGCCAAATTTTGCTGGATTTTGCCCAAGAAAATCCAGGCTTGGTTTCAGAATAAAGTATTGTCCTACTGCAAGGAACTTCCCGCAATAACTGGCACATCGATAGCTCCCACCATCTCCTCACTCAGCTGTAGCTGCTCAATAATTTCTACCAACTCTCGTTCAAACACCACTTGCGCCCGATTCGTCCGGCCCCCAATATAGACCTTATTCTCCTTTAGCACCGCCCATACCTGCGAATGGGAAAAATAACTCATCATCACCCCGGCCATCAACAGTGCAAAGCCCAAATAAACCACAGGTACTCCTGGATCGGCCTTAATCTGTAAACCAGTACTGCCAATCACCTTTAGAATTTGCAGATTCACCCCGTTCACCTCGATCGCACTCCCCTCCCGCACACTGCCCATCAATTTGCCTGCCGTATCGTAAATCAACACCGTCCCTTGTAAATCCTTCGCCAACACCGACACCCCCGCGCTCAAATCTGGCTTCGTCGGAATCCAAGTCCCCCAAATCCGCGCTTTTTCTTTGCCCAGCTGTGCCATCGGCAGTTTAAAGATCGGGCTGTTATTTACCCGCACCTTAATCCCGGCAATGCCCCAATCGGTTTGATAAAAGGTCACGCCCTGATAAATCAAGGGTTTATTTACATAAATCGTCTCTTTCTGTAAGGCTTTACCTTGAGCATCTACTATTGTCAAATCGGAATAGAACTGATCGATATCTCCCGCCGGACTGTAGTCAATATGAAAATCATTCACCTCGATCGAGTAATTCTTCGGCACCTGACCCGCTGACCAGCGACCGGCCTCAATCACATTCTTTACCTGGAAAGTATCGCCACTGGCCACCATTTCTTGGGCTAAGAAACCAGTCACAGCACCAATCACACCGCCAATTAAGATCACGATCATGCCAATATGGACAATGATCGGCCCGACCTTTCCAATCACTCCTTTCCGAGCGTAGAGCTTATTTTCTTCCTGAAAAATTCGGTAGCGTTTGCTAGTTAACTTCGTCACAAGCGGCGCTAGATCGGTTTGTGCCATCTCGGCACTGAGCGCTAGTTTCTGGAAAAAACGCGGTTGATCATAAAACCGCCAGCGTCGCGCTGACTTCAGCGCGGGGAGCTGAGTCGTAAAAGTACAAGTGGCGAGGCTAATCCCAAAAAATGTCAACAGCCCCAGATACCACCAAGTTCGATACACATGGTCTAACCCCACCACCTGGATCACCTTCCAGGTCAAGAAACCAAATAGCGCTGGGTGTTCAGGATAGTTGCTTTGATAATAGGCGGGAGCCTGCCCCTGTTCAATGACCGTCCCAGAAATGCTGAATAGGGCGATGATTAACAGTAGGGCGATCGCTAGCCGTAAATTAGCAATTTTGGGAGCTACTTGATGTCGCCACCAGCGCCAAGTTGTTGCTAGTAGATTGGGAGTAACGGAGGAATCGATCGCCATGATATTAAAAAGTTTTGATAAATTAAAAAATGTAGGGTGGGCATGGCTCACTATCTAAGCTGTGCGCAATTTTGAGGATGATTAAATTGGTAATCTGGTCAGTAAAGAAAATGCCCCGAACCCAATCAGCAAAAAACCACTAGCTGGTGTAATCCAGGCTGACCATTGCCGTAGACCCAATAGACCTGTAATGCTGGCTGTGAAAGTCCCGGCAATAATTAGCGGTGCGACATAACCAGCTGTATAAGACAACAACAACACTGCCCCTAATCCAATATTACGAGTGCTAGCTACCCATGCTAGCAAGGTCGCTAACACTGGAGTACTGCAAGGCGAAGCTACCAAACCAAAAGTCAAACCTAATAGATAAGACCGGACACCCTGCGGCCAATCTTGACCAATCCAATCACTATCGCCCCAACTGGGTAGTCGGATTTGGATTACCTCTAACAGATTGAGACCCATGACGATCGCCAACAAACTGACGATGATCGGTAGTCCCCAACCCACTTGGCCGTAGATACGTCCCAAACTAGCGGCCACCACACCCATGCCGGCCAGCGTCGTGGCTAATCCTAAGCAGAACCAAGCCGATTGTTGAGCCGCTTGCCACTTACTCCGATCGGCATAACCACCAATATAGCCAATCGTAATCGGCAGCATCGATAGTGTGCAGGGTGTCAAACTAGTCAATAGCCCCGCCCCAAAAATAATCCCGATCGATAACGGACTGATCTGAGCCAGTTGGTTATTGACCAGCTGATTGGCAAACTGTTCGAGCTGATAGAAAGGGGCAAACATGCGGGATAAATCTATGATGGTGGGGCGTTCTGTGGACTGCGGGTGAAGGGTACTACTTTTTCTTCATTACTTTCCCTAGCTACTCTAATTAATAACGCAGACATCATTAAAGAAGCTAGCATCGAAGTGCCGCCATAGCTAAAGAAAGGTAGTGGTAAGCCAGTGGTCGGTAAGGCTCCAGCCGCTACCCCGATATTAAAAATGGATTGCAAAACAATAAAAGTCATGGCTCCGATCGCAATCAGCCGATGCACCATGTTTTTGGCTTGGTAGGCAATGCCTAGTCCAATCGTGGCATAGGCCATCACCATCAACATCAACGTCACGCTGCCTAGATAACCAAATTCTTCAGCATAAACCGCGAAAATGAAATCGGTATCCTGGATCGGCAGAAATCCCAACTTTTGGGTGGAAAACCCGTAGCCACTACCCAAGAAACCGCCAGAGCCGATCGCATACAAACTTTGAATCAGCTGAAAGCCAGTATCTGTTGGATCAGCCCACGGATTCACAAAAGATAGCATTCGTTTGCGCTGATATTCTTGGATGGCTAAACTAGCCATGGCTAACAATACCCCGCCGATCGCTGTCCCCAACAAATAACGGAGCGAAATACCCGCAGCACAGGCTACTAGCCAGAGGGTGATGCCGCAGAGCGCTGTCGTACTAAGATTGGGTTGCCGCAAAATCCCTACTAGCACCAGCGCAAAAATCCCTAAGCCGACGGCCCTCGTAGCTAACGGCCATTTTTCCCACTGGCCAAACAGCTTGGCCGATTGCAGTACCAAAAAAGGTTTGATGACCTCCGAGGGCTGAAGTTGCACCGGTCCAATGGCAATCCAGCGATTGGCACCTAGTGCCCCTTTCCCCAGGCCGGGAATCAAAGTCATCCAGACCATGCCCAGCAACAGAATTAAGCCCCAAGGTGCTAGCCGAATAATTTTTTTTAGGGGAGTATGTACCACCCAACTAAACAGTCCAATGCCCAGCCCTGCTGCCAATAGTTGGCGAATAAAATAGTACAAGCCGTCCTGTTGTTCTACTTTGCCATGATGGTAAGAAGCTGAAAACAACATTATGATGCCGATCGCTAACCAAAAGAAAGTCAGCCACCACATCATGCGGGCAGGCACCGACCATTCTTTCACCGCTGGATCGAGCAGTGGGACAAGGGGACGAACTTTGTGCAGGAGTTTTTGCATGGTTTTGGCTTCAGCTTAATCACCATTGTGTCATTATTTCAACCTCAAAATTGCCGATCGATCCTAGAACTGGTCTTTACGTCCACGCAGTCTAGCAAAAGTTTCGATCGGGTCATGGCTCTGCATCGCCGCTTGAATAGTCGGTTGTTGCCAGCGCAGAAAAGGATTGGTTTTTTGCTCTAAACCAATAGTGGAGGGGATGGTTGGCCAAGACAGGTCGCGCTCTACCGCCTGCATGCGCTGTTGCAAATCGCTGTTATGCGGTTCGAGGGTTAGCGCGAACTGTAAATTACGATGGGTATATTCATGGGCACACCATAATCTGGTATCGGCGGGGAGCTGCTGGAGTTGATCGATCGATCGCAACATTTGAGCCGGCGTTCCTTCTTTCAGGCGACCACAACCGCCACCAAAAATCGTATCGCCACAAAATAACTCCCCGGGCTGGCTATCTACCGCTGGAAAGTAGTAAGCAATATGGGCCTTGGTGTGACCGGGGATAAAAAATATTTGCGCGGCTCGATCGGCAAAAGTCACACGATCGCCATCCTGCAAATAAACTTGTTGACCAGGAATACGACCCCGATCCTCTGCCCCACCATACACGATGGCTTGGGGAAATCGCGCCAACAAAGCCCGATTGCCATCAATATGATCATGATGGTGATGGGTATTGAAAATAGCTACTAGCTCGACTTTTTCTTGGGCTAGCACGGCTAATACCGGATCGCTCCGGGCTGGATCAACCACCGCTGCCGTGCGGCTCACTGCGTCAACTAATACAAAGATGTAATTATTGGTCAGCACGGGTATGCGTAAGACTTGCATTACAACTCATCTCCAGTGATGCCACGCAATCCCCAATGATGACCGGGGATTTCGGTAAGAATAATTTCGATATCGGTGGTAGCTGTGCCGAGGTCTTGCTGGATCTTAATGAAAATGGCCTTAATCAATTGCTTTTTTATTTCAAGGGATCTCCCGGCAAACACACTAATTTCGATGATGGTGTAATGCGGCGATTTACCTGGACAGTGCAAGTCTGTAGCCGCGAGTGGATAACAACGCTGGACAATTTTGTCGGCTGTTAATCCGGTGACCTCGGCAAAGCAATGTTCGATCGCCTGCATCAACTGAGCTTGGATGGGCACCAACTGTTCACTAAAGCCAGAAATTTTAACTTGGGGCATAGTATTTATGTCGTATATTCAGCATTGATTTTCACGTAGTCGTAGCTCAAATCACAGCCCCACGCCAGACCAAAACCATCACCATCACCAACTCCCACTTTGATTAGCACCGTATCGGTTTGCAAATATTCTCCAGCAGCAGCTGCTTTGAGATAATTACTGGCCGCGTCTCGATCGAACTCTAGTGGTTGACCATAATTCATCAAGACCAAATCACCCAATTCGATCCGTAGCGAATTTTGATCAAAGGGAATGTCGGCACGACCAGCCGCCATCGCAATCCGACCCCAGTTAGGATCGCGACCAAAGATGGCTGCTTTCACTAAGGATGATCCCGCAATGGTTCGGGCAATTTGACGCGCTTCCGCATCAAGATGAGTTCCATGTACTTGCACTTCGACCAAGCAAGTTGCCCCTTCGCCATCGCGGGCAATACATTTAGCCAAATATTGACACACCTCGGTTAGCATCGCTTCTAGCTGATCAGCATCGGCCCCTGGTTCAATAATTGCTTGGGTGCGCGATTCGCCATTAGCTAAAGCGATCAGCGAATCGTTGGTACTGGTATCCCCATCCACTGTTACTTGATTGAAAGATTTATCAGCGGCTCTGGTGAGCATTTGTTGCCACAGCGTGGTTGATACAGCTGCGTCGCAGGTAATAAAAGCCAACAGCGTCGCCATATTGGGATGAATCATACCCGAACCTTTCGCCATACCGCCAATGCGCACTGGTCGTCCATCGATGGTGGTTTGCAGGGCGATCGACTTACTTACCAAATCAGTGGTCATGATCGATCGCGCCGCTTGGTCGCCGCCATCATCTTCAGCCCCTGCGGCTAATTCTGGTAAGGCCGCCAGGAGCTTATCCATTTTGATCCGTTGACCAATGACCCCTGTGGAAGCCAGCAAAATAGCATGAGCCGGAATATTTAAGATTTGAGCGAGAGCTTGGGCGCTATCGACGGCATCTTGCCAACCCGCTTCGCCGGTGGCGGCATTGGCCTGACCGGAGTTAATTAAAATGGCTCGAATATTGTGTTTAGCGGTCAGCTGTTGGCGACAATACTCGACACAGGCTGCACTTACTTGGCTGGTGGTAAAAACTCCGGCGGCGATCGCCGTGTTGTCAGAAATTACCAAAGCTAAATCTGGCAGTCCAGAAGCTTTCAAGCCAGCAGTGATGCCTGCTGCCCGAAATCCTTTGGGTGCTGTTATGCCACCAGGTACAATATGCCAATCTGCTGTCATTATTGTCACAATCAATCTGTAATTATTGTCTTAGCTTATCAGGATGGGGGTGGTACTGGGAATGCAGTGCTGGCTAGAAAAAGAACCGCCCGAAGAATCACTAATGACTCCCTGAGCGGCTACATCCACAAATATATAGTCCAATATGTGTAACATCTTAACCTAGTTAATGTATTACGACAAGTTTGAGATGAGGCTGGGCAATTCTCACGATATAATCGAGGAATGAATTGGTCTTAGCTGATGTCAAAAAAAATGCGACCTTTGATCGAGTCTTCGGAAATTGGGAATATTGACCCAGAAAGAATTCGGGCTGTGGTAAGGGCGGTTCATGTCGTACCTTTGCCAACAGGCTGGGAGGTGCGGAAAAGCGGTAAGGCTAGAGTTAGCGAAATATTTGAAAAAAAATCTCTGGCCGAAAAGTTTGCCCGCGAACTCTCTGAACGTCAAAAAGTAGAATTAATAGTGCATCCAAGACCGCGCAAGAAGCTCCCAAGTACTCTAAATCAATCAAAATCGGTTTAGCTGATGACCACGGCCAGTTATGCAGACAGCGTGTTCATTAACTGTCCGTTTGACCCAGAGTACCAAGAATTGTTCTATGCGATTATTTTTGCGGTGCAGGACTGTGGGTTTAGACCAAGATGCGCGCTAGAAATCGATGACGCTGGGACTGTTCGTATTGATAAGATTTACCAGATTATCGAAAGCTGTAAGTATGGTATACACGATATTTCGCGCACTGAAATATCTGCGAAGGAGAAACTTCCCCGCTTTAATATGCCGCTGGAGTTGGGTCTGTTTCTAGGGGCAAAACGGTTTGGTCAGCAGCAACAAACTAAAAAGCTGTGTTTAATTCTCGATCGAGAGCCACATCGGTACCAAAGGTTTTGTTCTGATATTGCCGGACAGGATATTCAGAGTCACAATCGGGAACCGATCAAGGCGATTAAGATAGTGCGAAATTGGTTAGCTAATAATAACGTGCCGGATGATAGTATTTTGCCGGGAGGGACGAAGATTGCCCATAGGTATGGTGAATTTTGTAGAGATTTACCCATGTATTGCGATCGATTTGGCCTATCGATCGCCGAATTGATTTTTGCAGATTTTCGCAAGTTGGTGATTGAATGGTTAAAGATCAATGGCCGTTAAAGAAATGCTGCCAATTCTTGCTCAGAGAACTTCACCTTTTTAGCGATCGCCCTCCCCACCTCTTGCAACTCTGGCATATACTTCACCGAATCCATCTGCTGAAAAATTCTGGTATTAAAGCGCCCTAATCCCAAGCGCTGGAGACCATCAGGAGAAAGCTCGGCATCATAGCGAATGTAGGTGAAAAGCTTGGGATGAGCTGGCCCCGCTTTCCCAATTAAATCCCCCACCTCGCGATCGATTTCATCCCCCATTAGGCATTTGCCAAACACGCGACAGAGGAGATCTTGCTCGTTCTGAGCGGCATTCATCAACGCCAATGGTAGTGACTTGGCCTGATTTAATAAATGAAGATTGAAAAATTTAAGACCTGGCTGCGCGTTGGGCGTTGAACCAGTTCCCACTGAAACCAATAGCATTTCTTGTTCGCCCGTTTTCCAGTTTAAGTTGTAAGGCTCAGTAGTAGCCATCACAAAAAGTTGAAAAGCAGGATTGTTATATGGTGTAATGCCACCATCCACAAAAATAAACTCACGCGTACCTATTTTCACTTTTTCTGGCGGAAAAAATGTTGGTGCAGCTGTGCTGGCTCGTACTAGCTTCCATAAAGGCAAGTACAAATTACAGTCATTTCGACTGTGCTTATTGTATTTAGCCCAGGGATTGTTCGAGATTGTCCAGGGCGAGTCTGTTGTCACATTTCGCATCACCAACATTAGCAATGTTTTTAATTTCTGATCACCCAATGTTGTATTTGACCCAAATGTACGCTGTAAAATGGCAGCCAGTGCCTTATCTTCATATTTAAAATACAGAGCATACATCCATCTTTTCAAAATAAATGGTAGCTCGAACATTTTTTTACCACTATTTAGGTAAAATTCGCGAATTTCGGCAACGGACATGCCCCAGGAAAGAGCGGTGGCGATAATGGCTCCGGTACTAGTACCCGCAATGTAGTCAAAATAATCTGCTAAGACAAAGGACGCATCGGGCTGGAGCTTGCCTCGATCGATCAACCCTGCCTTAATCTGTTTCTCTAGCTCTGCTAATATTTCGATCGTAATTAGCCCCCGAATCCCACCTCCATCCAGTGATAGTAATTTACGAGGACCCGATTTTTGCAAAATCTCTTCAACGGACATCGCGTGTTTCCTCGCTTAAAGTTTGGTGGGATTAATAATAGCCACTTGCCCCTCAGATTGGCGGATTTGTGCGGCAAAATCTGCTGTGCCGCCAGAGCCATCACCTTGTTCTTTTTCGTCCCAAACCAGAATGGCAAATAACTCTTCTGATCGAGTAGTCGCAAGCGTAGCATGGATCATCCAGAGATTATTCGTTGTAAATACATTGTTTGTGATGCTTAATATTTCTGGATTTTCTTTCAGAAAATCTGCTAAAAAAAACACTGAGATATTGGGATGCTTTAATAACTCAAAATAGCGCTGTTCCCAATTTGTACCATCTAAATGAACCGATCGAACTAAAAATTCTGCCTGCGGCAAAGCCAGCAATAAATGCACCTGTGCCCCCAGACTGACACAGCATTCTGCAAATAAAATATCAGCTCCTTGTGCGCCGCCACAGATGGCCAGATCGCCGGCACCAATTTTCCACAAATTGAGCTGCTGCCTTAGGCGATCAAGCACCAATTGCTCTTTGCTGGCTGGGAAACGTGGCTGAGGGCGGTCTGCTTGATCGATCATATGACCGCTGCAAACGATGACTTTACGAAAGTGATCGAACATGAGTAGGATGGTTAGTCTGTTGGGATTGGTTGGTATTAATTGTCGGTGGGTACTATAATATAGCCCGCCCCAGCTCGCTAAAATGTGCCCCAGACGAGATGAACGAGCCGATTAAAATATTTATTTCATATGCACATGAGGATGACTGGCTAAGACAAGAGCTAGTCATCCATTTGGCCACTGCGATTAGCCAAAAACTTATCGAAATTTGGCACGATCGCGAGATTCGGGC
>CAXTSZ010000032.1:20343-39362 GCA_964247125.1 uncultured bacterium
GCTATTGCAGCAGTTCCAAGCTGATTTGGACATTAGCGATGAAGAAGCACAGCGTATCGAACAGGAAGTCTTAGCGGAAAAAGCTGCGGAGCGTGCAAGAAAGCCAACTACCTTGCTACAAACTTTCCCACTAGAAATTGTGCAGTTCGATCGAGCGGGTCAGGAAGAAAGTCGGACTGATGGTCTAGCCCAATATTTTGTAGAATTTTTGCCCTCTGGGATCGATCTGTCGATGGCTTACATCCCTGCTGGAAACTTCCAGATGGGTTCGGCAGATGCTCAAGGCGATGCTGATGAGCGGCCCCGACATCAGGTGACGGTGCCCGCATTTTTGATGGGGAAATACCCCGTGACTCAGGCACAATGGCGAGTCGTAGCGGCTCTGCCGCCAGTGAAAATTGCATTCGATGCTACATCGCACTTTCAGGGAAACAACCGACCTATGGAAAGCATTTCTTGGAACGAGGCCGAGGAATTTTGTCAGCGTTTATCGCGCCACACGAATCGAGCCTACCGGCTACCCAGCGAAGCTGAATGGGAATATGCTTGCCGTGTAAAGACAACCACGGAATTCTATTTTGGTGATACTTTAACAGCCGCCATGGCCAATCATGCTATGTCTGTGGGAGAAACTTCGGTGGTGGGCAATTACTTGCCTAATGCCTTTGGTTTGTATGATCTGCATGGCAATGTCTGGGAATGGTGTGCTGATCATTGGCATGGTAATTATCAAGGTGCCCCACTGGATGGTACCGCTTGGTTGCAAAATGGAGATAGTGATAGAAGAGTAATTCGGGGCGGCTCGTGGATCTACAGATCTGCGGACTGTCGCGCTGCCGTCCGTAACCACAATTCTTCTTTTAATCGCAACAACGATGTTGGGTTTCGAGTAGTCTGTGCGGTTTTTCCAGGACTCTTGTAGCCCTCTGCTCTTTTGCCCTCTTGCCCTTTTCCTATTAGCGCGGAGCGCTCTAAAAAATATTTTTAACCTGCCAATATCAATGAATGTTGCGCACCGCCAGTTAGCATCAACAGTCTTCTAAAATATGATTTGGGGCAGGCAGAGGTAAACGGGGCGGCTCGTGGATCAACAAATCTACGAACTGTCGCGCTGCCAACCGAAACCACAAATCTACTAATAATCGCAACAACAATGTTGGGTTTCGAGTAGTCTGTGCGGTTTTTCCAGCACTCTTCTACTTGTCAGAGCTGGCCGATTCAAGGATCGTCCGGGCGTACTCAGAAGAGTCCAGACCTGTTCCGGTGACGGGGGTAACTTCGTCCAAAAATAAAACCGGGTCGGATAGCTTGGTAAGCGCAAGCTGAACAGTTCTCCGATCCACCCCCAGTCCAGAAAAACTAAATTCGTTACTGTCTCGATCGTAAAATCTCGGCAGCAGTGAGGTTAGACCAGGGAATGCTGAGAAATGATAGATCGATCAGATTTGAAGTCGCGCTAGACTGAGAGAAGAATAAGCATTCTAAAACTATTGCTATGACCATCTTTCCTTTACTGCAACAAGAAATCGAACAAGTAGCCGCTTTGCAAGGTATTTCAGCAGAGGAATTTATCGTACAAACCCTGACAGAAAAAATTAATACTCTCCAACATAAACGAATTCCTGGACAGTACGAAGGAAAACTTATTATTCCCAAAGACTTTAATGAACCCGTACCAGAAATTATTAATAATTTCTTGAATCCTGCCGAGCCGCAGTTCCCCCAAGAATGAGAGCCTTACTTGATACCCATACTTTGCTCTGGTGGGTTACAAACGACTCTCAGCTATCGCCGACTGTCCAAAATATTATTAGTAGTACCGAAAACACCATATATCTGAGTGTTGCCAGCAGTTGGGAAATTATTATTAAAGCCAATTCCTGCAAGCTGCCTTTGCCGGAACCAGCACCGCAATTTATTCAATCTTGTTTAACCGTCAATCGATTTGAGAGTCTGGCGATCGATCTTGCTCACGTTTTACAAGTCGATCAACTGCCAGATCTACATAGAGATCCCTTTGATCGCATTCTTATTGCTCAAGCTCAATCAGAAAATATGCCAATCTTAAGCTTCGACCGGATCATTTCCCAATATGCTGTACAAGTTATTTGGTGACAATATTCGGGTAGAGCCTAATCGATCGATAAAACCAGCCCGCTGCAAGTCTGCCAAAACCCGAGGCTTGACCGCCGTTAGGCTCAATATAATTCCTTTGTTCATTAATTCATTGTGTAAATCTTCGAGCATCTCGATCGCCGTCATATCCACTTCACCGATCGCCGCTGCATTTAAAATTAACTGTTGGACTGGCGGCGCAGCATTTTCCACCGCTGCCAAAATCCGACTTTTAAAATTATCGGCATTGCCAAAAAATAGTGGTGCGTCGTAGCGATAAATCAGCGCCCCTGGTGTTTCGATTGCCTGATGGATTGGAGGATTGAGGCTGACATCATCGGTCGGATTGGCAACGCGGATCAGAAATTCTAGCAAAGATAAAAACACCGCCACCAGCACACCGGACACAATGTCCGTAAAAATCACACCCAAACTCGTGACCAATGCCAAGCCAAATTCACTCTGGCGAAAGCGATACAGCCGAATAAATTCAGGGATGTCAATGAGCCGACTAGCCGCATAAATGACGATCGCACCCAAAGCTGCTTTGGGAAATAAAGCTAACACTGGCCGCAGAAATAACAACACCAAAATCACCACCACCAACGCCACCACCGAAAACAGCTGCGTCTTGCTGCCCAACGATTCACCCAGCGCCGTCCGACTACCACTACTACTAATCGGAAAGCCCTGCATCAAACCATTCCCCAAATTACAGCAGCCCAAAGCCAGTAATTCTTGATTGGCATCAATCTGATAGCCATTCCGACTAGCAAAAGCGCGCGCCGTTAAAACATTGTCAGAATATCCGACCAGCGCAATACCCAAAGCCGCGATCGCTAGATTTTGGATATTTTCTATAGCAATAGGCGGCAGGGCAAAGCTCGGCAGTCCGGCTGGAATATCACCAATCACCTGGATGCCAGCGCGATCGAGATGTCCCACTCCCACCGCCGCCGTCGCGAGCAATACCGCCATGAGCGGTGCAGGCGCTTTGGGCACCAAGCGTTGTAAGCCATATAGAAAAAATAATATTAATAGGGCTAGTCCTAGAGTCGGCCAATGGATCTGACCTGATTTACCGATTAACTCAATAACTACACCCCCCATGGTATTAGCCATCAACGGTATATTGGTAATATTACCCAGCTGCCCCACCATCATAATCAGCGACACTCCCGTCATATATCCAACCAAAATAGGCCGGGAGAGCAGATTAGCCAAACAGCCTAAGCGCGTAACATAGCCAATCAGACAAATAATGCCCACCATCATGGCTAGTAGTGCCGAGAGACTGGCGTAATTACCATCCACCGCTAAGGGGGCGATCGTGGCCGCTGTCAATAAAGCGGTGCCCGATTCTGGGCCAATTGATAACTGGCGCGATGAACCTAAGCAAGCGTAAATAAATAGGGGGGGCAAAATTGCCCATAGACCCGCCACTGGCTGCAAACCAGCAATCTCACCATAGGCCATACATTGCGGAATCAAATAGGCTGCTACCGTAATTCCGGCCAAGAGATCGCTTCGCCACCAGGCAGACTGATATGAAAGTAATGTTTGCAATCCAGGCAGTTTAGGCAATCCAAATACTCATTTGATATAAAGTTTCTGGAGCTAACAAAAGCTAGCTCCTGATTTGATCCTTATTCTTCAAAAGCACTAGTGGTTTTAGTGGGATCGATCTTCAGTACTAACACCCCTAGCGGCGGTAGACAGAGATCGATCGAATAGCGCTGATTGTGAATAGACCATTCATCTGCCCATTTACCACCCAAGTTGCCCATATTACTACCACCATAAACCCGCGCATCACTATTAAAGATTTCCGTATAGAAACCGTGGACTGGCACGCCTACTCGGTAGTGAGCATGGGGTTGGGGCGTAAAATTACAGACCACCAAAACAAATTCATCGCTACCCTTGGTTCGACGGATAAACGATATAACACTATGACTAGTGTCGCTACAATCAATCCACTGGAAACCAGCCTCATCAAAATCTTGGGTGTACAGTGCTGGCTCACTGCGGTACAGATGATTGGCTGCCGCCATAAATTTTTTCATCTGCTGGTGAGATTCATGTTGCAGTAGATCCCACTGGAGATCTGTCCACACGTTCCACTCACTGCATTGGCCAAATTCCATGCCCATAAACAAGGTCTTCTTGCCGGGATGCGTCATCATATAGGCAAAGAGACAGCGCAAATTAGCAAATTTTTGCCAGTCATCTCCCGGCATTTTGTTGAGCATATTGCTTTTGCCATGTACCACTTCATCGTGGGAAAGTGCCAGCATGAAATTTTCACTGTGGTTATACCACATGCTAAAAGTCAGATGATTTTGGTGAAACTGGCGGAACCAGGGATCCATTTCAAAATAGTCCAACATGTCATGCATCCAGCCCATATTCCATTTGAGGTTGAAACCTAAACCACCCACATAGGTTGGCCAGGAAACCATCGGCCAGGAAGTGGATTCTTCGGCAATACTCAAAGCCCCCGGAAAATTGCTAAATAGCAGGTGATTTACTTGGCGTAAGAAATCAGCCGCTTCAATATTTTCCCGTCCACCATATTGATTGGTGACCCATTCGCCTGGTTCGCGGCAATAATCTAGATACAGCATGGAAGCTACCGCATCAACGCGAATCCCATCAATGTGGTATTTGTCGAACCAAAATAAGGCATTAGATACCAAGAAGTTGCGCACTTCATTGCGACCATAATTGAAAACTAAGGTACCCCATTCTTTATGCTCACCTTTGCGGGGATCGGCGTGTTCATACAGGTGGGAGCCGTCAAAAAAGGGCAATCCATGTCCATCTTTGGGGAAATGTCCCGGCACCCAATCGACAATCACCCCCAGGCCAGCGGCATGACACTGATCGACGAAGTACATGAAATCGGCGGGGGAACCATAGCGGGAAGTTGGTGCGTAGTAGCCAGTCACCTGATAGCCCCAGGAGCCGTCAAAGGGATGTTCTGCTACTGGCAGCATCTCAATGTGGGTGAAGCCCAGTTCTTGCACGTAGGGAATCAGCTGGGCGGCCAATTCCCGATAGGTGAGGTATCTAGCCCCGGGCTTATATTCTGAGACAATCACCGCTGGTTCGGCGGTGCCATCTGGCAACAGAGCGGGTACCTGCGCATCAGTATGCAGCCAGGAGCCGATGTGGCACTCATATACCGAAATAGGCTGACTGAGGGTATCGGTGGTACGTCGTTTTTCGAGCCAGTCTTGATCTTGCCACTGATAGCTGTCTAAATCTGTCACGATCGAGGCGGTCTTGGGTCGAACTTCTTGCTGAAAACCGTAGGGATCAGATTTTTCGTAGGGATGACCATCCTGGTTTTTGATTTCGTATTTATAAGCGGCACCAACTTTGATCCCGGGCATGAATATTGTCCAGATGCCATTGCCACCGATCGCCATCTGGTGCTGGCGACCATCCCAATTGTTGAAGTCACCCAGCACTGAGACATTGCGCGCATTGGGTGCCCAGACGGCAAAATACACACCGGCTACGCCCTCAAGTTCGATCGCATGAGCGCCCATTTTTTCATAGATGCGGTGGTGGTTGCCTTCCGCAAATAGATGGATGTCGAAGTCAGTTAAGACGGGCGATTTGAAAGCATAGGGATCATAGATCACCTGTTCGTGTTTGCCCGACTTGATTTTAAGTTGGTAATCGTTGAGCTGGGCGATCGGAATAATACACTCAAAAAAATGGGGGTGATGCTGGGCGATCATCGGATACTCCCGACGCTCTTCTGGCAGTACCACCCAGACGGCATCAGCCTGGGGTTGATAAGTCCGTACAATCCAGGCAGAGCCGCTCTCGGCTGGATGGGGACCTAACACCTCGAAGGGGTTGCGATGTTGATTGCTAACAATGCGGTCGATTTGATCGGTGGCAATGGGCATAGCTAGGCTACCTGAGAATTTGTTAAACTGCAATTTTCATCACCCCAATAATGTAGATCGGAATCTATGCAGTGGATAGCGTCTCGCATAATTCACTTAATCGGTGCGCCCAGATTTTTTAGTACCTTGCGCAGACGGAGCAAAAACAAAGCCTCTCGGTACTTGCCCACAAAAGTCGCATTTTCTTGTTTTTTTAGCTCTTGTTCAATGCTGTTTAATAGCTCGGCATATGCGGTGGCAGTTAGTGCTTCGCCACTCAAGGGCGATCTCGCCTCGAAAATAATTTGGGTGCGGAGGTATTCTTCTGGTAAATCGCTAGGAGTGGGCAAAGCGATCGCTGGCGTTACAGTCAGTGAGCTAGCTCCGATCATGCCCAGCAATAATGTCGAAAAAATCTTAAAGTGAGATGTGGTCATCGTATCAGTACTTCCTGATGTGGTCAGTACAAAGCAACGGTCACAAACAGTGACATTCTATGATTTGATAGGCATTATAATATGCTTTTTTTGTTCAGGCTACCTACCCAAAATTTTTATTATGCATAGTCCTGTCCCTCAGCAATCAGTGGTGATACCAGTGACAGCGCAACGTTCATCCCCAGTCATCGGTCAAGCTACGTCAACTTTGCTAGCGCGGTTGGAGTTGATGGAGAAAGGTGTTAAGTATTTGTTTTGTGGGGCAGCGGGCTTGTCTTTGGTGGCCTATGGCTGTGTGGTTTATACCCAAGAACAATGGAAGATTCACCATCGACAGCTGCTGAAATTACAGATTCAAGAAAGTGAGCAGGCGATCATTAATGCCAGACTCCGCAATAAGCAAGCACAAAATGCCGAGAAAAGTCACAGTGGCTTGGTCGCGCCCCAACCCGATCGAACCTTATACGTACCAGACAATCATCCGGTAGTCTCTACTCCTGCTCCCGCACCGATCGAGCATCCGGTTGTGCTACCCGGACCAGTGGGCTATTAGTTATGGACACTCCTCGTCGACCAAGCAACCGCAGTTTTTTAACTAATCGATTGTTGCTGGTGTGGTTCTTCTTGATGTTGGCGGCTTTAGGTCTGTTGGGAAAACTATTTACCATCCAAATTTTAGATGGTGACGATCTGCGGCGCAAAGCCCAAACTAACCAGCAAATTATTGAGCGACCTTTTGTACCCCGCCGCACGATTGTCGATCGACATGACGAAGTATTGGCAGCCGATCAAGCTAGCTACACCCTCTTTGCTCACCCGCGACTGTTCAAAACGCTGATTGTGGAGAAGGGAAATAAAAATAGAGGTAAAAGTCGGCCTGTCTCTGTGGGAGAGATGGCTGAAGCGCTAGCCCCCATTCTAAACACTAGCCCTGCTCAGCTATTGGTTAAATTCAAGCAGAAGGGTGGTGTTTTCTTAGGAAAAAGACTGGGACAAGATGTCTATGATCGCGTAACTGCTCTGAAAAATGATGGTCTAGATATTAGGCATGAAATAAAGGACTATCGGCGAGTCTATCCCCAAAATGAGATGGCCGCCGAGATTTTAGGATTTGTAGATCTGGATAAGTATCAAGCACAAGCTGGTATCGAACTTAGCCAAGAACGTCTACTAAAGCGTGAAATGCGCGAGTTCCGACTGATCCGTTTGGGTGATGGCGGCGTGTTGCCAGACGAAGTACCCGCCGATTTTTTGCATCATGATGATTTAAAACTAAAGCTGACCGTAGATTTACGCCTGCAACGGGTGGCTCGGCGGGTACTGCAAGAGCAGATTGCCAAATGGCGCGCTAAACGGGGCACCGTAATTGTGATGGATGCTGATACTGGTGCGATCCGTGCCATGGTTATTGAGCCGACTTTTGACCCCAACAATTACACCAATTACCCTAAGGAGCGTTATGCCAAAAACTGGGCGGTTACTGATTTGTACGAACCTGGCTCTACCTTTAAACCACTAAATGTGGCGATCGCTCTCGAAAATGGAGTAATCACTCCAGAAGAACGCTTTGATGATAATGGTTTGGTCATCGTTAATGCTCGTCGCATCCAGAACTCCGATCACAAAAAGCATGGTCTGATTACTGCTGCCCAGATCTTGCAATACTCTAGTAATGTAGGCATGGTGAAAATGATGCAAAAGTTGCCGCCAGCAACTTATCGCAACTGGTTGGAAAGGTTAGGACTGAGCCAAAGAGTCGGTATTGACCTGCCTTCCGAAGAGCGCGGCACCATGAAAGACCGCACCACTTTTTTGAATTCGGCGATCGAGCCAGCGACTGCTTCTTTTGGCCAGGGACTTTCCTTGACCCCCATTCAACTGGTCACCATGACTGGAGCCTTAGCCAATGGTGGAAAACTGGTGACCCCTTACTTGGTAGAAGGCTTATTTGATAGTAGTGGTCAGCGTCAAGATGCTCCCAAGCGTCCTGCCCCCCGCCAGATTTTTACCACCAAGAACAGCGAAGCTGTCCTCAAGATGATGCAGTCTGTGGTGGAAGATGGTACTGGTCGGCAAGCACAGGTGAGAGGTTTTGCGATCGCTGGCAAAACTGGCACATCGCAAAAATCCAAGCCCAATGGTGGAGGCTACAAGCAGGGCGCCTATATCACCAGCTTTGTGGGAGTACTACCAGTAGATAATCCCCATCGGTATGTGGTATTCGCCGCCGTAGATGAGCCGCAGGGTAAAGAGGTTTTTGGGGGGACGGTAGCAGCACCGATCGTGAAAGAAGTGATGGATACGCTGATTGGGATAGAAGAAATTCTTCCGATCAATGGTCAGGTAATTCCATCGCCCAGTGCCACTTCGTCCCCGCCACCTTAGAAGCCGTTCCGACCCCAGACAACCATCGAAATCGAAAAGGTAAAAAGAACGAGCAGAGCTGCCCAGCCAAGTGTCAGAACCATAATTGTTAGTGTTTAAGGGATTTTTGTTGTGTAATTATGATACAGGATCTTGTTCTGGGCGAGTATCGTCGGTCTGCATAGTGGGTGCTGGAGCATGATTGTAAGCGCGAAAAGTCTGCCAAGCGGCCTTGCTGCCCACCCAAAACCCTTGCACAGCATTTCTGGCTTGGCCAACTTGTTGCTGAGTAGCCACCAAACTTCGATCGACCTTTTCTACCACATTGACTGCCCCCTGCACGCCGCGATCGACATCTTTCTTCAGATTGCCAATTTCCGAGCCAGTGAGGCGCAGAGAGGCCAGCGTCGGTGGCAATTCCCGATTGAGAGTATCAAAAAACTTTTCGGCACTACGCGCCGCCCGGGCTAGTTCTTGAATCACGGGCAAGGCCGCCATCAAAACAGCTGTTAAGCTAACAGCCACTAACAACAGCGAACAACCCAGCCAAAATGTGGGGTCTAAATCATTCACTGCTGGCGGTAGAGCTGGATTCATGCGGATTACTATTCCTCACAACACTTGGATTTTGCACCGATTTACTAGCTAGCACCCCAGCAGCCAGGGATTGCTGCACTCGATCGATTGTTTCTGACCAGTTATCGACAGCCGCTGTGGTCAGTCGATCGGTTTGGAGCTGGACTGTATCGGAGAGGTCTGCGGCTAGCTCAGGTACCGCAGCTGCTACTTTCTTTAGCACTTTGCGAGTGTCTTGGCCTTTGCGGGGTGCCACCAGCAGACCGACGACGGCACCCACTGCCGTGCCGACTAGTAAGCCCACCACCAAAGCGCCGCTATTGTTATTTGACATATGCTAGATCTGTGCTTTTTTCTATTTTAACGATGGATGGTTCTTTATCAAAAATTAATCTGCCTTGGTTGCACTGGCTAGACCAAACCGCCAGCACAAATAGTTGGGCGATCGATCATGCTGCCCAATTGCAGCACGGTGATGTGGTGTTTACGCAACAGCAAACTGCGGGGCGCGGTCAGGGCGATCGCGTTTGGCATGCGCCGCCGGGAGTTTTAACAGCTAGTTTGATGATGGATGGGGTCGCCCCGCTACACTGGCCAGTCTTGAGTTTAGCGAGTGGCTTGGCCGTGATTTATGCGATCGAAGACCTGATGCCAAATTGTCATAATATGTTGCGGCTCAAGTGGCCAAATGATGTGTGGTGCAATCAGCGCAAGCTAGCGGGGATTTTGGTAGAAGGGTCTGGTCAGCGATTGGTCATCGGTATTGGCTGTAACCGCCAAGTGGATTTTACGGACTGGCCAGCAACCAGTATTCAGCCCATTAGCCTGCATCACATGCAAGCGGTAGTGCCCAGTGAGTTGGCCTTACTAGCAAGATTGCGCCACTATCTATTGGAAGCCGGGGGATTGTTGATGAGCGGTTCTGGGCAGGGTTTGTCGCTCCTTTGGCCAGAACTGCGTCGTCGTGATGCGTTGGTGGGCACCGCCGTAGGCATTGATTTAGCTCACGAGCATTGGTCAGGAACGGCACTGGGTATTGATGGGCAGGGTCATTATCAAATTCAGGGCAATGATGGAGAAGTTCGATCGTTTGCGGCTGGCCGGATTAGGCCATTAGTGGCATGATCAATTTGAAAAAGTAATAAACCAATGGACCGGTAAAAATATAACTGTCCGTGCGATCGAGAATGCCGCCATGTCCCGGAATCATTTCGCCAGAATCTTTCACGCCAGCATCGCGTTTCATCACCGATTCGGTGAGGTCACCAGCCAAACTAGCACCGCCAATGATAAAACCCAGCAATAAACCGCTACTTGCCCAGTGTGGCCATTGTAGGTAGTAAGCTCCACCAATCCCGACGATGATGCTACCCAAAAAACCACAAACAGCACCTTCTACTGTTTTTTTTGGGCTGATCGCCGATAGCTTGGTTTTGCCAATAGTTTTCCCAAACACATAAGCACCAATATCCGCTGCCCAGATACACATGAAAGCTAATAGCGTGTTGGTCAAGGCTGGCGACAAATGCTGCCAATCTGGCCAGCTGCCGAACTGGAAATTGCTAGTCCAATTTAGTGGTAGGTTGACCCGCAACCGAATCCAGTAACTAGGCAAGTACCCACCGTAGAATAGGCCCAGAATTGAAGTAGACATATCGGCTATCGAGACGATATGTGGTGAAAATAGCATGTAGAAACACACGGCAATCCCGGCTAAAGGAAAAACAGCATCGGCGATATTAGGAGCGATCGCTGCCACAATCAAAAAAATCTGACTAATGAAAAGAGTGGTTTTAACTGCTGGTTGAATGCCCTTGGCTAGCACTAACTGAAAATATTCTTGCTGCCCTAGGTAAACAGCCACGCAGAGGCCAATAGTGAAGTACCAGTTGCCCAGAAATAACATGCCGAGGGCAACGACAATGGCAACGATGGCGCTGATTAAACGAGTTATGGACATTGGTACATTAAGCGGTTAATTGATTTTAACTAAATCTTTACCAATTACTTGCTTTTCCGGAATATCCTACCCAGTTTTGTTAGGGTCTTTCGAGTAAAAAAGCTTGCAAACCAGCTGCTGTTGCCCCCTGATAGTCTTCTAGTTCGCTGTCGCCAATATGCCAAGCTTGGTCTGCTGTCCGGTCAGCCAAGGCCACTTGGAAAATTTCTGGTGCTGGTTTGGCAATACCTACAACCGTAGAAATGATCACCTTGCTAAAATATTCTGCCAGATGCAAGGCTGTCAATACAGAGTAAAGCCTGGTATCAAAGTTAGACAATAACTCTAGTGGGATACCCTGCGATCGCCATTGTTGGAGAGCCGGTAGCGCGTCGGGGTAGATTTCCCAAGCGGCGGCAGTCGCAAAGTAATGGTACAACTCATCGAAAAAAGCATCGAAATCGGTAAAGTCCGCGATCTTGCCCAGCGCGGTAAAGGTCTGGTGATTGATCTTGCGCCACCAAGCGTATTCTTGAGCCGATAACTCTGAGCCAGTCAGTCCAGCGAATTGGCCGGGTGCTGCTGCTTTGAACTGCTGGTAAAAGGCGCGATTCACCTGGGTGGGGTCGCAGTCTGCTCCATACTTGTGGGCGAAAGTGCTATAAACCTGGCCGACACTGCCCCTGACCCCAAAAATTGTGCCCACCGCATCCAGGAAAATTACCTGGGGGTGGCTGGTGGGCAACGGAATAGCTAACAAATCTGGATAGGTGGGAGGCATAGATGGGAAAAGAGGCGCTACTGCGCCTCTAGTAATAACTGGACTCGATCGACTTGCTTAGACCAGAGCGGGGGTGGGCATGTGTAGATGGGGATAGAGTGGGAAGCTGTGGCATAACGCCGCAACTCGCTCTAGACATTGAGCCGCCACTGCTTCATCTTGGGGACTGAGTAGGCGATCGGCAATAATATTGGCAATCTCGGTAAATTCGGTAGTGCCCATACCCCGGCTGGTCATGGCGGGCGAGCCTAGCCGCAAACCACTAGTCACAAAAGGCGAGGCCGGATCAAAAGGTACCGTGTTTTTGTTAGCGGTGATGTGAACTTCGCCCACTAGTCGATCGGCTTCTTTGCCAGTCATTTCGATCGATCGCAAATCCACCAACATCACATGATTATCGGTACCACCCGAGACAATCTTTAAGCCCCGGGCTTGCAGCTGCGTAGCCAGTGCTTGGGAGTTGGCAATCACATTCCCGCAGTAAGTTGTGAATTCTGGCCGTAGTGCTTCCCCAAAGGCCACCGCTTTACCAGCAATCACATGCTCCAGCGGACCACCTTGAGTACCAGGGAAAACAGATTTATCCAATCTTTTACCTAGCTCGGCATCGCGGGTCAAAATCAAGCCGCCGCGTGGACCGCGTAGAGTTTTGTGAGTAGTGGTGGTGACGACATCGCAGTATTCGATCGGGCTGGGGTGATGACCAGTGGCGACCAAGCCCGCAATATGGGCAATATCGGCCATCAGGTAAGCCCCAATTTCGTCGGCGATGGCCCGGAATTTGGGAAAGTCAATAATCCGCGAGTAGGCCGAGTAACCGCAGATCAGCAGTTTGGGACGATGCTTCAGTGCTAAATCGCGGATCATGTCGTAATCGAGCTGCTCGGTGGCGGGGCTAACACCATAAAAAGCTTTGTCAAACCATAGTCCCGAAATATTGACAGGCGAACCGTGGGTGAGGTGGCCACCGTGGGATAAGTCCATCCCCATGATTTTGTCGCCCGGTTGGAGGAGGGTTAAAAATACGGCGAGGTTGGCTTGGGCACCAGCGTGGGGTTGAACGTTAGCGGCGGCAGCACCAAATAATTGCTTGGCTCTGTCGATCGCAATTTGCTCAATCTCATCAATAAATTCGCAGCCGCCATAGTAGCGTTTACCAGGTAGTCCTTCGGCGTACTTATTCGTGAGGACTGAACCCTGGGCGGCCATCACTGCGGCGGAGGTGAAGTTCTCGCTGGCGATCAGCTCTAGGTGGTCGCGCTGCCGGCCTAGCTCGGAGCCGATTAATTTAGCAATGGCAGGATCGTTATCTGCTAAAAATTCCAGGTTAGTTTTGGCCATGGTGTTAGTAAATCTGAGGACTTTGGGGATTTGAAGGCTCGCTTCCGAGTCTGGAGGTGGCGGTTACAACGCATTCTCCGACAGCCTTAATGATAACCCGCTTCGCTCGGTGTCGAAATAATTAGATGCCGGACTAGCGAGCCAGGAAGACTCCCAAACCATTATGAACTCTAGCCGCCGTGGCGGGCGATCGATCAATTAACTGTCCACCCAAAAATAGACTAGTCGAACTCCCCCCGTCCAAATTCAGAGCATCTACTGCGCCCATTTGTTGAAGCAATCGGGCTAATTCGCCCAATGTTGGCCCCTTGCCGCCCGCCCGATCATGTACTGCGACCATCCAGAGCTGACCTTGTTCATTAATGGCGATCGCACTCCTTGCTGCCGATTGGGTGCCAAAAGAGCCACTAAATTTCTCGGCCCGGGCATCCAAAACTACCTGTCGATTGTGAATGAGCCACGGTCCTGCTCCTAAGATCTGGTCATAGCGATCAGACGGATTACGCGTAGAAATTGATACTTTACTACCCAGCGGCCAATCAGTCCAAGTCCCCGCACCTCTGCCCACCAGTAAATAGCCATTGGTCGGAATCGGAATCTTGATACTACCAGCGGCACCTCTGGGGGTAATTTGAGTAACTTGGCCATTTTGGACAGTTAGCACTAGCTCATTGTTTATGATCGGCTGATAACTCTCTCCCCAAGCAGTGGTGTACCGCGCTACGCCATTTTGGGCATAGCCACTATTCAAAAAGTTATTAGCAACATGTTGACCAGTATTATTACTAATATTTTCAGTGTAAGTGAACCGTGCAATTTGCCAGCTGACTTTGGCGGGCGGGCTGGCGGCGTTCTGACCTGTCCAGCCGAAAGCGCTCCGACCCAAGATGGGACTGGAAATCCAGGTACCATTTTTTTTGATGGCTCCCAGCGGCTGGCGAGTATTGCGATTGAAGTAGCCACCATTAATAGCTGCTGCTGCTCGTTGATTGGTGGCAATGGTGCCGATCGCACTACTCCCAATTACCCCATTAGACTGACTGAGGATTGGTTCCAGCCGTACTTGCTGGGGATCTAGTGCGAGGATGGAAACCGGAAAGCGATCTTGGCCGAGGGTTTGCCATTTTTGCTGCCACACTATTCCCGGTGCCCAGGCAATTTTCCGTTCGGTCATGGCCGTGGGTGTAATGTCAATGGTAATCTGCCGACCTGCTGAATTTTTGGCTCTTGCTCTAGTGCCCAATTTAATTGGAAACTGAATCACCGTCTTTTGGCCAGTGCTAGTTACCTGCAATTTGGTATTAGTAATTTTTTGCTCATCACTCGGTTCACTGCTGCCCGGAGTTGGGCGGGGACTAGTCGGTGACAACAGTTGTGGTTGAGCCGCTGTGTAGATAGTCAAAAATCCTTCAGTAGCATCCTGACTCAACCGCCAGGGCACAGTGCCATCGAGCTGAATCGTAATTTGGCCGCGATCGCTCCCCAGTTTATTAGCCCGCACATTAGTGACCAACAGTTTGGGCGTATTGATTTGCAATCGATGATTCGTTACCTGCCAACGCCAATGATTAGCCGTTGCTAGTTTAGTGGCATCTAGGTAGCGATACTGCCGATCTAAACTAGCGGCTAGACTCATGGCCGCATTAGCATAGGCATCGACGGGCTGTTGGCGGTAATTGTTGGTGTTAAGTAGTTCTAAGCCAAACTGATAGAGCAATCCGGTGTCGCTCAGTTCCAATTTTTGGCCATTAGTGCGCCAAGGTAGTAGAACAGTATTGCCGTTGATGACGACTTCCGTTCCTTGCTGGATGGCGATCGCCTGCTGGGCAGTAGCCGGTACCAACAAATCGATCGATCCCAGCAGCATGGCGCTTGTTATTATTAAAAGCTTTGATTTCATATTTTCAGGGGGACAACGATGGGGGTCTCGCTATCATAAGATGTCGGCAGTAACTGGAGGCTTGGTCTTAGGTATATTTGCGGCGAAGCTACCCAAGTTTGCTAGAATAAAATTTAATATTCTATTTATATTTCTAAATTAAAGATGTTCAAATACTATCTAAACCTGCTCTATTTAAACAGTTGATTGCGTTTCAACCCTTGATATCTATGCTCATCTATATCTATTCAAACCTATATATTTATTAAGTGAAAATCAATGTATACGTCATTGATTACGATTTTGGGTATCCCAGCTTTAAGCTCTGACCCATCATCTTTGTAGACTTTGGCTCTGCTAATAGCGATAGCTCCAAAGCCTATTTCGTATATCTGTACACAATTCAGGATCTAGCGGCAAGGTTGTATATCCTTGTCAACTTCCTTGTGTAAACTCCGCAGTCTGCGCACAAGGTAATTGTTTAGCAGTAACAAATATATTTTTTATTCTTTAAACCTCTGAGAAAACTCAGTAGCCAATTGATGATGATGCTACCGATGGTTAAACATCTGTCTATTTTTGTAGATGGAAACAACATGTTTTATGCCCAACAAAAAAATGGTTGGTTTTTTGATCCACGTAGAGTATTAGAATATTTCACTAAAGATCTAGATGTTAATTTAGTCAATGCTTTTTGGTATACTGGACTAAAGGATCCTCAAGATCAGCGGGGTTTCCGGGATGCGCTCATTAGCTTGGGCTATACGGTACGCACCAAGATCTTAAAAGAATACTACGATGACACTTCTGGACGTTATTCTCAAAAGGCTAACCTCGATATTGAAATCGTTGTTGACATGTTCAACACGGTAGAACAGTATAATCGTGTAATATTATTCAGTGGGGATGGTGATTTTGAACGAGCGATCGAATTGCTCCGTTCCAAAAATACCCACATCACGGTGGTCTCCACCGAAGGCATGATTGCTCGTGAACTGCGCAACGTTACTGATAGGTATATAGACCTCAATGATATCCGCGACCAAATTGAGAAAATTGATGCAGTGTAAACGTCAGCCCACCGGGCTGCTGCTCCTTATCTAGGTGATAGAGGTTCAACCCCGATCGCGTAGCATCTCAGTATTGAGAACCGCTCACCATCTATCACCACCAAGTTTAATTAGTCCCGGCTTGTAGCGCCGTTGCAGCTCTAGCGATCGCCTCCAGTGGTGGTCGCTTAGTTTTACCAGTTTTATTAGTTTTCCTGATTTTTCTACCTTAAATCCCAACATCATGACTCAACCAAACGATCGAATTCTGATTTTTGACACCACCCTGCGGGATGGTGAACAATGCCCCGGTGCCACCCTGAACGTCGAAGAAAAACTGATCATCGCCCGACAATTGGCTCATCTGGGTGTAGATGTGATTGAAGCAGGGTTTGCGATCGCTTCTCCAGGAGATTTTGAAGCAGTCCACAAAATTGCCCAAACCGTCGGTACAGAAAATGGCCCAATTATTTGCAGTTTAGCCAGAGCGATTAAAGCTGACATTAAAGCGGCGGCAGATGCAATTAAACCAGCAGCGCATGGTCGCATTCACACATTTATTTCGACATCAGATATCCACCTCGAATTTCAACTGCGCAAGTCTCGTGCTGAAGTCCTGGCGATCGCCGCAGAAATGGTTGCCCATGCCAAATCTTTTTGTGATGATGTCGAGTTTTCACCGATGGATGCCACCCGTACTGAGCCTGATTATCTTTACGCGGTTTTAGAGGCAGCGATCGCCGCTGGTGCAACCACCGTAAATATTCCTGATACGGTGGGTTACGCCACACCCGAAGAATTCGGCGCTTTGATTCGTGGCATTCGCCAAAATGTGCGCGGTATCGATCGCGCGGTGATCTCGGTTCATGGTCATAATGACTTGGGATTAGCAACGGCAAATTTCCTTGAAGCCGTTAAGAACGGGGCAAGGCAGCTAGAATGCGCGATCAACGGGATTGGCGAACGTGCTGGCAACACAGCGCTCGAAGAAATTGTGATGGCTTTGCATGTGCGTCGTCAGTATTTCAATCCGTTTTTAGGTCGTCCTGCCGAATCCACTGCGGCGCTGACCAAGATTGACACCACGCAGATTCATAAAACTTCACGCTTAGTGTCTAAATTCACGGGAATGTTGGTGCAGGCCAATAAAGCGATTGTGGGTGCAAATGCCTTTGCGCATGAATCGGGGATTCACCAAGATGGCATTCTCAAAAATAAGCTCACCTACGAGATTATGGATGCCCGGTCGATCGGTTTGACGGAAAATCAGCTTGTTTTAGGTAAGCACTCCGGCCGACATGCTTTTGGCTCTCGTCTAAAAGAATTGGGTTTTGAGTTGACCGATTTGGAACTCAATAGTGCATTTGTCCGCTTTAAAGAAGTTGCCGACAAGAAAAAAGACATTACCGATCGCGATTTGGAGGCGATCGTTAATGATGAGATTAAGCAAATCCCGGAAACATTTGTGCTGGAGCGAGTGCAAGTTTCTTGTGGTGACCATACTCAACCGACGGCGACGGTCTCGATCAGAATGCCGAATGGGGAAGAACTGACTGATGCGGCGATCGGGACTGGACCAGTGGATGCCATTTATAGGGCGATCAATCGGGTGGTGAATGTGCCGAATGAGTTAATTGAGTTCTCGGTGCAGTCAGTGACGGCGGGGATTGATGCCTTAGGTGAAGTAACGATTCGGTTGAAGTATCAAGATCGGACTTATTCGGGTTATGCGGCAAATACTGACATTGTGGTGGCTGCGGCGCAGGCTTATGTGAATGCGCTGAATCGTTTGTATACAGCGAGTCATAAGTTAGATGAGGCGGCACAAACAGCTCAGATCGTCTGAGATAGAATCACCAAGCCACTCGGCTCCACCATTCAAGATTGTCGAATCCGATCTAGTGCTTTTGGTGGGGCAGGCTGTTCCATAACCATTGAAGGAAAACAATGAAGACTATTACAAAATGTTAGGGAATCATTTCTAGATCGAGCAGGAACATTTAAACTGAAATCAATTCAGTCTAAACGCCCAATTTGGGGTGTTATACGGACGAATGTCGGGCTAATCACCCTATTTCTTAGGGTATATGCGGACAAACGTCAGCATATGCATCTAATTCAAGGGGGTTATACTGAACCCGTCAGTATAACCAGTAGTTAGACATCCACCTCTCAATTAATAATGGAGGTATATTGAAACTCTTGCTCAACAATCTGCTAACAAATTTAGTTAGGAAGCAATTTCTGCATCACCTTGCTCATCAAGCTCAAAAAACAGCAACAAGTCGCAAAGATGAGATCGTGGAACGGACTCACGTTGCGGCTCAAGAATTGTTTGAGCAATATCATCAAGCCTGTCCTGATATCCAATCTCGAATAATTTTGGAATTATGCTGTTTAGCACTCGCTAGCTATCGAGTATTAGTGGCAGAAACCGATAACCAACAAACTGCATATCTCATTGTCAAAGGCACGATTGAACAACTCTATCAGGGCTTCGGAAGGTTCATGTTTCGCCCCTTACTCTGGCTTGCAAGTGATCCCGTAAAAACGATGTCCAATATTAATTGGAAGAAATGGAACCAACTAATATACGGCAAGGGTATGGAGTTTGACCGGGAAGTGACATCAGA
>CAXTSZ010000033.1:0-39300 GCA_964247125.1 uncultured bacterium
AAATATCATCAAATTTCATAGGCTTGACCACATATAATGCTGTAAGAGTATTTAATCCGGGAAATATCTCATTTCGACCCGATGACCTCACACCCAGTCTGGACAGAACATTGCGTTTATCTCAATGTATAGTGTCGCTCGAACTTCAAACTATTTATGGATGGTAAATTAATTATAATTATGTCGATCGAATCTGCATATTTTCAACCGAAGTTAGTTGATACTCTATTTCAAGGGTAGCTCGATTATCCTTCCTATTGGAGAATTTCTATATATACTTTTTTGTCAATTTCCTAAAGATTTTATGAACGACACTCCTAACAATGTTTCGACTCCCGTCACAATCAAAAAAATTGCCACCAATCTTCAGCGTATTGGCCGCTTTGGGTTACTAGTTCAGCTAGCTCCAGCCGCTATTTCTGGCTTATTATTGTTGACTTCAATTGGCTGGACAGCCACCCACGGCAGTACTCGGAATACTGGCGGCGGTTTGGTGTTTGCCACGCTCTCTCTAGTGGTACTGCTGGTCGCGATCTTCTGGTTTTTCCGTTACACCAAAACTGCCGAGCGCTTTCGCGATGCCAACAACCGCCCCAGTAAGGCCAATACTCTCAAACTATTGCGCTCCGGAGCCGCTATCAATGCTTTTGGTCTGGGCTTTGGCATCCTGGGAGCAGAAACCTTGGTCTTCAGTTTGACACTAAAGTCCTTTGGTATTCTCAATCCTTTTGCCATCCAAGGAGCAGTTTATGGCAGTACTTCTTTGGCTCAAATTGCTGTGCAGCCGATCGATGTTTTGGTATCACTCGCCAATACCCAGACGATTTTCGCCCACTTCATGGGTCTAGTCTGTTCGTTGTGGCTACTCGGTGACCTGGCCAAACAAAGTAACAAAGAATGATTATTTAGTCAGAGTTTTGACAGCTCTGACAAATTCCGTGTACAACCACTTCATAGGTCTGCGCCTGGAACTGGTCAGTCATCCGACTGATATCTAAGTCGGCAAAGGTTGTCCATGGTAAGTCGGCGATCGATCCGCAGTCATTACAGCACAAGTGATGATGGGGTTGCACTTTCGCGTCATATCGCCCGACTCCGGCTTCTAACAATACCTCTTTAATCAGCCCAGCTGTCCGCAACGCTTGTAAAGAGCTATAGACTGTCGCCAAGGAGGAAACTGGCCCGTCACTATTCAGCTCTATCAAAATTTGTTCGGCGGTGGGGTGATCGTAGCGCTGCAACAGATTAGCGTAGACCGCAAAGCGCTGGGGTGTTACTCGCAAGCCCTGCTGCTTCATGGTTAAGACAATCGCATCGGTACTGGCAGACATGTTTTTTTTTACAGGATATACTAATATCTAAAATTATAAAGCTTCTGTAATTAAACTAGTTAGTTCTCAAGAGAAATTCAATAATTCAAGTAACTAGTATACTTGACTTGCTCTTAAATCAGAATTATTCTGAGATATGTAAGCCCACCTCAAAAACACCAGAGAGATTTTTAAATGACTGTAATTACTCGTGTTCCTGATGTAACCTTCAAAACTCGCGTGCGGGATGAGTCCATTGGTGGTGACAATCCTTTTCGTTGGCAAGATGTCACCAGCAAAGATTTGTTTGCTGGCAAAAGAGTGGTGGTTTTCTCTTTACCCGGTGCCTTCACCCCTACTTGTTCTACTTCGCACCTCCCCCGTTACGAGGAGCTATACACCGACATCCTCGCCCAGGGTGTCGATGCAGTCATCTGCATCTCTGTCAACGATGCTTTTGTCATGTACCAATGGGGTAAAGCGCAAGGTGCCAAAAATGTATTTTTACTACCTGATGGCAACGGCGAATTTTCCCGCAAAATGGGCATGTTGGTCGAAAAAACCAACTTGGGCTTTGGGATGCGTTCTTGGCGATACTCCATGGTCGTCAATGACATGAGCGTTGAAAAAGTCTTTATGGAAGCGGACTTTGGTGACAACTGCCCCACCGATCCTTTTGAGGTATCGGATGCTAACACCATGCTGGCTTATTTGAAAGGTGCTAAAGCTTAAGAGCTTTGCCGCGTAGTAAGGATAACCCGGTCTTCGGCTTCGCTCAGACCTCGTTGAGAAATTGAGCGGAGCCGCAACCACCCTATTCATCCGAGGTAACTATGAGCTACGACTATGATTTATTAGTAATCGGGGCTGGCTCTGGAGGCATTGCTACTGCTCGCCGTGCCGCTGAATACGGAGCCAAGGTCGCAGTTATTGAATTCGATCGACTGGGTGGTACCTGCGTTAATCGTGGCTGTATCCCCAAAAAATTAATGGTCTATGCCTCGCACTTTCCGGGACTGATGGCCGAAGCGACGGGCTATGGCTGGAGTGCCGTAGAGAGTAAGCTGGACTGGCACCACATGGTGGCCCAGGTCAATGGCGAAGTTGCCAGGTTAAATGGCATTTATCAGCGGATGCTTGACAACTCCAAAGTGGAAGTAATTGTGGGTACCGGTAGCTTTGTGGATAGTCACACCGTGGCTGTCGGCGACCAGCAATACACTGGCGAACGCATCTTGATTGCGGTGGGCGGTGAGCCAGTCAAGCCCCATATTTTGGGAATTGAATATGCACTGACTTCTGATGAGATTTTTACGTTACCAGAGCAACCACAACGTTTAGTCGTGCTGGGCGGTGGCTATATTGGATCAGAGTTTGCCAGCATTTTCAATGGGTTGGGTAGTGAAGTCACCCAAATTATTCGGCACGATCATATTTTGCGCGGCTTTGATGAGGATATTCGCACAGAAGTGCAAGCTGGGATGGTGCATCATGGTGTCCGGATTTTGCAGAACAGTAGCCTGATTGCGATCGAGAAAACCGCCGCTGGCATTCAGGTATCAGTCGGCACTGGTGATACGGTGGAAGTAGTCATTGCGGATGCCCTAAGCCTCGCCGCGTTGGGTCGTAAACCACGCATCAACGGTCTCGGCCTCGAAAATACGCAAGTGAAACTCCATGATGGCGCAGTAGTGGTGGATGAACACAACTGTACCAACGAAGCCCATATCTACGCCGTTGGTGACTGCACTAACCGCATTCAGCTGACCCCAGTCGCCATCAATGAAGGTCGGGCTTTTGCCGATACCGTCTATGGCAACAAGCCGCGCTTGATGAGCTATACCAACATTCCAACGGCTATTTTCACCCATCCCGAAGCGGCCACCGTGGGTTTGACGGAGGCTGAGGCTCAGGCTAAATATGGTGACGACAAAATTAAGGTTTACCGCAGTAAGTTTCGTCCCATGTACTATGTCCTACCCAACAAGGAAGAAAAAACCTTAATGAAACTGGTGGTGAATACCGAAACTGACCAAGTGGTGGGGGCGCATATGGTGGGTGATCATGCTGCTGAAATCATTCAAGGGGTGGCGATCGCCGTCAAAATGGGAGCCACCAAAGCCCACTTTGATGCCACTGTGGGTATTCATCCTAGCTCGGCAGAGGAATTCGTGACGATGCGTTAGTAGCCCAAACTAGAATAAATTAGTGAACTCATACATGCGGCGCATCATGGCCAGTAACTTTTGGGCATATAGGCGATCGGTAGACCAGCGACCAGTTAGTTGCCGCACTGTGGGGGCGACACCACGCATCACGACCCCAAAGCGCGGGGCGAGCAGCGGTTGCTGAAGAGCATCACTATTGGCGTAAGCCTTGAGTTGCTGCACATGTGCCCGGACACCAGCGGCGGGAGTCGCGAAGCTAGCCCAATCGGCATTAGTGCCACCCAGATTGGCAAAGTTGTGGTGGGTAACATTCAGATGACCACTGAAATTTAAGAACTTGGTCTCCAGGCACATTTGGATAAAAGCCAAATCGTGGTTGATGCCTTCGATCGCACATTCTTCGATATACAACTTTGGTAAATCAGTCAACTCAGTAGGTAAGTTGGGCTTATTGACCGCCAAAAAACTGTATAGCTGTTGGGCAGAGGTGTGACCTTTACCGGCAATGCGTTCCATCTCGTCAAAGGTCACGGGCAGCTGTGACTTGATCAGAAAAGTTTTACCCACCCCCGGATTTACTGAAATATGAAAATCGCGTAGCTCGATCGCCTTCACATAAATTACGCCCCGATAACGGATTTGGCGGATCACATTGCTGTTCGATAAATTCACCCCCAACTGATCGGCCAAGTCGATCGGCACATACACATTGCCATTAATCAACACGCCTTTTTCGGGGTAGTTTTCCTCATTAACTTTGAGATTAACAGTTAAATAGTTGACGGCTTGGTCATTACTGCCCTGAATATCGCGATTCCAGGCAGCCAGACCATCAGTAATCCCCAAAGCCACTTCCTTCCGATATTTTTGCAACTCTGCCCTATCTAAATGATTGGTTTTCAGCCCAATCTCCATCATTAATGAAGGTACCGCCACCCGCCGACAAAAAGCCAGACTACCCAAAGCCGTGGCACTATCGGGCTTCACTCCTAAGTTAGGGACATCTGATAAGCGACCACAAAAAGCCGATAACATCATTTGGGCATGATTTTTGCGCTCGCCGTTTTTACCAATATAAAAAACGCTTACCCCCTGCACCTGCGACTGCGAATAGGCATCGGCATGAATACCCAAAGCCACGTCATGGGCATGTGCCCGTTGATTAATCCAGTCGATCGATTGGCGCGGATTCTCAGAATCGGGGACAGAAATTACATCAAAACCCCGCGCGCGCAACTCTGGTACCACTTGATCACGCAGCAATAGCATTTCTTGGGCTTCGGTAGCTGCACCCAAAGCGGAATCTGGTTCCTGTTCACCCACTTCGATTCCGCCGTAGGTGGCCGCAATAAAAATCCGTCCCATGAGAAGCTGATCCTTCAAAAATAAATTATGGTGCCGACCAAAATATGGTCTGATTGTGACACCAGGTGTGATAGATTATCACTCTAGCGTTGAGTGTTGGTAAACGTCCATTTCGCTGAAAATTTGACTGGTATCCGGTCAAATGATGAGCGCAAATGTCACAAGTTATCTCATTCCCAAAAACAGATTGTCAGACCAATCACTTTAGTTGGCGATCGATCATGGTGCATATCAAGCGAGTCGAACTTTCTCATTTTAAGTCTTTTGGCGGTACTACAGCGGTACCGATTCTGCCCGGTTTTACGGTGGTTTCTGGTCCGAATGGTTCGGGTAAATCCAATATTTTAGATGCCCTATTATTTTGTCTAGGGCTAGCCAGCTCTAAAGGGATGCGGGCAGAGCGACTACCCGATTTAGTGAACCATAATAATGCCCAACGGAGTGGCCGCGAAGCCAGCGTGACGGTGACTTTAGATCTGAGTGAAGCAGGTGCGGCGGTGCCGATCGAGTGGAGTGTCACCCGGCGATTGCGGGTGAGTGCCCAGGGTGGCTATACCTCTAACTATTACATCAATGGCGAATCTTCGACCCTAGGTGAATTGCACGAAAAACTGCATACCTTGCGAATTTATCCGGAAGGCTACAATGTAGTGTTGCAAGGTGATGTCACCAGCATTATTTCGATGAATGCGCGGGAGCGCCGCGAGATTATTGATGAACTGGCAGGGGTGGCAGCTTTCGATCGCAAGATCAATCAAGCTAAATCCACTCTGACGGAGGTCAAGGATAAGACCGATCGCTGTCATATTGTGGTGACAGAATTAACGGCGCAGCGCGATCGACTATCTCAAGATCGGATCAAAGCCGAGAAATATCAAAAACTGCGCGAAGAACTCCAAACCAAAACTGTTGAAGAAGCGATTCTAAAATGGCGATCGTTGCAGCAGCAGCAAACTAAACTCCAGCAGGAAATCCAGCTGGGCACCGCAACTGGCACTCGCCTACAGACCGAATTAGTGGCCGTACAAACCGCCATTGCCCAGTCGGTGATCGAGCTAGCTGCTCTCAATCAGCAAGTGAAGGCGATGGGCGAGGAGCAGCTGGTAGCGGCTCAAGGCACACTGGCTAACCAGCAAGCCGAACAGCGCCGCCTGACGCAGCGCCAGCAAGAAATCATCACCAGCCAGCAGGCTAATCAACACAGCCAACAACAAAATCGCGAGCAGTTGGCTCAGTATCAACAGGATTTGGTGTCGATTCAGGCGACTATCGCCCAGATCGAGCAGCAAGAGTTAAACGTGCTGGCTGGGGCACGCGATCGCGTGCGCAACCAACTGGAAATAACTAAAGAAAAAGCCAGTTCTTTGGCCACGTCTTCCGCAGCCTGGGTGCAACAACAGACCCAACTCACCAAACAAATTGAAGCGTTGTTGGAGTCGGGGGGCAAGCAACAAACCTCCCAAGCGGGCTTAAGTGAGCGCGAACAGCAGCTAGCTAACCGGATTGCCGAACAGGAACAGATTTTGGCGACGCTGGCACCCGTGCTAGCCGAGAAACAAACTCAACAACCGCAGCTGGTCAGCAAATTGTCGGGCTTTTTAGGGAAAATGGCCGACTTGGAAAGCCAACTGCAAGCTGTCGAAAAAAGCCTTAAGACCCAGCAAGAAACTCAACACCGTCTGTTTCAGGAGCAAAGAGACAAAGAACGTCAGCTCGACAAACTAGAGGCTCAGTCGCAGGTGCAGCAGGAAGCCCAGGGTACTTTTGCAACCAAGGTGATTAAAGAAGCGCGGTTAGCGGGGGTGCATGGCCTGGTGGCTCAGTTGGGGGTCGTGGACTCTGATTACCAATTGGCTTTGTCGATCGCTGCTGGCGCGCGGCTGGGAAATTTGGTGGTCACCGATGACCGGGTGGCAGCAGCAGCGATCGAGATTCTCAAGCAAAAACGGGCGGGACGCGCCACCTTTCTACCCCTCAATAAAATTAGGGCCACCCGTTTACAGGAAAATTCCAGCTTGCTGTCGGCGCAAGGATTTGTAGACTACGCCGTGAATTTGGTGGAGTTTGACGAACGCTATGACCAAATTTTTAGCTACGTTTTTGGCAGTACCGTTGTTTTTAGAGACTTGCAACAAGCGCGCAATTTCTTAGGTAAACACCGGATTGTGACCCTCGCTGGTGAATTATTAGAAGCTAGTGGCGCGATGACCGGGGGCAATATCAACCACAAGGCCACCTTGCAATTTGGCATCGGTGAATCGGCTGATTCTGCCGAAATTGTTACCATCCGCCAGCGGCTCGGGGAAATTGAGACTGTTTTGCAGCTGGGGAATGACACCATTAACCAGGACAATATCAAGCTGCGGACGATGAGTGAGCAGCTAGGTGAGCTTCAGCAACAGCAGCGCTTGACCCAACTGACTGCCGAGCAGCTTACCAAGGATCTCGATCGCTTGCGCCAGGAGCAAAACCATGCTCAACAGCAATTAGACCAAGCCAAACAAGAACTAGCTCAAACGATCGAATCCCTGCGATCGATCAACCAACAGCTCCCCAACCACACCGCAGAGTTAGCCGAATTGCGGCAGGAACTAGCCGAACTAGAAAGTAACGCTGTCCATGAGGAATGGCAAACTATTCAGTCGGGCATCCGTAACCAAGAATTAGATTTGCAGCAAAAGGAGCGCGATCTAGCGGCGGCGAATAGTCAACTAAATGAGGTCAGCCAGAAACAACTGCTCGGTCAAGAAAAAATCGCTGAGTCTAACCGCCGCTATCTAGAGTATCAAGAACAGGCCGATGGGATGAAGATCCAGCTGGTCACCCTGGAAAAAGAACGAAAGGCGATCGCCACTGAAATTGGTAGTACCCAAAAAATCATGGCCGAGCTAGAGCAGCATCTCGGTGCCGAAAAGCAGAAGCGCGATGCCGCAGAACTCGCTCTCGGTAAAATTCAACAACGCCAACAAGAACAGCAATGGGCGATCGAGAAGCTCCAAGAAAATCAGCAGCAGAGGCAACAGGCACTGGTCGAATTGGCTGCTGAGTTAGCTAGTCAGCAGCGTGAATTACCAGCGGGCATCGAAATACCCAATAGCACGGGTGCGATTAATCCCGAGGAACTGATTTCGCTCCAAACCCAAATTCGGCTCCTGAAAAAGCGGATGGAGGCCATGGAGCCAGTCAATATGCTGGCACTCCAAGCCTATGAGGAGGCTAATACCCGCCTAGAGGAACTAAACCAAAAGTTAGCCACTCTGGCCGAGGAAAGTAACGAGCTATTATTGCGGATCGAAAACTTCACCACCTTGCGTTTTCAAGCTTTTCGGGAAGCCTACGATGCCGTCGATGCCAACTTTCAAAATATTTTCGCCGAACTCTCCGATGGGGACGGTCATCTGCATCTCGATGATCCGCAAGATCCCTTCAATGGCGGCTTAAACTTAGTGGCACACCCTAAAGGTAAACCTGTGCAGCGGTTATCATCTATGTCTGGGGGCGAAAAATCCCTGACCGCCTTAAGTTTTATCTTTGCCCTCCAGCGCTATCGCCCTTCCCCTTTCTATGCCTTTGATGAGGTGGATATGTTCTTGGATGGGGCAAATGTGGAACGATTAGCTAAAATGATTAAAAAGCAGGCCGGACAAGCTCAATTTTTGGTAGTAAGTCTGCGCCGCCCGATGATTGAAGCGGCCGATCGCACCATTGGGGTCACCCAAGCACGGGGCGCTTATACCCAAGTCTTGGGTATCAATCTCAAGTCATCGACCTAGCATCCTTTTCCACTCTTGATCCCACCTAATGTCATCTGAACTAATTCGTCAACGCTCCGACCTGATCAATACCCAAGTAATTACGATCGACTCAGCCAAATCTTTGGGAGTAGTGAAAGAAATTTTGGTGGATATCGACAGCCGGGAAGTCGTAGCTCTCGGTTTACGCGACAATATTGTAGCCGTGCCTGGAAATTTGGCCCGCTACATGCTACTGAGTAGTGTTCGTAAGTTGGGCGACAGTATTCTGGTAGACAATGACGATGTCATTGAGGATATTGACCCCGAGGCTTATACCAGCTTAGTAAATTGTGAAGTAATTACCGAAACTGGGGATGTTTTGGGCAAAGTGCGCGGCTTCCGCTTTAGTTGTGAAGATGGCCGCCTCACCTCGATTATCATTGCGTCTTTGGGTTATCCCTTAATTCCCGATCAAGCCATTAGCACCTACGAACTATCGATCGAGGAAGTAGTCAGTAGCGGCCCCAATCGGCTGATTGTCATCGAAGGTACCGAAGAACGACTCGAACAACTGTCCGTCGGATTTCTGGAGCGCATCGGTCTGGGGAAAGCGCCCTGGGAAGATGAATATGGCGATTATCGACCACCAATCATTCGTCCTGATAACCAATTACCAGCGGGACTGCCCATTGCGCCGCCCCCCGCCATGCGACCACTGCGGATGCCGGAACCAGTAACCGAAAGAACCTCTTGGGAAGATGATGATTGGCAAGAACCACGCACTCCACCCCCACCCAAAAAACTACGGGCAGAAGTAGTTCCTTACACTGATGAGGAAGAAAAGAACTGGAGTGATACCTATCGCGAGCCGGGGCGGCGCAGTAGCCCCCCCATTCCCCCACCTGGCCGTGGGACAGCACCTGCCCCGCGCGCCGCAGACGAAGAAAATGTCATTGATGTTTGGGAAGATGTGCCACCACCAACACCATCAACACCACAGCCATAATTGAACTCCAGTTGGGCATACTAAATCTGACTACAGGATTATCGTGCCTTTCTACCGGTTGTGGAATGAAAATAGATCAATGTTATCAACTATTTGAGTTGACACCAGGGGCTTCGCCCATTGATATCAAGGCGGCCTACCGCCGACTAGCGAGAATGATGCATCCCGATCTGAACCCTGGCGATCGCCATGCTCAAACCAGATTTGTCACACTGAATCAAGCGTATCAAGCACTACTTAAAAGCGGCGAGTTGCGTAGCGTTCCCGGCACCAATACACCAGAGCCAGCACCGGTCGCAACACTGTCGCAACGCGAAGCCGAGTTGAAATGGCATACCTACAATACGTTGCAAGACTTACTTCAGCAACGCAAATTCCACCAAGCAGTGGCCTTAGTTGATGGATTAGCCCAGCGCATCAGTCAAGATTTGCATGTGCGGCAATGGCAAGGAATTGTTTATTACTTTCTGGGTCAGAATCTCATTGATCTCCAGCAGATCGATAAGGCTAAAATTTATCTAAAAAAAGCCCTGAAAGTCGATCCACAAAACATTCAGCTAAAGCAGCAGATCGATTGGGAATACCAGAGAATTACACAGATTATGATTCATCTGTAGTTAATCATGGCCAATCATATTCAGATTTTTTTGCTAAAGTTTGGGGCATTGCCACAAATTAGAGATATATTGAAAAAGGGCGATTAATTTTTTAAAACAGCCTATTGCTCTACAAATAATCTGCACACAAAAGGATATTTGATCAAAATGAATGAATCTGCTCCTCATCCGCTCGTTGGCAAAGTATTACTGTCAAAAGTCAAAGAACTTTCTCATTTGTCCCGCCGTGAGACGGCAAAACAATGTGGATATTACAGCATATCTAAAAGTGGCCAGGTACGGGTTAACCTAACCGATTTTTATGATGCCGTGCTTTTGGCAAAAGGAGTGCCAGTTGGTCCAGAGTCTGGGAAAGATGGTCGTGGTCGCGATGCAACTTACAAAGTCACTGTTCACCAAAATGGTCAAATTGTAATTGGTGCGGCTTACACTAAAGAAATGGGTCTCAAGCAAGGCGATGAATTCAAAATCAAGCTGGGCTACAAACACATTTATTTAGAAGCAATTACAAAAGAAGGTTAAACAGGTGGTCACTGTGCCTGATTCCTTACTTATTTGGGAGTCAAGCCAGACTACCGAAGTTAGTTGTGAACGTCTCCAGACTGGCAGATATTTACAGCGGTTTTCACTTTTGGCTCTCAAGTGTCTCACCGTTTTGTTTATTCTGGTGTTCTTGGTGGCGTTCCCTGCCCAGGCATCTTTTTGTAAAAGTATTGCTGCTCAAAAAGTTTGTATTTTGAGTATCGATTCTTCTTCCGAAGACGCTCCGCGAACGCAGTGCTAAGAATTATTGGGAATATCGGGTTCAACTGACTATCGATCACGTCATTCAACCAATGGCCGTTTACAACTGTCTAGAGAAGTCATGGCTACCGCCGCACGGGCAGTGGACAAAGTTTACAGATGAGTCAGTGGAAGCGATCGCCTGTAGCCTATTTCGGCCTTAGCCAGCGGGAGTGGAAGTGCTGCTGATGTTCAGCAGCTCCAGCTCCGGACAGGTACGCTTAATTAGACCAGTCAAAACTTTACCTGGCCCAATCTCAATGACCCGGGTGATACCCAAATCGCTCAACTGCTGACAAATTTCTAGCCACCGCACTGAGCCAGTCATTTGCTGCCCGAGACGTTCTTTTAGCTCTAGGGCATTACTGGCCGGGGTGGGTGCAGCATTGGATAGTATGGGTATTTGGGCATCAACAAACTCTGTCTGAGCCAACAGTTGAGTGAACTCCGCTGCCGCATCAGCCATCAGGTGAGAATGAAAAGCACCGGAAACCTGAAGAGGAATCGCCCGTTTGGTTTTGACCATGCTAACTACAGCATCCACAGCAGCTGGCGATCCCGAGATCACTACTTGGGCCGCACTATTATCATTAGCTAAAACGACATCTTTGGTTTGAGCAATTGCCGCAGTTAACTCGGTTCGATCGAACCCAATCAGAGCGACCATTTTGCCCCCAGCCGCTTGGCTCATTAATTCGGCGCGTTTTTTCACTAAAGTTAAACCAGTCTCGAAGCTAAAGACTCCCGCCGCATAGAGGGCAACGTATTCACCCAGGCTGTGGCCAGCCACTACCACTGGTTGGTGCCCCTGTTCACGATACCAATCTACCAAAATACTTTCCACGACATAAAGACAGGGTTGAGTATAACGAGTATTCTCCAACTGGGCGGCATTCTGACAAACTTCACTCACGGACCAGCCCAACAAATTGCTGGCTGTGGCCAATCGTTCCGGCGCTATGTTAGCATCCATGCCTAAAGCTTGTGAACCCTGTCCTGGAAACACCCATGCTGTTTTCATGATGAAATTAATGTCTAAATATTGACCTTCATTCAGGATAGCAAGTTTGGGGATAGAAACTTTTACGCGGCTAAAATAGTCCCTAGGGAAGTATTTAAATTTACTGTACAGTTAGTCAGAATAGCCGCTGGTGAAAATTAGATGATCGCTTGCCGAAAAATAGCAATAGTTCTTTTGCCACTATGTTTAGGATGTTTCGGTGGAGGTTGGCTCCTGCCTACTCCCATAGCCATAACCTCTCCCAGAGATCAGTCTGGCGAAAATGTCAAATATGACAATTCTCTGTTTCCGGTGGTCAATGGTAATAAACATGGCTATATCAATAGCGCGGGGGTACTAGAAATCCCCGCCCAATTTGATGGAGCATTCGTTTTTCGAGATGGTTTGGGGCGGGTCAAAATTGGTAAAAAGTATGGTTTTATTAACCGCGCCGGTCAAATAGTCATTTCGCCTCAATTTGATCGCGCCAGTGAGTTTACGGATGGACTAGCCTTGATTGGAAGGGGCAAGACGCTGGGCTATATCGATCGCACTGGTCAAATTATTGTGGAAAATCAAAACTTTACGGATGCTACCCCTTTTTCGGAGGGGATGGCCGTCATCCGTATTGGTAAACAATATGGCTTTATTAATCGTGCTGGCCAGTCAGCCATTTCAGTTCAATATAAATATGCTCATCCCTTTCAAGGTGGACTAGCAATGGTGCTCCAGGAAAATAATAAGTGGGTTTTTATTAACAAACAGGGTGAAATCAAACTCTATGCCGATGACCTTGCGATCCATTTCACTCAGGCACTGAAGCGCGCAGTTTATCCTTTTAGTAAAGATGGTTTAGCCAGAATATTAATTGATGGTAAAAATGGCTACATTAACCGCAGTGGTAAACCAGTGATTAAACCCCAATTTGTTGAAGCTTACAACTTTACCGAGGGGTTAGCCCCAGTCAAAATTGGGAATAAGTATGGATATATTAATACTCAGGGTAAATTAGTAATTCCAGCAGATTACAACACGGTGTCTGAGTTTCAGTCGGGATTAGCCGCCGTGCGCATTGACAAAAAGTATGGCTATATTGACATTACTGGTCAGTTAGTTATTTCGCCGCAGTTTGACGAAGCTTTTTCTTTCCACGACAATATTGCTGCTATTAAAACAGGTCGCCAATCGGGTTATATCGATCGACAGGGCAAGTTAATTTGGCCGATTAAATAAAGCTGCCAGCAGTATCTCCCCAAAAATAGCTGCCCGAAGTAGTGATCGGGCAGCTATGGATAAGAATTAAGAGACGATACAGTAGTGATCGATACAAAATTGCTGGAGTATCTGCCGCGCTACCTTATGGTCTGTAACTATCTCAATCTGACTATCCGCGACAGTTGATCAAGAAAAATTGTAGATACTTGAAGTAAAAATCAACCAATTACTGGTGCTTGGTATCAAAACAGGCTTAGTCTTCGTATAAACGACACTCATCTGCACCGGGATTGTCTTCGCAATATTGCTGAAGAGAATTTTTAACAGGCTGTTGATGAGACTTGGCAGCTAGCAATTCTTCGAGGGTGTCAGCAGCAACTGCACATTCAGCGGAATCGGCACCTTTAGTGTCGCAAAGATCAGAAACTTCTTGTCTAGCTTCTTGAATACGTTCAGCGAGAGTGATATCTTTTGCGTTTGTCATAAATCAATGATCCCAAATAGATTATGGAAGGGGATGATGCGGGCAATAAGCCAAAATGTTCGCAACAAAGGGTAACGTTTAGCGACAGCAAGCTGAAAACGCTAAATTTCTCCTGATAAATCTATTTTAGCTTGCCTGGTTAAAGGCTACCACTATCAATTGTCAGGATTTCGAGACAATTTTGTGTTGTCGAGCGATATCTACAGCCATTGACGACCACGATAGCGAGCATGGGGAAAGAATACTGTTAATAGGCTTTGAGCAGCCACAAACATGGCAGCACTGACCATCACGTAGTGTAAGAAGAGCCAACCACCAGCTAATTTCCCCAGATCGATACCTAGCAGCAGATTACCTTTAAGTAATATCAGCAAAAACAATCCCTCGCTGATGCCCCCAGCCAGTTGCCATAGATATGGCCAGTCATTATCCCAGCGCAGTCTTTGCAGCTGCTGATAGAGCAGATCCCATAGGCAGCCGAAAAAGCCTATATAAATCAATACTAAAAGGTAGTACCAACTGCGCTGGATGATGGCCAGCGGCAAAGATAGCAGCAACCCTACGGTTGGTAACAATAACAATCGCTGCTGCCAACGGCCAAATAAAGTTGGAGTCATGACTACCGGTCTACTGAACCCATAATGATGTCCACGCTGCCCAGAATGACTACGAGGTCGGCTAGCTTTACCCCTTTGAGCAAGTGGGGAAGAATTTGGAGGTTGTTAAAGTCGGCGGCGCGGATTTTCCAGCGCCACGGAAAGACGTTGTCTTCACCCATGATAAAAACCCCAACTTCACCCTTGCCAGATTCCAGCCGGACATAGTGTTCACCTTTGGGAATCTTAAAGGTGGGCGCAATTTTCTTGCTCACATACTGATAATCAGGACCATCCCACTCCGATTTAGGGCCAGCCGCGAGGCGTTTGGCTTCTAAGTTTTCGTAGGAACCACCCGGCAGACCGGCGATCGCTTGCCGAATAATTTTGACCGATTCACGCATTTCCTTCATCCGCACAAAGTAGCGGGCGAGGCAGTCACCGCCAGTTTCCCAGGCCACTTCCCAGTCAAAGTCGTCGTAGCATTCGTAATGATCGACTTTCCGTAGGTCCCAGTTGACTCCTGAAGCCCGCAGCATGGGACCAGACAATCCCCAGTTAATGGCTTCTTCGCGTCCGATCGTCCCAATCCCTTCGACCCGCTTGCGAAAGATCGGGTTGTTGGTGATTAATTTTTCGTATTCATCGACCTTAGGATCAAAATAATCACAGAAGTCCACACATTTGTCGATCCAACCATAGGGTAGATCTACCGCCAAGCCCCCAATGCGGAAGTAATTGTTATTAACCATCCGGTAGCCAGTAGCTGCTTCCCACAGATCGTAGATCATCTCCCGTTCGCGGAAAATATAAAAGAAGGGCGTTTGCGCACCGACATCGGCCATAAATGGGCCGAGCCAGAGTAAGTGGTTGGCAATGCGGTTCAGCTCCAGCATGATGACGCGAATGTAGCTGGCTCGTTTAGGAACGGGGATGTTGGCCAGCCGTTCGGGAGCGTTAACTGTAATTGCTTCGTTAAACATGCCCGCTGCGTAGTCCCAACGACTCACATAGGGCACATACATAACATTGGTACGGCTTTCGGCAATTTTTTCCATGCCCCGATGTAGATAGCCAATGACTGGCTCGCAGTCCACCACGTCTTCACCATCGAGGGTGACAATTAGCCGCAATACGCCGTGCATGGATGGGTGGTGCGGCCCCATGTTCAGCACCATTGGCTCAATTCTGGTCTCTAACTGGGTCATAGCTTTAGTTGATTCAAAGTGCCTAGCCATAATTATACAGACAGATCGATCGCCTAACCCAGAATTGCCAATGAAACCCTTCAAGGTTCCATCCATCGTTTGAAGATGAAGCAAGGAACAATTATTCCAGCACATACACATCCTGTTGATGAATACGTTTTTGTTGTTTCTGGCAGTATCAGAGCAGGTGATAGGGTTTGTGATACGGGTTGTTTTTGGAGTACACCCAAGGAAACACGGCAAGGTTCACATGAAGCATTGACAGATGTTGAATTAATCACAATCAGACTCGGAGCAATAGGAGAGTTTGAAAATATTTAGAGTTGCGTTAGCTATCTCCGCATAACACCCCCGTTGCACACCGACCGAATCAAGCAGGTCAGCCTATCACATATTCGATCTGGTAAACTTGGGATATTAGTTTGGCTAAGTTAACTTATGACCATTACAATCGACCAGCCAATACAGCAGAAGCCCATCAGTTTTGACGACTTTCTCGTTAGTTATGGTGGAGATAATCGCTATGAACTAATTGATGGAGAGGTATTCGACTTGGAACCAACAGGCTCGCATGAAGAGGTTGCAGCTTTAATTACTACAAAGATTTGTGTCCAGATTGATGCAGCAAGCTTACCTTGGTTCGTTCTTCAACGAGGAATATTACGCCCTGCCAATATTGGAATGACAGCATTTAGACCTGATGTTGCAGTAATCGATCGAGACGAACTTACTAAAGAAATGCTTTGGTCTGACCAGTCGATCCTGACTTTGGGCAGTTCGATTAAATTTGTAGCGGAAGTGGTTAGTAGCAATTGGCAAAATGATTATTCACGTAAGGTTGAAGACTACGCGGTTTTGGGTATTTCTGAATATTGGATTGCAGACTACGCAGGATTGGGTGGTACTAGACATATTGGTAAGCCCAAACAACCCACCCTATCTATCTGTACACTAGTAAATGGAGAGTATGAAATTCAGACACTTCGAGGCGAGCGAGCTATCCGCTCTCGAACCTTTCCAGATTTAAAACTGACGGCTGAACAGGTGTTGAGAGCAGATAGGTAAAATCACCATTATTTCACTACTTCCACATAGTCAACGAATTCTCTTGCCAGCGTGCGATCGATGCACTCGTCCAACAGAATTTTCACATTATGCTGCTGTACTTACAAGCGATGACCTGCTCTTTACTGACAGTGGGAAACCCATCCAAGAAATCATCGATCGACTCTCCCGCCTTGAGATAGTCTAGAAGCGTCTGGATCGGAACTCTAGTACCAGAAAAAGAACAATGGATGGCAGAGCAACGTGCAATCTGGGAAGTGCGCCTCGAACAGCTAGACGATTACCTCTTAAACCTCAAGGAGAAAACTGATGACTGACAATAACTTTTACCAACCAGATCCGAAGCTGGATCTTGTGTTAGAGCGAGTAGTCGATGTGCCCAGAGAGCTGGTTTGGCAGGCTTGGACAATGCCAGAACATATCAAAAAGTGGTTCGCTCCTTCACCTTGGATGACTGTAGATTGCGAAATCGATCTTCGCCCAGGCGGCTTGTTCCGCACGGTAATGCAATCTCCAGAGGGACAGGAATTCCCAAATGTTGGTTGTTACCTTGAGATCGTCAAGAACGAAAAACTTGTTTGGACTGATGCCCTTCTTCCTGGCTATCGCCCAGTCCTTAAGCCTGAATCAGGTGCAGGTATGCTTTTCACTGCGGTTATCTTATTGGAAACGCACGAAAAAGGGACGAAGTATACTGCGATAGCTATGCATAAGGACGAAGCAGACAAAAAAAATCACGAGGAAATGGGGTTCTATGACGGTTGGGGGAAATGTCTCGACCAATTGGTTGCGCTCGTCAAGCAAGTATAAGAGCAAAATTTCTATGAACGTCTTGACTGCTAATTTTTCGAGTCTCGGCGTTTCGGTGATGGTGACTGCTATGTTTGCCGCCTGAACCGAGTAGATTGGCATCAATACTGTAGTGACAGGCAGTTAGCGATCGCCACATAACAACCCCAATGCACACCGACCGCTGAGAGTTGATCGGTTGAGCAAAGGTGATCCGCGGCAGGTGATGGGTAACGTTATGCGGCTAATCCGTTTAGCAAACAATCCATAAACACCGAAATAGTCTCTTCTGTTGATATCTTTCCTGGCAACAAAATATTTGTTTTATAAGCAATAGAGAGAGTGGCGATCCCATGCACCATTGCCCAGATTGCTTTTGTCATCGCTTGAGGACTGCCAGCAATCAATTCTCCACTTTCCTGGCCAGCCTTGACCAATTCAAATAAGCAATCCAGCGAAGCTTGTGAAGCTTCAAGAAAGCTCGGATACTTTTCTGCATCATAGGGACAAAACATGACTTGTACATGATTGGGATAATTGAGCGCAAAGTTAACGTAGGCATTGCTTGCCGCAATTAATCGTGAGCGTGTCGTGTTTGCTTGAGCAATGGCGGATTCCACCCCAATCAAAAGTAAGCGAAAGCCTTCTTCGGCGATGGCCACCAGCACCGCTTCCTTATCCGCAAAGTGCATATAGGGCGCATTGTGACTTACTCCTGCCCTCTGTGCCATCTTGCGTAAACTCAAAGAGTGAACGCCATCCTCAGCCAACAACTCAGCTGCGATCGTCAGCAAAGCCTGACGCAAATTGCCATGATGATACTGAGCCATATCCGTTCACCTTGATATTGACACTGACAATATTTCGATTTATATTGGCAGTGTCAATATTACACCTTTTTCAGGTGCCTAGTTTGCGAGGTTTACTATGAAACAACTCTCCCCTAGCAAAATATTTCAGAAACTACTTGCTGTGACTGTAATTGGTATGACTGGAATCGTCGGACACCTCTCTGGAGCCATCAGTTCGATCAAGCCTGAGGTAAATAGTCAAGCAACAGCACAGGCAGCGACGATTGCCAATTGCATTTTACAAATTAACTTCAAGTACAATACATCCACCTCAGACTTTAAAAAACAGATGCTTGATAACGCTCCCCGTCTCGCTTCGGTAAAAGGATTGAGATGGAAAATTTGGTCAATAGATGAAACAACTCGGGAAGCTAGCGGCTACTACTTATTTGATAATGAAACGGTGTTAAACGCTTATCTCAATAATGTTTTCTTCGTTGGTATGGGAAATAATCCAACAGTTAGCGATATCGTGGTTAAAAAACTGGCGATTCTTGAAGAACCGACGGAAATTACGCGAGGTCCGATCGGCAAAAATTAAGGTCTTAACTTATCTTGAACTTTAGCTGCAAAATCCAATGAAATTTAGCCATACAATCAAAACATCTGCCTCACCAGAGAAAATCTGGTCAATTTGGACAAACGTAGAGAATTGGTCAAGATGGGATACTGAATTGCTTGACTCTTGTCTAGAAGATCCTTTTGAGCTTGGAGCAGTCGGTCAACTTACGCCAAAATCCGGTCGAGTTTCGACATTCAGAATTTCACAATTCAACTTAGGAAAAAGCTACACATTCACGATTAGATTACCACTATGTAGTTTGAACGTGCATCGTTACCTCAGTAGTCAGTCAGACGGTACGTGCTTTACTCATGAAGTATCATTCCAAGGTTTCCTCGCATTTGTGTTTGGTCTGTTATTTGGACGGCGATTTCAGGCAGCGTTACCTCATGTCATGGAAAATGTGAAAAAGATTGCTGAAATGGAGGATCAACCGTAGCACCCGCTCGCATAACAACCCCAATGCACACCGACCGCTGAGAGTTGATCGGTTGAGCAAAGGTGATCTGCGGCAGGTGATGGGCAACGTTAGCTGGCTTAAGTTACAGCATACTGAGTGATGTAATAAACATTTTTGGAAAGTCATTCGTATGTTGGGGACTCCATCGGCAGAAGTTAAAATTGATGCTTTATTGGTATCACAGCTACTTGCAGAACAGCACCCAGATCTGCAAAATCTGTCAATTCAGTTTGTTGATGCGGGTTGGGATAACGCGATGTTTCGGTTGGGCGATCGCTTAGCAGTTCGGATCCCCAGAAGAGAGGTCGCAGCAAGACTACTAGAAAATGAACAACACTGGCTTCCACAACTTGCAAAACAACTCCCGCTAGCAGTTCCAGTACCTCTGAGAATTGGAGTACCGAACTCGCTTTATCCTTGGCATTGGAGCGTCATTCCTTGGCTCCCAGGACAAACTGCAGACAAAATTCGACTCAATGCGGATCATGCCCAACAATTTGCGCTGTTTTTGAAAGCTTTACACATTGAAGCGCCAGATAACGCACCGAAGAATCCAGTTCGAGGCGTTCCCCTGATTGAGCGAGTTACCATGCTGAATGAGCGGATGCAACAATTAGCAGCACAGACAACGATGATCGCGCCAACCATACGAGCGCTTTGGCAACAGGCAGTCGATGCACCGATTGATGTAGAACCGACGTGGATACATGGCGACCTGCATCCGCGTAATCTTTTGGTAGACAAAGACGGCTTTACAGGAGTAATTGATTGGGGCGATTTGACCACGGGAGATAGAGCAACTGATCTCGCAGCTTTGTGGTGTTTGCTACCTGAGCAGCATTTAAGACAACAAGCGATCAATGCCTATGGTGAAGTGTCTGAGGCGACTTTAGATCGTGCCAAAGGCTGGGCGATTTTGTTTGGGGTTGTTCTGCTCGATTCGGGATTAGTGGATCATTCACAACATGCAGCGATCGGGCAGAAGATTTTACAATGCGTTGCTCAAGCGTAAGCCAATGCTGATTTGTGTTGCGATGAATGAAGCATTGCGCTGATCAGTCAAAGTAGCCCCGTGCCAGCAAGCTAACCATTCATTGGAGTGGAACGAAAGATTATACTGTGATAGACGCAAACTGGATTTGCATCCGCTCAACTCAAGGTCGTTCGCAAATTGATGAACAGAGCGATCGTGGCAAGATTGTGTCGATTGATTCTGATGATAGAAAGAATCATTGCTGTTTAAAGAGATTGGCTTTGCTTCTATTTTAATTGATGTTATATAGCTGCGAGAGCTGCAACAAGTTGTTAGCCTCCTCCATAAAGTTGGCATTCCGCCAGACGCGATTAGTCCTTGCTAGTGATGAATCGTTGCGGACGATCGTAGACATGCAGTCAATAAACATTTTCTTCGTTGACCAAGGTACAATTTCTTGACTGATACAACGCAACCCCTGTGCAGTAGCTAAATCCTCAACTTTTGCCGCGTCGACACTAGCATCTCGCCAGTGAGTAGACTGCTCTAAAATATCCGATTGGATCAACATTTCTTCGAGATTAGGGACAGCGCGAATTTTGGCGTAGGCCGGAGCATATTCACCAAAATTAGAATGGTGAATAAAAGCTACTCCATCCTTAGTCAGGATTCTTTTAAATTCACCCAAATAAGCATTGATCACTGCTTCATCAGCATGAACTAAGGAATCAAAGCTAAATACAAAATCTACCGAGGAGTCCGATATCATCGCTAGCGATTTTCCATCATTAACGTGATATTCGATGTTGGCAGAATCGGAAAAACGCTGCTGGCTAGCCTCAATACATTCTTGGGAAAGATCGATCGCCACCAACTGCTGACATAAATCTTTTAAATACTGCGTCCAGCGACCATAACCACAAGCAATCTCAACAATCCGGTGAGCCGGCACATGCGATTTGACTCTGGGCAAAATGGTGCCATACCACTGCATGGCCGGATCTCCCCACAAAGCTGACCACTCATCACCCTGATCTCTCCAGTGATATTCACCATCCCATCTTGTTTTGTTGTCTTCGAGCTTGGGCATGGATCTATTTCTCTGATTTATTCATATCGCTCTTTTACCATATCAGATGGATTGATTTAGGGCGTTGTTGGTTTGAGACGATCGAAGCACGGGGCTTCTGCTGTTCAAGCTAAACGCTCTAAAGAGAATTAATTGCGGGTAAAATAGTGAAGTAGCCATTTCCTGGTGTTCTGTGCGTTTAAAACTCTCCATATTTTGGCGATTTCTCTGGCTACCAGTACTTTTGGGAGCAGGTAGTAGAGTGGTTGCGCAACCCCGTCAAATTGACATTGACCCCGAAATTATTCGGAATAGCCCAGTTTTGCAGCGCTGGTTGCAAAAGATTCCGGATGTCGGCGCTGAAATTCAGAATGATCCTAGTTTTCGGACAAAGCTGCGGGTCGGTTTCTCTCAGTATCCGGCCAATAATCAAGCTGGTGGCTTTGATATTAGTGTTCGGGATCTGCTACTGGATCGATCGGGACTGGCATTTAATATCAACTTAAATAACCAAGCGCAGTTTAATTCTTATGGAGCTGATATTAATTACTATATCTTCCCCCTGGGCGGCTATATTAATTTTGCACCACTCGTTGGCTATCAGCATCTGGAATCGGCTAAGTATGGCCGCGATGGTCTAAATGTCGGCATTAAGGTTTTGCTAGTACCCGCACGGGGCGGAGGCGGAGATATTGCTCTGCAACAGAGCTGGGTTGGATTGGGCACCAGTGAAGAAGTTGGAATTTCCCAGATAACAGTAGGCTATGCACTGACCAATCAACTACGAATTTCTGGAGAAATTCAACTGCAAAATGCGCGAGAGAGTAAAGATAGTCGAGTGGGAATTGGCGTGGAATGGATGCCTTAGCAGGTGTGATATGTTGATAGTGCTAATTGTGAATGTCTTGATTTCCTTGATCTGTTGGACGGCGGCGGTAAGATTATGCGGCTGTATACCCTACGTGAAAATGGTGAGTACTACTCTAGACGAAGCCGCTCTGCGTTGCGAACAGCTCCAGTTTGCGCCTTTAATGCTAGCCGAACAACAGCTCCAATTATTGCAACTGCGCCAATTTTATCGAAATCAAACTAGCCAGTTTGCTCAACTGTGGCAACTGATTCAGTTCTGCCGATTGCTCACCCGGTGAATCAGCTGGTTATCACTGCCAGTCATCACCACGACTCCCACGTAACCAGCAGTCAATACTAACGGCTCTATCTGCCAATTGCCGGTATCCGGCGTTAACAGCAAACGACCGGGTTTGGTAATATCCATCTCTACTACTACTGCCGATAGCAAGTTTTGTAGACCCGTGCCGATCGCTTTCAAATAAGCTTCTTTCATTGTCCAAGCCCGAAAAAAAGCTAGCTGCTGCTGTTCTGGCGGCAATTGCTGCCAACTACTCACTTCTGACGGTGCAAAAAAACGCTGCACCAAACCAGCCATTTCGATCGATCGCAGATACTCAATATCGATCCCTACTGGTTGCTGACTCACCGCATAGACGGCCAAGTTTTCACTGTGCGAAACATTGAATTCTAATCCTTTGACCTGGGGCTTCCCATGCACCCCTAGCGAAATTTCGATCGATCGTGGTGCGATGCCTAAATAACCGCTTAAAATTTGGCGCAGTCTGGCTCTAGCCACAATCTTGCGCTGTCTCACTAACGGTAACCGACAGCGATTGGCGATCGCCAACTCCGCCGCTGTCAAAATTAGCTCTAGCTCCTTTACCTCGGGCGGATCTAGTCGCTCCACCCAAACTTCCACGCTCTGCTCTGACAACATTAGGGTGTGTAGTAGTCGTGGCTAATAAAAGGCAAGTCTATAATCTCCCCCGTAGTCTCACCAACTTGCACTTGCAGCCCGATACCGCCCGCTTTGGACTTGACGTAAGCCAGACCGCGATGGCCATCCGTCGTTGCGATATAACTGGTCAAAACCCCCACTTTTTCACCAGCTACGAGTAGCGGACTACCAATCTCTACGGCTCCTTGCAGCTTAATTCCCCAAAGACGCTGTTTTACACCTTTGTAGGTATTGAGGCGGGCGATCGTTTCTTGGCCAATATAGCAGCCCTTCGTAAAAGAAATCGTTTGCCATAATCCCGCTTCCAAGGGGTTATAATCTGCGGTCAACTCGGCAGCGGCGGCTGGCCGACCTTGCCGAATGCGTAATTCTTCCCAGCCGCGCTCACCCAACGGCACCGCGCCCATTTCCACCAGTTTTTGCCAGAGCATCATGGCCTGTTCAATTTCTATAAACAAGGTATAACCGGGCAGTCCCAAACCACTATCCTGGACAACCCGCACCTTTGCCCCACCCACTGCCAGAACTTCATGACTAGTGGCAGACTCTAAAATTTGACCGCCTAATGCTTTGATCACCTTTTCACTGGCTGGGCCAATCAAGCTAAAAGTTGCTGTCGTCGCTGAAATGTCTTGGAGATACACTTGATCGGCAAAGAAAATGTATCGATCGAGTAGTTCATAAATTACTACCCGCTGGGCTGGCGATACCAATAACAGCACCTCCTCCGGCAAAATCAAGCCCAAGGCGAGATCGATCGTCCGGCCAGTGGAATTTATAAATACTGTATTGCAACCCATGCCGGCGGCTAGCGATGTAAAGTCAGCGGTACTTTGATTGTGCAAAAAACGGAGCCGATCGGCGCCACTGACTGAGATGCGTCCCCAGTGAGTGCGATCAATCAACACTACCCCTGATGATGCGGTGGCTACAACGGCAGCATCGTTGCCAAAACTACTGGGTACATTTGGTTGCTGGGGGTCGAAAATGGCTCCATGATGGGCATGAAAATCAGCAAGGACGGTCATAAAATTTGGGGGAGTTCACTTTCTGACATTTTGACACTCTCGGGGCAGAACCACCAAAAATTTCTACCACCCACCTTCTGGGCAGTAACGTAAATCCTTTAACGTGCCTTGGTCTTAGAACTACTTCTAATAGTCAAATCTGTAGGACATGATCTTCTTACTGCTTTCATCGCTCTGTCTTATTATTTTCTTTGATTCACAGACAACATCAGGCTTTGAGAGCTTTTTTTTTGATCTTTTCAAACATCCTCTCAGTAAAACCAATAGTCCGAACAATTTTTGAACACAGGGCTAAAAACCTCATTCTATTGTTGCAACTAAAACGGTTCGGACTGTTGTAGAGTTACCTAGCGATTTAGATAGTTATAGGTAATTTTGGAGACCTGCTGGACAAAATCCCGGGCACGCAAGTCATCATAAGGACGGCGGACAAAAATACCAGCTAGGTATAGCTTACCGGAGGGCATTTCCACAATACCAGCATCCCCAATGACAAAGCCGATATCTCCAGTTTTGTGCGCCATATGCGCTCCTGCTCCCAGGCCAGCCTTTAATAACTTCCGGTTAGCAGTGGCATTCAAGATATCTAGCGCCTTGGCGCGGCTACTCTCACTAATAATGCGATGTCGAGCAATTAAGGCCGCAGTTTTCACCAAATCGATGGCGCTGGTTTTGTTGGTGCCCTGGAAATCACCTAGATAATTTTGCATATAAGTATTCGCCAGCCCCCAGTCGCGGAAGCGTTGGTTAACAACAGCTAGCCCCCCCAGACGATTGATGATCATATTGGTGGCCGTGTTATCACTTATTACAATCATTTTGGTGGCGGTAGCCAAGGCACTGAGTTTGGCTCCAGGAGAATATTGTAAGGTACCAGAGCCACTGGCAATGAGCGATCGCTTCACCTCCAAAATTTCATCAAGTTTGATCCGACCAGCGTCTACTGCTTCAAAAAAGGCGACCAGAATTGGTAGCTTGATGGTACTGGCTGCCGGGAAGATTTTGTCGCCGTCAATGTCTACATAATCGCCAGTTTCCACATCAATGAAAAACATCCCTGGAGAAAGAAAGCTGTATTGAGCCATGAGGCTTTTGAGTTGCGATCGCAAGGGCAGCAGCTCTTGGCCAAAGGCAATATTGGCGGCAAAAATTTTCCCGCGACTGGGAATCGTGGGGCGGCTCATGGGCAGGGTGGGTATGACCGGAGGCGGCAGTGGGGGGAGAGAACCCTCCGTAGGGACTCTAATCGCTTCCCTGGTTTCCCCGTTGCTGGGTGGAATACCACTCTCGATCGACTGCAAGCGCACATACCACTGACGCGGTGAATCACTGGCTACTTTGATATTCCGAGCCGAAACGCCATAGCCCGGTGCCAGTTCAATTACCGCTCTGGTGTTACCATCGATCTCCGAAATCCGAATTTCCTTGATGGCTCCGCTATATTTGGTATGAATTGTGGCGCCGGGCTTGCTGACATTTGGTAAATCGACGACTAGCCGATTGGGACTGCTCAATAAAAAAACTGTGGGTACAACGCCGGCATCCGTGGTCAGGCCGATGACATTTCGTTCTGTATTAAAACGCCAATCCATCAATTGATTAGCTTGGGCAGCGGGAGCATTCAGGGCAATACCGACCAAACTGGCCACACTGGTCAGAACAGACCAGCTAAATTTTCTATTCATGTTTTCGATAGATGCTGTTTATTTTTTAAGGAGCAGACGACTCGTCAAATTGCCGATGATATGCAGCTAGAACCAGGAATTAGGGGATTGGTTCCGAGGACGTGGCGCGATCGGCGCTGGCACTACAGGGGATCGGCGGGGCAATTTGGTCACAGCCATACCAGGAGTCGGTACCCGAATAGCTTCTCTGGTTTCACCAGGGCCAGGCGGAATACCTCTTTCGATCGATTGCAAGCGCACATACCACTGACGCGGCGAATCACTGGCTACCTTGATATTCCGAGCCGAGACTCCATAACCGGGCGCTAGCTCCATGACAGCCCTGGTTCTGTCACCCAAATATGAAATCCGAATTTCGCGGACGGCGCCGCGATACTTGGTATGGACTGTGGGGCCTTTCTTAGAAACCTTGGGTAAATCAACCACTAATCGATTGGGGTTACTCAATAAAAACACCAGGGGTTTAACTCCGGCATCGGTAGTCAAGCCTATGACATGGCGTTCCACGTTAAAACGCCAATCCAATAACTGCGTAGCCTGAACTGAAGCTGAACTCAAAACGATACCCACCATGCTGGACAGCATTGTCCAACCAAATTTTCTATTCATTTTTTTTGAAAAAATATATTGCGGATTGCTGTGTAAATTCATCGACTTGATCTCAGCTCTGTCAGAAAATGACGTGGTGAATATTGTGGCTAACAATGGTCGGTTGGACAATGAACAAATGTACTAAAGATACCACCCCCCGCCAGCACCTATAATAAACAAGACAAATCTTGCCGACATTGGAATTACGACTGTGACAGCACCAGGCAGCTACAAAGACACCGTTAATCTCCCCCAAACCAAGTTTGACATGCGCGCCAACGCGCAGCAGCGCGAACCAGAATTACAGATATTTTGGGCAAAAGAGCAAATTTTCGAGAACCTGTCGCAGTCCAACCCCGGTGATATTTTTGTATTGCATGATGGTCCGCCTTATGCGAATGGCGCTTTGCACATTGGCCATGCACTTAACAAAATATTAAAAGACACCATTAATCGCTATCAATTTTTGCAAGGTCGTAAAGTGCGTTACGTACCCGGTTGGGACTGTCATGGTCTGCCGATCGAACTAAAAGTTTTGCAAGATATGAAGCCAGCGGCGCGGCAGGAGCTAACTCCTCTGTCGTTGCGTCAACAAGCTGCCCAATTTGCCCAAAGCACCGTCGAAAGCCAGAAAGTGGGATTTCAGCGGATGGGGGTGTGGGGCGAATGGGACAAGCCCTATCTTACTCTTCAGCCAGAATATGAGGCCGCACAGATTGGGGTTTTTGGCCAGATGGTGTTGAAGGGCTATATCTATCGTGGTTTAAAGCCAGTGCATTGGAGTCCCAGTTCCCAAACGGCCTTAGCTGAAGCGGAACTGGAATACCCTGAAGGCCATGTTTCCCAAAGTATTTTTGTAGCTTTGCCAGTGACCAAACTGGGAGAGGGCGCAGCTAGTTTATCGCCTTACCAAAATGGTTTAGCAGTAGCGATCTGGACGACTACGCCTTGGACAATTCCAGCCAACCTGGCGGTAGCAGTTAATCCTAGTTTGGATTATGCCGTGGTCGAAACTACCGGTGCCCACCAATATCTAGTCGTAGCGGCAGCGATGGTCGAGCAGTTGGCGGCTACCTTTGGCTGTGAGTTAACCGTCCGTGCCACCATCAAAGGGAAAGACTTAGAACATACGACTTACCGGCATCCGTTGTTCGATCGCGAAAGTCCAGTCATTATCGGCGGTGACTACATTACTACCGAATCGGGCACAGGCTTAGTGCATACGGCGCCCGGTCACGGTCAAGAAGATTATATCGTAGGCAAACGCTATGGTTTGGCGATCTTGGCACCAGTGGATGGGACTGGTCGCTTTACCAAGGAGGCGGGGCAGTTTGTTGGGCTGAAAGTGGCTGATGATGTAAGTTATGACCAGGATGGCAAGCTGCAATCAATCAAGATCAGCGAAGGAAATCAGGCGGTGATTACGGCTTTGCAAGAAGCTGGTTGCTTACTGAAACACGAACCTTATAGCCACAAATATCCCTACGATTGGCGTACCAAAAAACCGACGATTTTCCGGGCAACTGAACAGTGGTTTGCTTCTGTGGCTGGTTTTCGGGATGAAGCATTGCGGGCGATCAACCAAGTGCAATGGATTCCCGCTCAGGGCAAAAACCGGATTACGCCGATGGTGGCCGACAGATCGGACTGGTGTATTTCGCGGCAACGGAACTGGGGCGTACCGATTCCGGTGTTTTATGACGAAGAAACCAACGAGCCATTGCTAACTGCGGAGACAATCGCCCACGTCCAACAAATTGTGGCCAAGCATGGTACAGATGCCTGGTACAGCATGTCGGTAGCTGAGTTACTGCCAGAAAGTTATCGCCATAATGGCCGCACCTATCGGCAGGGCATGGACACCATGGATGTCTGGTTTGACTCCGGTTCTTCTTGGGCAGCAGTAGCCAAACAGCGTCCTAATCTAAAATATCCGGCTGATTTGTACTTAGAAGGCTCCGATCAACACCGAGGCTGGTTCCAATCTAGTTTGCTGACCAGCGTGGCTAACAACGGTATCGCGCCTTACCAAACAGTTTTAACCCACGGGTTTGTGTTGGATGAGAAAGGCCGGAAGATGAGCAAATCGGTGGGCAATGTCATCGATCCGCTGACGGTAATTAATGGTGGCAAGAACCAACAGAACGATCCCGCTTATGGTGCCGATGTGCTGCGGTTGTGGGTCTCTTCGGTGGATTATTCCAGCGATGTCCTGATTGGTAAAGGCATCATTAAGCAAATGTCTGATGCCTATCGCAAGATCCGGAACACCGCGCGGTTTTTGCTGGGCAATTTGCATGATTTCAATCCGGCTACCAATGCTGTTCCTTACGAACAGCTACCGGAACTCGATCGCTATATGCTGCAACGGGTGACTGAAGTTTTCGGGGAAGTGACAGCAGCTTTTGAAAGTTATCAATTCTTTCGCTTTTTCCAGGCTATCCAGAATTTTTGCGTGGTAGATTTGTCTAATTTCTATCTCGATATTGCCAAAGATCGGCTATATATCAGTGCCACGGATAGTCAACGCCGCCGTAGTTGTCAAACAGTTTTAGCCATTATTGTAGAACGACTCGCGATCGCCATTGCCCCAGTTCTTTGTCACATGGCTGAAGATATCTGGCAATACTTGCCCTACGACACTGGCTATCAGTCAGTTTTTCAGGCGGGTTGGGTCAAGCTCGATCCCCAATGGCAGCAAGAGGAAATGGCTAAAGGCTGGCGCCGACTGCGGGGCACCCGTGATGATATCAATAAACTCATGGAACAAGCGCGCACAGAAAAACTGATTGGTTCTTCCTTGGAAGCTAAAGTATTGCTGTGTGTGGATGATGCCTCTTTTCCCGCACACTTACGGCAATTTACTACTAGTGATAATCAAGTAGATGAGTTGCGTTATTTCTTCCTCGCTTCCCAAGTCGAGTTTGTGGATGTGGCTACTTTAGGGCAGGCAGAGTATCATGCACCTGGATTGTTTGGGATCAACGTTGGGCTCACAAAGGCTGATGGTCATAAGTGCGATCGGTGTTGGAATTACTCCGAGACTGTTGGTACCCATAGCGACCATGATATTTTGTGCGATCGATGTGTAGGAGCCTTAGCCGGAAATTTTTAGATGACTAAAGAACGCGAGCCTTTGTTTAATTTCACCATGTACCACGCCTTCAAATGGCTGGTAGTTAGCCCGTTGCTGCATACCTACTGGCAGGGCAAAATCCATGGCGCTGAACACGTCCCTAAAACTGGCGGCTTTTTGGTAGTCAGCAACCATGCCAGCAATTTCGATCCGGTGCTGCTATCCTGTTCGATCGGCAGACCAGTAGCCTACATGGCCAAGGAAGAATTGTTTAAAGTGCCAGTTCTCAAAAACCTAATCAAAATTTATGGTTCTTACCCGGTGAAGCGCGGCAAAGCGGGTTCCAGTGTGATTAAAGCGGCCTTAGAATATTTGGATGAGGGCTGGGGAGCGGGGGTATTTATTGGCGGCACCAGAACAGCCGACGGCAAAATTGATGATCCCCAAGCTGGAGCGGCACTCATTGCCGCCAAAGCTCAAGTACCAGTGATTCCGGTCAGTTTGTGGGGCACCGAAAAAATTGAGGTGAAAGGTCAAAAATTGCCAGTATCGGCTCCGTTAACGATCCGCATTGGTGAGCCATTACCACCACCAGCCAGCACCAGTCGGGCGTTATTGGATCAAGCAACGGCAGAATGGACTGCAATTATTACCCAAATGCACGATTTAGGGCGTTAAGATTATGAGCAAGCGCCGCCTGCCGGAAACGATCGCATACGTGCGGGTGACTTCGCATTCTTGGCAACAGGGAATAATTGCGGGTGAGGTCAACGCTGGCGAATTTGTGTGGCAATTTCAATGGCGTTTTCGCGATACCCGCGATAATTTAAAAGTTGAACCATCAATGGGACGGGCGTTGATTCAAGATGCGCTCTATCGGTTTTTATTGAAGTGGGATTATCAGCTGGAAGCTGGTGGTGACTATACTTTTACGGTGCGGGCACAGTTTTAATCAATATGATCTTCCCACACACGGCCGCAGTAATGGGCGGGACTTAGCTTTTCTTTTCCGCATCCGAGTGAACATAACTGAACTTTATTTCTTCCAATAAATCGGCGATTAACGACTCCAGCTTAGTCATAGTCTGACCTTTTTTCAACTCGGTACCGAGAGCATCCATCAAATTCTCGGCCAGTCGCCGTGCCAGCTTGCCATTATCTGAATCATTTAAAGCTTTCGTCAGACCAATATACAAAGCATCAGAAACCTGTCGTACCAAAGGCGCTGTGAGCTGCTGCGGCGCTGCGGCAAAGCCGGGAATACCTCTGAGACCCTGAAAAGCGGGTGAATCGGTGAGGGCTTTTTGCAGGAGATGGTCGGCAATACTCTCTAAATCTGGCTGGATCTTGGGCAATACTCGATAGATGGCGACTTCTAAAATAATTTGGGCGATCGCCTCTACTTCGTTAACGCTATTGAGATCGACATAGGAGCGCTGCAATCGATCGGTCACCAGCTTAGAAACCAGGCCATCTTTAATGGAGCCTTGAGCTTGATTCAAAACCTGCGTCACCACCACTTGGGTTATTTCATCAGCCACTCCACCGATCAATAGTTTATTGAGGTGATGTTGCCACCAGGATAAATTGATCAGGGCAGCTTGGTGTAAATGGATGGTCACGGGGACGATGCGTAGTGGGCGCAACCAGGGCGCTAGTAAAAGTAAATCGTACCAACGACGGAGTATCGCTTCTCGCCAAGTGATGCCTGGTGAGTAGCGGCGTAACTTCAGTAATCGCCACCCCAGCTCACCACTAAAAATTGTCACAAATCCCAGGTCAATCCACCAAAAATTATCTACAAAATCACCGTCTTCGCCAGTTTCCCGAAAATAGTTAATAGCCAGGAGCGGACGAATCTGTCGATCGAAGTAGGCCAGTTCTTGCTCGGCACCAGTCCGCTGCAAATTTTCCCCATTCCAGAAGGCACGATAGGCTCCCCGCGCTGATTCTTGCCGCATGTGGTCACGCATCCGATTTTTGAGCTTTTCCAGTGCGCCTGTTTTACCCGCGAGCTGAAAAGGATTGGTTTCAATCATCTTCGCGCTCTGATCACCTAAATCTCGCAAAGTTGCGCCTACCGATGCTGACTGCCACCCTTGCACCTGAGCCTGCTTTTTCAAGTGATCAACTGTTGTTAGGTATTGGCTGGTCTCACGGTGTGGTTCAATACCCTTAATCGGGTCATAGATCTTGGTGATGGGGTGCAGGTAGCGAAAATACCAGTTACGCCCAGGGATATAGCTCAGATCAAATAATACCAAGCCAAAATTCAAGAGAGCTAGTAGGGCAAAAGTCCTTTCTAACCATCGGCTTTGCTTAGTTGAGCCAGTGTGGGGGACGGTTTGGCGATCCTGCTGATGGTTATGCAACATAGATGATGCCGGGAATTACCGCGATCTAGCGACGGTCGCTAGTTCCTTGGTGACTATTGGTGCCGTCAAAGCATCTTCTAGCGGTGATTTACCGAGCTTGGCTTCCAGAATATTCATCACCTCGCGCCCAAAATCGTTGGGATTTTGACGCGAAGCTTGTAGCCAGGTTTTACCGAAGAAAGAACCCCATGGTTCAGGATTCCACAACACCTTTTTAGCCGTCCACGGCATTAAGCTCATGGGGTTGTAGCCCGGTTTAATGATGTTGTTAGCAAAGGCATATTCTTCTAAGTGAGTGTGGGGTTGCAGACCAATGAAGAAAATGGCTGGCTCGACCTTGTCGGCACCAAAAATATTCTCCAGCTCGCGATGGTAGGCGATCGTCTGCTGAATTGTTTCTGTTCGTTCATCAATCACATTAAAAGAGTAGTTCACCGACACCATGTCGTTAAATCCGGCCGCTTTCAGATCACGACAATTTTGCAGCACTGTGCGCAAATTGTAGCCCATCCGCATTTTCCGCACCAACTCCTGCGAGCCACTAGTAATGCCAATTTCAAAGTAGTTCATCCCCGTTTCCACCATTAGCTGACACAGCTCAGGGGTCAGGTTGTCGGCGCGAATGTAGGCCGCCCAGTGGATATCATTCATCCCGGAAGCCTTAATCGCTTGGAGGAGTTCGATCGCATCATCAATGTATTTACGGGCAGGAATAAACTGGGCATCCGTGAACCAAAAATTCCGAATACCGCGATCGTACAGCTGGCGCATCTCCGCCACTACTTCGGTCACCGGATTGACCCGTACTTGCTTGCCTTCAATGACGGTGTAGACACAGTAACAGCAATTGTGCGGACAGCCGCGCTTCGTTTGTACCCCAATATAAAAGTCGCTTTCCTGGAGATAGTAAGCAAATTCTGGCCAAATTGTTTCGATGTAGTTATAGTCACAAGCAGTCTTAAAGATGGGGACTGGTTGTTCATGTACCAAGCGTTTGCGGGGCTGTGTTTCGCCAACAACATAACAGCGCTCGGTACTCAAATCCTGGCCGCGCATAATTTTCTCTAGGAGTGCTTCACCTTCGCCCACCGAGACGATCGCACCCTGCGGCAAACTCTTAGCTAATTGTTCATAAAAAACGCTCACAGCACCACCACCTACCACTGTGCGGACATCAGGATTATGACGCTGCGCTCTTTTTAGTCCCCGTTTTACTAAGCCAGTGTTATTCCACAACTCACTGTAATAAGTCTTTAGTACCTGCACTGCACCGACGGCACCTCTGGCTTTGACGAAGGGATTGGGGTCGTAGTATAGCTCGAAGGCATTTTGGACTGGGTTACCACCGCGATCGCCGACCGGAGCATAGATCTGAATATCGCGCCAAGAGAATACTAGGAGCGTTGGCTGAAACTCATCTACTACCTGGTCGAGTGCTTGACCGTAGTCCAAGGGTGGAAAAGTACCAAAATCAAAGATGCGTTGGGCGGTACCGGGGAACAACTTATTGATATGGTCGGCCAGATATATAACTCCGATCGGAAAAATGGGGTTACAGGGGAGACGACAGTAGAGAATACGTTCTGCCATAATGGTGATAATAGGCTGTGGGTAAGTTGCAGTTGAGTAAGAAATTTTCAGTATCTTTATCTAAAGTTACACAAAAATGCTGTGTTTAGGGACTTTTGGTAGCAGAACTTATGTGACCAAAGCCGAGATGGTGAGCTGGAGAGAGGGTTTGAACCGCTACTGATGGTAGTGATGGTTACAGCAGTTGGAACCAAGACAATGTTAGCGTGGTCAGCAATTACTTTTCATAAAGGGGTGCATTCATCCCACCATAATATGTCTCAGATTTTAGATCCCGTTCCTTCGGATCGTTCCGACCCAATTTTTTGCTGCTATACCAACAATAGTAGTCAGGTGCAGATCGCCAGAATTACCAATATTGACAACTGGTATTTTGAGCGAGTGGCTTTTCCGGGGCAGCGCCTGATTTTTGAGGCACCGATGAATGCCTATTTAGAAATTCATACTGGCAAAATGGCGAGTGCCATTTTGTCCGATCGAATTCCCTGTATTCGTTTACAGATTGATAATCTAGAACAGGGTAGCTGGGAGAGCAACCTGCTCAAAAACCCCTCTGAGGAAACCAGCTTGACGATGCCGAAGTTGGAGTTTCAGCACTAGAACAATGGTTGCAAATATTTTGACCCACGGGGCTGTTCGACATACAACAGTCCCAAATTGTTATGATGGCCATTGGTTTTGATTGAGCATGAGTCATGGGCAAGCCCGCAGAAATAATTGTGATTGGTGGGGGGATGATTGGCCTATCGATCGCCCTGGAACTACATTGGCGGGGCTTATCTGTCCAGGTCTTAACCCGTAGTAACACCGAAGCTGCTGCTCACGCGGCGGCAGGGATGCTCGCGCCCCAAGCCGAAGAGATTCCGGCCAGTGCCTTTCTGGACTTGTGCCTGTGGAGCCGCAGCTTGTACAAAGACTGGACAAACAAGCTCACCGCGATCACTGGAGTAGAGACTGGTTATTGGGAATGCGGTATTGTAGCGCCCAGATATCAACGGCTGGGTGGCGGTGATTGGCAAACTATCGATCGTCTGCAAGCTCATTTACCCCATGCTCAGTTAGGAGCAGCAGTCGCCGGGGGCTTTTGGTTTGCCGAGGATGGCCAGGTGGATAATCGATCGCTATATCAGTCTTTGCAAGCCGCTGCCCAGATTGCCGACATCGCAGTGATCATCGGTGTTGAAATCCAATCTTTCTCTCAGCAAGCTACTCAGATTGATCGGCTGGTCACCAACCAGGGTGATTTTAGTGCCAGTCACTATATTCTGGCTACCGGGGCTTGGTCTCAGCAGTTATTGCCGATACCTGTAGTACCCCGCAAAGGTCAATTAATTGCTTTGCAAGTCCCCGATAAAGATGACTTACCGTTGGAGACAGTGTTATTTGGTGAAGAGATTTATATTGTGCCGCGTCGGGATGGACGGATGGTGATGGGAGCGACGAGTGAAGATGTGGGTTTCTTGATTGGCAATACGAGGGCTGGGGTGCAAGAGTTGATGAACAGAGCTACCCGGCTTTGCCCCCAGTTGGCTGCGTATCCTATTCAAGAACAATGGTGGGGCTTCCGGCCAGCCACTCCTGACGAGCAGCCGATATTGGGCGCAAGTAACTACCGTAATCTCACGTTAGCTACTGGCCATTATCGCAATGGTATTTTGCTGGCTCCCGCCACCGCGCAGCTCATTGCCGACTATGTTACCCAAGTTAAAGATGATAACCACCCGTTGATCGATCGTTTTAGCTATCAGCGATTTGCGAAACAGTTAAAATGAAAGCAGTCCCTTTGCCCGTTGCTATCCATGAAACAGGTCGATTATCTGCGCATTAGTCTGACCGATCGCTGTAACTTTCGTTGTCAGTACTGTATGCCAGCGGGCAGTGATATTCATTATCAGCCGCAGCCGGAGCTGCTGACCAATGCCGAGATTATCACCTTGGTGCGGGATGTCTTTGCCCCGGCGGGATTTACCCGCTTTCGACTGACTGGTGGCGAACCACTAATCCGGCAAGGGGTAGTCGAGCTAGTGGAAACTATTAGCAATTTACCGCAGACCGAGGACTTGGCTCTCACCACTAATGCTTGGCTGTTGGCCGACCTGGCCGCAGATTTATATCGGGCTGGATTGCGCCGCATTAACATTAGCCTAGATTCATTGAACCCAGCGACGTTTGCCAAAATTGTGGGCAGGTCTAGTACCGAAGCTTGGCAGCGCGTTTGGCAAGGCATTCAAGCTGCCCACGAAGTAGGCTTCGATCCACTCAAGCTGAATGTGGTAGTAATTCCAGGGGTGAATGATGGCGAGGTGCTGGAATTGGCGGCGTTGTCGATCGATCGCAACTGGCACATTCGGTTTATTGAATTTATGCCGATCGGTAATGATGCCTTGTTTCTCGATCGTGGTTGGATCGATTCGGAGTCGATTCGGCAGCAGATTCGGGATAAATGGGGCTTAATGGAATCGCAGGTACGGGGCAATGGCCCAGCGGATGTTTTTCAAATTCCAGGAGCTAAAGGAACACTGGGTTTTATTAGTCAGATGTCGGAGTGTTTTTGCGATCGATGTAATCGGGTACGGCTGTCGGCAGATGGTTGGCTACGGCCTTGTTTACTGAATGAGGCAGGGCAGATTGACCTAAAAACATCACTCCGAGCCGGGGTGAGTGTGGGGGAATTGCGATCGCGCGTCCAGGAGTTATTGGTTTTAAAGGAGGAAATCAATTTTAAGGAACGGGAATCGGGCAGTTCTACGGGTCAATATCAGCGCACCATGTCTCAAATTGGAGGCTAATTGTCATGCGGGTTTGCTAAGATAAATAAGCATTGTAAAAAACATCAACTCAGCTCCAGGAGCTTGCCACCATGTCAGACCTAGATCGCGGCATCATGAAATTCAAAGGTGCCGATAATCCGATCGTTATTGCCATCTCGGCAGTCTTGATCCTGGGCAGCATTGGCGCACTAATTTTCTGGGCACTAAAAACCGCCTACGTCGTTTCTTAACAACAGCTTGAGCAATATTCAGCCCTTGCCCGTGGCTGTCATCCAAAAAATGACAGCGGGCGAAGTCATTGATTCCTTAGCCGCCGTGGTGCGCGAACTAGCCGAAAATGCGATCGATGCTGGTGCCACGCGCTTAACTATTAGCGTTTATGCTGACCAGTGGCGGATTCAGGTGGCCGACAATGGTCGGGGTATGGATTTAGCCAACTTGCAGCAAGCTGCCACGCCTTACAGTACCAGTAAGATTCATACCGCCGCCGACTTGTGGCGGATCACCAGCTTAGGTTTTCGCGGCGAAGCGCTGCACAGCATTGCCCAGCTGGCTAATTTAGAAATTCTCAGTAGGTCAACTGAAATTGGTTGGCGGGTGCGCTACGACCAGCAAGGGGTAGTCATTATGGCGGAGGAGACGGCGATCGCCCCCGGTACGATCGTCAATGTCACTGATCTATTTGGGGAATGGCTACCCCGCCGCGCTGGATTGACCAATACCGCTCAACAACTCAAACAAATCCAGACCCTGATTGGCAATCTGGCACTCTGTCATCCCCAAGTGCAATGGCAGATCCGCCAGGGTGAAAAGCCTTGGTTTCATATCAATACAGCGGCGACGGCACGGCAGATTCTGCCGCAGGTCCTACCCAGAGTGCGGGTGGAGGATTTGCGCCAGATAGTTTTCAACACCCCCCCAGTCGATGCCACCGAAATTGATACAGAATCTCTAGCCCTACCGCCTGCCGCTGGCCAGATTGAGTTACTTTTAGGCTTGCCCGATCGCTGCCATCGACACCGGGCTGATTGGATCAAAGTGGCGGTGAATGGACGATTAGTGGTGGCACCAGAATTAGAGCAGGTGCTAATGGCGGGGATGGCGCGGATGTTACCGCGCGATCGCTATCCCATTTGTTTTTTGCATGTCTATTTACCACCGGCATATATTGACTGGAACCGCCATCCCGCCAAGTCGGAGATTTATTTACACCATGTGGCCTATTGGCAAGAGCAGGTACGGGGGGCGATCGATCGCATCCTGCGCCATAGCTTAACCGAGGAGTTACTGATTCCTTCCAAGATCACCCAACTGCTGACCGTTGCCGAAAATCCGGGGGGGTATCAGGTCCCACAGCGCTCGGTGGATACTACTGCCGACCAAAATTCTTTGGCACTCAAAGCCGTCGGGCAAATCCTGAATACCTACATTGTGGCTGAACACCCGACTGGTCTGTGGTTGGTGGAGCAACATATTGCCCACGAGCGGGTGCTGTACGAACAGCTGGTGGCGGCTTGGCAGTTAGTGTCGTTGGATTCACCACTATTGTTAGCAGATTTACAGCAAAAGCAGATCGATCGATTGCAGGAGTTGGGGCTAGAGGTGGATGTATTTGGGGCGGGGATGTGGGCAGTGCGGCGGGTGCCGGAGCCGTTGTTAGGTCGATCGGATTTAGAGTCGGCAATTTTAGAACTCAGTTATGGCAGCGATCTAACAGCAGTGCAGGTAGCTGTGGCCTGTCGTTGTGCGATTCGGAATGGGATGGTGTTGAATTTGCCAGAGATGCAGAATTTGCTGAATCAGTGGCAAAACACTCGCAATCCGCGTACTTGTCCGCACGGACGACCGATCTATCTATCTTTTCCGGAGTCGGCTTTGTCTCGATCGTTCCGTCGTCATTGGGTGATTGGTAAGAGCCATGGGATCTAGATGACCATAGGATTATCACACAACGTCTTTTAGTGGTATCCCACACTGAGCGAACTGGTGAAGTCCGTTTAATAAGTGCCCGTTTAACTACTCGACAGGAAAGAAAAAGCTATGAATCAGGAACCTGAATTAAACCTTGATGAGGAAATGAGACCAGAATATGACTTTTCCGGTGGCATTCGGGGTAAATATCATGAAGCCTATCAGCAATCCACCAATGTGATCGTGCTCGATCCGGACGTAGCAGAAGTCTTTCGAGATTCAGCTTCTGTCAATGAGGCTTTGAGGCTGCTGACAAAACTTGCAAAAGCAACGGCAGCATAGTAATCATAATTTTTGATCGAAGATGCCGTAGCGCAGCTATCGCCAACTTGCAGATGAGGCATCAAATTCTGACTTATCATCCAGAAGCGCACTATTTACAGATTTACTTGAGCTATGCCGATCGAGACTTGGTTTCCGCTGGCGATTTACTTTGACGACTTAGCAGATGCCCCCCAACATCAGCAAGCTTTGCTAGAGGCCGTACTCCAATTAGAACGAGATGGAGACGATCGCCGCGCTTATCCCGAAATGGCTTGGACTGGCGATTTACATAGCGTGGAGCAAATTCATGCTGATCCACGTTTTGCCTGGGTGGTAGAACAAGTCGAGACTCACACTCTTCTCTATTTGCAAAATATTGGGGTAGATACCAGTCAGGTGCAGTTGTATATTCAACGGGCGTGGCCGATCGTCTCGCGTACACTGCAAGAAGTAGGTGCCCATTGTCACAATACGGCGCATATCAGCGCGGTTTATTACATTACGGTGCCAGAGTCAGAGGAGGAAGACCCCGGTAGTTTGGTCTTTTTTGATCATGCGCGGATGAATGAGGTGGCTCCTGGTCTGGGTAGCGAAAACACTGACATTGTGGATGAGGAAAATTATTTCAATCAACTTCAGGTGGCTTATGAGCCAGTAGCTGGTCGATTATTAATGTTTCCAGCCAAGCAAAGACATGCGGTGACGCTGAATGAAACGCCGGATCTGCGGGTGTCGTTGTCTTTTGATATTGTGTTGACGGCGAAGGATGGTGAAACTGGTTCTTACGAATTTTTGGCGCCATCACCTAGTCAATGGCGGAAATTTCGATGATTAGAAGTTGGATTTTTGCGATCGATCTAGCTAAGAGTTGGCAACCTCCCAAC
>CAXTSZ010000034.1:0-9212 GCA_964247125.1 uncultured bacterium
AATACAATTTAGGTGTTGCGTTTGGCAATATAATATACAATTATTGTTTTTAATTTTGGTCATTAGAGATCTTTATCAATCACTGTATTAACAGCAATACATAGATTGGCCCAGGATTATTTCGGCGAAAGCTACTACTGAAATCTATGGATTGATAAACATCCGCTATACTACCTATAAAGTTTAAAACACTGTGGTTTGCTGCTATGAGCATTTGTCTAGGTGGTAGATGCCTAGCCTTAAAAAATCGTTTTTAACATAAAAATTCAGGCGTAATTTATGGAGCAGCTGTTACTAGACACCGGTTGGTGGATACCCTGTTATGGCTTATTCGGGGCGATTTTGACTATTCCCTGGATGACTCGGCTGGTGCGACGGACTGGTCCTCGACCAGCGGCCTACTTGAATATTTTAATGACGGTGATTTCTTTTATTCATGGTACCGCTGTTTTTCGGCTGATTTGGAACCAAGCACCTCACCATATTGTTTTTAATTGGCTGACGGTAGCTGGCTTAGACTTAAATCTTACTTTTGAGTTGTCTTCGGTGAGTGTGGGGGCAATGGAATCGGTGACTGGCCTGAGTCTGCTTGCCCAGGTTTTTGCTCTGGGTTATATGGAGAAAGACTGGGCAATGGCTAGATTTTTTGCGCTGGTGGGCTTCTTTGAAGGAGCGATGAGCGCAGTGGCTATTAGTGATTCACTGTTGGTGAGCTACGGGCTACTAGAGTTACTGACCCTTTCTACCTACTTGCTGGTGGGCTTTTGGTATGCCCAACCACTGGTGGTAAAAGCGGCTCGCGATGCTTTTTTGACCAAGCGGGCGGGTGATATTGTGCTGTTTGCTGGGGTAATTGCTCTATCGAGCATTGCTGGCAGTCTGGATTTTGAAGACCTCGATCAATGGTCAGATATTACTGATATCTCGCCGCTGACGGCAACGCTAATTGGCCTAGCTTTAATTGCTGGTCCGATCGGGAAATGTGCCCAGTTTCCTCTTCATCTCTGGTTAGATGAAGCGATGGAAGGTCCAAATCCGGCTTCGATTCTGCGCAACTCAGTGGTGGTAACGGGTGGGGCATATATTCTGATTAAGGTACACCCAATTTTGTATTTGTCCCCAGTGGTGACAAGTACGATGATGGTGATTGGAATTATTACGGCTATTGGGGCCACGTTGGTATCGATCGCTCAAATCGACATTAAACGAACTATCTCCTATTCGACCAGTGCTTACTTAGGGCTAGTATTTATTGCGATCGGCGCCAAGTGGATTAGCTTTGCTTTGTTCTTGTTGTTTGCCCATGCGATCGCCAAAGCATTGCTCTTTATGAGTGTGGGCTGTGTGATTTTGACCACCAATAACCAGGATGTCACGGAATTTGGGGGGTTGGCCAAGAGTATGCCCGCTACTACGACGGCCTACATTGTCGGAACAGTGGCGATGGTGGGAGTTTTTCCGTTCGGCGGATTTTGGGCTTTTCAGGAGGGTCTGGAGGATCTCTGGCTGGAGTACCCCTGGTTAATTGGGGTGTTGTTGATGGTGAATGGCTTGACTGCTTTTAATCTTACCCGCGTGTTTGGCTTAGTATTCTTAGGGAAAACTCAGCCCAAAACTAGGCGAGCGCCGGAGGTGCCGTGGCCATTAGCGTTGCCCATGGTATTTTTGACAGTCTTTACCTTGTTGGTGCCCATCGTGATGTTCAATCTGTCTGTGCTGCCAGATTTAGATGATATTGCGCTATGGGAGCATGGCTCGATTAGCTTATCTAGTTTGCTAGGTTTTATGGTTGGTTGGTGGCTATACTGTCGGGATAATCGATCGCCAGTCCAGTTCCCAGTTCCTTGGATTCGCGATCTGTTGACTAATGATTTCTATATGGAGAAACTTTACAATATCACCGTGGTCTGGTTTATCCACACAGTTTCGCAAATGACGGCTTGGATCGATCGCTATATAGTGGATGGCTTAGTGAATTCGGTGGGCTTTGCGGCCATCTTTAGCAGCGAGGGTCTGAAATATGGCACTTCTGGTCAACTGCAAAGCTATTTTTCGACGATCGCCATCGGAATAGGTATCTTAAGTCTGGCGATTGCTGGTTTATTTTGGTCGTTTTAGTGTTTTCGTGGTAATTATGCTCAGTACATTATTAATAATTCCCCTCTTGGGTGCGGCCTGCGCCGCTTGGTGGCCGGGTAGAAATCGATTGATTGCATTGTGGATTGCCGTGGCGGTGATCGGTTGGACGGTCTTGTTATTGGTGAAGTTTAACCTCAATGACCCACACATGCAGTTCGTGGAGAATATTACCTGGATTGATGCTCTCGGGTTATCCTATCGGCTGGGAATAGATGGTCTGTCGTTGCCTTTAGTTGCTCTCAATAGCCTATTGACTTGGGTTGCTATCTATAGCAGTGAGGAAACAGTGGATCGACCCCAGCTTTACTACAGCCTAATTTTGTTGCTAAATGCGGCTGTGACTGGGGTGTTCTTAGCGCAAGATTTACTCCTATTTTTTATCTCCTATGAGCTAGAGCTAATTCCCCTTTACTTATTAATTGCGATCTGGGGCGGTCAAAAACGCGCCTATGCTGCTACTAAGTTTTTAATCTACACAGCGTTTTCAGGGGCACTAATTTTAGCGGCTTTCTTGGGTTTGGCTTGGTTTGGGGGGAGTAGTAGCTTCACTTACAATCCAGCTCTGGCTCATGCTTTACCGCTAGGTCAGCAGTTTTTGCTCCTTGGAGCATTGCTCTTGGGGTTTGGCATTAAAATGCCATTATTTCCTTTTCACACCTGGTTACCAGATGCCCATGTGGAAGCCTCCACTCCGATTTCGGTGCTGTTGGCCGGAGTGCTACTGAAACTAGCTACCTACGGAATCTTGCGTTTCTGCGTGGGCTTATTTCCAGAGGCTTGGTCAATCGCAGCACCCTGGCTATCGGTCTGGGCAATTGTCAGTGTTTTGTATGGAGCTTTAATGGCGATCGCGCAGAAGGATATGAAAAAAATGGTGGCTTATAGCTCGGTGAGTCATATGGGTTATATTTTGCTGGCGGCAGCGGCCAATACGGCACTAAGTCTATCAGCAGCAATGATTCAGATGATTAGTCATGGGCTGATTTCGGCTGCGCTGTTTTTGCTAGTGGGTGTAGTTTACAAAAAAACTAAAACCCGTGACATTGATGTTTTGCGGGGTCTACTGAACCCGGAGCGGGGGATGCCAGTGATTGGGAGCTTGATGGTGTTGGCGGTGATGGGCAGTGCGGGAATTCCCGGCATGGTGGGCTTTGTGGCAGAATTCTTGATTTTTCGTAGTAGTTTTCCGGTCTTTCCGATCCAAACGTTGCTATGTATGATTGGCACTGGCTTAACAGCTGTTTATTATCTGTTGTTAATTAACAATGCTTTTTTTGGCAGGTTGTCAGCACCAGTGCAAAATCTGGATACTGTTACCTGGCGCGAGCGTTATCCTGCGATGATTCTAACGGCAGCGATCGTATTGTTTGGGTTGCAACCCGGTTGGATTACCCGCTGGAGTGAACCAACGATCACCGCTATTCTTCAGTCTCCTGCTCTCGTTGCCACTGTTAATTCTGTTCTTCAGCCATGATTCCACCAAACTCTTGCCATCGTCTTGCCCCTTATATCGATCGCTTTTATAGTGGTCAATCGTTGCTGCCTGACAATCCCCAAAATGTCCAAGAAGTGGTAGGTATTTTGGATAGCTATGGTCAGGTGTTGGCGGCCTATCAGCAAAATCTGCTGCATATTGCCGATCAAGAATTCCTGACAATTTTGCCATTTTTTAAGTACTTCAATGATCAAGTATCGTTAAGACAATTAGTTAAGCATTGGTGGCACGATCGCATTAATTTTGAGTATGCCGAATACTGTATGAAGGTAATGTTGTGGCATGGTGGCGGTCGGGTAGAAGAATACATTGAATCTATCGAGTTTCGGCAGCTAATTGAGTCAGCGATTCAAGCCAAAATCAAAAATAATCCGCTAATTAAGATTTTACATCGTATCTTCCCAGAATTTTTACCAGAGCAAATCCGCCAGCTGGTTTATTACAATATCCTTGGCCAATTTTGGCTGGTGATGTCCGATATTTTCTTGACGTTGGCCAGCGCCTACGAGCAGGACAAGATCCAGACAATTCCTGATGTAGTGAATTGGATTAAGGATGGCTTAGTGGCTGCTGCAAGTAATCCTATTATCTATAGCGTAGAAATTGGTGGTCAGAGTTACGATATTTTACCATCGTCTGCTGGTCTCACTTTTTTGATGGATGTGGCTGTTCCCTACGTGGAGGCAATCTTCTTGCGGGGGACACCTTTCTTAGGGACAGTTTCTTACAATGCTCAAGCTCGTCAAATTCCGGTGGAACAAGATCAGTTTACTTATGGGGCACTATATGCTGATCCTTTGCCAGTCGGGGGTTCAGGAATTCCACCAACATTATTAATGCAGGATATGCGCCACTATCTTCCGTCTTATTTACACGCCATCTATCAAAATACCAAACGTCAGGAAGATGATTTATTGGTGAAGATTTGTCAAAGTTTCCAAAAGTCGATGTATTGCGTGACGAGTGCTACGATCTTAGGCTTGGCTCCCCATGCCCTCGACAGCCCAGATCCGCAGGAGCAAGCTACCAATATCGCCTATTTTGAGGGTTGGATGGATCGATTGCTGACTTCTCAGTTACTGAATATTCAGGGGTAGCCGTTACTGTTTGCTAACTAGCCAGAGCGTTATCATGATGTGAATATCTATCTAATTAGTAGATATCCAGCACACATGATGAGGTACATGATGGATTTTGTGCCAGCGGCCACCCTCTATGCTGCCAAAGATGAGATCCGGACTAGCTTAGAAGCTTCCACGCTCGATGGGGTCTTTGCGGCTTTGTTCTCTAATGTGACTGGTGGTGTACTGCTGACCAGCTTTTTATTAGAACTGGGCGCTAGTCAGACGGAAGTTGGTCTGCTGGCGGCGGTGCCGATGTTGGCTAATCTGATGCAGCCGATCGGTGCCTATCTTTCGGAGCAAACGACCAGCCGTCACTATTATTGTCTGTGGGTTTACAGTATTTCTCGATCGCTCTGGGTGGGACTAGCGATCGCTATTTTCTGGGTCGGCCAAGATCATGCTGCTCCCACGATGCTAATTGTGAGTACCTTGAGCATTGCCTTGCTGAGTGGTTGTCTAGGGGCTTTGGGTAGCGCTCCTTGGCTAAGTTGGATGACAGTAATCGTACCTCGTCCTTTGCGTGGTCGTTACTTTGGTTTGCGTAATAGTATGGCCAACCTGACCAATTTGCTATCGGTGCCGCTGATGGGGCTGGCGATATCGCGCTGGCGGGGTGGTTCCGTTCAGGGCTATGGCTTGATGCTGTTGCTCGGTGTGGTGTTTGGACTAATCAGCCTCTGGTTTCAAAATGCAATGGTGGATGTGAATCCCCAGCTTGATCTGCAAATATCTATGCCAGTAATAGCGGCAGATGTGATTGTCAGTGAATTGGTTGATCGATCGCTGCTCCCGTCGTGGCCGCTGATGGGCTGGTGGCAAGACACCAACTTCCTTAAATTCTTGTTTTATGCTAGTCTCTGGACATTCTCAGTCAGCCTCAGTGCGCCATTTTTTACTGTTTACATGTTGCAAGACTTGGCGCTGGATATCGGCCATGTCGCACTGTACAACAGCTTTGCTGCGGGCGCAAACTTGCTGATGTTGATGTTTTGGGGAAAGCTTTCCGATCGGATTGGTAATCGTCCTATTTTGGTAGGAGTGGGCGTGGTGTTTGCGGTCTGGCCGCTGTTGTGGCTAGTGATTGGCCATGATTACCTATCACTTTGGGTGTGGTTACCATTACTGCATATAATTTCGGGGGTGGTCTTGGCGGCGATCGATCTCTGCTCTAATAATTTGCAATTAGGAATTGCACCACCGCCCAGTCAGTCTACTTATTTTGGGCTGACAGCAGCTTTTGCCGGAGGATGTGGCACTTTAGGGGCTACTGCTGGCGGTCTGTGGAACCAGTTTGGTCACGGTGGTTTGCTGGGTCTATTTGTGCTGTCGGGCATGCTGCGGTTAGTAGCTCTGTTACCACTACTTTTTGTGCTAGAAGGTTCACAGACTCTCACGGTTACTAATGTTGATAATCCCTGAACCTCTCCTTCCCACAGCCTGCTAGTTCAGGTCTTCAACCTGATAACGCCAATTGAGAGCGCGCGGCTTGATATAAGGAACTACTGGCAAATCAATTTCATCATAAGTTTCGTCGCCCAGTCGGTAACGCCAATTGAGAGAGCGGGGCTTGATATAGGGTATGACTGGTAGATCAATTTCGTCGTAAGTCTCACCAGCGACACGGTAGCGCCAATTGAGAGGACGGGCTGTGGTATTAGAGGATACTTGCATGTTTAGTAATTACAACAATATTACATAGTATTCCCAGTTATTCAGTGGTTCGACCAGCAGATCAGGGGAAAATGGATCAGAGTTGTTGAGCTTAAACTAAGATCAAGCCAGAACTATCGATCGGTGCAGCGGCCAGCCAGAGGTTCTATCCGTAATCTACTTGTCTCTCATGGTCAAAAGAATTCTTTGCTTAAGTAATGGACATGGTGAAGATCTCAATGCCAGTCAGGTGCTAAAAGCTCTCCGCACCGCTGCTCCCCACATTGAGATATCCGCTATGCCCCTAGTCGGAGCCGGCAATGCCTATCGCAACTTAGATATCCCGATCATTGGACCCACCCAGAGCTTGCCATCAGGCGGATTTTTCTACATGGATTATCGAAAACTGTTCGCCGACTTTCGATCGGGCCTAGTCGGACTAACCATTGGACAACTCCAAACCTTACTTGCCCAGCGCCATCAATATGACTTGGTATTTGCCGTCGGTGACGTTTTGCCGCAGCTCTTTGCTTACATCAGCGGCCTGCCCTATGCCTGTTTCACAGTTTCTAGCTCGGCTTACTACGAAGACCATGTGAATATCAATCCACTGATGCGTTCCTCTCGCTGCTTAGAGATTTTAACGAGAGATAACTATAGTGCTAAGTACTTAAACAAGCGCGGATTAGCTAAAGCAAATTTCGCGGGCTACCCGGTCATGGACGTTTTACAGCCGACTGGTCAAGAGCTATTTTTACAGCCGGAGATACCTTTAATTGCCCTACTTCCCGGTAGTCGTCCCCCAGAAGCAAGCCATAATTTTGGTCTGTTACTGAATCTTTGCGTGGAGACCGCGCGATCGTTCGCGCCAGATTTAGTTCAGTTTCGCGCCGCACTGGTGCCTAGTATGATGCCCCTATTGACAGAAATTGCTGCTGCATCCGGCTGGCAATATTTAGGTGATGGGAAACTGCAACATGCCGATACGGGCACTATCGTGATCTGCTCCGATCGAGCTTTTGGTGATATTCTTCATGCCTGTGATTTGGTGGTGGGGATGGCGGGGACAGCGATCGAACAAGCCGTCGGTCTGGGGAAGCCCGTGATTCAAATTATCGGCCAAGGTCCGCAGTTTACTTATCGTTTTGCCGAAGCGCAGATGCGACTGTTGGGTGAGTCCGTGAAAACTGTCGGCAAAGTCCCGGCCACCCCAGTGATTTTGCAAGCAGCAGCCAAAGAAATTAAAAATACTTTAGCTAATACCGCTTATCTGGCACAATGCCAACAACAGGGTGCCGAGCGGATGGGAACGGCGGGTGGTTCCAGCGCAATCGCGCAGAGATTAATAAATATTTTAGGTTAATATTGGCAGTGAACCATTCCATTCTTTGCACCCATGGATCTTCCGGAAACCATTAAACTGACTCTGCTGCTCTCCAGTGGACAGGAACATACCGTTACGGTTCAGTCCGATGCTCCGCTCTTGCAAGAACTTTTCAAAGTGCTGATGGACTTGGAAGGAAAGCGATCGAAGCAGTTATTCCAAATTCCGATTCAGCAGGGACAAGCCATGTTAACTTTTCCGTGCGATCGCCTTGTTGGGATAGTTACAGATCCGCCAATTCTTATTCAATACCCCACTGCGCCCTCTTTGGCGATTCAAAAATCTAATAGATCGATTACGAAGGAGGACGATCGCCAGACGCTGGTTTCCGAGTCTTTTCAGATCGATCGATTCTTTACGCCAGACGAGAATCAACGCCTCTTAGATTTTGTCGCTCAACAGCAAGCCGAGTTTGTTTCAACCAGCACATCCAGCGACGATCTGGACTATCGCAAATCGGTTGTTCTTCATGCCTTCCCCGAATTCTCTGCTCTCATCACCCAAAGAATTCGAGATGTTTTTCCAGAGGTCTTATCTAAGCTCCACTTACCCCACTTTGATATCCAACAAATTGAGTCGCAACTTACGGCTCATAACGATGGTCACTACTACAAAAGTCATAATGACAATGGTAGCCCTGATACAGCAACTCGTGAATTAACTTATGTCTATTATTTTCACAAGGCTCCCAAAGCTTTTGCTGGTGGGGAGTTAAAGGTTTACGATACTCGCATTGAGAATAACTATTATGTTGGAGCCGAGACTTTTCATACCATTGAACCGCGCAATAACAGCATTGTCTTCTTTCTTAGTCGCTATGTTCACGAAGTTTTACCAATTCAATGTCCTTCGCGGAAATTTGTGGATGGTCGTTTTACGATTAATGGCTGGCTGCGCCGATAGAAAGATGACATTTAACTGTTATGATAGATTATCAATTAAGGGCTATTAAGAGAGCATACTGTGACTGAGGGGCAAATTTATCATCGAACAGAGTCTGATTCACAGACGAGAGAGGATGCAATGAAACAGATAACCAGTCAAGAGATGTGGGGTGGGCCAGCTAGAAATAATGTGCCAAGTAATATTCCCAAGGTTAAAGCTTGGATCAATGAACTTTCTCTGGTAACCGATCCAGCAACCAAAAAGTTAATCAAGGAAAAGGGAATTGAATTTACGACGCAAGTTAAACCAGATCGAGGCTGTCGACCACATTTACCTACTTGGTCGAATGATCCAGGGGAGCCGGAGCGCGATGGGGTTTGGAACGAAGATGGGTACGCTAAAATTAAAGTAAGAACGGGATTCTGCAATCAGGTAGATAAAGGCTAGGGTTACCATGAGCCAAGCAAAATCAGCTATTCAGCAACGAGTGAGATTTGAGGAGGTAACTCCGGCGCATGAGTGTGTCGCTTTTTTG
>CAXTSZ010000034.1:9312-17713 GCA_964247125.1 uncultured bacterium
GTGCCAACCTAATTGGTGCCAACCTAATTGGTGCCAACCTAATTGGTGCCAACCTAAGTAGTGCCGACCTAAGTGGTGCCAACCTAAGTGATGCCAACCTAAGTAGTGGTGCCAACCTAAGTTGTGCCAACCTAAGTGGTGCCGACCTATTTGGTGCCGATCTAAGTGATGCCAAGGTTGAAAATGCTCAATTCCAATATAACAAAGGGATTTCTGAACTAAGCAGGCAAGATTTAATATATAGAAAGGCAATATTTGAAGATTCTCTGGGAGATCGATCGGAATCGACAACTCCAGTTCCGCACTAACAAATTAAGCAGCCTCATCTAAAACCATCGCTATCCAACCAATATCATCCGGTGGAATTAATATTCACTTTAAGTAATCGCCGCCAGAGCCAAAGCGCCAAGCTTCTCGCCAACACTGCCAGCGGTATTGTTGCTGAGAACTAAAGCTAGTCGTGGGGAGCTTTAGAAAGACCTGATGCAGCAAGCTATAGCTGCCCAAATTAGCGTAATGACCAGCCCAATCGATCAACGTGCCCAGGCCCACTTGTTGAACAATCTTAGCCACCAATACTGGATCGGCCACAGCCATGGCCAGCATGGTTTGAGAAAGTGCCGGAAACTGCACAACATCTTGCAAGAAAGGCCGCAATACTGGATCGCCTAGTTTTTGCATAGCCGTAAAAGTAGTAGAGAGTAATTTGTTGATGCGATCGGCTTCCACCTTTTGATCAACTCCGACACTCATCGCTTTTTGGAATAGCCAAGTCACCGACAAATTAGGCTGATAGGGTTGGAGCGATCGCAAATCTGCCACCGCCAAAAAGTCATGAGTCAAACATTCTTGGATGCCCTCAGTTAGACGCACCAGGTGGCGCATCAGCGACCCAAATCCCCCAAAACTCAGTGGCGACTGCATCCCACTACTATCACCAACTTGCAGAATTCGTGGCCACGGCGTTCGCAGTGGAGATTGTTGATAGGCCGGAAAAAACCCCATCAGCATCCGCTGAAAATCTACTGCACCTAGTTCAACTTCTTGATATTGGGGCAACCAAGCTAAGTAGTCCTCTAATAATTGACGGAAGCTCGGACGCTGGGGATCGGCATCCGCATAGGTAAACATATAGGTGGTACGGCCAGTGCGGGCCGGAAATGCTTCCCAAAAATACTGGCACTGATGGTGAATCGGGGCAAAAGTGTAGATGAGATCACCATAAGATTTCTCTGGCAATCCTTGGGCACAGCTCCCGACGACCAAGCAAACTCCTTCGGGCTTAAGGCTTTTTTGAGTGATGGATCTGGCTTGCTGGGCGATCGGCGAAAAATGCCCCATGACATCTAGTAATAGCCGTGCCTTGATCGAGACGGGCGTACCTTGGCTATGACCTTGCACCAACACACCATCTTCGTAAATTTCTGCTCGATCGAAGCCAGTGTGTTCTAGCAACTTGCCCCCAGCTGCTAAAAATTTGTCCTTCAAGGTCGCCAACAAAAATACCGGATCAACACCAATATTCAAGATGTCACGCACCCACAACTCGATCCCCCCGTGGAAACCCACCCGGGCTGGATTGTAAGTGGTGGCGATCGCTTGCTCCAGCTCGGCAGCACTCAGCAATTCTAATTCCAGCAGTGCATCCAGTTCTGGCCGAGAAATATTCCACTCCTGGACACGACCTTGCAGCTTGCCCTGTTCTAGCAACACCACTCGCCACCCCCGTTGTTGGAGGGCACAGCCGATAAAAATACCCAAGGTGCCACCGCAAATCACCACATCACAATCAACCTCTCCCAGTCGGGGCTCACTAGCTGTTTGCACTAATGTTGGAGCTAGATTATTCCCTGACTGGTAATTTTGCCAAAATTGATCCAGACGCTGGAGTTGGGCGGGTAGTTCGATCGGTAGTTTGGTAGAGTTCAGCAGCGACATGACAATAGACCGCAGGATGGTCTCGGAATTGTAACAAAGCGGTGAGCTAGTGGGGTGGTCAGCAATTTTTTAATAGACGAGATATATTCAAAGAAAAGCACCCCGTTAATCAATCATGTCACCAGCCGACTTGATCCCCACTATTACCGCCGACTATGCCAAGTTTCCAGCGGCACAGACCTATAGTATCTATAGCCCACAGGTGTACTTCAAAGATCCGATGTATGACTTTCAGGGTTTAGCACGCTACCAAAAAATGATTGGCTTCATTACCACTTGGTTCCAAAATCTGAAACTCGATCTCCATAGCATTGAAGAATCTGCGGATGGACTGCTGACTCGTTGGACAATGAGTTGGGATGCCCCGTTACCTTGGAAACCGCGTATTTCGGTCACTGGTTGGAGCGAATTGACCATCAACACTAGTAATTTGATCACCTCTCACATTGATTACTGGGACTGTTCCCGGTGGTCGGTCGTACAACAGCATTTCAGTTTTTCTGGGGACCAGCAATAACTTTGTTCAACACCATGTAATATGTGTCTTGAGTATTTTGATTCAGATAGCGCAGTATAAGGTAAGTTTCTGACTATGACTATGAATATGCACGACATGGCGATCGACGAAATTGTGGCGCGGGAAATATTAGACTCCCGAGGCCGACCGACCATCGAAGCGGAAGTATACCTAGTCAATGGTGGAATGGGTCTCGCCCAAGTACCCAGTGGTGCTTCTACTGGTAGCTTTGAAGCTCATGAACTCCGTGATGCTGATCCCAGTCGTTATGGCGGCAAGGGTGTGCTAAAGGCTGTGGCCAACGTTAATGACCGCATTGCTCCAGTCCTAGAAGGCATGAATGCCTTTGACCAACAGACGATCGATCACACCATGATCGAGCTAGATGGCACTCCCAACAAGACCAATCTGGGAGCCAATGCTATTTTGGCCGTATCTCTTGCTAATGCCAAGGCCGTGGCCAATGCCTTAGGAGTACCGCTCTACCGCTATTTAGGTGGTCCCATGGCCAGCTTGCTACCCACCCCGCTCATGAACCTGATCAACGGTGGGGCACATGCGGCCAATAACGTTGATTTTCAGGAGTTCATGATCGTGCCCGTCGGCGCTCCTACTTTTCGGGAAGCACTGCGCTGGGGTGCCGAAGTTTTTGCCTCACTCAGTAAGGTATTGGATAGTCAAGGTTTGTTGACAGGGGTGGGCGATGAGGGTGGCTTTGCACCCAACTTAGCCTCCAATCAAGTGGCCTTGGATTTGTTGGTATCGGCGATCGAACAAGCTGGTTACAAACCGGGCGAACAGATTGCCTTGGCTTTGGATGTGGCGGCCAGTGAGTTTTATGTAAATGGTAATTACCGCTACGATGGGGTCGAGCATAGCCCTGCTGAATTTATCGATTACCTGGCCGATCTCACCACCAAGTATCCCATTATCTCGATCGAAGATGGCTTACACGAAGATGATTGGAAAAACTGGCAATTGCTGACTCAAAAAATTGGCAGTACCGTGCAGCTAGTTGGCGACGACTTGTTTGTTACGAACGAGACGCGGCTGCGGCAAGGCATTGAACAATCGGCGGCCAATTCAATCTTGATCAAACTCAATCAAATTGGTACTCTGACCGAAACGCTGGCCACGATCGATCTCGGTACACGCAACGGCTATCGATCGATCATTAGCCATCGCTCTGGCGAAACGGAAGACACGACCATTGCCGATTTGGCGGTAGCTACTCGGGCTGGTCAAATCAAAACTGGTTCTCTTTGTCGTAGTGAACGAGTGGCTAAGTACAACCGACTATTGCGCATCGAAGATGAGTTGGGTAGTCTCGCGGTCTATGCTGGTCGGTGTTAGCCAGTATACAAGTTCACTCCTGTACATTAGTACTCCGTTCGGTATACTGTGTGTATAGGCTGATGCTGTAATTCACCTAGGCTCAGGGATATCACCGGAATTTCACTGAGCCTAGGTGACATGGATCACATAAGTTTTAAAATCCAGGTACCTATAATATCGTATTGTTAACTTATGTTTTCTAGGTAACTACAGAAAATTCATATCATTGATACTATAGTAAAAGTATAGGTATTATTTTTACCGCAGTTGACATGTTAAAGTTATTCGTTCACTTTGCATTTGCACCGTGAACAATCCATTGCTCTAAATGTTTGTCAATTGATGATTTTCTACCTATTCTAGCTGTAGATGTTTGATCTACAAACAAGATCCAACTCTCTCTAAAAACAAAATCGATCAAAGAAATTTTTCTGAAGGCGGCTTTGTTGTAGTTTATTTCTCATGCAGCTGACATTTAGTCCAGTAGATGTAACTAAAAATCAAGTACAAAAAACAATTTCGCTCCTAAAAAAATATGGTTTTCCCAGACTCCAATACCCTGCCCATCTCTGTTGATCCACATGTACCCATCACGATCAACTCGCAAATTGCTGAACAGATTAAGCTGCTCATTGCCATTGGTGTGCTACATGCCGGTGACGCTCTCCCCACAGTAACTCAGTTGGCGAAGCAGTTGAGTGTTAATCACAATACGATCGCAGCTGTTTATAATGACCTGATTGTGGCTAGCTATTTAATGGCACAACGAGGTAAGGGTACCTTTGTGGCTAATACGCAAAATGTTCAAAGCATTGTTACTTACCGCCAAGTCTATGAACACTTGGAGCAGGCTTTCAGCGCTGCTAGTGGTCTAGGCATGACCGCCTCCGCGTTTGGATCTGCTTCCTACGCTCAAGCCGTAATGGTGAGTCAAAGACAAGTGCAAACCGTCAAGGTGGCTTTTGTCGATCGGCTGCAACACTCTCCCAAAATCCATGCTGTTCTGCACGCGGAACTAGGCATCGAACCATCATTGGTGGAACTATCTACTGTTGAGGGTAAGCCCACTACCAATAAAGACTTTCTAGAAGCTGATCTAATTATCACTCTCGATCGGCATTTAGATGTGGTGAAGAAGCAAGCCAGCAGTGTTCAAGAAGTAATTGCTTTGGATGTCAAACCAAATCTGCTATTACTAGCCGAGATCTCGGCATTACCGCTGAACACTCAAGTTTTGGTAGTTGGCAACAATGCGGCTGAAGCCGAAATTATGCAGCAAGTATTGGTGGATGCGGGTGTTACCCATGTTCAATACAAACTCGTTGCGGCTAAAGAAATCAAGCCCGACATGCTCAAGCAGTCAGCGGTGGCGTTGATTGCCCCAGATGTGGCAACCAGTTCGATCGGTGGTGATATCAAGGTTGTCCCTTTCAATGTCAACATTGAACAAGCCAATTTGTTGTTAATCAAAGCTCGTTTAGCAACAGTCAAGGCTGCCAAGAATCTTGCTTAATTAAATTATCTGATAGCAAAACAAACAGGAGGGGTGTGAAAACCACCTCCTTTTTTTGTGTGACACTAAAGCTGTGATTACCGACCACCATCATCATGGATTTCTATGCCAGCAAATCAGCCCGAAATTATTATTATTGCTGCTTTGAGTGCCCAGCACCGGGTCATTGGCAAAGACGGTAAATTACCCTGGAGCATCCCCGCCGATTCTCAGCGGTTTCAAAATCTGACCCAAGGTCATGCGGTGATTATGGGTCGCAAAACCTGGGAGTCTGATGTGGGTAGATGTCCGCTGCCCCAGCGGTATAATGTTATTGTTTCATCCCAGTCTGAATTAGGTGCTATCGATGCCGAATGTTTACGCCATTCTCTCGGTGTAGACCTCGTCCATTCCCTTACCGCTGCGATCGCCAAAGCAGCTGAATTTCAGAAAATTTTCATTGTGGGTGGGGCGGGTATTTATGCGGAAGCGTTGACGATCGCCGACACCTGGGAATTGACGCTGGTGGTCGGTGATTATGCCGGTGATACGTTTTTCCCAGAATATCAATCATTGATCGATCGCCGCTTCCGGTTAGTAAAAATGGAAGATCATCAACAATTCCGGTACGAAACTTACCAAAAAATCCGCAGTTAGTGCCGAGAGTGTTGCGAATTGCTGCTGATCGCCAGTGCCGCCGGAAAATCTTGGTTAGAATCGTTAAAAATGACCTGTAAGCCATGCTCGATTTATCTACCCTTCATGAATTTTCTCGTTGTCACTGCCTAGCCATCTGTGCGGGACTAGTCCCGGCCAACCTGCTGCTATCCACGGCGGTGATTGGGCTAACCATGTTTAATGGCTCTAGGGCAACCCGGCGCTGGTTATCGATCGGTGGGGCTGGCTGTTTTATGTTGTTGCTTGCCCATGTGATGAGCTGGTGGTTAATTGGCGTTGTCGCGCCCGCTACCTTCATTTTGCCCGCTTTAGGTCTATGCTGTTCAGCAATTAATGGGGCTTGTCTGAGCTATCCGGTGAGCATGAGTCGATTTTGGCGATCGATCGTAATACCCGATTGGAAATCCAGCAGCGTATAATAATGAAGATTTCATTAAGTTTTCACTGCTAAATGCATGACTGTTAAACCAGATTGGTTAAGGGTAAAAGCGCCCCAGCTAGAGCGGGTCGGTAGAGTTCAAGATATTCTGCGCGATCTGCATCTCAATACTGTTTGCGAGGAAGCTTCTTGTCCCAACATTGGAGAGTGCTTTCAAGCTGGTACCGCCACATTTTTGATCATGGGACCAGCTTGTACGCGGGCTTGTCCCTACTGCGATATTGATTTCAACAAAAAACCACCAGCCCTAGACCCCGCCGAACCGCATCAATTAGCCGCTGCCGTGCAGCGATTGAAACTCAAGCATGTGGTAATTACATCGGTGAATCGTGATGACTTACCAGATGGTGGTGCTACCCAGTTTCTGCGCTGTATTGGTGCTGTGCGGGCGCTCTCACCCGATACTACGATCGAAGTATTAATTCCAGACATGTGTGGTGACTGGTCAGCGCTAGAAATAATTTTACGAGCAGCACCAGAAGTGCTGAACCACAATACCGAAACAGTACCGCGCCTGTATCGGAAAGTTCGTCCACAAGGCGATTATCTGCGCAGCTTGGCCGTAATTTCTAAGACCCGTCAGCTCAGTCCACAGACTTACACTAAGTCAGGGATCATGGTGGGGTTGGGTGAAACTAATGCAGAAGTCCGGCAAACTATGCGCGATCTCCGCGCGGCTCACTGCGATATTTTGACGATCGGCCAATATCTCCAACCCACGCCACAGCATCTATCGGTGGCCGAATTTGTGACTCCCGAGCAGTTTGCGGACTGGCGAAAATTTGGCGAAGCGATCGGCTTTTTGCAAGTAGTTTCTTCCCCCCTAACGCGCAGCTCCTACCATGCCGAACAAGTCCGGGAATTGATGATTAGGTACCCCCGTTAGTATGGTGAAAAAGGTTGCGGTGATTGGCACGGGTGCCTGGGGCACGGCTTTAGCCCAGCTGGTGCGCGCCCCCACCGTTGTCACTTGGTCGCGGCGATCGCCGATCCCTTTAGCCCAGGCGATCGAGGATAGTCAAATGATTGTCTCGGCGGTATCAATGGCCGGGGTCAACGATGTAATTGCGGGATTGCGCGGTCAGCTGACCCCTGACCAAATTATTGTCACCACCACCAAAGGTCTGGACTTAGCCACCAATCTCACCCCGGCTCAGATTTGGGCAGCAGCTTTTCCCAATAACGCGATCGTGGTGTTATCTGGCCCTAATTTGTCTGCCGAAATTCAGCAGGGTTTGCCCGCTGCTACGGTGGTGGCTAGTTACCGATCGGCAGCAGCGGTGCAAGTCCAAACGATTTTTTCGTCTGCCCAGTTTCGGGTCTATACCAACGACGACCCAGTGGGTGTAGAAATTGGCGGCACGGTCAAGAATGTGATCGCGATCGCGGCTGGTACCTGTGATGGTTTGGGATTAGGAACCAATGCTAAAGCTGGTTTAATGACCAGAGGTCTGGCCGAAATCATTCGGATCGGTAAACACTGGGGAGCACAGCCCCAGACCTTTTATGGTCTATCTGGTTTAGGTGACCTGTTGGCTACTTGTAGTAGTCCCTTGAGTCGGAATTATCAGGTAGGCTATGGCTTGGCACAGGGTTATTCACTAGCGCAGGTTTTGGCCAATCTGACTGGTACGGCGGAAGGTGTCAATACCACCAAGGTTTTGATGCAGGTTGCCCAGCAGAATCAAGTAGAGTTACCCATCACCATGATGGTCAATCAATTGTTACAAGGCCAAATTACGCCCCGAGCAGCGCTCACCGTTTTAATGATGCGCGATAGTAAGTCGGAGTAGTGATGCCAGCTATTTGGGGAACTTTTGCACCGCCATCGGCAGTCTTAGTTTAAGATCCCGGTGCAGAGATAAATATTTCGGCACCGAGTTCTGGACATCATCTGGATATCAATTAATTTGTCGTCTTTCGTGGGGATGTGGGTGCAGCTTAAAATTTTATTAGCAACAGCTACTGTCATCAGTCTTTTTTGGTGGTTTGCGGCTTGGGC
>CAXTSZ010000034.1:17813-38258 GCA_964247125.1 uncultured bacterium
ATCGATCCCGTCACGAACCAAATTCTGGATGCTTTAATGTCATCAGTGATTAGCCAAGAGAGCAGTGGCGAATCTCAGTTGCAGCATCCAGTGAGCAAAGCCCTGGGTTTGGGACAAGTAATGCCTGCCAATATTCCGGTCTGGACACGCGAAACATTTGGTCAAGAGCTGACCGCCGAGCAGTTTCGGAATAGTCCGGCGGCGCAGATGTATGTGATTCGGCAAAAGCTGTTTGAGTATTACGCGCGGGCGATCGCGGCTAGTGGTGGCGATTTGCATCTGGCAGTACGGCGGGTGGGGGCGCAATGGTACTCGGGTCAATCGGATCTCTATGATTCTACGAAGCCCGTAGCCACTGGACCAAGTATCCGGGACTATACGCTCCAGGTACTATCGAGGTTTCAGAATTTTTATCCGCAAAACTATTTGGTACGATATCAATAGTTTCACTGCACAGTAGTCTGGTGGCTAAACCAAGACCTTTGTCCGCACTATTTCACTCAGATGGGTCTGGAGTTGATTCATCCACTCCAGCGCCGAGTAATTGTCGAGGGAGTCGCTGCTCGTAAATTGATGAATACGCAGTCGTTCCCCTGCTTTCAATACCAAATTGAGATAATGCGTAGATTCGCGCACCATGTTGGCTAACAGGTCAGTGGTGGCTAAATCGGCGGCGGGTTCTTCGATCTCGAAGCTGATCACTTGATTAAACTCAATGTGTAAGAGCTGTTCGCCGTTGAGATAGCGATCGACAACCTGCTCGGCAAAATCAAAGATAAAGCACTCATCCTGATGAAAAAACTTTAGCTGCCAAGGCAGATCTAAGATCTGACAAATAGGCTGAATTACCGACGCGACCACCTCCGGGAATTCCGGGTAGGGTGCTGTATGCACAGCGGGTTGATTTTCATTCCAAAATAAATACTGAGTGGGGATTTCCGCCGCATTCATATTCAGCCGCACAAAAATATTGGCCTGCGTAGCAGCCGTGGCCAGATCGGGAATTTCTAGCACCAGGCTGTGAATGTCTGATTGAGGAAAAGTTTTGGTGGCCTTGTGCAGTAAAGTGATCGGCTGTTGTTGAACGGTTTGGGTAGTGCGATCGAATGTCCAATTAATTTTTTTAGGGGCTAAGACTTTGTTGATGGTCAGTCCGGCGGTGAGACCGCCCAGCCACAGCAAACCAAGGCCAAAAAAGACGTTGTCGCCAGGGATATTGTACTGGTAAGGTTGAAATTCGTGGCCAGCTAGTTGAATGGTGGTGGTGCTGACTGGCATATTTAAAAATTGCTTTACCCCCCGACATTCCATATTTTGGGAATTTGTCTGACTCACATTACAGACAATGGTTTCTGGCAAACCGGAGTAGCCGACGAGCAGAGCCATGCCGCCAGGTATGTAAGCCATTAAACTCATGACGGCTTTAAAAACGGTGCTACTCCAAGGATAGGCAGGTGGAATGGCTTGAGCCACTAATCGACTATCAGAATGTTCGGCGATCGACCAATTGGACATGAAAAAAGGTACCTGCACTGTGCCACTATCTTTGATTTTAGGATGCCCAAAAATCTGCCAAATTTCACGGGCGGTGGTGCGGGATTGATCGAAGACCAGCTTGTGACAGACTTCCGAGATACAATTAACCCCATCAATTATATTGATGGTGTGAGATGCGTTTAAAATCTTTGGATGTCTTTCGGGGGCTGACTGTCGCCGTCATGATTTTTGTGAATGTGTTTAGTCTGGCCGATTTGGGTGGTTGGATCGATCATGCAGAATGGCATAACAGCTGGAATCTCGCTGACTTTGTATTTCCCTTTTTTCTCTACATTATTGGGATGGCAATGGCTTTCTCCTTTGCCAAATATACTGACGGGGATCGACCAGCAACAGCTGTTTATCTGCGGGTTTTACGGCGGGCTTTACTATTATTTATGATCGGCTTGTTAATCAATGGTCTGGTTTATAGTTTCTGCAAAATGCCTGCCCATGGAATTTTCAACGTTCCTGAATTACGGATTATGGGCGTGCTGCAACGGATTAGTCTGGCTTATGCTGCTGCGGCCATGATTGTATTGTTGTTTCCCCAGCGCGTACAGTGGGGGATCGCTGGCGTAATTTTGCTGGGTTATGGGTTAGTGATGACGTTGGTGGCCGCTCCTAATGCTCCGGCTGATGCTTTTACTAAAACGGTGGAAGTCAAATCTTTTTTTGATAGCCAGACTCATAATATTGGGGCTTATCTCGATCGCCAAATTATCCCCACTGCTCATTTCTATGCCAAAGGTAAAAAAGGCTATGAACCAGAGGGCTTATTCGCGACCTTGCCGGCGATAGTCAGTGTTTTGCTTGGTTACTTTCATGGTGCCTGGTTAAAACAACAACGTTATGTGCAAACTAGCAACAGTATCAATATGCTGATGTTTGGACTAGCGGCGCTGGTAGCCGGGAAGATTTGGAGTAACTTTCTACCCATCAATAAAAATCTCTGGACTAGCTCTTATGTGCTGTTCATGGCTGGTTGGGCATTGGTAGTTTTTGCCGCTTGCTATGAGTTAGTCGATGTCCGCCAAATTGGGCTAACTGGTGGTCCGCTAGAGATTCTGGGTCTCAATGCCCTGTTTGCCTTTGTCGGCTCGGTATTGATGATCAAAGTTATCTATTTCAATAACATTAATGGTTGCGGTGATAAGGCCACTAATATTTATAGTTTTTTGCGTAATACCCTGTTTGGTTGGTCAGGAGAAGCCAACAGCGCTGTATTATTTGCTCTAGCCACAGTTTTACTGTGGATGTTGATTTGTTTGGGGATGTATCGGCGCAGCTGGTTCATCAAGCTCTAAAAGTTAAGGCAAAATGAAACTAGAGGATGTGGAGGCTCGGGAATTGTTGGGTACTAGAATCAAAAATCATAGATTGCCATGGTTACTGGCTGGTTTGATCAGTTTGACTTATTGGCTGCATGGTGGCATTGCCCTGGCCGCTGGTGGTCTGAGCGAAACAGCTCCCCCAGCAGTAATTGCGCAGTTAGCTACCGCTGCTAGTAGCTCACCCCAAGTATTGGTAGTAAGTCCGCGCCCGGAGGAAGTAGTGAGTACCAATAATGTCTTGGTGAATCTTCAGGTGCAGGGCGTGCCTATTTTTAAGAATGCTGCTCTGGGTTTAGGGCCACATTTGCATGTATTGCTCGATCGCACTCCCTACCAATCTGTCTACGATCTGACGCAACCCCTAACTCTGACCAACCTGACTCCTGGTACCCATACTCTGCAAGTTTTACTGGCCAAGCCTTGGCATGAGAGCTGGAAAAATCCGGGGGCTTTGGCTCAAGTTACTTTTCATGTTTTTGCTAAATCTGCCGAGAGTCCAGTGGCGACCGCGCCCACCTTGGTCTATAACGAGCCGGATGCCAGCTATGGCGCTGAACCATTCTTATTAGATTTTTATGTGGCCAATGCCCCCAGACATCTAGATGCTCACCAACATCAAATTAATGATTGGCAAGTGCGCGCCACCATCAATGAACAAAGTTTTGCGATCGATAGGTTGCCACCTTTTTACCTGAAAGGCTTAAAACCAGGTGCTAACTTAGTGAAACTGGAACATCTCAATGCTCAAGGTCAGTCGATCGATAGCACTCTGCGCGTTGTAAATTATCAACCTCATGGCACTGATGGCCTATCTCGGTTACTGCGCAACGAAATACCCTTGACGGAGGCAGTGGCACTTTTTGACCCCGCTCGTAAAAATACGATGGCACTGGCTCCGGTAGCACCAGTGGTAGTTGCTGTTTCCCCCTCGCCCTTGCCTAGTATCGCTCCAGCACCAATACCTATCCCAGTCATGCCGTTGCCACCTGCGCCATTGCCCCTAACACCACCAGCAATTATTAGAACTCCAGAAAATCAGCACTTAGTTGCTCCAGTCCAGCCAGTTACCCAAATACCTGTGACTGAGCCGCTGGTACCACATCCTCAGCCATCAGCAACTATTCTCCAGTTGGAAAAAAAGGTAGTCGCAGTGCCGCCATTACAGGTGCCGATCGCCGAGATTCCGTCAGTTCAGCCTGCTTTTCCAGCGGTAGCAGCTACTCCTGTTTTCCCAGTGCCAGTAGTTAAAAAACCCTTGATCGAAAAACCAGTGGCCATCACCGAAGATACCAGCCAAGTCAATCGTGCCACCAGGCCAGCGACTTCAGCCCCGATACTGACTCCGGCAACTGGTGAAGATGTCATTGAATTTAAGGTATTGGCCCGAGAATTTTTACACACCCTCTCGGTCAGGATCAAAAAATTCACTAACTCCATTCCGCCCACGGTGGCGCAGTGGAGTAAAGATTTAGGTCATTGGATGAGCGATCGATCGCAGGCTATGCGATCTAGCCAAAAAGCCGCTGCTCAACAACGAAACTCCTAACTTACCTGTTCCTAATCACCAGCCCAAGCTTGGAGGTTGTAAAGCTGTTGCGGCGTAACTTGCGCCAGCATTACCAACTCATATTTAGTAGGCTGCGCTGCTGCGAGTCGTACTTGATAAGTACAAAGCTGATCGTGATGGAAAACAGTAATTTGCACATTTTGACCGGGTTGATAGTTACACAATCTTTCAGGCAACTGCTCGGCGGTTACTTGATAACCATCGATCGCTAGTAACTCATCGCCTGGATCGATCCCCGCCACCGCCGCTGGTGAACCACTGGCTACGGTCTTAATGACAGCATGACCATGCTCTGTCTTGACCACTGCTCCCCAATAAGGTGGTAGCATTTCCTGGTCAGCAGCCACCAACTGTAAGCCAAAGGGTTGCAGGTAATCATTGAATGGTAGCTCGGTCAAGCCGTATAGATAATGCTGATAAAATTCTTGTAAATCTGTCCCAGCTACTGCTTGAATCAAATCTTCTAAACCCGTAGGCGTAAATCCTCGTTCTTTTTGACCATAGTCTTGCCACAGCTGCCGCAGCACGTCATCAAAAGATTTTTGGTGGTGAGTGCGATCGCGAATCAGCAAATCCAGCAACAAGGTCACCATTGCCCCTTTTAAGTAATAAGACATCTGCGCATTACTACTATTGGCATCAGGACGATAGAGTTTGATCCAAGCATCAAAGCTAGATGCGGTGACGGGCTGTATTAGTCGTCCCGGAGTCGTCAAAAAGCGGCTAATTTCCTTGCTCAGTTCGGCCAGGAAAGTGTGACGATCGTAGATGCCTGCTCGACACGGCACTAGCAGGTCATAATAGCTGGTGACTCCTTCGCTAAACCACAGACTGGGCGTATAGTTCTCCTGGTCATAGTCAAACTTTTCTAGTCCTTGCGGGAAGATGCGTTTGACATTCCACAGATGAAAGAATTCATGGGCAACTAGCTGCATGAATTTTTGATAGTTTGCACTGGAGCGCAGCTGCCACCGGGGATATAGTAACGAGCAACAGTTTTTATGCTCCAATCCACCATAGCTGTGCGCTGATAGATGCAGCAGAAATAAATAGCGATCGTAGGGCAAATCCCCAAAAATCGCAGCAGTAGTACTAACTATTTTCTGGATGTCGGGAATAGCTTTGTCAATCTCTAGGTTGCCAGCTCCCCAAATTGCCAATTGATGAGGTTTCCCTGCCGCCATAAACTCATACACCTGCTGTTGCCCAATCTCGAAGGGGCTGTCTACTAGCGTGTCGAAGTTACTTGCTACAAACGTATGCAGCTTGGTGCTGGGGAGTGGCGTGGTGACTTGCCAACCCAGGGGCGGATCGATCGTAATCTCGATCGGCTGTTGCTCATAGCCAGGGATATAAAAAAACAGCGCAGCTGGGTTGAAGTAGCCGTGGGTGGCATCGAGATGATTGGTGCGTACCGTCAGTTCATTGGCAAAAACTTGATATTTTACGGTTACTTGCGGCTGGCCGTTGGTGTCAATCTGCCAGTGATTTTTCGAGATTTTGGTAGTAACAAGCGGGTGATCGTCCTGACCACAGGCCGTTAAAGTGGGGATATGTCGAGCATATTCACGCACCAAATAAGAGCCAGGAGTCCACACGGGCATTTTTAGACCAAGGATCGGCGCTGACCAATCTCCGATCTCAGCCGTAACTGCAAACAGATGGGTGTGAGGCTGAGGCATGGCCACCAAATAGGCCAATGTGGGTTGTACAGACATAGAAAATTTAGCCACTACGAAGGTCTTGAGCAGCCAGATATACCTGACTCCACTCACTCACTATTTGATTGGTTTTGAGATTCAGGGCTTTGGCAATAGTCTCGATCGATTCCCCCGCTTTCAATCTGGTCAGTAGATGCTGTTGCTGGGGTACCAAACTCTGCTGAAAAGACTGCCATTGGTTATTGGTCAAACCCAAATTATGTTCTTGCAAAGAAGTCTGGAGCCACTCGGCTACCACCTCTGGCTGACTCTTCACCGCAAAGACTTTAATGGCATGATAAGAAATTTTTTCGCGTAATCGATACACTTGCTTGATATCTAGCTGCAATTCTTGGGCGATCTCTTCGGGGGTTTTACCCAAAAGATACAGGCGCAGCCACTCCTGAGCGTCCTTCCCCACATTAGTGGCTAGGTAGTCGAGCATTTGATCTTTAACTTGAGTGCGCAGTACTTGAGTTTCTTCCCATTCTTGCTGTTCTTGATAGTCTTCTAGTACTTGGTTATCTAGTAAATTAAAAGAGGTTTCGGCATAGTCATCAGTAATGGTGTCCGAAACCAGTTTTACTAAATCACCTTGGGGCACATTAGTCACGCCACCACGCTGAGAGCGTCGCAGATAATTGACAAACCGATAGGATAACAAAGGCTGGTTCCGAATGGGACGCAGGCAATATTCTTCGATGGTGGCCAGCATTAAAGTATCGCGCAGTCGGGGATTGTTAGTACATTGAGCAATCCAGCCAATCTGCTGCTGAATATATTTGTCACTTTGGAGCATTTCCTGCACGACTTCTTGCAGAACATCTACAACCGTGCGCTGTCGATCGCGGCTAGAGGCCAACCAAGCTCGGACTTTTTCCCGCATGATCGCCAGACTGCCCAACCGCTGCATCAAATTCTTGTAGGCTTTCTCCGAAGGCAAACCAATATAGCGCTGGAGCAAAATCCGATAGCGGTAATCCATGGCTTGGGTGGCGATCGACAGCTGCTCAGGGGTAAGTTGCCCAAAACGCTCTTGATCTTCGCCCACTAGCCATTGCACGATGCTAGCTTGGGTGGCAGCATTTTGAGCCACCTCCTCCTGGGATAGGCGCGTTTGCCATTGCTCTACGATTCTGCTGGCCAACTTATTCATCACTGCTCCTCGGCACTGCCCTGCATCTATGTTAGTGGGGATTAATGTTAGCCTACACGCTTACACTTTGTAGTATGAAAAAGCCGATCAATTATTGATTTGCCGCTCTCGTACCAATCCAATGAGCTGTTGCTGCATGGTCTTTTTAACTTGCTGGTAACAAGACCATACATAGTTCTTATCATTAGCAGCATCTCTACCGCAGTAAGGAAAAGTAATAGGTTTACAAATGCGATTATGAATTTGAACGGGGGCGGGAATATTGGGCAGTGGTCCAATGGCTACACCCCAAGGAAAGCCTAGATACACAGGGAGAGTTAGGGGATCGATCCCACCTAACCAGGGTAGACCCAATGGCTGAATTTGCGAATAGAGGTTGCCGAGAACCATGAGACTATCGTGCGCCCCCACTGAGATTATTGGAATAATGGGGACTTGTTCGCGGAGGGCTAGCTTGATGAAGCCCGTGCGACCAGCAAAGTTAATCCGGTGTCGCCACTGGTGATGGCGAAAGACATCTTCGACCCCGCCGGGATAGACTAAAACGGGGAAACCCTCGCGCAAAGCATTACTGGCCGATCGCGGATGAGCAATCATCGCCCCAAACTCCATGGCCATTTCAGCGATCGGCGGTGATATCTCCCAAACCTTGGGGTGCATTAAGCCATAGATGGGTTGATCCGCACCATGGCGCTGAAACCATTCGTACATCAGCATGTACATATCTGGTGCTGCTAACCCACCATTGTGACTACCGACGGCTAGAAACGTCTGGCCATCAGGAAAATGCTCCCAACCATCACTGGTGACCCGAAAGTAGTAGTGATAGAACCATGACCAAATCGGCATCATTGCCCTAATTGTGTCGGGGTTTCTGCGATCGAGTGACCAAGCATGACGCGGATAATGTGGGTCCAAAGGTACTTAAAATATTTTTTTAGTTGCTTCAAAGATTAATCCATGATTGGAGGTACTTCGTCAACCACGATATTTTCCACACACTATTGACAAACACCTAGAAACCATTTAATGTTAATATTCGGTGTTCAATATGGGCGGTTAACTCAGCGGTAGAGTATCTGCCTTACAAGCAGGCTGCCACAAGTTCGAATCTTGTACCGCCCACTACCGAGACACCCCAAAAGCTCGTTTCAATTGAAACGAGCTTTTGTTTGATGGGGCAGATAATATTTGCATCTGCGATCGATTTCTGGTACATTCAGAGATCGGCATACATAATGCCTATCAAGATCTAAACAGATCAGTTTGCAGATGTGGCGGAATTGGTATACGCGCACGCTTGAGGTGCGTGTGGTCCTAGACCTTGCGAGTTCGAGTCTCGCTATCTGCATAGTAAATAGTACCTGGTAACTTTCAGTGGTTTTTCTTATGATGAAGAGGAACACTGGAAGTTAATTTTTATTAGTATTTTGACCACCATCGCTTCCCCCAGCACTTGGCATAGTCTGCAACCAATTTGGCAGGGCAACCAGACCGCTGTGCAGTCTGGTCTTGACCACCGCCAGCTCCCCCCGGCTTGGCAGCTCTTATTGTTAGGGGATGGCTCACCGACTCGCCACTTACAGCTTTTGACGGGTGAATCGATCGAAGTAGATGTGCTAGATATGTCAGTGGTCGGGATGGATCAAGACGGGGCACCGCCCGAGATCTTTGAAATCCCTGGCCCCCGTTTGCGGCGGCAAGTGTGGCTGCGCACGGCCTCTGGTCAGCGACTGGCCTATGCAACTTCCTGGTGGAATGCCGACCATGTGGATGAATATTTACAGAATCGATCGCTACCTATTTGGGCGAGTCTGGCGCGGCTGCGCACGGAGTTATACCGAGATGTCCGAGGCATTTGCTGTGGTCATTCGCCGACTTTAACAGCGGCTTTTGAACCAGGTACCCTCTGGGGTCGCCATTATCTTTTTTGGCATCATGGTCAGCCCTTAACCCTGATTTACGAAGTATTTTCGCCCAATCTTCAGCAATATCTGGGTCAACTACCCAACACTGAAAAATTCTGATGAGTGCATCATTTTGTTGATTTTCCAAGAACTGACGATCTTTCAACGCCAGCAATCATTGCGGCTATTCGGGGCATCTTTATTATTTTGGACAAGTATTGCCATCTTGTTGCCAACGTTACCGATTCATCTTGAGGATATTGGTTTTGATCAGCGATCGATCGGCTTAATTACTGGTGCTTTTGCGCTCGGATTATTATTGACCAGACCCCTATTAGGGAAGATCGCTGATACGCAGGGTCGCACTCGGGTATTAGTTTGGGGTGCGGTAGTGGCAGCTAGTGCGCCATTCGGGTATTTGGTTTGGCATAATATTTGGCCATTAGTGTTGCTGCGCATTTATCACGGACTAAGTATTGCCGCTTTTACGACTGCTTATAGTGCTTTAGTGGCCGATATCGCGCCGCCTGCCCAGCGTGGTCAACTGATTGGCTATATGAGTTTGGCAAATCCAGTCGGCATCGCACTTGGTCCAGCACTCGGGGGATTTTTCATGAATAGTAGTGGTGATAATAATTTCTCAGCTATTTTTTTGTTGTCGGCAGTTTTAGGGCTAGGCTGTCTGTTATTAGCCGGGGGAGTACAGGAGCAGTCCGCCGGGGTAACTAATGAACGAGATCAATCATCTGCTCTGGCTGCCGTCTGGCAGACAATTAGCGCTCGACAGTTATTGGTGCCCACCTTAGTCTTGTTGCTCATTGGTTTTCCCTTCGGTGCCCTGCATACCTTCGTTCCGTTATATATTAAAAGCAGCAATGTATCTTTGAACCCGGGTTGGTTCTACACAGCCGCCGCCATTTCCAGTTTCTCGGCACGGATCTTATTTGGTAGAGCAACCGATCGCTATGGGCGGGGGGTGTTTATTGCGGGCAGCTTAATTGTCTATGGTGCGGCCATGGCTGTACTGGCCACGGCTCATTCGGCCACCCATTTCTTACTGGCGGCTATCCTCGAAGGTCTGAGTGTGGGCACGCTGATGCCGACCATCGTGGCTTTAGTGACCGATCGCTGTCCGATCGATCGTCGGGGGCGAGTGATTACTATTAGTATTGCTGGTTTAGATTTGGGGATTGCGATCGCGGCACCTATTTTTGGGTTGATTGTGCCGCAGATTGGCTATCCTGGTATTTTCGGGTTGGGCGGGGGGATGTCGATACTGGCACTGATCTTGTTTAGTGGCTGGGCTAATCCGAGTATCCACAGCTCGATCGGCTTCGCCACTGGCCAAGAGGAAGACAAATTTGTAGTTAATCTGTAGATCAGTAACTATATCTACCGACGATAACTATTTTTAGAGTTCAGTGTTAGTCGTTGCTAGCAACCATCCTCTTGTCTAGATAGCAAACGATTCAAAACTTTTGTTTGATTAGGCGAAATCACCTGCAAACGCACGTAATTTTGATCCTGCGGCTGCCAAGTTACCCGATACTTGGTACCACTGTTATTCCAGGTATAAATCCGCTTGCTGCCTTGAGTCGTAACTCTGGCCCCTGATAGTTCGATCGACTTACTGGTTTTCAGATTATAGCCATAGTAGCGATAAGTATCATTTTGTTGGCTAACAGTTACCATCCAATCACCGTCACCAAAAGTACCATTCAGGGGCATAGCCTGAGCAATATTGGGACTTGCAGCTGCTGCCAGGCTGGAAAAATTGGCTACTAAGGGAACAGCCACTCCGACCATGACAGCAGTCACCAAAGCATAGAATTTCATAAGAGAACCTCAGTTATTAATTGTTGAAAACAACTACACTGACTCCAGTCTAAGTTCCGGTAATATCCTTAATTTAATTTAAAGTCGATCGTCATCCGGGCGTATACCCCCCGGGGATCGTTAAGCCGCTGAATATCAGCGAGCGATTCTCGCAGTTTCTGAAGTTCCAGTGTGACCAAGTCAGCTGAAGCAGTGGCCGATAAAGAAGCCAACTCCTCGCCAGTTAAGCGCTTGATCAACCTTTCCGACAGGCTCTCGGGATTGGGGTATTCCACAACTTCCCAATCTTTACCTAGTTTGGCCTGATCTACAGCATATTTAATGGCTGGTTCTAAACCACCGAGTTCATCGACCAAACCAACCTTTTGGGCTTCAATTCCCGACCAGACCCGCCCTTGGGCAATTTCATTTACCTGGGTCTTGGGCAAATTTCGGCCTTCTGATACTCGATCGAGAAAAGCTTCATAAATTTGGTTCACCGATTTTTGAGCGATCGCTAGTTCTTCTTTCGTTTTGGGTCGAGCCACTGTCACGCTATCCGCAAACTTGGAGGTCTTCACTACATCCCAGGTCAAACCTTGAGTGCTGGCTAGTTTCTGGAAGTTCAGGTTTAAACCAATTACACCGATCGAGCCAGTAATAGTATTGGGCTGGGCAAAAATTCGGCGGGCGTTGGCAGAAATATAGTAGCCCCCAGAAGCGGCCACATTACCCATCGAGACCACTAGCGGCTTATCTTTACTGAGTAGTTTCAGTTCCCGCTGAATTTGATCAGAAGCGGTGGCACTACCACCCGGACTATTTACCCGCAACACCACGGCTTTAATGCTTTTGTCTTGACGCAATCTTTCGACTTCTTGGGCAAAACCATCACCACCAATTTCGCCAACTTTGCCAATACCATTCACGATCGTCCCCTGAGCATAGAGAATCGCTACTTTATTACCAGAAGCTTGTTCTCTATCGGAAACAATATCAGCATATTCGTCCACACCAATTTGGCGAAATTTACCGTCTTTTTCGGGAGCACTGAGCTTGACCAACTCGGCCTTTACTTGATCAGGATATAAAATCCGATCGACAAACTTGTTGCTGAGAGCTTCGGTAGCTGACAGTGTTCCTTGCGTATCGGCCACATTTTGCACTGTTGAGGCGGCAATCTTGCGCTCACCACCAATCGTATTTTTAAAGTCGTCCCAGAGCGTGGTCAATAGTTCCTGGTTTTCTTGGCGTGATTCCGGACTAAAACCCTTTAACGAAAAAGATTCAAAGGCTGATTTATACTTGCCCACTCGAATCACCTCCGCGCCAATCCCATACTTTTCAAAAGCACCTTTATAAAAAAGGTTTTCAGTGCGGAAACCATTGAGATCGATCGCCCCCAACGGATTCAACACAATAGTAGTAGCCACCGATGCCAGATAGTAGTCTTTGCGGCTGAAGTCCGCGTCGTAGGCATAGATCGGTTTACCACTCTGCCGAAAGTTGCGCAGAGCCGCTCGCACTTCGCGCAACATAGCCAGACCACTGCCCGCACTCATTCTAGTTTTACTGCCATCTAGGTAAATACCGGCAATATGTTGATCTTTGCTAGCTAGCTCGATCGCCTTCGTCACCAGCCGCATACTCAATCTCTTCTTGGAGCCACCAGCTAAAGCTGCTTCCAAAGAAACGCCAGGGTCATAATCAGCGATATCTGACGACATATCTAAGACCAACATGGTCTTATCTTTGAGTACGGGCACGGTATTTTTAGAAACAGAACTAGCTAGCCCGATCAGAATGGCCAACACTGTTAGCAACGACAATCCTGAGAAAATGGTGATACCCAGAAAACTGCCCAGGGTGCTGGCTAGAGTTTGTTTAAAGAAGGGGCGCATAAAGTCTTAAGTTGCTGGAAGTGCATTGTTCCTGCTAGTGTACCCGGTCTGAACTGGTGACGTGCTACCACTGCCAAATGCAGGAACGTTACAATCAGTTCAACAAAGCTCTCAGGAAAACAATGTACTTAACCTGGCTAGATAGCAATTCTTGGTTGATTGAGATGGGTGGTCAACGGATTTTACTAGATCCCTGGCTAGTTGGCTCTCTGACTTTTGGCAATTTGCCTTGGTTGTTTAAGGGCGATAAAAATACTGTCCGTCCGTTACCAGAAAATATTGATCTGATCTTGCTGTCCCAGGGTTTAGCCGATCATGCCCACCCACCTACACTAGAGAAACTAGATCGACAGATCCCAGTCATTGCTTCACCTAATGCCGCTCAAGTGGTGAGAAAAATGGGCTACCGCCAAATCACCACCCTCGCTCATGACCAGGAGTTCACCATTGCCAATCAATTGAGAATTCAAGCCGTACCCGGCTCAGTAGTAGGACTAAACTTAGTCGAAAATGGCTACGTGCTAACTGATTTAGTGGAAAAAACTAGCCTCTATTACGAACCACATGGCTCTCATTCCCCCACATTAAAAAAAATGAGACCAATAGATGTGGTGATTACACCCATCATTGATCTCACAATTCCAGTGCTCGGCTCGGTCATCAAGGGGACAGCCAGTGCGGTAGAAGTAGCCGAGTGGCTCCAACCCCAAGTAATTTTACCCACCGCAGCCGGTGGAGATATTAGATTGGAAGGATTGTTGATGTCTGTCTTAAAAGCCGAGGGAGATGCGGCTCTATTACGATCGCTATTGGCTCAAAAAAACCTGACGACTAGAGTGCTGGAACCAAAAGCTTGGCAACGGTTTGAAGTAGAGCTAGCCGTCACAGTCTAAGCCATCATTTAAGGACGATATTAATCAAACTTTCCCATGCCGAATCTGGCAACAACCAGCGCAAGAAAATCAGCAACTTAGCATCCAGGGGGGTAGCGTATCGTCTTTTCGGATGACGGCTATTCACCGCCTGCGATACAGCTTTGGCTACCACTTCCGGTTTGGCCGCAGTTGAATAATGATTCAAAATCTTCGCCATTGGCTTTACTAAAGCACTATAAGCCGAGCCTTGAGAATTTTCTTGCAGGGTTTGAGCGGCAATGCCCGACCATTCGCTTTCGATCGCCCCCGGTTGAATTACGACAACTTTAATACCAAAGGATTTCGTTTCCATCCGCAAGGCATCAGATAAAACCTCGATCGCGTGTTTAGTAGCATGGTACCAACCACCGATCGGCATCCAAATGCGGCCACCCATCGAGCTGATATTGACAATTGTGCCGGCTCTGGCCGATCGCATGGTGGGTAAAACTAATTGAGTTAGTCTCATCAGTCCAAAAACATTCACCTCGAATTGACGTTTGGCCTCGGCCAGCGGGACATCTTCGATCGCACCATAAGACCCGTAACCAGCATTATTTACTAAAGCATCAATGTGACCTTCAGCCGCCAATAGTTGCTGGATGGCGGCTACCATACTGGCTTCATCGGTAACATCTAGGGAAAGTACTTTAGCGCCAGCAGTCTGAATATCTGCCATTTTATCGACCCGTCGGGCGGCTCCATAAACAATCCAGCCATCTTGCAGGAGCTGCCGCACGATCGACTTACCAATACCAGCAGAAGCACCCGTAACCAGAGCAACTTTTTTTCGGGAGAAATTGGACATAAGTATTATTTTAATCTGGGCATGAGTTATCAGGATTAATGCTATGGGGATACATAAAGAAGGAGAAGGCGATCGCCTTCTCCTTCTTCAACTTAACTATTCAAAACCTAGAACTTAGCGAGTGCCCGGTTTGTGAACGATAAAGCTCAATACTTGACACTGTTTGATGTTGTCGAAACCAACAACCCGCACAAAGCAGTTACTGTTTTCAGTACGGCAAGAACGAACTTCGCCTAAAACTTCTGAAGTAGAAGTGGCATTGAACAAAGGTAACTTCCAAAGAGTCCAGAAATGTTGAGTAGGCTCAGATTCTTCGCTGAATTCCACACCGGGAATGTAACCTTGATCCAAGATGTACTGTACTTGTCTGGCGATTTGCTCGTCAGAAAGAGGAGGAAGATAAGAAAACGTCTCGAAGCGACGGATTTTAGGTAAAGTTTGCATATGGCCTGCTTTATTGAATCTTAAGATGACTACAGAAATAAAATTGCTAACTCAAAAGCTAGCGTCAGACTCATCTGGATAAGAAGGCAATTGAGATAGTTTTTCTAACTGCTGCCGGCGATGTTCCATGTTTTGCTGGGCAATCCGATGGCGTACCATTTCTGGCAACTCATCTAATACTTCCTCCGCAATGTGCTCGCGCACCGTCATGATGCGCAGGGCTAACTCTTGATTCACTGCCAACAAAGACTGTAAATATAGTTCGCCGTTTTGTAAGACACTTTGCCCTGAAAAACTGTGTAACCACAGTGCTAGGGGCGGATTGGTTTCGCTCAGTTGATTCAAAACCGTTCGCATCGCTTGATAGGTCAGATAGCTAGTCAGCACGGCGGCTGAGTTGTTCGCAACTGCTTTGATATCCATCAATCTCTCAGTTTCAGATTGGGTCTAGTCTAAATCATTACTCTTGGTAAATCCTGCAACATCAACCACAATCTGATCAGTAGGAGCTTACAGAGTGTCCATTGCTTCAAATTCAAACTTGATTTCTTTCCAAAGTTCGAGAGCAACAGCCAGTTCAGGAGACCATTTACCAGCTTCACGCAAGATGTCGCCACCTTCACGCATCAGGTTCCGGCCTTCGTTCCGAGCTTGAACGCAAGCTTCTAGAGCGACGCGGTTAGCGGTGGCTCCAGGCGCGTTACCCCAAGGGTGACCCAGGGTACCACCACCAAACTGTAGGCAAGAGTCATCGCCAAAGATTTCCACCAAGGCCGGCATGTGCCAGACGTGGATACCACCAGAAGCAACTGGCATTACACCAGGCATGGAAGCCCAATCCTGAGTGAAGAAAATACCGCGTGAGCGATCTTCTTCGATGTAGTTTTCGCGCATCAGGTCTACAAAACCCATGGTGATGCCTTTTTCGCCTTCGAGCTTACCAACAACGGTACCGGAGTGGAGGTGGTCACCACCAGACATCCGTAAGCACTTCGCTAAAACGCGGAAGTGAATACCGTGGTTCTTCTGCCGATCGATTACCGCGTGCATGGCACGGTGAATGTGCAACAGAATACCGTTGGACTGACACCAGCGGGACAGGGAAGTATTTGCAGTAAAACCACCAGTTAGGTAGTCGTGCATGATGATCGGAGTGCCAATTTCTTTCGCAAATTCAGCGCGTTCCATCATTTGTTCGTGAGTAGGCGCAGTCACATTCAAGTAGTGACCCTTAATTTCGCCAGTCTCAGCTTGGGCTTTCTCGATCGCTTCTTGCACAAACAAGAATCTATCTCTCCAACGCATAAATGGTTGAGAGTTGATGTTTTCATCATCTTTCGTAAAGTCTAGGCCACCGCGCAGTACTTCATAAACTGCCCGACCGTAGTTCTTAGCCGATAGACCAAGTTTGGGCTTAATGGTACAACCCAACAAAGGACGACCATACTTGTTTAATTTGTCACGCTCAACGGTAATACCGTGAGGAGGACCTTGGAAAGTCTTGAGGTAAGCAACGGAGATCCGTAGATCTTCTAACCGCAGTGCGCGGAGTGCTTTAAAACCAAATACGTTACCAACCAAAGAAGTTAGCAAGTTGGTAACAGAGCCTTCTTCAAACAGATCCAAAGGATATGCTACGAAGCAAAAATACTGGTTATCTTCACCAGCAACTGGCTCGATATGATAACAACGACCTTTATAGCGATCGAGGTCAGTTAAGAGGTCAGTCCAGACAGTAGTCCAGGTACCAGTCGAAGACTCAGCTGCTACGGCTGCACCAGCTTCCTCAGGCGGAACGCCGGGTTGAGGAGTCATGCGGAAGCAAGCCAGAATGTCAGTATCTTTAGGAGTATAGTCGGGCGTGTAATAAGTTAATCGATAATCTTGAACGCCAGCCTTGTACCCAGATTTAGCCTGGGTTTGGGTTTGGGTATAACTCATTTTAGTATTTCTACCTTCAGGAAAATTAGTTAGCATCTCATACAAGTACCTACTATATCAGCGTGCGTATTAGTTTAGATTTTAATATTTTTGTATGATCAATAAGATTTAATTATATTTCAGCTATCTATATTATCGATTATTAAATAATATAGTTGAAGCATTCCGACATCCCTGGCCTAAATCAATATTGTCAGTTATTAAAAGCTCGATACATTGCCAGCACTGTTCTTGTCAAACATTATGAAGAATTGTGTGGCCATTGGTGTTGTTTTGTTTCTTTCACCGCTGAAACCCACTACTGGCAAAGGTTTTTTGTTAAAACCACAACAGAGCATGACGGTAGTAACCATCTTACTACCTTGTTTTTCGATAGTTATGACGCTTAGAATTCCTAACAGTGAGTACAATTACTTGCCCGCCAGATACTGAACAATCCGTAATCCTCAGCTCACCATTTCAACCACCGTTAAGGAGTCGCTCCGCATGTTTACGAACGTCAAGTCCACTATTAGACACATTGCTCCCGCCGATCTACGTGGCCGGAAGCTGTTGAAGGTGGTCTATGTCGTACTGGAGCCACAGTACCAAAGTGCATTGTCTACTGCGGTTAAGTCAATTAACGACCACCATCCCAAAATTGCGATCGAAATCAGTGGCTATTTGTTAGAAGAATTGCGGGATCCAGAAAACTATGCCGCGCTGCAAACTGACCTCGCTACTACCAACATCTTTATCGCTTCACTGATTTTCATTGAAGATTTGGCCGAAAAATTAGTAGCCGCTGTCGAACCGTATCGCGACAATATGGACGTGGCAGTGGTCTTCCCTTCGATGCCACAAGTGATGCGTCTGAACAAAATGGGTAGCTTCTCGCTAGCGCAATTAGGGCAGTCGAAGAGTGCGATCGGCGAGTTCATGAAGAAGCGCAAGGCCAAACAGGGTAGTAGCTTCCAAGATGGCATGTTGAAATTGGTGCAAACTCTGCCCAAGATTTTGAAGTTCTTGCCCATGGAAAAAGCGCAGGATGCCCGGAACTTCATGCTCAGTATCCAGTACTGGCTGGGTGGCACTCCCGAGAATCTCGAAAATTTTCTGCTGATGCTTTCAGACAAATACGTTTTCACTAACGACAACAAGTCTGAAAATACTTATCAAGAGCCAGTGACTTTCCCCGATATGGGCATCTGGCATCCCCTGGCACCGCAAATGTTTGAGGATGTAAAAGAGTATTTGAACTGGTATACCAGCCGCCGCGATCTATCTGTCGAGCAACGGGCACCGCTGTCCCCCACGATCGGATTGGTCTTGCAGCGTACTCATATTGTGACTGGCGACGATGCTCACTATGTCGCGATCATTCAAGAATTTGAAGCGATGGGTGCCAAGGTAGTGCCCATCTTTGCGGGTGGTCTAGATTTCTCGAAGCCATTAGAAGCTTTCTTCTTTGACTCGGTCAGCAAGGAAGGCGCGATCGTCGATGCCGTAGTTTCTCTCACTGGTTTTGCGCTGGTGGGTGGCCCCGCTCGTCAGGATCATCCCAAGGCGATCGAGACTCTCAAAAAGCTAAATCGTCCTTATATGGTGGCGTTGCCATTAGTTTTCCAAACCACCGAAGAGTGGCAAGAAAGTGATTTAGGGCTACACCCGATTCAAGTGGCCTTACAAATCGCTATTCCAGAACTAGATGGGGCGATCGAACCAATCATCCTCTCTGGTCGTGACGGTAACACCGGCAAAGCCATTGCTCTCCAAGATCGGGTGGAAGTAATTGCGAAACGAGCCATGAAATGGGCAAATCTACGTCGCAAGCCTAAACAAGAGAAGAAAGTAGCGATCACTGTTTTTAGCTTCCCCCCAGACAAGGGCAACGTTGGGACAGCCGCTTACTTAGATGTCTTTGGCTCGATTTACGAAGTACTAAAGGGTCTGAAGGAAGACGGCTATGATTTACCTGAGCTACCAGCTTCCGGCCAAGAACTACTGGAACAAGTCATTCACGATGTTCAAGCTCAATACAACAGTCCGGAACTGAATGTGGCCTACCGGATGTCGGTAGAAGAGTATCAAGACCTCACTCCTTACTCCGTGAAATTAGAAGATAGCTGGGGACCACCACCGGGTAATTTGAATAGCGATGGTCAGAATTTACTGATTTTTGGTAAGCACTACGGCAATGTGTTCATTGGGATTCAGCCGACCTTTGGTTATGAAGGCGACCCCATGCGACTCTTGTTCTCCCGCTCGGCTAGCCCTCACCACGGCTTTGCCGCTTACTACACTTACCTAGAAAAAGTTTGGGGCGCAGATGCGGTATTGCACTTTGGTACGCATGGTTCCTTAGAATTCATGCCCGGTAAGCAGGTCGGCATGTCTGGTGAATGCTTCCCCGATAATTTGATCGGTAGTATTCCCAATATGTACTACTACGCCGCCAACAACCCTAGTGAAGCTACCATCGCTAAACGGCGCGGTTATGCCGAAACGATTTCTTACCTCACACCACCCGCCGAAAATGCTGGTCTCTATCGTGGTCTGCAAGAATTAGGCGAACTAGTTGGTTCCTATCAATCACTGCGCGATAGCAGTCGGGGGATCCAGATTGTCGATACGATCATGGACAAGGCGCGGATTTGTAATCTAGATAAAGATGTAGCTCTCCCCGATATTAATGCGATCGAGATGTCGATCGATGAGCGTGACCTAATTGTCGGATCGATCTACAGTAGCTTGATGGAAATTGAATCACGCTTACTGCCTTGCGGCTTGCATGTCATTGGCAAACCACCGACCGCCGAAGAAGCGATCGCGACATTGGTGAATATTGCTAGTCTCGATCGGGAAGAAGAAGGCATCAAGGGCTTGCCTCGGATCATCGCCGAGAGCTTGGGCAAAGACCTAGAGCAACTTTATCAAGACAACGATCGGGGGGTACTCGATCAGGTTCAACTTCTCCAAGACATCACCCAGGCAGTTCGTCATTCAGTAGCAGCGATTTTGAATGATCGAGAAGATGCGGAAGGCCGGGTTTCGTTCATGTCGAAGCTAAATATCTTTGGCGGTAACAAGCAAGATCCATGGGTGACAGTCTTACAGGAAGCTGGCTATGGCAAAGTGAACCTAGATGAAGTCAAACCATTGTTTGAGTATTTAGAGTTCTGTCTGAAGCAGATCTGTGCTGACAATGAATTGGGTGGATTGCTTCAGGGTCTAAACGGTGAATACATTCTGCCTGGACCAGGTGGTGACCCGATTCGCAACCCGGATGTTTTACCGACCGGCAAAAATATTCATGCCTTAGATCCGCAGTCGATTCCCACTGAAGCAGCGGTTAAATCAGCCAAAGTAGTGGTCGATCGACTACTAACTAAGCAGATGCAAGATAACAATGGGGCTTATCCTGAAACCATTGCCTGCGTATT
>CAXTSZ010000035.1:0-1200 GCA_964247125.1 uncultured bacterium
AACTTGCTCAACATAGTAATTTAATCTGGTAAACCAAGTGAGGCAACAGCATCATTAATCTTAACCATCAAAGTTAAAGGCTCTAATGATGAAGCAGTAAACCGATACTGTTCGTAAAACTGCTTTGCCTCCTCAGAGATTGCGTGGACGAGAATAGCTCTTATCCCAGCGATTTCTGAAGCCTTGAGCGTTCTCAAAATGGCATCTCTCAATAAACCTTTGCCAATACCTTTACCTTGCCAACGGTGATCGACTGCTAACCTACCAATGATCATCACTGGAATCGGATCTGGCATATTCCGTTTTACTTTACCCGTAGCCAAATTGTTGGCTACAGCTCCATTAGACAGGCAGTAGTAGCCAACAACAACTTCACCAGCACAGACTACATAAGTACGTGAAGCCCCTTCTGCTTCATTCCCTAATGCCCTCCGCTTCAGCCAACTATCTAGTTGCTCGATACCTGAGTCAAAGTCTTCAATCTGATGGGTTGAAGTCAGTTTTTCCGGTGGACGAATAGGCTCTTGCCCTTGTTTACTTGTCACGAGCTAATCCCATGGTGCCTTGTTAATTAGCAACTTGTGTAGCTGTTCGTGATAGGTGGGTGGTTCATCTAGCAATTCTACAAACTGTTGGAATTTAACCTCATCTAATCCAAAGAATCTTTGGTCTAGTAAAACGTCCTGGGCTGTCTTTTGAGCTGAATCAAGCATAAACTCTGAGCGGCTTTTACCTTGCAGTTCAGCCGCTCGATCGATTAGATCGCGTTGATTTTTCTTAGCTCGGATGTTAATCGTTACATTTCGGGTTTCATTTTCTAAACCCTTGTCTACTGAGGCGTACATAGCACTTACTCCTTACTAGAGCAAAAATATTTGATTCGACCTAAAGCAGTATTTTGTTAATGCTTTAGGAGACTCTTCCAATATAGAAGCCTTGTCCATACAATGTCAACACGTTTTCCACGTACTGCCAGTTGTTAGATTTTAACTTGTGAAAAAATGCCAACAAAATCACTGAGAGATTTGATACACAACGATTTTAGACTGTTGGCACTTTTCAACGAAAACAACGGGTAGTTCATTATCGGGACTATTTGGTAGTAGAGATTACGTCAAACCAGATCAGCCAAAACGATCGAAGCCTTCCCCTGCAACCCCTGGCGATTATCGTCATAAATCATCAGCGTATCCAAACGCG
>CAXTSZ010000035.1:1300-35994 GCA_964247125.1 uncultured bacterium
CAGCGTATCCAAACGCGGCAACTGCTTCCCCGTCTCCAACCGCACCAACTACGGCTACTTCATCCCCGTCCGATCAGCCAACTCCTGTTGAGTAAACCCAGCAACCTTCCGCATCAAAATCAATAGCCGAGCCATCTGAAACTCATCCCTTAGCTCATGTTATGCAGCCTGCACCTCAGGTTTCGGTAAAGCCTTTGCTTTAATCTCACTCAACTTAATCGTCTTAGCTACCATAAATATCCTGAATAATTTGGATTTTAATTTCAATCAGAGCAGCAGTTAAGTAACTTTCATAACAGAGATCCCATCTCATTTTTTCAAAATCAATCCTTGCGCGGGGGAGTTTGAGGGGGGGGGCGATAGCGCCCTCCATGGGGGGACTGGGGGTCAGAACCCCCAGATTCAGGTTTTTGTCTCAATAGATTCAAGCATTATTCTTAATTCTGATCCCATTGGCATTGCCTCTCCTTGAGGAGAAACTGACGTTACCCTACTATTCTGAGCATCAAACCAAGCAGCAATCAGACAAAGAAGTTTGCCCATAGGTATTTACGTTGACTCCGTGCGATCGCCCCGCCCAAACCAGCGCTTTTTCCATTGCGCCGTCGATTCCAATAGACAGTCCACCTGCTCCATCTCTCGCCGCCTGATAATGAGAGCGATCGCATCTTGGAGCTGTGGATCGCGATAGGGCACCGCCGCTTTCGTTAACAGATGTTCTTGAGCAACGATCGACAACTCTGGGATTAACTGCGGCTCCCAACTTGCCACCGTCCCCGGCGCTTTGCGTCCCACCGCTGGCATATCAGCCACAGCTAAACCCGCCACCACCAAAGCTGTCCGCACCGCCGCCGCACAAGAATAAGTGGCCAGCAAGCCATCAGCGGCACAACAAGCTGCCACTAACGCCAAAAACTCCACCGTCCACAACTGCGGACAAGCCGTCGGCGAAAAAGGGTCAAGGAAAATGGCATCGGCCAGAAAACCTTGATGGCGCAAGGATTGAATAGTTTGCCGTGCATCCCCCCACTCTATCCGAGCCACTAGCTGGCCATTTTGAACAGCGCCACTAGTCGCCAGTTCTGCCAACAATGTCGGAATGGGTTCTGGCCATTGAGCTAATAGCCCGTGCGTCACCGCATCTTGAGGCACTTGGGGACTAATTTCCAAGGCGACAATTTCTACTTGGCAATCTGGATTAACCCTCCAGATCTCAGCTAATGCCGCTGCGCTGTTGTAGCCAAGACCATAACAGATGTCCAGAATCTTTAAATGACTACGGATAGATCGTTCGGCTAGCTTGGTAGCCGCCACATATTTATACAGGGCTTCTGCTCTGGCTCCGTAGCTGCTATGAAAAGTCTGGCCATATTCCGCCGAAAAAAATGTAAAAGAGCCATCATCTGTGGGCTGGGGGGCAAAAACAATCACAGGCTGACGATGTTTGCTAAAGCAGCTAACAACTTCTGATTATCGGCGATCGACTTCACCGCTACCCGCCCATAGTTAATGCCCAACTCTGGAAAACTCCGACAGTCCCGGATTAAAATCTGGAATTTCTGGAGTAGTTGGCGCTGGATCTCAGGTACTGATTGGTTTACTCGAAACAGAAAGAAATTAGCTGCGCTGGGGTAAACCTGGAGATGGGGAATGGCCTGGAGGTCATGAAACATCTGGGGTTGAGCAGCGTTATACCACTGCCAAGTGCGATCGATAAAATCTTGATCAGCAAGAGCCGCAATTGCGGCTACTTCAGCTAGACAGTTTACGCCCCAAGGATCGCGCCAAGCTTGCCACTGACGCAGCCGATCGGGATGGCTAATGCAATAGCCAACGCGCAGTCCTGGCAAACTATAAAACTTGGTCAAAGAACGAATGATGATGAGATGCGGATACTGAGTCACCATATCAATCAGGCTCTGATCACCGACAACAAAATCCATAAAAGATTCATCGACTACCACCAGCGCAAATTTCTCTAAGCAGCTCACCAAGAACTGTTTGTCAAATATTTGACCCGTCGGATTATGAGGATTATTAATCAGTAACCCCGCAGTCGCCGGAGCCGTGGCCAGCACTTGGGCTAAATCTTGCAGCTGTCCGGAAGTATCAATTAAGGAGTATCGATCGATCTGGGCACCAAAAGCCGTTAACGACCGAGCATAGTCATTAAAAGCAGGAGTGGGCAGCACCGTCTGGGGGAGATTGGCCAATTCGCGACCAGCCCAGGTGAGCAATTCGGCGGCCCCATTACCGGGCAAAATCCAATCACTGTCAATATGATGATGATGGGCGAGGGCGGCGCAGAGCGCTTGGTAGCCTGGAGTTGGATACTGATCAATGTACCGGAGCTGCTGACTGATGGCGGTAATCACCCCTGGTGAAGGTCCCAGGGGGTTAATGCTAGCGGAGAAATCTAGAATGCAGTCAGCCGGGCAGCCAGCCATTGTGGCTGCCCATGCTAGATTTCCACCGTGAGTTGGCGATTGTTCCAATCAGCCTACTTTTTCTTGGCTGTGGATGCCGCCTTCGCTGGAGCTACAGCTGGCACTGCTTTAGAATCAGACACTTTGTCTTTAAACAATTTACCTGCGGAGAAAGCCGGTACCTTAGTAGCGGGAATTTCCATTTTTTCGCCGGTGCGGGGGTTGCGACCCTCTCGCTTCTGGCGCTGTCTGGGTTCAAATGAACCAAAACCTACCAATGTGACTTTGTCACCATTGGATACAGCTTCCATAATTACTTCCAAAGCCGCAGAGAGAACGGTGTCCGCTTGCTTCTTGGTAACAGCAGCTTTTTCAGCAACCTGATCGACTAATTCACCTTTATTCATTGAATGTCTCCATTAGTTTTAAGCAAATTTGGTTGAGCTTCTCAATGGTTAATCTAGATACTGGGGAGATACGGTCAGGATTTTCACCCGATGAACCCCCGAAGCTCTGACTTAACGAGATTTGCACTGACTTATTCTAATAGCTGAAAGCATATTTTGGAAGATGTAAATTCTTAAATTATGTTGATTTTCACACTTTCTTTGTTATCTTACCGTGCATATTTACTCTCAGACCTCTCTAAATCGGCTCAAAAATATCCCGGCGAACAGTTTTATGAGTAATTATACTCAACTAAATTGCGAAGACTGGGATCTTTACCTATGCAGAGTTAGAGCTATTGAGAATGTAATAATTGATTACGTTAGCTAGTTTTGACAACCAACACCGAACAGGTCGCTTCTTCGACGACTTGACCACTAACCGAGCCTTGAATAATGCGATCGACTCCCACCAGACCACGGCTCCCAATCAAAATTAGTTGGCAGTGATGAATGTTAGCCAACCGGACAATTTCGATCGCTGGCTCCCCAGTCAATACCTCCAACTCACTGTGGTGAGTCAGTTGCTCTTGATAGCTTTGCAACTGCTGAATTACCTCTGGATACTCGGAGCCACCACGATGGGGCAGATCAGCAGCCACATCGGCGCGCGTCGTTGGAATAATATGGCACAAAATAATCTTCGCGGCGGGCGCTAGCTGCAAAGACCCCAGCGCGGCAATAACTTGAGCCGAATAAGCGGTCTCATCTACTGCTACTAAAATAGAGGTTAGAGTCATGGGTTAAAATCTCGCACTGCTTGGCCAACTAGTCCAGTAAAGCCTAGCTAATTCCGACAATGTCATAGCTACCAAAAGACTTTATATTTTCGACGTCGGCGGCGAGGTCGACTAAAACCTGGGCAACTACTGGGTCACTGCGATCAGCTTCGATATCCACAAAAAACACATAGTCACCGAGGGATTTTTTCGTGGGTCTCGATTCAATGCGGCTCAAGTTGAGATCGTGGCTAGCAAACCTGGCCAATACTCGCAGCAAGGCTCCGGGTACATTAGCGGGCAAACTGAAGGCTAGAGAAGTGTAGCTGCCGGTCCGGGCTGGCTGGTGACCAAGCACCCAAAACCGGGTGCGGTTATCTGGGTAGTCGCCAATGCCTGGGGCGAGGACGGGCAGTTGGTAAAGATCAGCAGCTCGCTGGGACGCAATAACAGCAGCGTGGGGCTGGGTCGGTAGCTCCGATAAAAAAGCGGTCGTAGAATTAGCAGCTACTTGCTGCGCTGCTGGTAAAAACTTGCCCAACCAATCTTGGCACTGGCTGAGAGCCTGCGGATGAGAATAAACTGTATGAATTTGCTGGAGTTCAGTAGCAGTAGTGATCAAGGTATGCTCGATCGACAGCACCAAAGCCTGCTGAATTTGCAATTGGCCGTGGTTCTGCCACAGGCTATCCAAGGTCATGGTGACACTCCCTTCGATCGAGTTCTCCACAGGTACCACCGCCAAATCCGCTTGGCCGCGATCGACAGAGGCAATCGCCTGGGCAATGGTATTGCAAGCTAACAGAGTGGTGTCTGACTCGATCGAATCAGCATAGGCTAACGCCGCCGCCTCGGCGTAAGTACCAATCGGACCAAGATGAGTAATGACAAGAGTGGCCATAGCAGTAATCAGCAAAATAGATGGGGCTAGTTGAGAGAGAAATTGGGGCTATTGGGCTGTTCAGGCACTGCGGAGTTGCGCTAAAATTGAGTGGTGAGCCAGGGCAGCATTTCCAAACCCAGGACAGTATAAGACACTGGGTAGACGTTGAGGCTCAAATCCCGGACTCCTTTTTGCTAATTCATGATCCCCTGCCATGCAAGTTAAGTTTGTTGCCAGTCAATCGATCGATCTAACGGTGGCGGAACATGAGGTGCCCATCTGTCACTATCTGCGCCAACCCCAGAGATTGATTACTGCACTTGTCGACCACAACCAAATGGAAGATTTAGGCAATCAGCAGTTCTGTCTAAAAATGCGCCCTCTTAGCTTCTTTCACTTTACGCTCCAGCCCACTGTCCAGCTGCGAGTGTGGGCAGAGTCTGATGGCACAGTGCATCTCCAGTCTACCGACTGCGAAATTCGCGGGGTAGATTACATCAACCAACGATTTCACCTGGATTTGTTGGGTAAACTAGTACCAACAGTAACTGGCAAGAAAGCGCGCCTGCAAGGGGTCGCTGATCTGCAAGTGCAGGTAGATTTACCGCCAGCTTTGTGGTTTACCCCCCAGCCAATTCTGGAAACCGCTGGTAACAGCTTGTTGAAGAGTGTACTGATGACGGTGAAACAAAGACTTAGCCATCAACTATTGATAGACTATAGCCGTTGGGCGCAAACTTACCGTCAGGCCAACCAATTATCTGATATTGGGGGAGTCTTACCTAGTCTAATAATTGATCCCGCAAGTCCCTAGCTGAATTCTAAGATGCAGGAGCGATTCAACCGATCATGAGAGAACCGAAAGATAAAGGATTTTCCTATTTGCTGTGGTGTCTAGGCTTTATTCCAGGCGGCTCTGGGCTACACCGCATCTACCTGGGTCGCTATGTCAGCGGCGCTCTTTATATGATGACTTATGGCTGGTTTGGCATTGGCCAACTACTAGATTTAGCCCTGATTCCTAATATGGTGGATGAAGAAAATCTGAAGTATGCAGCATTACATGGCAGTATGGGCTATGCTCCCGGGCTGCAACCAGCCAACCAAATATCATTGGTGGAGCAATATGTCCGCACTGAATCTCTAGAAGTGAAAATTTTACGGATCTGCCGCGATCGAGGTGAAGCCACCCGCAGCGACTGTATCATTGATTCGGGGGCGGATCGCAACGATGTCACCGCCACTCTAAAAGTGCTAGTTCATGCAGACTTATTGACTGTTAATAATCGAGATTCTGATGGCTCGGTAGTATACCGAGCAGTTTAGCAACCAGCGGTGCAGGTTGTGTAAAAATGGAATCCAGTATTCCAACGAGGAATAAAAATTTTGCGTAATGACCGCCCAGCTGCTCATAGTGCGGCCAAATCTCCCGACGATATTCCGATCGCCCAACGCGATCGCCATGCGCCACCAACTGCTAAAAGTACAAGTAGGATCAACAGTCAGCGCCAAAAGCAGCGGTTTGTACTGAGTGGTATGATCGTCACTATTGCTGGTTTAGTAACTATTGGTACTTTGTTAATAAAGAACAGCAATAGCCCAGTAAGCGTGGTAACCAGTACGCCAGTGGCCACCGATAGTGCCGATACGCTACTACACCATTTTCGGTATGCAGAGGCTCCAATTGATCAATTAGTCTCTATTGGCAATGGTTTTCAGCTACGCACCGCCGCTGCCCAGAAGTTCCAGTCCATGGTGAAAGCAGCTCAAGCAGCAGGTGTAAATATCATCACTATTTCGGCCTTTCGATCGGTATCAGAGCAGCAGCGGCTATTTTTTGATGTCAAAGCCGAGCGCGCGCAAGCCGCCACCAAACGAGCAGAGGTGAGTGCGCCGCCCCATTATAGTGAGCATCACACCGGCTATGCCATTGATGTGGGAGACGGCAGTGCGCCAGCGGCTAACCTCAACCAAAGTTTTGACCAAACAAAAGCTTTTAAGTGGTTGTCCACTAATGCCCCGCGCTATAGCTTTGAGTTATCCTTTCAGGAACACAATACCCAAGGCGTGAGCTATGAACCCTGGCATTGGCGGTATGTAGGAGATAGCGATAGCCTAGAAACCTTCTACAAAGCTCGAAAAACTCAGCCTTAACCTATGATTTCGCCACATCCAACCAAAGAAATCTCTTTAAATATCATTGCCCTGTCGGCTTTCACCATTATGTGGGGAAGCCTGATGGCACCTTTGCTACATTTTTCACCATTAATTCCCATCAGTTTAGTAATGGGACTACTAGTCGGTACCAGTCTGGATAATTTCTTTTTACAAAGCCGCTGTACTGGTTTAGTATTAGATATCATCGCCCGCCGTGACCCGGCTTATGGCCAGCGCATTATTTATCATGAAGCCGGACATTTTTTGATGGCACAACAGCTGGGCATTGCTGTCACCGGTTACTCGTTGAGTGCGTGGGAAGCTTGGCAACAGGGGCAAGCGAGCCAAGGGGGCGTGGCTTTTGCGCCACCGCCCAATCCGATCTCTGGCAAACTGCTCCAAAACTATTGTGCGGTTTGGATGGCCGGCGTAGCCGCTGAACAGTTGATGTGTGGCAATAGTATGGGTGGTCATGACGATCGACAACAACTGCGCAGTATCTTAAAAATGGCCGGCGGCAATCCGGATAGTGTCATCAAAGCAGAAAATGCGGCTCTGCGGCAGGCGCAAGAGCAGCTCACGCTCCAGCGACCAGCTTTTGAGGCTTTGGTGCAAGCTCTGCAAGAACGCCAACCAGTGACTATCTGTCTGGAACTAATTACCGCTGCATGAATGATTTCCAGCCCCAGCAAGTCTACTTAGCATACCTCCGGCTCCAAGCTCCACAATTATTCGGCTCCGGGCAGAATTACAGTTTTACCCGTCTAGAGCGATCGCTAGCTGCGGCTAACTGGGATGAGCCACAATCGGCTTGGGAATGGAATAATCTCGCCGTAGCTGCATTGGTAGAAGCGGAAAATAGCCCCAATGAGCTGACCAGAAGCTTATATATTGAAATGGCTTTTAATGCCCTGCAAACAGGGGCAAGCTTAGGAGATTATCCACTCTGTCAGGCACATTTGGCTTTGCTGCATGCTATGCTCGCCGACTATAGTACCGCTGCGGAAATTTCTTTTGATACTTTAATCAATACATTACAGCCAGCTTATACCGAGGAAATCGTACCGCAGGGAATTATCTATCTGCCACCCACGGCGCAGACCACTGGACGAGCCGAGCATTTGCAGCAGATCTTAAATGCCGAGAATGGTTATTTTCAGGCTCTCTATCTCCTCTCCGACGTATTGTGGCGAACGCAGTTACAGACCAATCAGTCTCATGCCTTGCGTCTCATGCATTTGGCGGCGCAACTACTGCCTCAAAATTTTATGATCAACTTTCGCCTAGGGATTTATTCTTTGGGGATGCAGGAGAGCGAGGGCTTGCTCTACCTGCATCGGGCGCAAGAAATAGTAGCAGATGCTTCATTGGTATTACATGCACTGTATTTGGCTTATACCGATCTGGCTCAAGCTAGCACAGCGGCCTACTGGCTGGGAATGGCTCAAGATTACGGCCAGCAGTGCCACGATCCGGGGACTTGGCAATGGACAACAGCAGTAACTGACACTGGTTTTACTTACGTCACCTTAGCCCCCGAGAACTGTCTCTTAGCGATCGAACCCAGTTTACAAAGTCTCACCACCAGAGCTTTAATTGTGGATGAGGAATGGTATGAGCCAGAAATAGAGTTTTGGCGGCAACAAATTCAACCAGGGATGACGGTCATTGATGTGGGCGCTCATGTCGGTATTTATACCTTTAGTGCGGCTCACCGGGTGGGCGCGCAAGGGCGGGTGATTGCGATCGAACCCAGCAGTTTTCAAGTGGCTTGCCTCAAGGAAACCATTCGTTTGAATCAGCTCCACTGGGTAGAGGTATTTGCGGGAGCCGCTAGCAATCAGCTCGGCAAGTTGACCCTTTACCTCCAGTCCCCATCGGAATACCATCAGGTGTTAGAGGCAGCCGCAGCACCGCCCAGCTGGGAAGGTGAAACAGAAGAAGTAACTTGTTTTCAGCTAGATGCTTTTTTCGAGCAGTCTGGGGTGAAGAGCTTAGATTTTTTGAAGATTTCGACAGTGGGGCATGAATTGGCTGTTTTGGCAGGCTGTCAGCAGACGCTCCGCCAATTTAGCCCCCAGCTCCTGTACCAAAATTTGTTTAACAGTCAGCCCAACTTGGAGGTGGCAGAGTTCTTGACAGCACAGGGCTATCAGCTTTTTAAATATCGGCCTTATGCCCGGGAGTTAATCTCGATCGAGACCGCCGACGATTTACTAGATGTTGAAAAAGTAATTGCGTTGCCCGCTGCTTAGTTTACTTATATTTAGTTTTCGCCTTCTTCCATGCCCACCAGCCAGCTAAAGGCATAACGTCTTTCGTAAATAATGTCAGGATTAATTTTATCAAAAATGCTTTGAGAAGAAGATTCAGCGTTCATGACCTGCCAATGCGCCTGGTAATGTTGCTCTTCGGCGATCAGCAAAGCATCGGTATGGCGCAAGCAAGCATCCACCAAAAACTGGGCGGTACTGCTGGTGATATTATCAAGATAGGGCATGGCCGCCAGCTCAAAACGCTGATGGAGAGATGGCAAAGTATCTAAGTAGCCCATGGCCCACAATAATACGGCCAGACTTTCGGTCAGCCAGCCAAAAGTTTCGCGATCTTCTTCACTAAAGCTTTTGGAAAAATAGAACTCTTTCTCAGCTGCTGAAAAGTGTTGATCGATGCCATAAGCATATACCCATTCCAAGGCAGGCGCAGCAGTTGTTGTATGTAATCGATCGAGAACTGCCAAAATCGCCAGCACCCTTTGGGCGACCTCGTAAGGATGACGAATGTTGAGTTTGAAGTCGAAGTTATGGGCATCCAGCATGTTCATTTTTAGACTAAAAACTTGATATGTATATATGCTTATTAGTTAAGGTACCCACGATGAGGGTCAATTTATCGATAGCTGCTTACCACTAATCCCATATGCTCCCCACCACTCCTAGTTTTCTGCTGAATATTGGTCGCCTCACCCGCAGTGCCGCCCGGAAACTGGCCACTTTAAATACGGCTGCTCGGCAACAGGCGATCGAACAAATTGCTCAAGCCTTAGAAAAAGATGCGATCGCCATTCTGACCGCCAATCAGGCCGATTGTGCCGCTGCGATCGAGACAATTCCCCCCGCTCTTTACGCTCGGTTGAAACTGGATCAGAACAAGCTCCAAGCAGGCATTATGGGAGTACGCGATGTCGCGCAGTTGGCCGATCCGATCGGCCAAACCCAAATTCAGCGAGAACTGGATACTAATTTAGTATTAGAACGTATCACCTGTCCACTAGGTGTGTTGGGCGTAATTTTTGAAGCCCGCCCTGACGCAGTGATTCAAATTGTTAGCTTGGCCGTGATGTCGGGGAATGGGGTGATTTTAAAGGGTGGCCAAGAGGCATTGCATTCTTGTACCCAGTTAGTGAAAACTATCAAAGCCGGATTAGCCAATAGTGCAGTCGATCCAGAAGTGGTGCAACTGCTCACCACCCGTGCCGAAACTAGCGAATTGCTCCAACTCGATCGGTATGTAGATTTAATTATTCCGCGTGGTTCCAATAGCTTTGTGCGCTACGTCCAAGAAAATACTAAAATTCCGGTTTTGGGTCATGCCGAGGGTATTTGTCATATCTATGTCGATCAAACTGCCCAGATCCAGCAAGCTGTAGATATTTGTGTTGATTCTAAGGTGCAATACGCTGCTGCTTGTAACGCCGTCGAAACAATTTTGGTGCATCATGCGATCGCCGCCCAGTTTTTGCCCCTAGTGATTAAGGCTTTGCAAGCCCAAGGTGTCGAAATCCGGCTAGATCAACCGGGTCAAGACCTGATCGAAAATCCTCATCTCCCCCTAGCCACCACAGCAGACTGGACAACGGAGTATAGTGACCTCATGGTATCAATCAAGATTGTGGCTAACCTGGACGAGGCGATCGAGCATATCAACACTTACGGTTCTCGCCACACCGAAGCCATTATTACCGAAGATCCCCAAGCTGCCCAAACTTTTCGAGCAGAAGTGGATGCGGCGGGAGTTTTTCAAAATTGCTCGACCCGCTTTGCCGATGGATTTCGCTACGGGTTGGGCGCGGAAGTAGGGATCAGTACCCAAAAAATGCCACCGCGTGGACCAGTGGGTCTAGAGGGATTAATCACTTATAAATATCACCTAGTTGGCCAGGGACAAATTGTGGCTACCTATACGGGCGCGGCGGCGCAGTCTTTTACACATCGCGATTTCGGGTAGAAGTCCTGTGATATCATGGCTCAGGCTAATTCATCTACCTATATCTATGTTGAATATCAGAAAAGTCTGTTGGGGAATGTTAGGAGTAATGATCGTCGGCGCCGTGGAGCCAGCCGCCTGGTCAGCACCACTAGATACCAAGCCCACCGCGCTGACTACGCCCCTCGCCGCGACCGATGCCAGTTTGGCGAATGTTTTTAGTGGTAATAATATCCCCACCTCCATTAAGCTCAAAGAATTAACGCCCGACTGGCGCGCCATGAGCACCAATGGACAACTGGAAATTGGTAATTTCCAAGCTTTTATCACGTCTTTTGGCGGTGGTTCTTTTGCCACTAGTTACTATACGAAAGGTCAAACCATTGTGATTGGTGCCGAGACCTATATTGTGGCTTATAGCTTGCTCACCATTGTTGATAAGGTGTCTCCCGAGGTGTCATTAAACCTTTCCCTGCTCAATCTGAAGACCATCGGGAGCATGAGCAACATTCGGGCTTTTAATACTGTGCAAGAGACTAAAGTTCTCGAAAAACAGTTGGCAGCTCTGCAACTCGCTAATGTTTTGGATCCCACTAAAGAGAAACCCCCCGTAGAAGCCCCGGTAGTAGAACCCTGTGTGGCACCACCAGCACCAAAGCCGGTGATGCGGAAGAAACGCCGTGCGCCTCGGAAAAATTTCAGAAGATCTACTAGAAGAATTAACCGCTAAAATTTCATGGATGTAATTCAGCTCACCGGAATTCGTTGCTACGGTTACACTGGCTACTTGGCCGCCGAACAATTTCTGGGACAGTGGTTTGAAGTGGATCTCAGGCTGGAGCTTGACTTGGCTCCGGCTGGCCACAGCGATCGCATTGAGGATACCCTCGATTACCGCAGCATTATTGCGGAAGTAAAAGAGATTGTCAGTACCCAGAAATTCGCTTTAGTCGAGAAACTAGCGGAAACTTTGGTGCAGGCCGTTCTCCAGCACAACTTGGTACAGCGGGTCGAGCTGAAGTTACACAAACTGGCCGCCCCCATTCCCGATTTTGGCGGTAAAATCACGATCGAGTTGCAGCGTTCTAAAAATTTAGTCCATCCATGAAAGGAAAGTTTATTGTCTTTGAGGGGGTAGAAGGTTCTGGGAAAACTACTCAAATTGCTCACACCTATCAATGGTTACGCCACAGCAGCTGGCAGAAAGCGCCAGTGATTACCACCCGCCAACCGGGTGGTACTGGCTTAGGGGTGGCCATTCGGCAACTACTCCTAGAAGAAGAAACCGATTATCCTCTGGACGATCGCGCAGAATTATTGTTGTATGCTGCCGATCGAGCGCAGCATTTAGCTGAAATTGTCCGACCCCAATTAGAGGTGGGAGGGATGGTATTGTGCGATCGCTATACCGATTCAACAATTGCTTACCAAGGCTATGGTCGAGGCTTGGATATAGAACTCATTGAGCAGATTAATGACTTAGCCACTACTGGTCTAGAAAGTAATCTGACTATTTGGCTAGATGTCGATGTCGAAATTGGCTTACAACGCGCTCGGCAGCGGGGCAAAATCGATCGCATGGAAAAGAATGAAATTGCTTTTCACCAGCGGGTACAACAGGGTTACCAAGAATTAGCGGTGGCTCATCCCAATCGCATTCGGCGAGTAGATGCTAGCGGTGCAGAGAATGATATTCAAGTTCAGGTAGAAGAGATTTTAAGTCACTATTTACGACCAGAACTGAATGGTAGATGAATGTTGGTGCTGGCTGATGATGAGCATCGCTTTTATTTTTTATTGCTAGAAAATAGGCGGAAATATAGCAATCGACAGCCCTCCGCCACTGGCAATAATATATAGGTTAGGGGATTAATGGTGACAATGATATTACGAATATCCCGTTGTGCCAAAGCTATGATCGCCCCTGCCACCCAGTCCGCCGACATCACCCCGCTCGGATTCAGATTGCTCTTAAACGGTCCCAAAACCAGCTTCCGAATCACACAGGGTGCGTCCAAACGCCGCAGGGTAATTAGCTCACCTAAAGTTCGTTTCGATAACTCATACAAAGGGCTAAAAGCCGGATTCACCTCCGCTTCCGAAGTATTAATCCACAACTCTTTAGTAGCCTTGTGGCGCGATTCTGTCACCGTATCCAAAAACAGATTCATCAACCGCCAAGCCGAGAAAGTATTCACCTCAAAGGACTTCTCTACGGCAGCGGGGTCGCGATCGCTATTTACATTTAAACCGTGATTAATAATCAAAATATCTACTTTTTGGAGGCGATCGCGTAATTCTTGCTCCGCACCCACCTGCCACGGCAATACTTCGATATTGGTGCCCATATCCTCAAACTGTGCCTGTGAGGAAGTGGTCAGCGCAATGACCCGTGCTCCCTTGCTAGATAGTTCAGCAATTAGCGATCGCCCCAAAGTCCCAGAAGCCCCTGTCACCGCTACCGATTTACCTTTCAGCGACAAACTGGTGCCCATAATTTTATCGACTAGCGTCAAAGTTCCACAATAATAAGCATTAGCATCATCAAAATGATGCCGCCAATGATAGGTGCGATTCACCAGCCACTGCGCCGGTAAAGTTACCAAATCACCGGGTTTATGAGTCAAATCGGTCTTCAACAATAATCCTTGCGACCTAGCCACACTAGTAGCTAAAAAACTTGCCGAATACAGACAACCCAGCCACAGCGCCGGCCCCTCACCAGTGTATTGTCCCCCAGCCGCTAGCAGTGCCGTCACGGCGACCATCGCCAGTGCTTCGGGGACATCATTGTGCCACTGCGCCCGTTGATATAAATCCAGACTGACAATGCTGAGATCTGGGCGATAGGCTTTGTGATGCAGAGCATGTCCGGCTTGCAAAGGTGCCCAGTAGTGACCAGCGAGATGATACAAATCGCGCACTACCTCCGCCACTAGCACCGCCGCTAAGGCTAAGGCCAATTGCCACCCCAAGGGCGCACCAATCGCATAAATATTCCCAAATATTCCAGATAAATCAGACAATGTCATATTTTCGATCGATAATCATGAACTCCCCGCTCCTCATCTTAGCTATTTTGGGTAGTAGGCATGAATATTTCATCTGTCCAAGTACCATGCAGACCGTAGGGTAAGTGATGGGGTAGGTGCAACTTGGCTACCACACTCAAATCCAACGCATTCAAAATCACCACATCGGTTTCATGCCGATCGCTCTCATACACCAAAGTAATTAACCAGCCATCATCTTCCGATTGTGGTTGGGGCTTGGCAATAAACACTGGTTCATTGACAAAGCCCGTCGGAGCCGCGCTCCAAGTCTGGCGCTCTTTAGTCACCAAATCAATTTTGGTAATACCCTGGAGTGGCGCATTGCCAGTATGAGAATCGGCCACGCCCATAAACAGATAGCGATAATCTTGACCCACTCGATCGGGATTCACCGTCGGAAACTCACAGCAGCGCGGTTCAATTAGCACCCGCTCTACCGTACCAGACTCAAAATTTAGCTGAAAACGCCAGAGCTGTCCGGGATCTAAGGTATCAAAATCCATGTCGCGGAAATCTTTATTTGGCTCCACCTCGGGGAAAGAGGCATAACAGATGGAGTCGATCGATAGTCCTTGCTCGGTCTCGTAAGCATTAGCGTGATGAAAGACAAAGCCCGATTTAGTTTCCAAAACTCTTACTTGCTCGCCAGTAGTGCGATCGCGCGGAATTACAATAATTTTGGTAGACTGCTCGGCATTGAATTTCACACATTCCCCCGCACCCTTCTGACCCAACAAAAATGGCAGCGGATTAAAGCCCACCGGATTCTGAAAAAAGATGCAGTAGTGGGGCGTGATCGCAAAGTCATGGATAAAAGCAAATCCCGGCACAACATGGTCGTACTGCTTTTCAACTTGGCCAGTGCGATCGAACTCATAGATGGTGATGGTGGTGGATAACCCGGTCTTGAGGCCAAAATTCACCAGCTTGCCGGCCGGGTCAATGAGGGGATGTGCCGAAAAAGGCGCCCCGGGTGCCAGTAAACCATCTAAGTTATCGAGACCGATCGTTTCCAGATTCTCTGGATTTAAACGATGCGGCTCGGCTGCTTCCCACAGTGCCAACAACTTGCCACCCCAATAAATCACCTGGGTATTGGCAATATTCTTGAGCTTCACATCGAAGATATTGGCCAACCAACCACCCGGCTTGGCCGTGCCAAACACCCCCCGATACAAAAACTGATGGGCTTGTTGCTCGGCCACGTAACCCGCCGTGCGCACATAGCGATTCCGAAAATAAGCTTGGCCATCTTGGAAAGCGATCGAACAAATCATCCCATCCCCATCAAAAGGATGCCGCACCGACACCCCATTGACATCCAACATGGCGGGAATATTCCGAAACAAAGTACCGACTATATTCTTGGGGATCTCACCAGTAATATGATCGATCGCATAACTGTATTCATTTTTTTGAGACTGATAGCCACCGCTCCAGGCCGTGCGATCGTATTCTGGGGTAGTTTTTTCGAGGTTTAACATGAAGTATTTCTATGAATCAGGGTCGAGTTGAATTAATTCGGGCAGAATATTCGGAAAAGCCTGACAACCAGTCAGTGTAGAGGTTTGATGTTCGATGACACTCGCCGGGGGAATAGTCGGCAGAGTGGCTTGCGGATCGCTATCGGGCAACCATTTGAGAAACAGCAGTGGCAGGAGACCACCCAGATTGGTAATTGTCACCAGCATCCACAACTTATCAAAATTATTTTCGGTAATACCCAAAAAGTGAGTGAGCAAAGCACCGCCTTCTTGTGATACTAAACCAGCTAAATTAAACACTGACATCAGAATAGCGAACAACGTAGCCTCAATTCCGGGGGGACAGAGTCGGGCAGCCAGCACCAAAACTGGCATAAAAGTAATTTGCCCCATGACAGTCAAAATCAAGCTATCACCCAAGCTAAACCAGTGATCATCAATGCCCAAAGCGCGGTTGGTATGGGTCACCAGCAGCAACGTAGTTAAACCGAGGAGGGAAGAAATAACCGTTGTCCAACCAAAAATGGTGCGAAAAGGCACAGCCTTGAGATACCGCTGAAAAATCCACACCCCAATCAAAGCAGCCAGACTCGTTACCAAGCGTAACCTCCCTAAGAATTCTGGCGTAAAGCCCAATTCATTGGTCGCAAAGTAGAAGAAGGAAGAATCACCCGTCGGCGTACATTGCCATAAAAATAAGAACAGCAAAGGTAACCAAATTGATTTTTGCTGAAGTGCCTGCCAAACTTGGACAATTTGTTGTTTAGCGGGAGATGTGGTTGACTCTGAACTGACGATCGGTTGCTCACTAATTAAAAAAGCGACCCCCGACACCAGTAGTGGAAACAATGCGGTTACCGCAAAAACAGTCTGCGGGCTAAAATTGCTGAGTAATAGGCCGCTGGCATAAGCGGTAAGTAAGCCTCCTAAAGCAGATGCCGCCCAACAGAGAGACTGCAAAGAGCCAGAGCCACTTAAAGATTCATGCCGTGCCCGTTCCACGATTAGAGAATCTACTAAGACATCGCTAAACGCTACCGAGAGTGAAGTCGTAGCGATCGCCACAGTGGCAGCTAAAGGCGTATGTACAATCGTCGCCAAACTTAGCCAAGCTGCTGATCCTAACAATCCCGATAAGACCAGGTACGGACGACGACGATAGCCAAAAATCGGTAATCCGTCAGAGACAAAACCAAAAACTGGTTTAATTACCCAGGGAAGAGCAGCTACCCCCATCAGCGCGGCCACTTCAGCCGGGGATAGAGCCAACTGATCTTTTAAGAAAAAGCTAACGGCGAGCTTGGCGAGACCTAAAATTCCTTGCACCACATAGACCATCAAGATGGCTAGCAGTTCCGGAGTCGGCTCCTGTCCAAAGAACAGCTTGCTCCACCCCTCTGCTGGTGATGTTGCCGAGCTGGACAGTTCAACTATCTCCAAATTTCCAGGGGCGTTCTCTGCGGATTCGGAAGCAGATCTGAACATTGTAAATATATATTGCGATTAACCAACTATTCTGACACTATTATCACGAAAAAAGTATCTAGCTCTGCCGCTCATTTTTTCACGAGGAAATAAGCATTGGTATATTCTGGTAATTGTTTACTGTATGCTTGGAATTTTTGCTGATTGTCGAATACTCCGGCCAAAAAATCCAACTGATGTAAATTGGGTAAAAAAGCGCCGCCTGTGTCCGCAATCACACCCAAGCGCAGTTGTTTAGTTTTACCCTGGAAGTCTTCTACCACCACAATTTTTCCTAAACCAATATTTAAAATATCACCAGCAAAAGTGACACCGGGTTCGATCGGGATTTTGGCAGCACTATTGTAGCCATAGCCTTTGATATTCTGTACCGCCTGGAAATACCAATATCTTTTTTGTTGATAACGGTCTAACCCTTTGATGTAGGGAATTTCATTACTGCGATCGACATTAAATATCCCCTGTGAACCATCCGTAAACTTAACAATAGTAGTCCCCTCCATCAGGGCATCCTCCACCGCCTCTCTGGTGAGGTACGCCAGTGGATCGGCGGCACCTTTCTGGGTGCCACCAGCTTCATAAACACCATCTAAAACTTGTTGCTTGGTATATTTGCGGTAGTCCGTATCCAGCTGGTTGTCTTTGATCTGGTACAGAGCCGTGTCATACAAAGGTGTTTTGATCCGCGAGCCGGGATGGGTAAAAACCGCATATTTAGTCATTCTGATCTGTTGGCGATCGGGTTCTTGGGGATTAGCCGCATGCCACTTAATCACCCGAAAGTTTTTCTCAATAAAGTCACTATTTTGAAGGCGCAGTGGCCGCTGGGCAGCAAGATCTTCTTGCAGCACTTGCGCCATAAAATTAAGAGTGTCAATGGTATTAGCCACCGATACGCCCTGATTAGCCAAAATGCCATTTCTGGCCAAGTCGGGGTCGCGATCAATATTCCTCGCAAAATATGCCTTAGTATTATTTAAGACAGTCAGCAATTTCTGGGCTTCAAAGCTAACTTTAGCTGCGGGTAGGCGGCTGGGGCTGAGTACTTTTTGGCTGTTGACTTGATATTGATTTTTCTTGAGTTCATCAATGACCTGATACTCTGTTGTCTGGCTAGCTAAAGAAGGAACCGCAACAATCGATGGTGGCGCAATAGATGGAGAAATAGATGCCTTACCCCCCAGTGCAGTAGCTGGCAGACTGGGGGGCGGCGAACTTGAGGCTAAACTAGGGCTGGCCGTAGACTGTGCGGAGCGGGTAACTGGAACCGCCGGTAGTCTATCCCGGTTACAGCTGGTGACTACTATGATTACAAAAACAATAGGGACCAATTTAAAAACGCGTAAATTTTGATGCATAAAATTAGTTTTTATAGTCGTGCTACCTATTGCAATACTAGTCCGACACTGGATTTCGCTATGCTATAAGTGATCGTACCATCGGACTGCTTGCTGCCGTTGTAATATTATGTAGTTTGACAATCTGCCATGTTAGATATTCTGATCGAGCCGCTCCACTCCGAATTTTTGCGCAATGCGATCGCCATTGGTCTCATAATTGGAATACTTTGTCCAGTCGTGGGTAGCTACCTGATTGTGCAGCGGATGGCCTTGCTGGGCGATGTGATTGCCCATTGTGTACTGCCCGGACTATCTATTTCTTATTTCTTAGGCATCGATATTTTGATCGGAGCCTTTACCTCGGGACTATTAGGTTCTTTTCTAATTGCGGGGATCAAGTCCCAATCGCGCATTAAAGTTGATTCAGCAATGGCACTGACTTTTTCGACTTTCTTTGCATTGGGAGTAACCCTAATTACAGTGCTGAAGAACAAACGGCTCCTGGATGAATTTTTATTTGGCGACATTTTAAGCATCAACCAGGGTGATATCCTGCGCACCGCCGCGATCGCGGCGGTGATTCTGTGCGCAGTGGTTTTGTTCTATAAAGAGCTATTATTTTATGTTTTTGATCGCACCGCTGCCCAAGCTAGTGGCTTACCAGTGTCGGCCATCTACGTAGGTTTTATGATGGCCATTACCCTCACTATTATTGCCAGTATGCAAGCTGTCGGCGTAATTCTGGTAATTGCACTGCTCATTGGCCCCGCCCTCACCGCTTATCTACTGGTCAAAGAACTGCACCACATGATGTGGCTGGGCGCAGCGATTGGCATGGTAGCCAGCACAATTGGCATATACCTCAGCTACTACTTCAACCTGCCATCCGGTCCCGCCATTGTCTTGGTATCTTCCACAATTTTTCTGCTGGTTTTGTTATTCGATCCCAAAAATGGCTTAATTATGGCTCAACTAAACAAGCATTAAAACCATCTCGGAGAGCTACTTCATCTAGGTTGCGTCCAATAAAAACCAACTGATTATGGCGAGTTTCACCCGGTTTCCAATCGCGATCGCGGCGACCATCAAAAATCATGTGTACGCCCTGAAACACAAACCTTTGCTCTTGACCAACCAGATTCAAAATTCCCTTCATCCGAAAAATATCTTGACCCTGGGTCTCTAAGAGCCGACTCATCCACTGATTGAGTTGTTCGCCATCGATCGCCCCCGGTACCACAATGGCGATCGAGCTGACAGTCTCATCGTGTTCGTGGGCTTCTTCTCCCAAGAACTCGGGGTCAATTTCCAATGCTCGATCCAAGCTAAAAGCTGAGACCCCCAAAATATGCGCCAGATTCAAATCAGCATCCTGAGTCCGATAGATTTTGGCGATCGCATTCATCTGCCGAATCTTTTGTTCCAGTTGGTCTAACGTATCATTCCCCACCAGATCAATTTTGTTGAGTACAATCACATCCGCAAAGGCGATCTGCTCTTGCACTTCAGCAGCTTCCCAATGTTGGGCAACATGTTTGGCATCAACCATCGTTACAACAGCATCTAGATGAGTTTGGGCTTGCACATCATCATCCACAAAGAAAGTCTGAATCACCGGAGCAGGATCAGCGAGACCAGTCGTTTCAATTACCAAATGATCAAATTTATCGCGGCGGCGCATCAGATTGCCAATAATCCGAATTAAGTCACCCCGGACAGTGCAGCAAATACAGCCATTATTCATCTCGAAAATCTCTTCATCAGCATCAATTACCAACTGATGATCGATCCCCACTTCGCCAAATTCATTAACAATAACAGCAATTTTCTGGCCATGCTCATGTGTCAAAATCCGATTCAGCAGGGTGGTTTTACCAGCACCGAGATAGCCAGTAAGAAGGGTAACAGGAATGGTAGAGCTAGCCATAATGAAAGAATTTGCTAATCGTTGCCTTTATTGTAACGGGATCGATCGCTAAATCTGCCAGAGCAAAGCACTGAGTCATCAGACTAGGAATACTACCCTAAGCACAACGGGGCATTAGATAGAGTGTCTTGCCAGCCATCCTGTTCTATCACAATGACTCCTAGACATTTATTGATCACCATGATTTAAAAACTCATGATGAGAATTACTGCTGACAAACTGGGTACTCTCAGATAGAGGATTGCAATGTGGTGTTCTAGTTAAGCTTCATTTTCAGCACTGCGTTCATACTCTTTGGAATTAGTTGATTTTCAGCACATGTCCGAGAGTAAGTACCGGACATGATGTTGAGTATTTGCGACTTAATTGACTAGATTAAAAATATTAGTCGACGGCTGTCATAAAGAAAATATTTGCATTAATTCAGTAAAAAAACCTCAAACAATAAGGATCTCTTTGCTCATGAAAACATACTACGTCGATGCCAGTATCGGAAATGATACTAATCTTGGCACTAGCGAATCCCTAGCACTAAAGACAATTCAAAGTGCTAGTCAAAAAGCAGTCGCCGGGGATGTGGTCTATGTTAAAAGCGGTACATATAAAGAAGATGTAAAGATTACTGCCTCTGGAGATCCAAATAACTGGATTGTCTTTCAAGCTTATCCAGGAGACAAACCTGTTATCGAAGGTGAATTCCAAGGTATCCACATCACCGGAAACTATGTTAAAATCATTGGCTTTGATGTTACCGCTAAATTATATGATGGTATTTTCATCGACGGAAAAGTTGATGGGAATCACCATATCCAAATCTTAAACAATACCGTACATGATGCTGGCGGCAATGGGATTGGAGCCACAAGAACAGATTACTTAACTATTGAAAATAATACTGTATACAGAAACGCCTTTACATCATCTTATCAAAGTAGTGGCATTAGCATTTACGAAGCCAAAGCATCAGACAACTTATCAGGCTTCCACAACATTATTAGAGGTAATATTTCTTACTCTAATGAAAACAAACATCCCCGGGATGATGGTAAAGTCACTGATGGCAATGGAATCATCATTGATGATTTCAGACAAACTCAAACTCAGAATCCAGACGGAAGTCCAGTTGCAGCTTATACTGCCCAGACTTTGATTGAAAACAACATTGTTTTTGATAATGGTGGCCGAGGAGTCCATATTTTCCAAAGTGATAACGTTGTTGTTAGAAATAACATTGCATCCGGCAATCTAAAATCAACTAATTTAGAAGGGACTCTCAATGGAGAAATAACTACATTTTTCTCTAGTAATTTGGTCTTTTCCAACAATACTGTTTATCCCAGCGACAACTCTAAGAAAGCATTCTCAGATGGTTACTCGACTGGTAACAAATGGGATTACAACTTGTCTTATGGTGGTAAAGTTGGCGTGGGAGAGGATAATTCCAACGCTGTGTTCAGTAGCAATAACGTGAACAATATTAATCCGCCACTTATTACTGCTGGCAATGGTTTTATTGCCGACCGCGCCCGTAGCTCAACAAACTTGCCATTAATTAATCTGGCTGGTGCTGCTAGGGTTATTACAGCCAATAGAAATATCGATTTGACCTTGCCATCAATTACTCTAACCAACTCGGCCAGTAGTGTAGCTGAAGATGGGTCTGTCAATCTTATTTATACCTTTAGCCGTGCTGGCGCGGCGAGTGATCCCTTAGTCGTGAATTATGGAGTGTCTGGAACAGCGGACTTTAACGTTGACTACCAATCCTTCGGGGCTACCAACTTTAATGCCAATAGTGGCACAATTACTTTTGCAGCTGGTTCCAATACAACAACTTTGATAATTGACCCGATCGCCGATACAATCGCTGAAAGTGATGAAACAATCGCTATTACCCTGGCCAACAGCAACAACTATACGATCGCCACACCAACAGCAGTAACTAGTACCATTACCAATGATGACGCGGTGAGCCGACCTGTTATCAATATCAGTAACAGCCAAGAAGTGGTAGAGGGCATCACTAATGCACAGCGGGTTACTTATACAGTTACACTCTCTAGCGCCAGCAATCAGATAGTAACAGTTCAGTATGCGACTACCGATGGTACAGCAAAGGATGGCTTGGATTACACAGCCACCCAAGGAACTTTAACTTTTGCACCTGGTGTTACCAGCCAAACTATCAATGTCGCCATCCAAAATGATGCTATTAATGAGGCCAACGAAAACTTCATTCTGAGTCTCACCGCTCCTACCAATGCTAGTCTCGGGAATGGCATTGCGATTACAACCATCACTGATACGTTGTTCTCTGCGCGGACTACCATCTTGCCAACTTCTGTAGAAAACCTGACCCTGACCGGATTAGATGACATTAATGGCACTGGCAATGTCGGCAATAATATCATTACAGGCAACAGCGGTAATAACATTCTCTCTAGTGGTGGCGGTAACGACACCATTGATGGCGGTAGCGGTGTTGACACCCTTTTTGAATCAGCTAATGTCAACTTCACTATTAGAGAAGGCCGACTCACCGGGTTGGGCACTGAGACTTTCAGTAATATTGAAAAAGTTCAGCTGCAAGGCGGCATTGGCAACAATACTCTGAATGCCTCAGCTTTAATTACGACTACAGCTATCTTAGAGGGCGGTGATGGCAATGACACCATTATTGGCGGAGCAGCCGATGACCGTCTCTTTGGCGGCAATGGTGATGATATCTTAAGAGGTGGAGCTGGTAATGACTTGCTCGATGGGGGCAGTGGGGTGGGCAGTGATACTCTCATTGGTGGGACAGGAGTTGATACCTTTGTTCTTCATCTCAAGCAGGGCGGCGATCGAATTACTGATTTTAGTGGTGATATCTTACAAATATCTAAAGCTGAATTTGGCGGCGATTTAGCGATCGGCACCATCCAAATTACGGCTAATTCTACGGGTGCTGCCACTAATAGTACTCAGCGCTTTATCTTCGATAACCAAGGCGGTGGTGCCGGACAACTCTTCTACGATGCCGATGGCAACGGATCACGGAATTCTGTTCTCATTGCGACGCTCAATCCGACAGCTCTCTCCAATGCTAGTATAATCACAGTCGTTGCTTAAATTGGCGAGAGATATTTTGGCCAAGCATAGGTTTTTATTCTTCAGTATTATCGGATCGTGTCTCGCTAGCGCAGCGGTAATTTCTGCTGTGAGGAAACCAGATGTGACACGTCATATTGATCTTGGATTAAGGCCACAGACTTCCCCTATCAAAACGATAGAAGTACCACCTTTTGATGGTGAAAATCAAGCAGATAGTCGCGATTTCAAAACCGAGATCGCGACTACAGCTCATGGGATAACATACTATGTTGACAATATTAATGGTAATGACATCAATCTGGGGACAACCCAAAATTCAGCATTTAAAACCATTCAACAGGCTAATCAAAAAGTAGCTGCGGGAGATATTGTTTATGTAAAGAATGGCATTTACCATGAAGATGTTACGATCAAATCTTCTGGCAAACCTGGCCACTGGATAACTTTCCAAGCTTTTCCTGGCCATAAACCAATCATCATTGGCAATTATCAAGCCTTTAAAGTTTTGGGAAATTACACTAAAATCATTGGGTTTGAAGTAACAGCCAAGGCTGAGAATGGGATCGCCATCGGGGGACAAGAAAAGAGTAATCACCATACCCAGATCATAAAGAATATTATTCATGATTCTGGATGTAATGCCATTGGTGGAGTAAGAACAGATTATTTATTAATTGCTAACAATACTGTATATAGAAATGCTTTTACTGCACCTTGGCAATGTAGTGGCATAAGTATCTACCAAGCAGTAGAATTCGACAATAAACCTGGATTTCACAATATAATCAGCAAAAATATCTCCTACTCTAATGAAAATAAATCTCCCAGAAGTAATGGGATGGTTACTGATGGTAATGGAATAATTATTGATGATTTTCGGCATAGCCAAAACAAACAGCCCCATCGCAAATATACAGCTTGGACGCTGGTGGAGAACAATATTGTTTTTGATAACGGGGGCCGAGGAATTCAGATTTTCCAAAGTGATAATGTCGTAGTAAGAAATAACACAACATTTCACAATTTAAGATCTAATATTTTAGAAGGAACTTTAAATGGAGAATTAGCTACATACTTTTCTAGTCAGATTACTTTTTATAATAATATTGCTTATGCCCAAGACAAGTCTAAGAAAACATTTTCGGATGGATATTCTAACGGCAACTTATGGGATTACAACCTATCCTTTAACGGTCAGGTCTCGGTAGGAAAAGACAACTCTAATGCCAGATTAGGAGAAAATAATTTAATTGATCTCGATCCATTATTTGTAAATGCATCAATTGCTGCTAGTACAGCAAATTTTCGATTGCGACCAAACAGCCCTGCCCTCAATTCTGGTATATCAGTAAATGCTACGCGTACTGATATTAATTTTAAGGAAAGACTATGGGGTACCAAGCAGGACATCGGTGCTGATGTAGAGCAAATATATCGATTTTAAAAATTTAGCAGCGATAGCTATCTAAAAATCTCCTTCAGCTACCTGGAACACTGTTAAACCTAAGTTTCGCCACATATCTACCACCTGCTGCCGATCGTCTAGCACAAACTTGATATTGTATTGGCCGGAGATCTCGCGATCGAAGATCTCTTGCTTAATCAGCGCATCTTTCCGCTGGTCGCCCGTAGCCCGCATGAAAATCCCTACTGGTGCCACGCCATACTGCGCCAACCATTTTTCGGTCGGCACCCGACAGTCATCAGTCCGCCCCGATAAGATAATAATTTTCACTGATTTCTGCCAGAGCAACACCGTATCCAATACTGGCTGATGTGGTGGATCTTGGTCACAAGTGGAAGCGTCATAAGGACTACGGCCATTTAGTAACGATAAAGTACCATCCATATCCACAATGATCGCATCAGCTAAATTAGGGTCATAGACTGGTGGGGGAATCAAAACCTGGAGATATTTGCGGTACATTTGCATAATTACGCCTTTGCCCACGGGCTGGGCACGCAGAGCATCCCGGCGAATACATTCCTCCAAGGGTACCTGCAAAAAAGAGTCGTTGACCTCTACCATCGCTTCTCCCTTCACCAACTCCTTGATGTGGTCGATGTGTTTACCAAAGTTAGTATCATCAACAATGATATTTTTGCCATCGGCCATCGCCATCAGAATAATTTGATCGCGCAGCTTGAGAATAAACTTCTCATTGCCTTTACTCCAGTGGGAAGCGTGCGCCATCGCCCGCAGAGAGTCTTTATTGCTACGTACCCAACACCCTGGTTCAGCCAGTAATAAATTATTGGCAAACGTGGATTTACCAGAAGCGGGCAGACCAACTAAAACCAAAACTCGTTTCATAACTACACTACATTCCTAAATCAATATAATCTACGCCTAGTAATTCTTCCATCTTATAGATGGTAATAGCTTGCAGACACTCTTTGACACTTTGCACCTTGCCCGTTCGCGTAAGCGCGCGCTGGTGCGAACGCAAGGAAAACAATACTCCTCTATAGGGTAGGTGCTGAATGGCAGCAGCAAAGTCTTTTTGAACGGCGATGCCTTGATATTGTTGGTAAGCATCAGTAATTTCTTGAATCAGCTCGTGGTAGCGGTGCTTAATTTTTTGATAGATCTCTGTCCACTCCGGAAAGTAGGCCAAAAATTCTTCGCCTTCATTGGCCATAATAATTTCTAGCATCCGCCGTGAAGAAAAACTACTACGGAGATGAGCGATCGCCACGTATTGCGGCGATTTCACTTTAACCCGGTTAAACTGTCGATCGCAAACAATATAGCCTTCCAAATTCATGGGGTCCAGCTGCTGGGCAGCGGCGATCACCGCCGGCCAACTGGTGAGCGGGTGGCGAGCCACTAGTTGCCAGCCATATTTATCACTCCAGGGTTGCGGGTCTAGCTCCGCCAGGGTTTGGATATTTCTCACACCATGCAAAACCAACTGATTGGTGGGCTGCACTACGACGACCCGATTGTATTTGGTCATCAGCTCAAACATAAAACAACAGTCCGTAGCTTCAGGTAGTTGATAGCCCAGTTCTGTCCACACGCTCCAAAAAAGTTGCGCAAAGCTCATCCCAAAACCACTAACTTCACCAGCACCGTCGGGGGTACCGCTAGATTGAACTCGCCATTGACCATCATAAAAATAGAGGGTCATCAGGGAACCATCCAGCTTGTCATAAACACTGGCGCTACTCCAATCGACAGTGGCAGCATGGCCTTCGCCGTGGTTAAAAAATTTATCGTAGGGGTAAGAAACTAGCTGCCAATCATTAGATTGGTCAAGAATGATGCCTCGGCATTGTTGGACGATTTTGGCTCCCATGGGGGAGTCTAGTTGAGAGTACTTTAAGCAGACTAAGTGGGGATACTGCTGGTGTTTGGTTGCTTTGATACTATAAGTTTCGGCCAGTTTCTCTAGTCCGTGTGCCCGCAGGTATTCTTGTAATTCCATTATGTTGAGCGATCCAGTACATTTTTAATCATCGTGGCCAGTCGTCCGCATATTCCAATAATTAGTGAGTGCTTGGTCAATTGTCTCACGGCTGCATTCATCAGTATCGCGACACCATTTTAGGTACGCCACGATCGCTTTCACCTCTAAACCGGAAAACATCGAAAATTTATAACGCTTTAACTCAAACCAAGTCCGTTCACCATAGCGTCTAGAATTGATCAGCTCATTTCTGGTCTGATCACTCAATCCATGAGTCAAATGAAATGATGGATCGTGCTGCTGGAGTTGACCATCAATATCGGCAATGAGGTAAGCCGGCAAATAGAAATGAAACGCCTCATCAGAAAAGAAGCACAATGCCGTTCCGTATCCAGCGGGAGCCTGATCGATAAAGCCAGCATCCAAGCTTTGCCAGTCAGTTTTACCTTTGAATTCCGCTGCCAGTAAATATGGTTCATCGCCATCATTACTACTGCGCAGACACCAATCGCCGGGATATTCTACGCTAGCAAAGGCTTGATGAATCGCAGTTTTTAATTCCTCGTGTTTTGATATTGAGTCAAAATCCATGGTGCTCATTTTAAACCCAAACCAGTAGAGGAATCTGCTGTTCTTCCAATTTCAGCGATCGTATACAAAGGACGACCTTTAACTTCTTCGTAAATCCGGCCAATATACTCTCCCAAAATACCAATACTCACTAGCTGCACGGCTCCAATAAAAAACATTGCAATCATTACAGTGGCCAAACCAGTCAGCGGCGAAGTGGGTGAAACCAAGCGCCAATACAATACCAACACGGCCATCAGTAAAGATAAAAATGCTGAAAATAGTCCCAAATAGATCGATAGCCGCAACGGTACCTGCGAAAAAGAAGCCAAACCATTAATGGCTAAGGCTAAAGATTTCCGGAAAGTATATTTGACCTCCCCAGCAAACCGAGGGTCGCGATCGAACAACAAAGCCGTCTGCCGAAAACCCACCCACGAGCGCAAACCCCGCAGATAGCGATTGCGCTCCGGCATCGCATTGAGCAAATCCACCACCTGCCGATCCATCAGACAAAAATCCCCCGAGTCGATCGGGATTTCCACATCAGCCAGACGATGCAGCAGACGATAAAACACATAGGCCAACAATCGTTTTAACATCGGCTCACGTTGGCGCTTCGTCCGTTGCGCGTAAACCACCTGATAGCCGTCTTGCCACAACTTCAACATATCCGGTAACAACTCCGGCGGATCTTGAAGATCGGCATCCAAAATAATCACGGCCTGACCACGGGTCAACTGTAAACCCGCCGTCACGGCAATTTGATGCCCAAAATTACGCGCCAGACTCACATAACACACCCGTGAATCACGTTCGTGCAAATCGCGCAAAAGCAGGAGCGACTGATCGCGACTGCCATCATTCACCAGTAGCAACTCTGCTGGCGCATCCAAACCATCCATCACTGCACTCACCCGGCGGTATAGCTCCGGGATACTGGCCTCCTCGTTATAAATCGGGATAACTAATGAATATTTGGGAACCACCAAAACCTCAAGGCAGGGAGCAGCTAACTAAGCTGTAGGAATCACAGCGATACAATCGATTTCTACCAAAACATCTTTGGGGAGACGAGCCACTTCCACACAGGCCCGCGCCGGCGCTGTAGCCTCATCAAAATACTGGCTGTAAACACCATTCATGGTGACAAAGTCATTCATGTCTTGTAAGAACACACCCGTTTTCACGACATCTGACCAACTCGCTCCGGCCTTCGTCAGAATAGCGGCGAGGTTAGCCATTACTTGCTTGGTTTGCGCCATGACATCACCCATATGCACCAGCTGATTGGTACTGGGATCGATCGAGATTTGTCCAGAGACAAACAGTAGCTTACCACTAGCGGCCACCGCCTGATTATAGGGACCAACGGGCGCTGGCGCTTGGTCGGTTGTAATAATTTCTCTAGTCATGAGGTGAAATATAACGGGTCTTTACTAGGATTTTAGCCCAATTGAACCAATATTTACTTTCCTTTTGTTGAGAGTGACAAATGAATCTGGCGATTAATGCTCTAAAATAAGCAACAAGGCAACATCTGGTACTTTCGTTGGTAATTTGACTTTGAAACCGGAACAAGAGGAACTAACCAAGAAGCAATCGGAGTTAGCTAAATTGGAAGCAGAATTGGCGCGGCGCGAGCTAGATTTAGTAGCACTCCGCAGCGAATTATGTTCGTTTGAGCAGTACTATCATCAAATAATTGGGGTGCGTTTCGCCGAAATTGACTATCTGGAAACGCAGATTGCCGAATACACAAAATTCTCGGATGCCAGTACGGAATTGCAAGCAGCGGGGAATATCAAAAAACTGTATCGAGCTTTAGCCAAACAAATTCACCCCGACTTGGTCACCGATAAAAATGAGCGCGAACGCCGCTTAAAACTCATGATGGCGGTGAACCACGCTTATGAAAAAGGTGATGAGCGCAGGTTGCGGGAAATTATGCAGCGGTGGGAGCTGCGCACAGAATTAATGCGCACTGCCCAAAAAATTTTGCAGGGTCGCGATCGCCTGCAGGCTATTGAGGCAGAAATAGTTGCTGTTCAACAAACTGAACTCAATCAAATCCGTGTGCAAGTAATAGAAATCCAAGCTTTAGGGCAAGATTTGTTGGAGTCTATGGCACTACAACTCGATGAACAAATTACTGATTTCCAAAAATGCTTAAGAGAATTAAAAGTACGCACCGGACTGTAACGATGGCCGCAGACAATGCTAGTCCAAGGATCGAAGTATTTCTGGAGCAGACATTGCAACGGTATTCATCGGCAATGGTACAGAGAGGATTGCAGTTAGCAAAGGCACTACCACCATCACCAGTGCAGCGCGGTCAAGGTCAGCATCAGCAAAATTACAATTTAGCATCAAAATATGGGCGCAGCTGTGGCCTCATCATTTACCAGTCAGGGGCTGAAACAACGGCTATCACCAAACTACAATTAGCTCAGTATTCATCGGTTCCAATCAATAAGGGATTACAACTATCCACCAAAATACATCAGTTTCAACTAGATTTACATCAAGAATTAGAACAGCGCGATGAAGATGCCAAATCGCAATATTGGCATAACTGCGGTGTTATTAAATATGAGCTGGGCGATAAACAGGGAGCGATTCGCGAATTCGGGCTGGCGATCGCTCTCACCCCATTAAAAGCGAGTATCTACTACGAACGCGGTTGTATTAAATCCGAGTTAGGAGATAAGCAAGGTGCGATCATCGATTTCACCGCAGCTATCACCATTGAACCGGGCTTTGCCAAGGCTTACTATAATCGTGGTAATGCTAAATATGCCGGCCAGGATGGAGAGGGCGCGATCGCCGATCTAGATCAAGCTATTCAGCTCCAGCCCAACTATGCCAAAGCTTATGGTAATCGGGGTCGGATCAAAGCGGAGCTAGGCAACAAGCTAGCTGCTATTGACGATTTCAACCGTGCGCTCGCACTCGATCCCCGGTTAGGTCGAATTTATTTGGAACGGGCGCGGGCGAAGTCTAGCGTGGGCGATCAGCAGGGAGCGATCGAAGACTATAGTCAGGCCATCGACTGGAATCCCCACGATATCGAGGCTTACAAAAATCGGGGAGAGCTGAGATATGCCAGCGGTGATATTAAAGGAGCGATTGCCGATGCCAATTGTCTCATTACCTTAGATCCTCATAATGTGGAAGCTTACAAAAATCGCAGCAATATTAGATATAAGACCGGCGATTACCGGGGAGCACTAGCGGACTATAATCGATTCATTAAAATCAAGTCAGTTTACGCTGAAGCTTATTATCAAAAAGGTTTTGAGAAATTTGAATTGGGAGACAACTACGGAGCAATTCAAGATTTTAATGCGGCCATTACGCTGACACCCAGCAACGCCAAGGTCTACATCAATCGCAGTATTGCCAAATGTCACTTAGGAGATCAGCCCGGTGCGATCGAGGATTGCGACCGCGCTATTGCCATTGCCCCCAATGACGGTGAATTTCATCATAGTCGTGGCCTCGTGATGTCGATGCTCGGCCAAAAAGACGCAGCACTGATCGATCTGCGCCAAGCCGCCACCCTATTCCGCGAGCAAGGCCATCTCTCTGGTTTTTTGATGATGACCAATGCGATCCGAGAATTAGAGCAAACTATGCCGAGTTGAAGCCAGTCTATTTTCTACGGGAATAAATCCATATCGGTAACAGCGCCCAAACTGCTAGATGATACGAGCTTGGCGTACTTGCCCAATATTCCGGTTTTGTATCTGGGCGCAGGTGCCACCCAGTGCGATCGGCGGACAGCCAACTCGACCTCGGACACTTCTAGTTGTAATTGACGTTGGGGTGCATCGATCGTGATCGTGTCACCTTCTTCCACCAGGGCGATCAACCCACCAACATAGGCTTCAGGGGCTACATGGCCTACGACCATCCCGTAAGTACCACCAGAGAACCGACCATCCGTAATCAGACCAACGGTATCACCCAAGCCCGCCCCAATAATCGCTGCCGTCGGTGCAAGCATTTCCCGCATCCCAGGTCCACCCTTCGGGCCTTCATAGCGAATGACAATGACATCACCAGCGGTGATTTTGCCTGCCAAAATAGCATCCAAGCAAGCTTCTTCCGATTCGAAAACCCGCGCTGGACCAGTGATTTTAGGATTTTTCACCCCTGTTATCTTAGCCACTGAGCCTTCGGTGGCTAAGTTGCCCTTCAAGATCGCCAAATGTCCCTGGGCATACATCGGTCGCTCCCAAGGCCGGATCACATCTTGATCAGCGCGAGGTTCAGCGGGTATGTTAGCTAAGACCTCAGCAACAGTTTCACCACTAATGGTTAAAGCATCGCCATGCAAAATACCATGTTCTAACAGCATTTTCATCACCTGGGGAATCCCGCCAGCCCGATGTAAATCGGTAGCGACATATTTGCCCGAAGGTTTTAGATCGCAAAGAACTGGTACCTGGCCACGAATAATTTCAAAATCATCGATCGATAATGGTACGCCCATCGTCCGGGCAATGGCCAATAAATGTAGCACCGAATTAGTCGAACCACCAACGGCCATAATTACAGCGATCGCATTTTCAAAAGCTTGGCGAGTCAGAATTTGGCTGGGTAGAATTTGTTTACGAATCGCTTCTACCAAAGCAAAAGCCGATTTCTCAGCACTGACCGCTTTTTCTTCATCTTCAGCAGCCATCGTCGAAGAATAGGGCAAGCTCATACCTAGCGCTTCAAACGCCGAAGACATAGTATTAGCGGTAAACATGCCACCACAAGAACCCGCCCCAGGACAGGCTTTTTCTTCGATCGCTTTCAATTCGGCCTCATCAATTCTTCCGGCACTGAATTGACCGACGGCCTCAAAAGCACTCACAACGGTCAGATCTTTACCATTGTGATGTCCCGGCTTAATGGTACCGCCATAAACAAAGATCGCTGGAATGTTCATCCGCGCCATGGCCAGCATGGCACCGGGCATATTTTTATCGCAGCCACCGATCGCCAGTACCCCATCCATACTCTGACCAGTACAAGCGGTCTCGATCGAGTCGGCAATGACTTCCCGTGATACTAAGGAATATTTCATGCCCTCGGTACCCATAGAAATGCCGTCGCTAATAGTGATGGTGCCGAACATTTGGGGCATGGCACTGGCTTGCTTAAGGGCAGCCTCGGCGCGGATCGCCAAGCTATTGATGCCCATGTTGCAGGGGGTGATGGTGCTATAACCGTTGGCCAGTCCCACGATGGGTTTGGTGAAGTCGTTGTCGCCGAAGCCGACGGCGCGGAGCATGGCACGGTTAGGCGATCTCTGTACCCCTTGGGTGATGGCTTGACTGCGGCGATTGTCTGGCATGACCAACTCCAATAGAAGAAATTAAATGCTGTAAGTTATCTATTCTAAGGCTTGGGTTGTCAATGTTGGTTGAGCAGTCAGAAGAATTTTAACACTATAAAGATAGTTATGTCACGAGGGAATGTCTGTAGAGAGGGTATTTAGGCTATTACAAAAGCTTTCAGCCTAATCTAATCGACAGGATGTGGTCGATGAATCAACTCCATATTATCCACTCGCACCCGCTAAAATTGGTAATGCATCGGGGTTTCGCTTGCCAGCTAGTTTTTATCGCGACCATCCTCAATTTGTGAATGCGACGGGATGGGTAGAGGTATTGAGCGATAATACTGTGCTGGTCAAGTTAGAACCACAGCCAGTCGAACCAGATTCAGATTCAGAGGATCTGATGCTGAGTCTATTTTTGGATTTAGTTACGAAAGATGCTCTGACTAATCCCGAACATCCTGAAGCCTATACAGAAGAGATGGCAGATGAAGATGATGAACTGTTAGCTGGAGTGGTTGTCGATTAATGGACGTACTGATCCGCAATGGTTGGGAAATTTACTTTCACCGCCAGCTATTTGGCGAACAACGGCGACAACTGCGGGAACGGGTGAAGCAGTTGAAGGCGGAGTTACCCGAAGCAGATTACCTCGGACATCCTGATGTGAAGCTGTTAGCTGCTGTGATGGTGGGGATTAAAGAGAAGATCGCCATAGATCCGCTGGCTGCTCAGTTTGCTTTGACTGGCCCGTTGCGGCGATATGGCAGGATGAAGGGGATGGGGCTACCGCATCGGTATCGATTGTTTTTTAGGGCTTTTAGCAGTGAGGATCGGCAAGTTCTGATTGTGTTGTGGTTGGATTATCCACGCAAGGCTGGAGATAAGCGAGATTGTTATGAGGTATTTACCAAGATGGTTGGTAATGGCGATTTTCCAGATAATTTGCAAGAACTATTGATTGCTACTAGTGAGTGACTGGCGATCTTTGTCGAGTTGTTCGGGATCGAAGTTAGGCGTGAGGATTTGTCGCTATTTTAGATTGAAGAATCAATCAACGGTAAGATAGATTTGAGCTGAGGTACCGTTACCGTTGGATTTGTTGGAGAAATACGGCTCGATTGTAAAATTATGCGCTCAAATGTCGATCCTCAGAAGATTGAACAACTCATGAAAGCATTGGGTAGAGAAGCTCGTGGTTCTGGCTGTATCTACTTTACAGGTGGTGCTAGTGCTTTGCTCATTGGGTGGCGTAGTTCTACCGTGGATATCGATATTCGTCTAGATCCCGAAACCCCAGGTATTTTTCAAGCGATCGCCAAGCTCAAACAAGAATTGGATATCAATATCGAACTGGCTTCCCCGCAAGACTTCTTACCTCAGCTTCCTGGATGGCGTGACAGAAGCATCTTCATCGGACGGCAAGGTGAAATCTCGTTTTATCATTACGATTTCACAGCGCAAGCTCTTTCCAAGCTATCTAGAGGATATAACCGCGACATTGATGATGTTCGAGCGATGTATGAGCAGAAATTATTTACTCTAGAAAAACTGCGGGATTGTTTTAATGCGATCGAATCTGAATTGATTCGATTTCCTGCTCTCGATCCCAATCTCCTGAGAAATAAGATCGAACAATTTATCGATCGTTGTGAAAGTACATCAGAGAGGGATAAATAATGGAACTAAATGAATTACCAGGATCGGAGTTAATCTTACCTGGATTGGAAGATCTTTATCACGGTAGAAATAATACGATCGGCTCGTTATTAATCTCGATCGCGTCTATACGTTTAACCGCAGCGGGATTGGATATTCCGCAGGTGTCTCTAGTGTCAGAGCCAGAACTGGCTTTGTATAATCATCTTCAGATCGATCGCGATGATGCTTATTCTTACTACAATGCTTTATTAAATAGCCTCAACAGCTTTTGTGCTGCACTTGAACTGAAGTCCAAATATCAATGAACTAAGAGTTTGGTCGAGTTAGAATTGAGATTACGTGCGGTATGCTACGCCAACGAGATATTGCTACGCCAACGAGATATTTGGCAATTGTTAGGCTCTCAGCCCACGCCGCACGTTATCATAGATAACTGAGACATCAATCTCAGAACTCAAGGCAACTAACCATGCAAGTAGTTATCAGTCCCCAATC
>CAXTSZ010000036.1:0-35562 GCA_964247125.1 uncultured bacterium
ACCTCTGTAATGCAGTCAGTAAGCTAATAAGAATAGGACTCATAAGCCTTCGGTCTCCAGTTCAAGTCTGGGTCGAGCCACTACTACAAACCCTGCTCTAGGCGGGGTTTTTGAGTTTAGACCAATCAAAAGAATTTTCTATCTTCAATTGATTTTCGTTGCTTCAGGTGTCAGATCGATCGATAATGGTAAGCTGCTTCACTTGGCGTGAGGTGTTCTTTTTGTGATGTGGTTATGCTAAGAGCTGGATTTGTCGGTCTGCCCAACGTTGGTAAATCTACCTTGTTTAATGCTGTTTTGGGCAACGCCAAAGCCCAAGCCGCTAACTTTCCGTTCTGTACGATCGATCCCAATGTTGGTGTCGTAGCCGTACCCGATAGTCGTTTGGCCGAGTTATGTAAAATTCATAACTCCGAAAAAATTGAACCCGCCCGGGTCGAGTTCGTCGATATTGCTGGATTGGTGAAAGGAGCCAGCCAAGGCGAAGGCTTAGGCAACCAGTTTCTTTCCCACATTCGGGAAGTCGATGCGATCGTCCAGGTAGTACGCTGCTTCGATAACGACGATATCATTCATGTGGCTGGGGCGATCAACCCCACTGAAGATATGGAAATCATTAACCTCGAATTGGGACTGGCCGATTTAGCTCAGGTAGAGAAAAGGATCGATCGAGCAAAGAAGACAGCGCGGGGCAACAAAGATGCCCAGATCGAGATTGATGCCTTAGAAAAAGTCATGGTTGTCCTTAACGAGGGCAAGCCCGCTAGACAGACCAAGCTAACGGTAGAAGAAGCTGAAAGCATTAAGCCTCTCTATCTATTGACCAACAAGCCGATTATCTACGCTGCTAACGTTTCGGATGAAGATTTGGCTACTGGTAATGCTTATGTGGAGCAAGTGCGTGCTGTAGCAGCCCTGGAGAATGCTCAAGTGGTGATCGTCTCCGCACAGGTGGAATCGGAACTCATTGAGTTATCGGAAGAGGATAAAAAAGAATTTCTAGAATCTTTAGGTGTCGCGGAAGGTGGTCTCACGAGCTTGATTCGATCGACCTACGACCTATTGGGATTACGTACTTACTTCACGATCGGACCAAAAGAAACCCGCGCTTGGACAATTCATGCCGGCATGTCTGCACCGCAAGCAGCGGGGGTAATTCATAGTGACTTTGAGCGCTGTTTTATCCGGGCGGAGACGATCGCCTACCAAGACATTATCGACTTGGGTTCGATGAAAGTCGCTAAAGAAAAAGGACTAGTGCGCAGTGAAGGCAAAGAATACATCGTAGCCGAAGGTGATGTGATGCTCTTTTTGACTAGTGCCTAGTCTAGCTAACCGTACCAGTAGTTGGCGAGCTAGGACTAGCGGTAGGTCTCACCGGAATTCGACCAGCCAAATAAGCTAGCCGTCCAGCTTCAGTCGCCAAAGCCATTGCTCTGGCCATCGCTGGGGCATTTTGAGCTTGGGCGATCGCAGTATTAATCAAAACTGCATCAGCACCCATTTCCATTGCTTGCGCAGCCTCACTCGGAGTACCAATTCCAGCATCTACGACTACTGGTACACCAGCATTCTCGATAATAATCTGAATATTAGCGAGGTTTTGAATACCTTGCCCCGAGCCAATTGGCGATCCCAGCGGCATCACTGTCGCACAACCTACTTCTTCTAACCTTTTGGCCAGCAACGGATCGGCATTGATATAAGGTAAAACGGCAAAGCCTTCTTTCACTAGCTGAGTCGCCGCTTCTAAGGTGCCGATCGGATCTGGCAAAAGATATTTACCAGCGGGGATCACTTCTAGCTTGATAAAATTGTTATCTTCTTGACCCAGCAGCTTGGCCATCTCGCGCCCTAATCTGGCCACCCGCACCGCATCTTCGGCGGTTTGACAACCAGCAGTGTTGGGCAGCATCCAAATCCGGTGCCAGTCGATCGCTGCTGCCAAACCCTCATGACCGGGAGCCTTGGTTTGCACCCGGCGGACAGCCACTGTTACCATGTCGCAGTTGCTCGCTATAATACTGGCTTGTAAATCGGCAATGCTCCGATATTTACCGGTACCCGTTAACAGGCGAGAGTTAAAGCTTTTACCCGCAATGATCAGCGGTTGGTCGGCGGATTTTGACACTGGAGACTCAGCAGTTTGCATAGAGATAAAAAATCTACGTAAAAACAAAAAATTAAAAACTTCCAACCACGACGGTCTTCGGCTTTTAATTTTTTGCTGGGGGGATTGAATTAAGCTTGACGTGAGTAATACTCAACAATCAGCAATTCATTAATTTGGAGTGCGATCCATTCCCGCTCGATCACACCATTCACTTTACCAATGAGAGTCTTTTTATCAAACTCTAGATGGTTAGGAAGATTGGCTAAACCGGGATATTGCAGGTTAGTTTCGACCAGCTGCTTAGAAGCAGGGCGATCGCGAACAGTCAGCACTTCACCAGGACGGCATTGATAGCTAGCAATGTCTACCACTTTGCCGTTAATGGTAATGTGACCGTGGTTCACCAGCTGACGAGCAGCTGGAATGGTGGGAGCCATGCCCATCCGAAAAACGGTATTGTCTAAACGCATTTCCAAAATCTGTAGCAAAACTAGTCCAGTAGAACCAGATGCGCGCCGTGCCTTGCGGACGTAGCGGAGCATTTGCTTCTCGGTCACACCGTAGTTGAGACGCAGTTTTTGCTTCTCTTCTAGACGGATGGCGTATTCCGATGGCTTTTTGCGATTTTGCCCATGTTGCCCAGGGGGGTAGGCACGGCGGGGACTTTTCCTTGTTAACCCAGGCAAGTCTCCTAACCGCCGTACAATCCTGAGTCTGGGTCCTCTATATCGGGACATAATATTTCCTTAAAACTGTTGCTTGACCAAACTTCTTATTATAGCGGGATGATTGATCAAAGTCTATGTTTTGTTGCTATCAAAATGATAGGAACCTTTGACCATATTAATTAAACTGCACGGGCGAGGGTTGAAGGCTGCTATTACCAGGGAGAATGCTCATCGATTCTGCCTTGATCAGTGACGTGGTCGGGCGTTCCTGGATAATTAATAGCTTTGGATCTGGCCGGTATTCAGGCACAAGTATTTGCAGTTGTTGAATAAGACAGGTCGTACTATTGTTCTTAGCCAGAGTGAATAGTTTGTGCAGCATGGGCTGGAGTTTTTCCCAAGTGAATTTACTCTCAAAGGCGCAAAAGATTTTGGGGTGTTTGGTCGATCGAATATTATCGCCATCGATCAGGAGTTCCTCAAATAGCTTTTCCCCTGGTCGCAGTCCAGTGATCTTGATTTCAATATCTTTGCCGGGAGTTAGTCCACTCAGCCGAATCATTTGTTCGGCGAGGTCAAAGATCCGGACTGGCTCACCCATCTCTAAGACAAATACTTCGCCACCACTAGCCAGCGCGCCCGCTTGCATGACCAATCGCACCGCTTCGGGAATGGACATAAAATAACGGGTTACTTCTGGATGGGTAACAGTAATAGGCTTGCCTTCAGCTATTTGTTTACGGAAATGTGGTACCACCGAACCACTACTGTCGAGGACATTGCCAAAACGGACAATGCCAAAACAAGTCGGACAGTTTGGTTGGTCGGCCAAGGCTTGAATGACTAACTCGGCAGTGCGTTTGCTGGCACCCATGACGTTGGTGGGTCGCACGGCTTTATCGGTAGAAATCAGTACAAAATTGGCAACCTGAGCCTCAATAGCTGACTGTGCTGAGATCATGGTGCCTTGCACGTTATTGAAAATTCCCTGGGCGGGATTGGCTTCGACCAGAGGCACATGTTTATAAGCGGCGGCATGATAGACGGTTTGCACGTCATGAGATTTGAGGATTTTAGTGAGGTGCTGGGCATCATTGACATTCCCCAGATAAGCTCGGCGATCGACCTGGGGATGGGTTTTACTTAACTCAATGTCGATCGAATACAACGCAAACTCATTTAATTCATAAAGAATCAGACAGGTGGGGTGCAAGTGAGAAATTTGACGACATAGTTCGGAGCCGATCGAACCACCCGCCCCGGTTACTAATACCGATTTGCCAGAAACATTCCGACTGAGCAGCGCCGGCTCTGGCAATACTTCTTCGCGACCGAGCAGATCGGCCACATCTACGCGCCGAATTTCATTAATGGATACTTTGTTGGTCAGGATTTCGGCGTAGGATGGAATGGTTTTAATGGCGATCGGCAGATTTTCTAGTTGCTCAATGATTGCGCGGCGGCGGGGTTTATCGATCGAAGGCATCGCCAAGATCAAGGTATCAATTTTTTCGTTAGCTACAATCTTGGGAATGAGTGCTGCTGGATAAATTTGATAGCTCCGAATAGTACGGTCTTGTAGTACCGGACTATCATCAATAAAAGCAACAATTTGATAACCGGGTTCCTGCCGCAGAGTCTGCACCAATTGGCTACCCGAGATACCCGCTCCATAAATGAGCAACCGTTCGCGGCGCCGACCAGGATTGGGATTGCGGTTATCCAGATTGCCGGAGGTCAGGAAAGAACTAATCACCAGCCGGATAGCGGTGGTTAAGACCAGGGTGAACAGAATATCGAAAATCAGCACCCCTTTGGGCAGTGGCCAAGTGTTTTGAATGTAAGACAAAACAACCTGAATAATGCCAGCATAAATGGTGGCACGACTGATATTACTGATAAATTCAATACCAGTAAACCGTAAAATAGGACGATAAATACCTAGAGAATGAAATAAAACAGCTTTAAAAAAAACAAAGAATGCAATACTAGGCCAGTAGTCATGCATGAGGTTTTCTAGACCCACCGGAATGGAGCGATAACGCAGGCAAAGTGCTACGACGATCGACACATTGAAGAAAAAGACATCAATAATGGCTAGTAGCCAGCGTTTGTGAAAACTGGAGAGAGATTCATTATTTTTATATAAAGACGCAACTAGATTTTTCATATGGAAGCTCATATACGGATAAATTAATTCGTTCGATCTATATAGAAATTAATAATGAAATATTCACATACGAGGTCAAAACTAGTATTAGCAAAGCTTGGCTCCCTTTAGAGCACTAGTGCTACCCAACATTTTGATGCAAGGGACATAACATTGATATCCGCTAAATGTATTAAGTAGATTAATGACGAAAATTCGCCTTTCTATAATGCTTAGCCCATATTCTTGCTCCTACATCTGTGGAGAAATGAAATTTTGGGGAAGGTAACCAATATCCAAACTTCAGATAGGATTACTAATGATGACCTATCTCGATTAGATTCTAAATCCTTATGACTACTCTAGAACTCAGTAATAAAAACATCTTAGTCACTGGTGGGGCGGGTTTCCTGGGCCAGCAAGTAGTAGCCCAGTTGATCGAGTCCGGTGCTAGCCCAGCTAAAATTACCGTTCCTCGCTCCAAGGATTATGATCTGTGCGTCATGGCCAACTGTCAAGAAGTGGTTAAAAACCAAGAAATTATTATCCATTTAGCTGCCCATGTGGGTGGTATTGGTCTCAATCAACAAAAGCCCGCTGAGCTTTTCTACGACAACTTGATGATGGGGACACAGCTAATTCATGCTGCTTATCAAGCCCAAGTTGAAAAATTTGTTTGTGTCGGTACTATCTGTGCGTATCCAAAATTCACGCCAGTACCTTTTAAAGAAGAAGATCTGTGGAATGGTTACCCCGAAGAAACTAATGCGCCTTATGGCGTAGCCAAAAAAGCTTTGCTAGTACAGCTGCAAGCTTATCGCCAACAGTATGGGTTTAATGGTATCTATGTTTTGCCGGTCAACCTCTATGGCCCTGCCGATAACTTTGATCCCAGTAGTTCGCATGTTATTCCTGCGCTAATTCGCAAGGTGCATGAAGCCCAGCAGCGCCATGATGCCACTCTGCCGGTGTGGGGTGACGGCAGTCCCAGTCGGGAGTTTATCTATGCGGCGGATGCGGCGCGGGGAATTGTTTTGGCTACGACGAAGTTCGATCGACCTGATCCGGTAAACCTAGGCACCAATTTTGAAATTACTATCAAAGATTTAATTGAATTAATCTGTGAATTGATGGAATTTAAGGGCGAAATTGTCTGGCAAACCGATAAACCAAATGGCCAACCCCGGCGCTGTTTGGATACCCAAAAAGCCCAGGAATATTTTGGTTTCCAAGCTACTACTGGCTTACGAGAAGGTCTGGCGCAGACGATTGCCTGGTACCGAACTCATTGCTAAGTTCTGGCCGGGTCAATCAGTACAGATATTCCACCACTGCTCGGGCAATAGTCTCTGTACCATCGGTGCGGAGACCATGCCCTGTGAGCGGGGGCTGGAGGGGCTGGGTGAGAAATTCCCAGCTGCCCGTAAAGAAATCTTCATCAGTAATAAATTGGTGGTGACCATGGTCTTGCAAACCCTTGAGGATAATCGCTGATTCGGCAAAACCCTGGCGGGAAATAGTGGCCACCGGCATATTGGCCATCATGGCTTCGGCATAGGTGGTATAGCCCGGTTTGGAAATAACTAAACCACAAAGGGGAAATAAATCCACTGGGCGATACCGTCGCGCGCTCTCACTGTTTGATGGATCGGGAATTTGATGCAAATTGGGGATCAGCGGTGCATCTTTGTCAAAAGTCAAAAACTGCCAGTCTGGAAAGTGCTGAAGATTTTGGTAGGGAATGGTTTGTAGTCCTAATCCACCAAATACTAGCAGGGCTGTTTTGTCTGCGGGATGGGTAAAACCTAGTTGCTCTTGCAACGCCGCGACTTCAAAACGCGGGGTACCACCAGTTAAGCCGACATCTTCGATGACAGTAAATCGATTGAGAGACTCGTGCATGGGTAGCCGAAATAGTCGATCGCATTGTTGATAGCAACTACTGATCCAGTCCGTAATTTCAGCAAAGTCTTCCCCCCAGTCGCGATAGATAAAATCCCAGCCAAAGTTAGTCGCTGCCCAACAGGGCACATTGGCGCGATGGGCAATTAGGGGGGCCAGGGGCGGAATATCGGCCAATACTAAATCTACTTCCTGCTCACGTAAAAAGCTGGCTTCGGTACGGATAATTTCTTCTTGTCGATCGATAATTTCCTGCCATTTAGCGATCGTACTGGGCAAATCCATATTCAAGCTATCAGCCTGAATTACGCCCACATCATAGCCATAGGGACGATAGATAAAATCGCCAGAAATGTAGCTGGCAATCAACCAGCGCGGTGCCGTAGTCGTAATAATGAGCTGGACTTCTGGAGCTAGCTGTTGAATCATGCCCGCGACTGCCGCTGTGCGGGCGGCATGGCCGAAGCCGTGATTGGTGATGGTGACGTAAACGGTAGGCTGACTCATGCAACAAATGGGGAAGAGTGCGGAACGGCTGGGGGGAATTAGCGATCGATTAATATAATCATCTGGATCAATCTACCACTTGCCCATATTATGCTGCCAATTTTCTTGCTCGCCCAATCTTTGCCCGCGTTGCCTGCTTCTAAGCCTACAGAAATTGTGGAAGCCCAAGAAGTTCGCCCTTTACCTGGTAAGTTAGATAATATACCAGTTTTTAATAGTAATAGTCCCGAGCTAGTTCTGCAAGAAGGCATTTTGCTCTCTACTTTTCCGGGTACTGGTAAAGCCTATCCGGCGGCTCATTTGAACTATCCATTAACTGGTTTTTTTGACTTGTTTGCCCATCACGTGGCGAAAGCCCAGCCTGCTGATAATTTGCGAACTTTGTATCTGGGGGTGCTAATTAAAAATCCCGGCCAGCGACCAATCACCATCCAAATTTTGCAGGGTGCTAGCTATCTCAGTCAGCCGGATGCACCGTTTATTGAACTGGCGACGCAGTTAGATAATACGGCCGGAAATATCTATGCTGGACCGGGTAGCCGAGTGATGAATGATGTATTGCGCGGTAGGCGACAAAGCCTATTTCCGGCACAAATTACGATTCCAGCCGGGGGTAGTAAGCTGTTGATGAACTTCCCCATTCCAGTAGCTGGTCTGACCCCACCGATTAATGGCCGCTCTAGTTATTTGCGGCTAGCTAGCTCTGGCCGGGTGTATTTGGCTAGTCTGGCTTTGTTTGCCCCCCAAGATGCGGCTGGTATGGAGCGGGCACCGAATTTGGCGGAATGGCAGCAGGTTTTGGAACAAGGAAATTTATCGACCCCGCGCGATCGAGCGCCCACTCCACCAAATAGCGATCAGGGGATTATTTATGGTCGGGTCGCGGGGGTATCGATCGGTTCGAGCTGGCAAACGCAGCTGGTCGACAAGGGTAGTCTGGTATTGAAGGTGCCATCCACCGGTCAAGCTATTTCTTGGGGATTAGCGACGGTGAAAGGTGGCACTTTAGGTACTAATCAAATCCAGAGCGCCGCCTTGGCGGTGCGCTATCCAGATACAGCCTATCAAGCCCACGGCAATTACGGGGTACATTACAGCCTCAAACTGCCGCTATCTAATCCCACGAGACAGTCGCGCACGGTAACATTAGCTATCCAAACGCCACTCAAGGAAGATCAACTAACTGGTGGTCTGCGGTTTTTACAGCCTTTGCCGAAGCTAGTTTATTTTCGGGGGACAGTGCGGGTAAAATATCAAGATGCTCAAGGTGTTGCTCAGACTAAGCTCTATCATTTGGTGCAGCGGCGTGGTCAACAGGGTAGTCCCTTGGTAACTTTGACGGTGCCGCCTTTCGGAAAAAATATGGTGCAAGTGGATTTATTGTATCCACCGGATGCCACACCGCCCCAAGTTCTGACGCTACGCGGAATTTAGCAAAGGGCTTCATTGATATTCTCGGATATTCTATTTTACTAAGACCTTAATACATTAAGCCCAGTAGGTTTTCGGTGGCAGTTAAGACATCGAGGTTTTGCCAGTCGCGGTAGAGAGCAGCCGCAATCGCACTGCCCCCAGCACCCACGCCTTCCTTCACAAAACCTCGATCGTACATTTGCAATTGGGGATAATTAGATTGACCAAATTGCAGCCCCGCCGAGAGCAAAGGACAGATTTCCTCGGCTAGTCCTACCGCATCTGCACCCAGGTCATGGGCGACCCAGCCAGTTGTCCCAACTACTATTTGCTGAGGCTGGTAAGAAAAATTAGTATGGCGAGCGAGCGCTTGCAGCAAGGCATAAACAGCGATCATTTGAGTGCCCCCAGCCAGTAGGACACCAGTATGATTACTAGCTGCTAAAGCCATTCCCGCTACGACAATTTGCATCGGATCGCCCAGGGCAGCTACGATTTGCCAAGGATCGGCTTGGGGTGGTAGTTGTTGGAGACCTTGCTCGACGACTGCTAGTTTTTGCGCATGATTGCACTGGGGATGGCTGCTGTTGACTTTGCCCGCCGCCGGAATGCCCAATGCTGTTAGGACAGCTAGGGCCGTAGTGGTACCGCCGACTACACATTCTCCAATTACCAAATAGGGCGCGATCGATCGTTCCCTATTTGATTTAGCTTGATGATCTTGGGCCAACGAATTTCCCCAAGCCAAGCCTTGCGCCCACAGATGATGCACCATCGCCAGCGGCAGAGACTGGCCAGTGGTGAGGCATTGGGCTGGTTGACCACCTAAATCTACACAGGGAAAACTCGGTGGTTGGGGCAGACCCGCATTTAAAATAGTGACAGGAATCTCTAAGGCCGTCACGATCGCCCGGGTAATAATTGCGGGGGAAGCCCCAGCTTGCAGTGGGGGAAGTGGATAACGATAATCGGGTTGCACCCCCCGAGCCAAAAATTCTCCATCGGCGAGCGCGGTAAACTGTCGATCGCGCGGCGTGAGTCCAGCCGCTGAAATTCGGGGCAATAAGCAAGTGGCCGTAAACCCCAGCACGCAGACAAAATGGGGACACTGGTGGCGGTGTCGAGCGAGCCAGTCCGTGCCAATTTGCTGCTGAGTGTGAGTAGTTATCAACTTACCGCTGGGGGGATTAATTATTAGATTTCTAGCGCATCTTCTAGCCAAGCTGGTGGCCGGGGAATGGGTCCACCGACTCGTTCAAATAACAACAGTGCCGCTAAATGAACTACGAGCAAAGAAGAAAGGCTACTCAGAAATAGTAAGCCTACAGCTGCCAATTGAATCGCCCAGAGCTGCGGTTCGGCTAAAATCCCAAATCTCTCTAGGAACCAACCCAAAACATCGCTGGTTCTAGCGATCGTATAAGTCCAGAGATCTTCGCCCAAAAGTATGGAAGATAACCACAATCGAAAAAAGAAACCCAGACTATCGAGGATGCTGCCCACAAAAATCGACCAGCCCCAGCCAATACCCCGCCGCCAAAAAGCTCCTAGCTGGATGCTTAGTAAGCCATGCGGAATGGTAAACAAAATACTGCGCGATGGCCCCATCAGTACGGATAACAGCAGACTAGATACCACCACTGACATCCAGCCTGCTCGTTTACCCCAACGCAGATAGACGAGGATTAAAGGCAAAGCCAAAAATGGTTTTAGGAGTGCTCTGCCCATCAACAAATAGTTGTCGATCAACCACAGCAGGCAGGCGGCACTGGCCAGAAACGCAGTTTCTACCAGCGCTAGCGGTGGTTTGGTGGTAGATGATGGGACTGTCAAGGCATACCTAATGAATTACGAGATGAAACCGCAGCCCATTTTACCGAAAAATGCACGGTACAGGAGTTGAACCTGTCTAGCACGAATTATGAGTTCGTTGCCTCAACCGCTCGGCCAACCGTGCAGAGTACCAAACTATTTTAGCAAAGATTCGCCTCAGTCCCAAACCAACTAACACTAACCAGAAATCGAGGGTATAATCTATTGGATTTGAACTGGTGAAACGGATGCGTATTGCTAACAATATTACTGAATTAGTTGGTGCCACCCCTTTGGTGAGGCTCCAACGGATTCCGCTGGCCGATGGCTGTGGTGCGGATATTGTGGTGAAACTAGAAAGTATGAATCCGTCGGCTTCTGTTAAAGACCGGATTGGGGTAAACATGATTCTAGCGGCAGAACGGGAAGGCTTAATTTCACCGAGTAAAACTATTTTGATAGAGCCGACTTCCGGAAATACTGGTATTGCTCTGGCCATGGCGGCGGCGGCTAAAGGCTATCGGCTCATTTTGACGATGCCCGAAACGATGAGTATGGAGCGACGGGCTATGCTGCGGGCTTACGGTGCCGAGCTAGAACTCACTCCCGGTATTGAGGGGATGAGTGGTTGTATTCGCCGTGCCCAAGAAATTGTGGATAAAACGCCGCATTCTTATATGCTGCAACAGTTTCGGAATCCGGCTAACCCAGCGGTGCATCGGAGCACCACGGCGGAAGAAATTTGGCAGGATACTGATGGTCAAGTGGATATTTTGGTCGCCGGGGTCGGCACGGGCGGCACAATTACGGGGGTCGCTGAAGTATTGAAAGCCCGTAAACCGAGCGTTAAAGTGATTGCGGTGGAGCCAACTAACAGTGCGGTGCTATCTGGTGGCCGACCTGGCCCCCACAAAATCCAAGGGATTGGTGCGGGATTTGTACCACAGGTATTACGAGTCGATTTAATTGATGAAGTGATGATGGTCAGTGATGAGGAAGCTATTAACTATGGTCGGCGACTAGCCCGAGAAGAAGGTCTGTTGTCGGGTATTTCGAGTGGTGCTGCTCTATCTGCCGCTATCAAAGTTGGCCAGCGTCCAGAGAACCAAGGTAAACTAGTCGTGATGATTCAGCCTAGTTTTGGTGAACGCTACCTGAGCACGCCGCTGTTTCAAGACCCTGAAATTAAGAATTTGTCGATCTAGTACAAAGCTGCGTTCTGAATTCATGACTACTACGCACTACCAAACGCTGCAAATCACGCCGCGCGCTACGACTACTGAAATTAAACAAGCCTATCGGCAGTTGGCTAAACAGCATCATCCTGATGTGAACCAATCTGCTAGTGCCGCAGTCGATCGCATTATTATGATCAATGCGGCCTATGAGGTATTGAGTGATCCCCGGCGCAAACAAGATTATGACAGGTCACTCCAGCGCGATGCCCCGACGGCACTGGCTGATCGGATTGCGCAAAATCGCGCCCAGCGACCGCCCACTAGCCATACTGCTGTCCCAGATATTGATAGTGAAATTGAAATTTGGCTGAATTCGGTTTATGCGCCGGTGAATCGATTGATCACCGCGATCCTAAAACCTTTCAAAACCAAAATGATCGAGCTATCTGCCGACCCTTTTGATGATGATCTACTGGGTAACTTTGTGGCTTATCTACTAGACTGTCAGCGTTATCTTAAGAAAGCAGAGCAGCATTTTCATGCGCTGCCTAACCCCGCCAACCTAGCGGGTATTGCTTCTAGTATCTACTATTGTCTGGGGCGCTTGAGTGATGCGATCGAAGAACTAAATCGCTATACAACTTGTTATAACGACGAATACCTGCATTCTGGGCAGGAACTTTTTAAGATTGCCGCTGGCCTGCAAAAAGAAGCCAAAAAGCAACTAAAAAGTATTTATTGATTAGCCGGCACACCGTTGGGAAAAGTGCGGGAAAACTCAGCGGCTAAATCTTCTAATTCGATGAGGGCTTGGTTGATATCTACCGCCAAATGTGCCTGCTGCGGATCAGCCAATAACTGACGCAGCCATTCTCGCTTACTTTCAATGAACTGTACTCTCTCTTGTAAAGTCTGGAGTTCCATAATTTGGGGTAGGGGGGAGTGACACTTCGTTTTAAATTGTAGCCGTTAATTTGGTGGGGATAGCGGTAAGGCTACAGTGAAAGTTGTCCAACCGCCGCTGCTGTGCGCGGTGATTTGGCCATGCAGCTGCTCGACTAGATCGCGCACCAGGGATAATCCTAGTCCGGTACCGCCCTGCTTATGGTGATCGGCGGCTGGTACTCGATAGAACCGATCGAACAGATGCGGTAGATCCGCCGCATCGACCGTAGCCTGATTACTAATTGTTAAATAAATTGGGGCAGCACTGGTCGCCAGCACCAGGGGCGATGCACTCGGTGCCGCGAAGCTACTAACCGGCGGCAGAGGCTCTGGATATTCTAGTTCGCAAATTATTTCATTCCCGATCGCCGTATATTTACAGGCATTGTGCAATAGTTCAGCAATGATGCGCTGCAAGTAAGATTCATCAGTGACCACCAGAGCTGATTGGTTGGGGAGACGCAGTTGTAATTTTTGGTGGTGGGCTGCTGCGCGGGATTGGTACGGCTCGACAATGGTCAACAACCAATTGGCCATGTCGATTTCGCTGATCTGAAGCTGAGTATTGCCAGTTTCAATTTTTTGTAAATCCAAAACGTTATTAACCAGATTAATCTCTCGTTCACATTCTGCCTCCAAAATATTCCAGTATCCCAAAGTGCGGCTATTGGTCAGCAGAGTTGTGATACTGGGATCTTGATCGATGCTAATTCTGAGCATCTTTAAAGCCATGCGCATATTCATTAGTGGCGCGCGCAGATCGTGGGAAATTTTGCTGATGAATTCATCCTTGACCTGATCGCGCTGAATGAGTTCGGTGAGCTGATTGTGCATAATTTCTACCGATTCGCTATCTAGAGCGGTCAGTTGATCGGAGGATGATCGATCCAGAATTGTCTGGGGCACCTGGAGTTGGTAAATTGCAAAAATGGATTGTCCTAATACGCGGGCGATGACCTGGAGCCACTCGCGATCGCGCTGTTGCCCAAGATGCCGACCACCAATAATACAAATTCTGCCCCACACTAAGCTGTGACAGGTGATGGGTACCAAAACACACTCTCCTTGAATGGTGACTGGTCCAATGTGAGAAATAATTTTAAAAGAAACTATTTCCAAATTGCGCAAGCATTGTCCCATCATGGTCGTTAGTTCACCACTAATCGCAGTGGGCTGGTCACCACCGAAACCATCGATCAAGGATAAAAATGCTGATGTTGATGCTGCGGCAGTGGGCAACTGAGCATGCCATTCCCCAGTGGCTGGAGAATAGCGCTGAATAGAAACATGACAGGCCGTCAGTACTTCTCGGATTTGACAGATAGTTAGATCGCAAACTTGTACTAACTCGGAATGAAAAAGCATGTGCCTAAAACTACAAAAAAATATTGTTACTATTGATAGATAAAGGTTCGGTAAGATAAATGAGTGAATACGACTTGGCAGAGCTATCTCTGAAACTAGAGAGTAAAAATTCCAAGGATCGCATGGTGGCATTAGCTTCGCTCCGAGAGATACCCGCCGATCAAGCATTTCCTCTCATTAAAAAAGTTTTGCATGACGAAAACTTACAGTTGCGATCGATGGCTGTGTTTGCCCTGGGGATTAAGGCCACTGCTGAATCGTACCCGATCTTAGTCAGTTTACTCGAAAATGATCCAGATTATGGCATCAGAGCGGATGCCGCTGGTGCCTTGGGTTATTTGGAAGACATCCGTGCTTTCCATAGTTTAGTACGGGCTTTTTATGAAGATACTGATTGGTTGGTGCGTTTTAGCGCAGCCGTGGCGCTGGGCAACCTGAAAGATCCCCGCGCTTTTGATGTATTAATTAAGGCTTTGGATGCTCCCGAAGTGGTCGTTAATCAGGCGGCGATCGCCGCACTGGGTGAAATTAAAGCGATTGAAGCGATCGAGCATATCCTGCGTTTTGTAGGGCATGAAGACTGGCTGGTGCGGCAGCGGTTAGCCGAATCTTTGGGTCAGCTGCCCGCACCTCAAAGTATTGCAGCTCTAAAATATTTAACTAAAGATCAAAATACTAATGTGTCTCAATCGGCGCTGCTTTCTCTCGCTAAACTAGAGGCCGGATAATCTTGGGGGAGTTGTCTAATTTCCATTTAGAATTAGGATTGCTGATATGTTTTGCTCACAGTTAGTTTTTATATTCATGACTATTCAAGATTTTTTGGAGATCAGTGTTGGTAAGTGGTTTTCCCAGCGTACTAGTCATCAGCTAGCGAGCCAACAGTCTGATCAGGGTAGTGCCGATATTATGATTGAAATGTTAGCTGCCGATCACCCGCATGTTGTCGCACTTAGTCAGCAGCATCAAGTTAATGCAAGTCAGATCGGTAGCGGTCTCCAGGTAACAGCTCAGACTGCTCCGCAGTGGCATGCTCCCAAAAATGCCATTGCGACCAAGACGATTAACCTGCTAGTGCCAATCGCTGCTGCTGACAATGGAGCAACTGGTCAACTACTCTGGACAGCCAACGATCAACACATGCCACTAGGTAAATTTAGCCTAGGGGAAGATGAAGCGCTGACACTATTCCTCTCCTATCAATCCACCCAGATTGAGGAACGGATTTGGTTTGCTAGTCCCAATCTCCGCCTGCGCACCAGCGTGCAAAAAGGCTCTGCTGGTTGGAGTTTGGCTTCTTTCTGCTCTGAAATTAGAATGGGTGGTCAGCCCTCGGCCGCCTGAGCTTGTTCGTCGTCTGGGGCCGATTCTCGGCGGGGTGCTGAGGCGGCCATCGCGCGGAGTTTATAATAAAACTGCGAAACCTGAGCCGAGGGCGTAAACTGCTCGTCAAGTGGCGTCTGTTGCTGCCAACTATGACGAGGCGGCCGGGGGCCGATGGGGGGATAGCTCGTGGGCATCAAATCCAGGGATACTGAGTATGCCCATTTATGATCAAGCAGTGGCTCCGGTAATCCTTCGTCCAGAGCTGGGTCACTTAACTCCAAAGAGGCCATCGATCGATGTGCTTCAGCAATTTCACTATCTGAAAACAGGGCAATTTCTGCATCTAGCAGAGCCGCAGTTTGTTCGTCTTCGGTAATGACAGAAATCGCTGGATACTCGGCACCACTGATCATTTTGGCAAACTCGGGACTAAAATGGGGCGTGGCTTGTCCCCGCCGCTGCCAACCATTGAGAACTTGCTCGATCGATACTACTTTGTAACGACCTAGATGCAGAGATTCAATGACAGCCAGTGACAAAAAACTGGGATCATATTTACAGCTCCAAGCCCTTACCACTGCCGCTGCCGACTGTCCGCCAAGGTCAAAACCGTAGCGCACAATTAGTGCCACAACTCCATTTTCGTCAACCAAATTCATACAAAAGACCTTGCGGTGCCAGTAAGTCTACGCCAGAGTGGGATATGCTCTTTTCCAATTTTCGAGACTGGATCTGGTTAAGTAATTGTATAGTATTGCTAGCATCCGTCACAATCTTAAGCATAAGCAGAATCCAATTTTTTTTCCAATTATTTAGGTCATTCCCATGCAAGTAGCAGTGCAATTTTTGCCGGATAACGTCACTGTGCTAGCCACCGTGGGAGAACCTTTACTCCAAGTGGCTCAGCGAGCTGGGGTGGACATCCCCACGGGCTGCTTGTCTGGGTCTTGTCACGCCTGTGCGGTGGATATTGGTGCCGATACAGTTTGTGCTTGTATTAGTGGCGTGCCAGCAGGTCAATCGCCAGTGGTGATTGCTCTTTATGATGATCCGGCCTGGTAATAAAAAAGGGGGTGATTCCCCCTTCTCTGTTTTTAAGCTGTGCGATCTGAGATTGCTCTAGAAATCGTCATCTTCTAGATCGTCATCGCTACTACTGGACTCTTCCCAGTCATCTTCGGTGTCAGCACTGCTGGTCGTGCCACCCATGGGGGCGCTGTCTTCTTCGCTGAAGCTGTCTTTGCTGGGTGCAAAGATCGAGAAACCGGCGGGGGCATCCTCAAAATCATAGCGGCGGGCGCTTTGATCATCCAGGATCATATCTTCGTCAGTCCCAACTAAGTTGCCTTCGTAGCCATACATCATGCCGGCACCCAGATCGCTATCGAAGCTGGCCATGGATTCTTCGTAGGCATTGTAACCAGTACCTGCTGGAATCAGTCGTCCGATGATCACGTTTTCTTTGAGACCACGCAACCAATCCGACTTGCCTTCGATCGCCGCCTCTGTCAGCACCCGCGTAGTTTCTTGGAAACTAGCTGCCGAGATAAAGCTATCTGTATTCAGCGATGCTTTGGTAATGCCCAGCAACATCGGAGTGTAGACGGCTGGTGCCGCACCAGTAATCGACATGGCATCATTGACTTGCTCTACTTGGCGCAGTTCAATCAATTCCCCTGGCAACATAGTGGTGTCGCCGCCGTCGTCGATCCGCACTTTGGAAGTCATCTGGCGCACAATTACTTCGATGTGTTTATCAGAGATATCCACGCCTTGGGATTGATACACCGATTGGACTTCGTTGACCAAGAAAGACTGGGCTTTTTGGAGAGCGAGGAGGGCTGCTTCGTAAACATCATGGCTTTCCCGGTGATGTTCAAAGAAGGTTTCCAAGATTTCGTGGGGGTTGCACGGACCATCAGTGAGGGGCTGGCCAGCGGTCACCTCTTCACCATCCGACACAATGATGTTCTGACCGGGGCCGAGTGGATATTCGGCGACTAAGCCGCCAGCCTCAATGACCTTGATTTCTAGCGGCTCCCCATCATCGCTATAAACAACGGTAGCGGCACCATCCCGGCGGCATAGAATACAAGCTTCCTTGGGCTTCCGGGCTTCGAGTAGCTCTTCAATCCGGGGTAGACCTTGGATAATATCGCCAGTCTTGGCGCGTTCAAACACCAGCAAGACTAAGTTATCGCCACGTTGGACTAAGTCGCCATTGTCAATGTGCAAGATGGCACCGGGTGACACTCGATACGGACGCGCTAGCCGAATCACGATCGCATCTTTCCCGACCTCCAGGACTTGACCAGATTCCGGGGTGGGTACACCGGGCGCGATTTCGCTGCCTGCCACAATCAGATCACCGGCTTGGACGCTAGCTGTCTCACCAGCGGTATCAACAGTAATGCGATCGAGATCCCGAATTACTAGCACCCGCCGGACTAGTTCGTCCCCTTCCCGAATCCCGCGCACTTCACCAGGATGCTTACAACGAATTTCGGTACGGGCGACTACCGCTCCCGGCGCAATTTGCTGACCATCGGTCACCAGTGGTTCGGTATGGGTACTACCACCCAAAGGATCGGCAGCAGTATCGCGCCGAATCACTAAGGATTCTAGGATCACCAGTTGCAAACGGCTAACCCCCGGATTATCTTCGTCTGGTACTAGCTCAATGTCGGCAGCCAACTGCACGGCAGCGGAGGTATCACCTTCCATTTCTAAGACTAGCTGTGTCCGGAGCAATTCTACGCCGTCTACCGATTTCACCCGCTCGCCATCTTTGTAAGGCACTCGCTGGACAGCGCGGAGTTCGATCGAGCTACTGCCACCAGACTTATTGATCGATGCCTGCGAGGGCATATTGGGTTCGTCGGGTACTTGGTATTCCATGACTGGCCGCACTAATAAGGCAGAACCATCTGGGGTTTCCACGTATTCGAGGTAACGCATTTCGGTCACAGCGGCTAGTTCTGGCACTGGCTGCTGGCCGGGATGAATGAGAGTGCCCGTGACCGATTGACCACTTTCGGGATCATCGAGTAAGAATAGCTCACCAGGTTTGATCGTGATTTCGCGCAGAATGTCATTTTTCTGCACAATTTCGACAATCCCGCTGGTGGCACAGAAGATGTCTTTAACTACTTCGGTACCAGCTTCTACATACTGACCGTCTTCGACGTTCAGGAGGGTGATGTCCTTGTTGACTTCGTGAGATTCTTCCGGAATCCACAGAATGGTACCCCCCTTAACGACCTCGAAGCCCTGCTTGGCCTTGCCTTTCTTTTGCACTTCGATGTCGGCATACTTAATGATGCCGCCCGTGCGAGTGCGGTATTGATCGTCGATCAGCTCGGCGATCGGCGTTTGGTTCAGCACTTTGGTGCCCGGTGGCGCAATCAGGTGGAAGCGCTGTCCTTGAGCGGTGGCGACGACATAGCGATCGCGACTGCCGCTACTTTCGATGGTGACGGTGGCATCATCAAGCGAGACTGAAGCGGTAATGATGTCAATTTCCCGCTCACCCCGCAAGCGCACGACCCCCCCATTGACTGAAATTAGCTTGGTTTCAGCTAGCATCCCATCTAAGCCCACTGGCTCACCATTCTGAATGGCTGGCTCGGCGCCAGGGGGCAGATTGTAAACTTCGCCCGAGAGCACCCAGACTAGACCGCCCTTTTGCGCGATCCGGGTAGTGTTACCCTGACGGTCGGTTTTTTCTTCGGGGGTTATGTTTGCAAATAATACTTCCCCAGCAAGATCGGTAGCTACGTCTTTGGTCGCTTTCTCCGTAGAACGCCGACCTTTAGCCAACGCTACTTCTGCCAATAAGTTGCCCGCTTTGACTTCGGTGCCATCGGCGATTAACAGCGTGGAACCAACAGTCAGTGAGAAGGTTTGTTTCTTGCCTTTACCACTGGGTTCCAAATAGAATTCACCGTTGGCCTCCACTTGCTCCCGATCATCCCCATGTCGAGTGCGCATGGAGCGCGTGCGTAAGGTGCCATAGCGGATCGTGCCGTCTACCTTGGCGCGGAGTTGTTTTTCGACTTCGCCCGTAAATACCCCACCGGTGTGGAATGTCCGCATGGTCAGCTGGGTACCGGGTTCGCCGATCGACTGCGCCGCAATAATCCCCACGGCTTCGCCGAGATCTACCATCTTTACATAGGCCAAACTCCAGCCATAGCAAGTTTGGCAGATCGAGCGAGCGGCCTCACAAGTCAAGGGCGAACGGACGTAGACTTCTTGTAAGCCGGCATCGCTAATTTTTTTGATTAATGCTTCATCTAGTTCATCATTGCGATCACCCAACATTTCTTTGGTTTTGGGGTGATGCACCGGCGCTGCTAAGATGCGACCAAAGAGTCGATCGCCAATGGCAATTAGTACCCGTTCCCCATCCATCATCGGACGCACGAATACACCGCGCGTGGTGCCGCAATCTTTTTCCCGGACAATCACATCTTGCGCGACATCGACTAGTCGGCGCGTGAGATAGCCAGAGTCAGCTGTCCGCAAAGCGGTATCGACCAGACCCTTCCGTGCCCCATAGGAAGAAATAATGTATTCAGTTACCGTCAAACCTTCCCGGAAGTTAGTTTTAATCGGTAAGTCAATAATTTCCCCTTGGGGATTGGACATCAGGCCACGCATCCCGACTAACTGTCGGACTTGAGACAGGTTCCCCCGCGCTCCCGAGAAAGCCATCATGTAGACAGAGTTCAGCGGATAGTTTTCTCTAAAGTTAGTGACTACCCGATCTTTTAGTGATTCGGAAGTTGCATTCCAAGTATCAATAACCTTCTGGAAGCGCTCGACTTCGGTGATTTCGCCCTTGGTATAGCGAGTTTCGGTGGCGCGGATGGTCTCCTCGGCCTCCTCCAACATCTCCCGTTTTTCTTCCGGGATTTTCAAGTCATCAATACTGATCGAGACCCCCGCTCTAGTGGCAAAGTGGAAGCCCAATTCTTTTAGTCGATCGGCAATTTGGGCAGTCCGAGATGTCCCATAGTAACGATACGACCAGGAGATCAGTTTTTTGAGCTGGCCTTTGTCAACCATGCGGTTGTTAAAGGGGAGGGTCGGTCTGGTTTGCTCTTCAGTCATGGCAGCTTATCAAAATATAGGAGTTGGACTTAGCCCATCAAGACTTCTTGAATGGTTTGGTTATAAATAATCCGGCCAGGAGTCGTAAAGATCATTTGACCGAGTTGTTCGCCATCAGCAGCGATCCGGCAGCGACGGTATTTGAAGATCTCCGTCTTGGTGCCATCACCGTGGTCGAGGACTTCTAGTGGTTCTTTCTCTGGCTCATCCGATTCCATTTCACCATCAAACCTGACCCAAATAAAGTCATGAATGGTGATTTCACTGCGATCGTAAGCCCGCACCGCATCGTCTAAATTCGCGAACTTGCGATGTGCCATGGAGGGCAGGGAGGGATCTTTGGCCGTCAAGTAGTAGCAACCCAGTACCATATCCTGGGAGGGCGCGACGATCGGCAAGCCGGTGGCTGGTGACAGAATATTGTTACTGGCCAACATTAATAGACGCGCTTCTGCTTGGGCTTCTAGCGACAAGGGAATGTGGACAGCCATTTGGTCACCGTCAAAGTCAGCGTTAAATGCTGGACAGACCAACGGATGCAGCTGAATCGCTCGACCTTCGACCAAAATTGGTTCAAAGGCTTGAATACCCAATCGGTGCAATGTTGGTGCCCGGTTCAGCATCACGGGGTGACCAGCAATTACTTCTTCGAGTACATCCCAAACAGTGGGGTCACCGCGCTGGATCAGCTTTTTGGCGGCTTTAATGTTGTTGACTAAGCTGTTTTTAATCAACCGCTGAATCACGAAGGGCTGAAAAAGTTCGATCGCCATTTCTCGGGGTAGACCGCACTGGTGAATCTTGAGGCTGGGACCCACCACAATTACTGACCGACCAGAGTAATCGACCCGTTTACCCAGCAAGTTTTGGCGGAAGCGACCTTGCTTACCTTCAATAATGTCGGATAGTGACTTGAGTGCGCGGTTGTTGGCACCTACGACTGTGCGTCCCCGGCGACCATTGTCGATCAAAGCATCGACGGCTTCTTGCAGCATCCGTTTTTCGTTGCGGACAATGATTTCTGGTGCCAGAATTTCTTGCAATCTAGCTAGCCGATTATTGCGGTTGATCACGCGGCGATATAAATCGTTCAAGTCCGATGTCGCAAAACGGCCACCATCCAACTGCACCATCGGCCGCAGATCTGGTGGAATTACTGGAATGTAACTGAGAATCATCCAGTCCGGTTGACTACCAGTCGCCACAAAGTTATCCACGACCCGCAGGCGTTTGATCAGCTTGGCGCGCTTTTGACCCTTGGCGCCAGAAATCTGCTCACGCAGGCTTTCGGCCTCACTTTCCATCTGTAAATCTTGCAGCAGTCTCTGCACAGCCTCTGCGCCAATCCCCACTTCGACCCCTTCTAGGATGGAATCTTCGCTATAGAATTTCTCTTCTACTTCTAGCCACTGTTCTTCGGTGAGCAGTTGTTTGTAAGTGAGATCTTCCGCCGTACCCGGTGACAACACCACATAGGCATTGAAGTAGACAATCTGCTCCACGTCCCGCAGTGGCATATCGAGCAAAATACTCAGATAGCTAGGAATCCCTTTCAAATACCAAACATGGGAGACTGGCGCGGCCAGCTTAATATAGCCCATGCGGTGCCGACGCACGCGGGATTCGGTAACTTCTACTCCACAGCGCTCACAGACAATACCGCGATGGCGCACGCGCTTGTATTTGCCACAGTGGCATTCCCAGTCTTTGGCGGGACCGAAAATCCGTTCGCAGAACAAGCCATCCATTTCCGGCTTCAGCGTCCGGTAGTTAATGGTTTCTGGCTTGGTGACTTCGCCGACTAACGTACCATTGGGGAGCGTTCGTTCTCCCCATTCTTTGATTCGCTCGGGTGAAGCGATCGCAATCTTAACGTAGTCAAATTTGGTCTCAATTTTTTGGCGCATGGTTCGTAAAAATTTGGGAGGACAGCAAGAACATTTCAACTAGATGGCAGCTAGTTACCGTCGGTTTCCACCTCTTCTTTGGCGAAGGATTCATAAGTTGGCCGGGAAGGTGTCCGTCGCGTGACGACATCGGCCATCAGATCCACCTCCACATCGCGGCTCTCCCCATCGGGATCTACCTCTACCTTGTGGACGGCGATATCCAGGCCGAGGGATTGTAGCTCGCGCATCAATACCTTGAAGGATTCTGGCGTACCAGGACTAGGAATGGATTTACCCTTGACGATCGCATTGAGAGCATCATTCCGCCCTTGCATGTCATCGGATTTGACCGTTAACAGTTCTTGCAGAGTGTAGGCCGCTCCAAAAGCTTCCAACGCCCATACTTCCATTTCCCCAAAACGTTGGCCACCCTGTTGGGCTTTACCACCCAGCGGCTGCTGGGTAACCAGCGAGTAAGGTCCAGTGGAACGAGCGTGAATTTTGTCGTCAACCAAATGCACCAGCTTCAGCATATAGGCTTTGCCGACGGTAATTGGTCGATCGAACGCCTCACCAGTCCGACCATCGTATACTGTCGTTTTACCAGGTTCTGCGGGGTCAAATAGCCAAGGCTTTTCATTCTCCTCAGCAGCTTCCAATAGCTTGCTATAGATGGTCAGACGCGAAGCCTCTTTGTTATACATCTCATCAAAAGGAGTGACCTTAAACCGCACACCTAGATGGTGCCCTGCCCAACCGAGCATACATTCCATCACCTGGCCAACGTTCATCCGCGACGGTACACCGAGGGGATTCAAAACAATCTCAACAGGCGTACCATCTGGTAAGTAAGGCATGTCTTCGATCGGCAGAATCTTGGAGATAATCCCCTTGTTCCCGTGCCGACCAGCCATTTTGTCGCCGACTTGGATTTTGCGCTTTTGCGCCACATAAATCCGCACGACCATGTTAGCGCCTGGGGGTAGCTCATCGCCTTGTTCTCTGGTAAACACCCGTACATCCACTACCCGGCCTTTTTCACCGTTTGGCACCCGCAGAGAGTTATCCCGAACATCTCGGGCTTTTTCACCAAAGATTGCCCGCAGGAGCTTTTCTTCTGGCGGCTGATCCGATTCACCTTTCGGTGTGACTTTGCCGACCAGAATATCCCCCGACTCCACCCAGGCACCCTTGCGGATAATCCCGGTTTCATCCAGTTGGCGCACCGAATCTTCACTCACATTGGGAATTTCTCGGGTGATTTCTTCTGGTCCGAGCTTAGTTTGCCGTGCTTCAATTTCAAACTTCTCGATGTGGATACTGGTGTAGAAATCCTGAGACACTAGCTTTTCACTGATGAGGATCGCATCTTCGTAGTTGTATCCTTCCCAGGGCATGTAAGCCACGGTGATGTTTTGACCCAAAGCCAACTCACCCCCTTCGGTGGCCGAACCGTCGGCCAGCACTTGTCCCACCTGCACCCGTTCATTGATATTGACCAAGGGACGTTGGTTAAGGCAGGTATCTTGGTTCGATCGATGGTAGCGTTGCAGGGTATAAGAATGCAGTTCACCTTCGGGATCAGTGACAACAATCGTTTCAGCATCAGCGTAGGACACATGCCCAGCGGTGCGGGAGACAATGACCATTCCTGAGTCACGAGCGGCCTGAACTTCCAAACCAGTACCGACTAATGGCCGCTCTGGCTTGAGCAGGGGTACCGCTTGCCGTTGCATGTTGGAACCCATCAGTGCCCGGTTGGCATCATCGTGTTCCAAGAAAGGAATCAGTGAAGTTGCCACCGAAATAATCTGGACTGGCGAGATCGCGATGTAGTCTACCTGATCGGGCGGGGTCGTCGTAAACTCGTGGCGGTAACGTACCGCCACAGTTTCACCCAAGATATAGCCATTGGCATCGGTGGGGATGTCGCCCGGAGCAACCCGCAGGTCATCTTCTTGGTCGGCAGTCATGTACTGCGGTTCTTGATCGCGCAGCACTTGACCGTTGATGACTGGCAAAAAGGGCGTTTCGATAAAGCCATACTGGTTAACCCGGGCGTGGGTAGCCAAGGAACCAATCAAGCCAGCATTGGGGCCTTCAGGGGTTTCGATCGGACAAATTCGACCATAATGTGAGGCGTGAATATCGCGCACGGCAAAGCCTGCTCTTTCGCGGGTCAAACCGCCAGGACCAAGAGCTGAAAGTCTTCGCTTATGTGTCAACTCGGCCAGTGGATTGGTTTGATCCATAAACTGCGAGAGCTGAGAGGAGCCGAAAAATTCTTTGATGGCGGCGACTAGCGGCTTGGGATTGACCAAGCTGGCTGGGGTGAGGGTACTGGTTTCCGATACCGTCATCCGCTCGCGGATAATTCTTTCGAGGCGGCTGAGACCCACCCGAATTTGGTTTTGAAGCAGCTCCCCCACTGATCTAATCCGGCGGTTGCCCAAGTGGTCAATGTCATCGGTATGACCGATATCGAATTCGAGATTCACTAAGTAATCGATCACGGCCAAGATATCTTGGGGGGTCAGTACTCGGGTCGCATCCGGGGTGTTCAGCCGCAGCTTCCGATTGAGCTTGTAGCGTCCGACTTTACCCAAGTCATAGCGCTTCGGATCGAAAAAGCGCGAATCCAATAGTTGTTGGCCACCGGTTACGGTGGGTGGCTCGCCGGGACGGAGTTTGCGGTATAGCTCCATCAGCGCTTCTTCTTCGCTAGGATTGCCTTCCTTAGCGATGGTCTTCTGGAAGAATTCCGGGTGACGTAGAGCATCCAGGATTTCGTTATCCGTCAGACCCAATGCCTTTAAAAGCACCTGCGCCGATAGCTTGCGAGTTTTGTCGATCCGCACCCAGACAATATCATTTTTATCGGTTTCAAACTTCAACCAAGCACCCCGGTTGGGAATCAAGGAAGCGCTATAAGTCCGCCGCCCGTTCTTATCCAGCTCGGATTTGTAGTAGACCCCGGGCGACCTGACAATCTGATTAACAATTACCCGCTCGGCACCATTAATAATGAACGTGCCCCGATCGGTCATCAGGGGCAGATCACCGATGAATACATCCATCTGACTGATTTCGCGGGTTTCCTTATTAATCAGCTGGGTTGGCACATACATTTGCACGGCATAGCTAGCATCGCGGCGCTTGGCTTCGTTTACGTCATACTTCGGTCGCTTTAACTTATAGTCTTTCCCCAAAAACCGCAGCTCTAGTTTCCCCGTATAGTCGGTGATTGGCGAAAAACTATCTAGTTCTTCAATCAATCCTTCGTCGAGAAACCACCGAAAGCTAGAACGCTGGATCTCTACTAAGTCGGGCAACATGTAACTGGATGCCGTAACAATTTGATTACTCATTCTGATCCTCTGGGATGGGCTTTCTGGTGCTGGATTTGGCGATATGACTTGGGTTCAAGTCAACTGGGGCAGATTAAACAGCCGCCGAGCGTTGGCAGTAGTGGTAGCGGCAATTTCCTCTACCGTGACTGCCCGCAGTTCGGCGAGGCGAGTTGCTACATGACTAACATAGGCTGGTTCATTGCGCTGACCGCGATGGGGGACGGGTGCTAAGAACGGACAATCGGTTTCGATCAACAGGCGATCGGCTGGCACCATCTGGGCGGCAGCGTGGATCTGCTTGGCATTTTTGAAGGTGACGACCCCACTGAAGCTAATGTAAAACCCCAAATCTAAAAACCATTGGGTTTCGGCTGGAGTGCCAGCCCAACAATGCATAACTCCCCTGACTGCACCTTGAGTTAGCCACAGCCCACTAACGATTTCGCGCATGGCGATAGCAGCATCGCGGCAGTGGATAATAATTGGTAAATTTAGCTCCCGGGCGATCGCAATCTGACTGGTGAAAGCCATAATTTGTTGGGGTGAGCAATCAGATTTATAAAAATCTAATCCCATCTCCCCAATGGCAACGACCCGCCGATCGCTGAGGGCGTGTTGACTGATCTGTTCACTCATTTCTGGCTGCCATTGATCGGCCTCCAACGGATGGAGACCAACAGCCAAAGATAGCTCTGGAATTTGGTCAGCTAAAAGCTGCATTCCCGGAAACTGAGCGGGATGAACACAGGCATGGACAAGTTGAACTACGCCAGCTTGTCGCCATTGACTACAAATCACTTCGAGATCTGATTGGAAGTTCTCGAAGTTGATATGAACATGAGTGTCAATTAGCTGCATTCGTTTTTAGCGGCGCACAGGTGATGGACGACCACTGGAGATACTCAGTTGAATATCCCCACTGTTGGCAGTTAGCTATGTTACAGGCTTGAGGGCACTAGCCAGACGAGCTTTTTTGTGTGCCCCATTGTTTCTATGTAAAACGCCCTTTTGGACAGCTTTATCGATTTTGCTGTAGGCAGCAGACATTTTGGCTTGAACTTCCGCCAGAGCTTCTGGGTTCGGTTCGGCCTTGTATTTATCTACTGCGGTAAAGCAGTTTTTCATCAACGTCCTGACGGCGGACTTGAAGGACTTGTTGCGGAGACGATTGCGCTCGCCGATTTCGACACGTTTGATTGCAGACTTAATATTAGCCACAGTTAGCCTTTGGAAAACTTGTGTTGGAAAAAATTGACATATTGCCAGATATAGGATTGTAGCATGTAAATTTGTGAATTGGTGCGAAAAATTATATTTTCGCAAATACTTCAGCTGTAAACCTATGTTAGGCTATGTACGAACCCAGCCAGATCATCTGCGCTTCGGACTTGTAGTGTAGTTCTAGCATTTTATACCTTGTCTTCCCGGAAAGTTTTTAGTCAAACTTCATCGGCACCTCGTCGGAAAGTCGGCCGGTCTATGCTGCCCAAGATCTTGCTATGGGGAGCTGTTTTGAGCGTTCCCTTGTGGTTCTCTTACCGCGAATGGCAGAACAGTTGGCTAGAGCCGGAGGCCATTTTTGTGTTGGGGGGCGGTACTACGCGGGAACCTGTAGCCGCCAAACTGGCTAGAAAGCATCCCCGTATCCCGATCTGGGTATCGGGTGGTAGACCCCCAGATATTGCCAGGAGCATTTTTAGAAGTGAGTTCGTCGAGCTGAAAAGATTAAAGCTGGATTATCAAGCGATCGATACCGTCACTAATTTCACTTCAATGGTGGACAAATTACAAGTCAAGCATATTAAAAGTGTTTACTTAGTAACCTCGGATTACCACATGAATCGATCGCGCCTAGTGGGCGAAATTATTTTTGGGAGTCGGGGGATTGCGGTTAAGCCCGTCATTGTGCCCAGCAATCAACCGGATGAATCTTGGGGCAAGGTAGGAGTAGACGGCATGAGAGCCATTGGTTGGCTGATCACTGGTCGCACTGGAGTCAGTTGGATCAAAGGGTATAAGAAATAAGCCAGGTGACTAGATCGCTTGCACCAAAACATAGGGCTGCACGATAATAGCTTGAAATTTTTGGTGCGGTCGAGCATTCCAAGCCGCCAAATCGGTGTTAGTCGGTTTGGTCAGCAACTGTTCACCCACCCAGTGTTGCACGGCCAGAGTATGATCCGTGGCAACAGCCATGCCCACCTCAATCAAATCCAAGTCCTCATGCACAATAATGACAACATCTTTTTGAATGTGTGGTTTCAGCCAATCCAATTCTGCTTCATCGAGAGTGGCGGCAATTTGGGCGCGGAGTTCGGCGGTCATAGGTGGAGTTCATGCTAAATATTGGAAAATTATGCCACAAAAATATCGATCGCCAAAATTTCCAGATCTCTTCAGAATTCCATCGAGCAAAGAGCCAGCACCTATTTTAGGTGGTACTATGCAGAACTAGCCTTCCCGGATTATGGGATGGAACAACGATGGCAACTAGTTCATTTTAGGTGGATTACCGTCACTTTTAAAATGTGCCAAATGTAAATATGTTCCCCTCCCCCTTGACAATTGCCGAGATTTGCTCCAACTTGACTCATTAGCACCCTGCTAGTTTTTAGCTCCTATGACTACTCTTGTGATCGTCGAGTCCCCGACCAAAGCGCGGACCATCAGTAAATTTTTGCCCAGCGGCTACGCTGTCTTGGCATCCATGGGCCATGTCCGGGATCTACCCTCCTCCTCCGCCGAAATTCCAGCGGAGTTTAAGGGGGAGAAGTGGTCAAATTTGGGTATCAATGTGGCCGAAAATTTTGAGCCGCTGTATGTCATTCCTAAAGATAAAAAGAAAATTGTTCAGGAGCTAAAAGCGGCGCTCAAGAATGCTGACGAACTGATTCTTGCGACGGACGAAGATCGCGAAGGTGAAAGCATCAGTTGGCACTTGCTGCAACTGCTAAAACCCAAAGTACCAGCGAAACGGATGGTATTTCATGAAATCACGAAAGAGGCGATTCAAAAAGCGCTGAAGAACTGTCGCGAAATTGATGAGGATGTTGTTCATGCTCAAGAAACTCGGCGAATTCTCGATCGACTAGTGGGTTACACCGTCTCACCACTGCTCTGGAAAAAAGTCTCTTTTGGCCTCTCCGCTGGTCGGGTACAATCCGTAGCGGTTCGGCTAGTTGTGAACAAAGAGCGGCAGCGACGGGCTTTCAAAACTGCCGAATACTGGGACTTAAAAGCTCTACTTCAGCAAGCTAAAAGTCAGTTTGAGGCCAAGTTAATTACGGTAGATGGGGTGCGAGTTGCTACTGGTGCTGATTTCGATCCGAACACTGGTCAGTTGTTGGCTGGTAAAAATGTCCGGCTTTTGGATGGTGCCGCCGCCGAAGCTTTAAAAACAGCAATCCGCGCTCAAGCTTGGACGGTCACGGCGCTGGAAGAGAAGCCAGTTACCCGCAAACCTGCGCCCCCGTTTACTACTTCGACTTTGCAGCAGGAGTCTAATCGCAAGCTCCGCCTATCGGCGCGCGACACGATGCGCACCGCGCAGAAACTTTATGAGCAGGGCTACATTACCTACATGCGGACAGATTCGGTGAATCTATCGGCAGAAGCGATCGGAGCAGCCCGCAGCTGCGTCGAGCAAATGTATGGCCTAGAATATCTCAGTCCGCAACCGCGCCAATACACCACCAAATCTAAAGGTGCTCAAGAAGCGCATGAGGCGATCCGGCCAGCGGGTAGTACTTTTGTGACCCCCAAACAGACGGGCTTAAGCGATCGAGAATTGGCTCTCTACGACATGATCTGGAAGCGGACAGTGGCTTGTCAGATGGCCGATGCCCGTCAGACCCAGGTGACGGTAGATATCCAAGTCGAAAACGCCGGTTTCCGCTCCAGCGGTAAGCGCATTGATTTTCCGGGTTACTTGCGTGCTTACGTTGAAGGATCGGACGATCCAGATGCGGCGATCGAAGACCAAGAAATCATTTTGCCCAATCTCCAAAAAGGTGATAAGCCCAGTTGCCAAAAACTAGATGCGATCGGGCACCAAACGCAGCCGCCAGCTCGGTACACCGAAGCATCGTTGGTTAAAACCCTAGAAAGTGAAGGCATTGGCCGCCCCAGTACCTACGCCAGCATCATCGGCACAATTATCGATCGCGGTTATGTCCAGCAGCAAAGTAACGCTTTGGTACCGACTTTCACCGCCTTTGCTGTCACCGCGCTGCTCGAAGATCACTTCCAGGACTTAGTGGATGTGGGCTTTACCGCTCGCATGGAGCAAACCCTTGATGATATTTCGACAGGTGGCACCAAATGGTTGCCTTACTTGCAAAAATTTTATCTGGGCGAGACTGGTCTCGAAACCCAAGTCAAAGAAAAAGAAGCCCAAATTGACGCGGCCACTGCCCGCACCATCACCCTCGAAAATCTGGACGTGAAGGTGAAGATCGGTAAGTTTGGGGCTTACATTGAATCGGAGCAGGGTAATGCTTCGATTCCTAACGATCTGACTCCAGCTGACCTGGCTCCCGAAACTATTGAATTACTGCTCAAACAAAAGAGTGGTGACCTCGATGTTTTGGGTTATCACCCGGAAACTGGCGAACCAATTTATGCCAAGTTGGGACCTTACGGACCTTATGTGCAGCTCGGTGAAAAAACCGAAGAAGGGAAAAAACCGAAGCAAAGCTCTTTGCCAAAGGGGGTAAAGATGGAAGATATCACGGTAGAAATGGCCGTGAGTCTTTTGGCTTTACCTCGCAGTTTAGGTTTTCATCCCGAGACTGGTGGCAAGCTGGCTGCTTCGTTGGGTCGTTTTGGACCTTACATTTTGCACGATCAAGGCAAAGATGGTAAGGAATATCGATCGCTCAAAGCTGGCGATGATGTGTTGACGATCACTCCCGAGCGGGCTTTGGAAATTTTGGCGGAACCGAAAGCCACTAGAGGTGGTAAGTCTCGCGAACCGATCCGAAAATTAGGCGTTCACCCTGCCGATACTGAACCAGTAAATATTTATACTGGTCCCTATGGCAATTACATTAAACACGGCAAAGTTAATGTGGGGATTCCAGAGGGTGAAACGATCGAGTCTGTCACCTTGGAGATGGCTATCAAGTTGCTAGATGACAAGGAACCAGCTAAGAAAAAACGCGGTGGCACCAAAACCACTACGGCTAAAAAGCCAGCGGCGAAGAAAGCAACAGCTAAAACTGCTGCTGCCAAAAAGCCAACAGCTGCCAAAGCGACCGCCAAGACCACTACCACCAAAAAAACCGCTACCAAGAAAACTACGGGCACTAAATCCGTAGGGTAGGTTTATTACTACTCTGCTACCGAAATATCTTTACGGATATCCACTAGCGATCGATCGAGATTTCTTGAGCTATGCTGTGAAGATATATTCGTTTCACTGTAACTAGCGGTTATGCGTAAATTTCTGTTCTGGTTCGGTCTGTTTGTGGTGGGGATAGGCGTAGCTTTGGCCAATTTTCAGGGTTTGGCGACTCAGGGAAAATTTGACTCTCTGGCGATCGACTTCCGTGAGGATATTCCAGTGACGGAAATTGATGCCCAAGTACGACAGCTCCAGGACAAATTTGGCTTACAGCCTCATTTGAATAGTGAATTTTCCCAGAAAGACCATGTGTTCACTGTCAAAGGTGACCAATCGACATTGGATTTGCTGAAACGCCAAGATCCCGATTTGCTGAAGGATGTCGAGTCGATCGAACCCAACTTTATCTATCAGGCATCAGTCGCCCCCAATGACCCGGAGTACAGCAAGCAGTGGCATTTACATAACATCAATGCCGAGCAAGCCTGGGCAAGTAATCGCGGCGCCGGGGTCACGGTGGCGATCATTGATACCGGTGTCAGTCGGGTGACCGATTTAGAAAAAACAGAATTTGTGGCGGGCTACGATTTTGTCAATCATCGAGTCGTGGCTGATGATGACAATGGGCATGGTACCCATGTGGCCGGGACGGTCGCGCAGTCTACCAATAATGGCTATGGGGTCGCCGGTATGGCCTATGAAGCCAAAATTATGCCCTTAAAAGTGTTATCGGCTAGTGGGGGTGGGACGATAGCCGACATTGCCGAATCGATTAAATTTGCTGCCGATAATGGCGCTGATGTGATCAATATGAGCTTGGGCGGTGGTGGTGAAAGCTCCTTAATGAAAGAAGCCATCGACTATGCCTACAACAAGGGAGTCGTAATTATTGCGGCAGCAGGCAACGAAAACCAAAACTCGGCTTCTTATCCCGCTCGCTACAACCATGTTGTGGGTGTCGCTGCTTTTGATGCCAAAGGTGAAAAAGCGGAGTTTTCTAACTATGGTGCCGGGGTAGATATTGCTGCTCCTGGTGGTGGACATGGTAGCAAGGTCTGGCAGGAGACGATTAACCCCGATGGTGGGCCGTCCCAAATCATTGGTTTACAAGGCACTAGCATGGCGGCACCACACGTTGCCGGGGTAGCGGCCTTAATTAAATCGGCGGGTATTAAAGACCCTGAAGCCGTTTTCCAAGTTTTGCAAAAATCGGTGCGACCGATCGGGGAAGACCCGCTCAATCACTATGGCTCTGGTCAATTGGATGCCGCAGCGGCGGTGCAGCTGGCTGGCCAAGGACAAATTACCTTTAATGACTTCTTCAAGTGGCTCCACCAAAATGGCTACCTCAACCTCCGCTTCTGGTTCGACGGCGGTGCAGTAGCATTATTACCGAAGATTTTAATGGTAGTGGGTTCCTATTTATTTGCCTTCTTGGTGCGCAATCTCTTTCCCTTCGCCTGGACAATGTCGTTGTCTAGCGGGCTGATTGCTGGGAGCAGTGGTTTATTCTTCCTGCGGGGTCTGTACATTTTTGACCTGCCCCAAGCCCCCTTTAGAGTTTTGGGTAGTTCCTTACCAGAGTTGGGTAACGCGATCGCTGGCAATGGTATTTTGAATCCGCTGTTTGCCAGTGTTTTACTACCCGCCGTCTTGATGGTGGCGTTGTGGTCGAGCAAAGTAGGTAAGCAGTTTGCGATCGGCATTAACTTAGGAGTAGCCGCTTGTTTGGCGGTCAATGCTGTCTATGCACCGCAGGTGTGGATGATGGGTGATAGCATGTTCGCTAGAGCATTTTTGGTGATCAACGCCTTGCTCTGTTTTGGGTTAGCGCGGTTTGCAATAAAATCTGAGGTACAGGCTTAATGACAGTAATAACTGGTGTAATTGATAAGAAAGATATTGGGATGGGCACCTGGGCTCTAGTCGCGACGGACGGGACTACTTACGAGTTGCTAGATTGTCCTCAGGATCTGCGCCAAGTGGGGCTGAATGTCAAAGCCTCGGGCACCATTAATGCTGACGTGATGACGATCGCGATGATTGGCAAAGTCTTTAATGTTACTTCGTTCGAGATTTTGGATTGACCTATGACTTTATGGCAGAATCTCGGGAAAATCTTAGCTGGATTATTTTTGTTGCTGATCTTGGCCACTGCCCCAGCAACGGCGGCACTGCAAAACTACAGCCACATCGATCTAAAGAATCGAGATTTTGCTGGGAATAAATTGGTGGGCGGGGTTTTTTTAGCAGCGGAAATGCGCGGTGTCAACTTTAGCAAAGCGGATTTGACCAATGCCATTTTCACGAAGGGTGTCTTACTCGAAGCTAACTTGCATGGCGCTAACCTCACCGGGGCTTTACTCGATCAAGTAACTCTGGATCAGGCCGATTTGACTGATGCCATCTTGGTAGAAGCAATCATGACCAGATCGCGATTTTATGGCACCAAAATTACTGGCGCTGATTTTACCAATGCCATTATCGATCGAGCGCAGGTGAAGCTACTCTGTGAAACAGCAGCAGGGACTAATTCCAAGACGGGTGTGGAAACCAGAGAGAGTTTGGGCTGTTAGGGATTGATGATGTGTTGTAACTTGACATGGTTGTGATGCGACCTTAAAATAGGAGCATATAATATGGTCTTATAATAATTACTATGGTGCCCACAAAGGTTACTTTAGAACGATCGCAAATAGATTTTCTGGCGCAGTTTAAGGATTTGGGCTTTAAAGATAAGAGTTCTGTGGTGCGTTTGGCTTTGAATCGGTTACAGCAAGAGATGGAACGACAGGAACTGGAGCGATCGGCTGATCTATATGCTGAAGTTTATGGAGAGGATGGCGAACTGCAAGAGCTGACAGCGATCGCTGGGGCAGATTGGCCAGAATGAGCGATATTCGGAGGGGCTGGGTAATTGATGTCGATCTGGAGCCAACGAGGGGTTCAGAAACGGGTAAGGTGCGACCTTGTGTAGTGGTAACGAATGATATTTACAATGAGCGGGTACCTGTGATTCAGGTAGTGCCGCTGACGGAGTGGACGGCGAAGAAAGGGAAGATTAAGACAAATGTGCGGGTGGAGCCTTCGGTGCTAAATGGCTTGAGTAAGGTGTCGATTGCGGATTGTTTGCAAACTCGACCCATCGATCGGCGACTGCGGTTGGTGGCGCTTAGAGGGGAACTGGAAGCGGAGGTTTTGGTGGAGATCGATCGGGCGCTGAAGGTGGTATTTGGTCTGGCTTAGGGTTTTGGTTGGCGATCAAAACGATCCGCACTGGGGCTATTTTGTAGCGCGATTAGTTAGACTAAATCTCGTCCGCCTAATTATTGAAATCGATCGACATAATATTTTCTGTCTTGCAATGAAACCCCTCGATCGACGCTGTTTGACAAGACTCGATTACAGCGCATTTAACTGCAAATGTCTGGCAAGTTTTAGTGAAGCCAGGGGATGTGGTGAAGTCAGGAGATAAGTTAGCGATCCTGGAAGCGATGAAGATGGAAATGACGATCGAGGCTGTTTATTGTACGCGGGGATAAATGGTGTCTAATGGACAAGTTTTGTTAGCTTTCAGGAGTAGTAGCGATCGATAATAGTCGATATAGTTAAGTAGTCGAATACCAATATTTATGGCTAGTAAAATGTATGAAATCCAGATGGTTGGGAATGCCTAGCATGTTCATTCTATGCCTTTTCAGTGGGTCAAAGTTCATGCAAAATATGTGAGTCTATTTGTCAAAGGCATTTCGTTAACAGCAACAGAAAAAGTGCATGAAAAAAAATGGGAAAATCCTACCAAAATGAACATCCTAGGCAATGTTTACCCTACTGGCTCTAAAATTTTATAAATATCAACCTTTAAGATCTACAACAAGCTGGGGTTCACGCATAGACTGGACAATAACCCTTTTGACTATGCGACGTAAAAATCGTTCAGCCCACAATATCTCTGTCAGGTTCCAACCTTGATGTATAACGGTTAAAGCTTTAATTGCGGACGATTCATCACCACCATGGGCAATTGCACTTCGATAGTCATACAATCTGGAAATCACGTTATCAATTTTGGTATTTCCAAATTCATTGAAACCTAGAGAACGTTGAGTGTCAACAGCGATCATTCTGTTGTTTAAAAGAGGGAGATTTCTCTTGAGTTGTCGAGCAATGGAATCAGCAGAATCACTCGAATTTGGTTTATGACTCAGTAAACTCTCAATTACAGCGAAATATCCCAGCATTTTTAATGAAGAAGAAGGATGTACATCTAAGGCACGAAACATCTCAATAGCTTTAACGATCGAAGGGTATTTGTTATTGTCGAAACATGCCCGCAGAGTAACAACTTCAGTCAAATGATGTATATCTAGAGGATGCAGCGATTCAGCTAATGGTGTCAGATCGAGATACTGAAAACACTGCGCTGGATGACCACCAATTCGTTGTGCCAATCTTCCACTATCCTGATCCTCATTATCCTTAATGC
>CAXTSZ010000037.1:0-35079 GCA_964247125.1 uncultured bacterium
ATCCAGGTTGAATTGGTTGGTTGGTACCTCCAGACTACTTGTTTTGCCCCTTTTTTGCTTCCAACCTTATCCCGAACTGACGTTAAATAAGGTCGAAGCCCATTCAACTAGCACGATCGCCGATCTTTATGCCCCCGATAAAATGCCTAAAGATTTGCGTGAAGCACACGATCGAAATGACGAGGTGATCGATCGGATCTACATCGATCGCCGCTTCAAAAACGACACCGAACGGCTGGAAAAGCTGTTTGAGCTTTATACTAAAATGATCAGCCACCCAGTATCATCCAAAAAGTCTGTCAACCGCGCACCTAAAGGTACCAAATAACGAAGACGTTACACTATACATTGGGATTCTAGTCATGTCTAAAACAACTGTAGAACGGCAAAATTTGATTGAGGCACTCAATGCCCTACCTGATGAAGTTCTGCAGTTTTGTTGAATACGCTATAAAACAGTCCAGCCTCAGAACTCAGAGCCTCCTCAGCAAAATTTTCTATTAAGCGTTGCAGGTTTAGGGCAATCTGGACAAACTGATATTTCAGACTCTGACGAGGAAATTCTCCGCAATGAAATCGATCTGATTTATGGCTGGAGCATCAGACCAGGGGATCGGTCGTGACTGCAATACTTGATACCAGTTTTTTGTTTGCTTTAACAGATCAGAGCGATTCCCTCCGGGACGCTTCGCGAACGTAACCATCAGCGGGTACTTGCTGTTGCCCAGCGCACGAATGAGCGGTTAGTGCTACCTGTAGTCGTCTTACCTGAAATCTGTTTTAGTTGCTTCAAGATTGGGACATCAAGCCATGCGTCAATTTATGGCTAGCATGACACCTGATGCCGTTCAAGTTGAATCTGTGACTCCAGAGGATTTGATTCGGGTACACCAACTTTTGGAAAAATATGCTGATAACGAGCTTGATTTTACAGATGCAGCGATCGTTGCCATCGCTGAGAGAATGACGATCACTCGCGTTTATACACTCGATCGTCTAGACTTTTCAGTAATACGCCCAAAACACTGTGATTATTTCGATTTAGTGCCTGAGTAGAAAGAAACTTCAGCAACAGAATTAGAAATTCCCACCCATGAGCAACCCCCTCGCTATTCCCGCTGTTTCTGTCACCTACGCCCAAGATGGCACCTCCACCCGCCCCAACGCCCTGGGAATGCGCCCAATGCAAGAACGCGCCTACCAAAAGCGCGGCGAACAATATCTTCTAATCAAATCGCCTCTCGCCTCTGGTAAAAGTCTGGCACTGATGTTCATCGCCCTGGATAAGCTGGAGCACCAGAACCTTAAGCAGGCGATCATTGTGGTACCAGAAAAATCGATCGGTGCCAGCTTTTATGCCGTTAAGTGTTTTAGGTTGTCAGCGTCGGCTCATCTCGATCGTTAAAGCTGGTTTCTTGCAACTCTTTGATTTTGGCGCGTACCTTCTTCATATCTTGCCACGTCAACCACTTAGGTGCGCCCTCTTCTTTAGAGGAATTGCGGAGCAGATAAGCCGGGTGGAAAATGGGCATACATAACCGACCTTCCCACTCCAGCCACTCGCCCCGCACTTTGGTAATACTAGCCTTACTACCCGTCACGGCCTTGAGCGCCGTGGCTCCGGTCAGCAAAATCACCGAAGGATTAACCAATCGAATTTGCTCTAGTAAGTAAGGCTTGCAGGCTGCAATTTCTTCGGGGGTTGGAACCCGATTATCGGGGGGACGACAGCGCACCACATTGCAAATATAAACATTTTGCTCGGTAGAAAAATCCACTGATGCCAGGATTTTTTCCAATAACTGCCCCGATCTGCCGACAAAAGGTAATCCCTGTTCATCTTCATTTTGCCCAGGACCTTCACCAACAATCATAATTGGTGCCTGACTGGCACCGCGACCAACAACGGCATGGAGACGGGTTTTCCCCAATCCACAGCGCTGACAGATGCTGCAATGAGTGGCTAGTTGCTCTAAATTTTGGTAAGTGCCGGTAGCAATCGGCACTCCAGCGCTGGTCGGAATTTGATCGAAACCTACTGCTGGATCGAGTTTCGTTTCCTTGGGCTGACTAGTTGGCACACCAAAAGACTGAAAAAGACTGAGTTGTTCGTCGCTGGACATAATACAAAATGGGCAACGTTGCCCTATATCGTAGCAGAGAAGCCCGGAATATTGCGGATGCTACAAATTGCTGACCATCACTTTATCGACCCGGTTGCCATCCATGTCCATCACTTCAAACTTGAGATGATCCCACTCAAAATGATCGGTCTCTTGCGGGATTTTGCCTAGTTGCATAATAATAAAGCCGCCCAGCGTATTGTAGCTGCCCCGTTGTTCGATCGATTCTTCGGCTAGTTCAAATAATTCTAAAAACTCATCGATCGGCAGCATCCCATCTAGCAACCATGATCCATCCTCGCGTTGGACAGCCTGGGGCGGCTCCGGTTGCTCTACATCTTGAATGTTGCCCACAATTTCTTCGAGGAGGTCATTGAGCGTCACTAAGCCCTGAATGACACCGTATTCATCGACCACCATGCCAATGTGGGTGCCAGTTTCTTTGAACTGCTCCAATACCTTTAATCCTTTGGTACTTTCTGGCACCAGTAAGGGCTGGATGAGCGAAACAGTGAGGTTGATTTGTTGGCCAAGCAATGACTGACTCAGCATATCGGCGACATGAATGACTCCCACCACGTTATCTAAAACTTCTTTACAGACCGGAAATCGCGAATACTGGCTGGCTACAATTTTGTCACAGTTGGCTGGCCAGGGATCTTCGATATCTAACCACACAATATCTGGGCGGGGAGTCATCATCATGCCTACCTTGCGATCGCCCAAACCCATCACCCGTTCCATCATGTCTTGTTCGACTTCCTCGAACATGCCCGCTTCGGTACCTTGACCGATCATCACTCTAATTTCTTCTTCCGTGACATCTGGCTCGGTAGAAGGTCGGATGCCCAAGAGTTTGACAATGAAATTAGTCGACATGCTCAAAACATGACTTACTGGGCTACCTAGCCAGCCCAGTAAGTTCAGCGGCTTGGCCACTAAGACTGATAGCCGTTCCGGGCTGTTGAGGGCGAGTTGTTTGGGTACTAATTCGCCAATTACAATAGTCAGGTAAGTGACAATGGCGATCGCTACTACCGAAGCAATCGGTTCAGCATAATGTTGTAAACTCGGTACCGCTGCCAAGATTGGTGCCAATAGCCTGCTAATGGCACTTTCACCCCGCGCTCCAGACAAAATAACCATTAAAGTAATTCCCACTTGGACGGTGGGTAAAAAGCTGCTGGGATTATTAGCTAGTTCTAGGGCAATGCGTGCTCTCTTATTACCTTGGTTAACTAAGTGTTGCAGCCTTACTTTCCGCGCCGAGATAATGGCCATTTCTGACATTACAAACAAGCCATTTACAAAGATCAGAATTAAGACTATCGATAACTCGCCAACAGGGGACATAGGAATGGTAAATGAAAAAATAATAACTGTTCGATTCTTAGACTAAAATGCTGTGCGAACAAGCTGACACCATCATAATCTTTAATTCAGCTTAAACAAGGTATGAATTTTGGCCGGAATGGCTTGGTTTCCTCTACTATAGTAGCGAACCGTGCTGTCACTCTTGGGATATGTCTTTTTCCGCTCTAATCCGCACTCTCACTTCATCCCAGCTCACCTACGAACTGGCGGGAAAACTTCAACAGCAAGGGTACCTGCATTTGACGGGAGCCGCACGGCTGCCCCGGGGGTTAGTAGCCTCGACTCTGGCGCAAGCTAATCAGCAGCATTTATGGGTAATTGCCTCCACAATCGAAGAAGCTAGCCGCTGGACGGCTCAACTAGAGATCATGAACTGGCCGCAGGTCTATTTCTATCCGGTGTCAGATTCTGCCGACTTGGCTCATCCTGAAGCAGAAACGGTTTGGGGTCAGATGCAAACTCTGACGGCGCTGAGTACTGCCGACCAGCCGGTGGCGATCGTCTCCACTGTGCGGGCTTTGGCGGCTCACTTACCAGACCCCAGTCAGTTTCAAAGTACTGCTTTGGAACTCCGTCTTAAGCATGAATTGGAAGTAGAGATGGTCAGTGTGCAGTTAGCAACGATGGGCTACGAACGAGTATCTTTGGTCGAAACCGAAGGTCAATGGAGTCGGCGCGGTGACATTATCGATATCTTTCCAGTGGCGGCCGAGTTGCCGGTGCGCCTGGAATGGTTTGGCGATGAGCTAGAAAAAATGCGGGAATTTGATCCGGCCAGCCAGCGCTCTTTGGATGCGATCGATCACCTCCTCTTGACTCCCACTGGCTGGGGTGCTTTTGCATCTACCGCACTAGGTTGCAGTCTGGCCGATTATTTGCCAGTTAATACATTGATGGCGGTGGATGATTTGGAGCGGTGTTTATCGCATAGTGCTACTTATCAATTTCCGCTGCTGGCATCGATCGATATACTGCGGGAGCGGTTTCAATATCTACGGCTGAGTGAAATTGCGGTGGAGGGCGAAGGTCTCAACTTATCCAGTCGGCCAGTCCCGGCCTTGCCCCACCAGTTTGCGAAGTTAGCCGAAATCCTGCGCCAACATCAACAGCAATATTCCACTTGGATTGTCTCAGCACAGCCTTCCCGATCGGCCTCGTTGCTGCAAGAACATGACTGCTTGACCCAATTTGTGCCTAATCCCCGCGACTTTGGTGCTACCGACAAGCTGCAAACTCAACATGTCACCGTCGCTGTCAAATACTCGGGAATGGCCGAGCTGGAAGGGTTCTTGTTGCCGACTTTTCGAGTATTACTGTTGACCGATCGAGAGTTCTTTGGTCAGCAGTCTTTGGTGAGCTATAACTACGTCCGTAAAAGGCGGCAGGCCGTATCGAAGAAAGTTGATCCCAACAAAATGCAGGCGGGGGACTTTGTCATTCACCGTCACTACGGCTTAGGACGCTTTGTAGGTCTGGAGAATGTATCGATCGATGATGACAGTCGCGATTATTTAACTATTAAGTACGCTGATGGTATTCTACGGGTCGCGGCGGATCAACTAGGGGTGCTATCCCGGTTTCGGCATACCGACCAGAAGTTGCCAGAACTAAACAAAATGTCTGGTCAAGCTTGGGCTAAAACTAAAGCTAAGGTGCAGAAATCGATTAAAAAGCTAGCTTTCGACCTGCTGAAGCTTTATGCTGAACGCTCTGATAGTCAGGGTTTTGCCTATCCGATCGATTCGCCTTGGCAACAGGAATTAGAAGACTCTTTTCGCTATCAACCCACCCCCGACCAACTGAAGGCTGTGCAGGATGTAAAACGGGATATGGAGAGCGATCGACCGATGGATCGGCTGATCTGTGGGGATGTGGGGTTCGGTAAAACCGAGGTGGCCATTCGGGCAATTTTCAAGGCGGTTACTACCGCTCAAAAGCAAGTGATTCTCTTGGCTCCCACGACAATTTTGACCCAACAGCACTATCACACCCTCAAAGAAAGATTTGCGCCCTATCCGGTGAATGTGGGGCTGCTGAACCGTTTTCGGACCGCCGAAGAACGTAAAGATATTCTGCGGCGGCTAGCGACGGGTGAACTAGACGTAGTGGTGGGCACCCATCAGGTGTTGAGTAAAGATATCAAGCCCCGTAACTTGGGACTATTAGTAATTGACGAAGAGCAACGGTTTGGGGTGAATCAAAAGGAGAAAATCAAAACCATTAAAAGCCAGGTCGATGTCTTGACCCTATCGGCCACCCCGATTCCGCGCACGCTCTACATGTCGCTATCTGGGGTGCGAGAAATGAGTTTAATCACGACCCCACCACCCTCCCGCCGCCCAATTCAAACTCATCTGTCCCCTTATCAAACGGATGCGATCGGCACAGCCATCCGGCAAGAGCTAGAACGGGGCGGTCAGGTCTTCTATGTGGTGCCTAAGGTGATGGGTATTGAGGATACTGCCGACAAATTGCGGGAATTAGTGCCCAGTTGTCGGATTGCGATCGCCCACGGTCAGATGGATGAATCGCAGCTAGAAGCGACCATGCTGGCTTTTAGTTCTGGTGAGGCCGATTTACTGCTCTGTACGACGATCGTCGAATCGGGGTTGGATATTCCTCGGGTGAATACGATCTTGATTGAAGATGCCCAGCGCTTTGGATTGTCCCAGTTGTATCAGTTGCGGGGGCGGGTGGGACGAGCCGGGATTCAAGCACACGCTTGGTTGTTTTATCCGAAGGAACAAAGCCTTACCGATCAGGCGCGGCAGCGGCTGCGGGCGATTCAGGAGTTTGCCCAGTTGGGCTCGGGCTATCAGTTAGCCACGCGGGATATGGAGATTCGAGGCGTAGGCAACCTGTTGGGCGCGGAGCAATCTGGTCAGATGGAAGTGATTGGTTTTGACCTCTATATGGAAATGTTGCAAACAGCAATTCAAGAGATTCGCGGTCAGGAGATTCCGCAGGTAGATGATACCCAGATTGATTTGGCTGTAACGGCCTTGATTCCAGCGGACTATATTCCCGATCTGGATCAGAAGATTAGTGCCTATCGATCGGTGGCAGCAGCCAGTAGTCATGCGGAGCTAGCCGGGATTGCGGCGGAGTGGATCGATCGCTACGGCGAGATTCCAAAGGCGGCGCAACAGCTGTTTCGGATTATGGCGCTGAAGCAGATTGCCAAGCAGTTGGGCTTTAGTCGCATTAAGCTGGATGGGAAACAGCATGTCGTGCTGGAAACGCCGATGGCAGAACCAGCTTGGAATTTGATGGCGGCAAACTTGCCGGATAATATGAAGGCGCGGTTTGTTTATGGACCAGGCAAGGTGACGGTACGGGGGTTAGGGGTGTTTAGAGCGACGGAGCAGGTGGAATCGTTGATTGGTACGCTGGGTAAGTTACAGGCTGGCTTGACTGGAGTTGGATAATTTGTAGTGATCGTTAGAATAATGATTAATAGTCATTGTCAGCTACACAAATTCCTTTGCAACTAATGCCGTTAGTCGCCGTTCGCTGGCAATGAGGGCATAGAATTTTTTCATTTTCTGGCGCTTGGCTATTTTGCGGATTGGCGATCGCTACTAGCCTGGGCGGTTGGGTCTGGCTATGCACATTCATAAGGGCGAAGAAATATTTGACAGCTTAATATTATTTATTTTACCCTTTTCCACATGGTATTTCGTTGCTAAGATTCAGCTCTAGGACGGGCAAATAGTCCTAGATATGGCTCGGCCGCAAATGTTTGATCCGGATCACTCAGTAAATCTCGATCGCATACTCCAAACAATTCTGCCTCAGTTTGAGCTTTCCGCATATCGCGTAAGAATGTCCCCGCTGCATCGACACCTTGGCCGATGTAATTGAGATACATTTTTAGATGGCTCAAGCGCGCCTTCTCGGGCACTGATTTCTCTACCTGCATTTGATATAGCCGATCGATATATTCCCGTACCTGCTCTAGGGTCACGATCGAAATGGGCAGTCCGGCCAAGGCTTCACGAATTTGCTTGAAAATCCATGGATTGCGGATGGCAGCGCGGCCGATCATGATACCGGCTGCTTGTGTTTGGGATAGTACTGTCAGAGCAGTAGAGGCCGAACTGATATTCCCATTGGCCAAGACTGGACAGCGTAATTTTTGCACCGCCTGCGCAATCAAATCATAATGCACGGCACCATGATACATTTCTTGCACGGTGCGACCGTGCAAGCTGAGCAGATCGATCGCATGTTTATCGATCAAATTCAGTACTCGATCGAAGTGGGCGGTATCCTCAAAACCAATCCGCATTTTCACTGTTAGCCGACCAGCTACTGTCGATCGCAATTCTCCTAAAATGCGATCGATTTTATCGGGGTCGCGCAATAACCCACCCCCTACATTTTTTCGATAAATGCGGGGGGCGGGGCAGCCCATATTTAGATCAATACCAGCTACTGGGTAGTGACTTAATAACCGTGCTGTGCGCACGAGATCGGGAATACTTTCGCCAATCATCTGGGCAAACACTGGGCGATTAGTGGTGTTTTCGGTGATGGAGCGGAGGATATTTTTCTCAAGGCGAGAAGTCTCGTGGACTCGAAAATACTCGGTAAAAAAGTAGTCTGGACAGCCATAGTTAGCGATCGCATTCATAAAGCAAACATCGGTCACGTCTTGCATCGGTGCCAAAGCTGTCAATGGTGCGATCGATCCGGCTAGTGGTTGGAGTGCCGCCAAATCCCTATCTGCCACCTACAGTAATTTCATCAACTTTAATGTGGGGCTGTCCTACTGTCACATAGATACTGCCGCTGACTGAACCACAAAAACCCGCCGCCAAGCCGAGATCCTGAGAACACATGGAGATCTTATTCATAATCTCCTTGGCTTCCCCGATCAAAGTTGCACCCTTCAATGGCTTCGTGACTTGGCCATTCTCCACCAAATAAGCCTCATCTACCGAGAAATTAAACTCCCCAGTCGCCCCGACGCTGCCGCCACCCATTTTCTTGCAATAAATGCCCTTATCTACCGAGGCGAATAAATCATCCAGGCTGTGGTCACCGGGTGCAATATAAGTATTCCGCATCCGGCTGGCTGCTGCATAGTTGAAACCCTGCCGACGACCGCTGCCCGTCCGGGGATGACCAGTCCGCACTGAGCCGGCGCGATCGGAGATGAAATTCTTCAAGATTCCCTGCTCAATCAGCAATGTCCGCTGTACTGGCATCCCTTCATCATCCACCTCGATCGAACCAAACTCCTGACCCGATAAACCCTCATCCCAAGCTGTCAGACTTTCATGGGCAATTTTTTCGCCTTTCTTGTCTAAAAATGGTGTAGTTTGCTTCTCAATTTGGGTTGTTTCTAATAAATGACCACAGGCTTCGTGGAAAATCACGCCACCAAACTTGTTGGCCATAATGATCGGATAGCTGCCCGATTCCACATAGTCGGCATACAGCATCTTACCTGCCGACTCGGCTACATCCGCTGCCGTTTCATCGTATTTCCAGTTCAGCAAAAACTGCGGGTCACTAGTATTCCCCACGCGCTGGCCAATACTCGATCGATGAGTGCCATCGGCACACAGCAAGTTATAGCCGACCGATTGGGTGAGGCGAATATCCCGCGCAAAGGTACCATCACTAGCGGCCACCAACATCTCTTGCCAATCGCGAAAGTAAACAGCCTTGCGGGACTGCGTATGACTGGCTTCTTTTTGCAACTGGGCGTTGGCAGCGAGCAATACATCACCAATCTCCCGCATAGGACTACAGGAATTGATCCAGCCTTCTTTCTGGCCTTTGGCGGCGTAGTCCCGCAGCCACTCTAAATTAATTTCGGGAATGTAGGCTTGGGGGGTTGGTAGATGCAAACCCATGATGCCCAGCGCTTTCTCTAGTGCTAGCTTTAAACCCTTGAAAGATAAATCGTTGGTGCTGACATAGCAATCAGCCTTGCCCACAAATACGCGCACTCCTGCCCCAGTTGATAGCCGAGGGCTAACGCTGGTGATGGTGTCATCCTCGGCCATGCAGCTAATGTAATTGACTTTCTCTAGAAAGAATTCTACTAAATCGGCACCAGCCGATCGACCCAAGCCCAATAAAGTTGCTAACGGCGCTCGCCAGGTTTCATCAAAATGGACAGAATTAGCCTGATATTGCAGGTTGGGTAATTCTTGAGAGCGGAGCAGAGTTTTGTGATCGAGGGAAATTGTCATTGAGTTAACCTGCAAAAAAGTCAGCATCCGGGGCACTTCTCAGTCTAGCAAATCCGGTGCATTGGTGGGATCAAGCAGTGCCATCTATAATGGGAATGTAGACTAGCCAAGTGATGTGTCATGGAAAAACGCTTAACCACTCAGCAACTTACCCAGGTCGTCGGTGAAGTCGAGCGATTGGCTAACCGTCACCAAGAAGAACTCGATCGCACTGAAGTGCAAAAGATTCTGCTAGAACTCAACCTCCCGCCAGAGTTGTTGGATGATGCGATGATGCAGATCAGCCGCAAAGAGGCTTTAGTGAAGCAACGTCAACATACTATTAGAATGGCGATCGCTGGTGCTGTCGTCGGCTCCATGTTGGTAATTGGCTCTTTACTATTTCTACAAAACAAAGCACAGACTGTTGCCAAAGTGAGTGTTAGTAGTGATCGCCTGACGCTAGTTCAAGACCAAGGCGAGAATTTAAAAGTAGTCAGCAAAGGTACTGAAGTGGCCTATCGAGTGACACTTAGTGACGCCCCCGTGGGTGAAAAGTTGGATCTCAACTGCAACTGGTTGAATCCATCTGGCCAAGCCGCTCATAGCAGTCGTTTCGAGACCAAAAATATCACTACTCCGGTCTGGAATACGCAGTGTCGTTATCAGCTGCCGTTGGATGCCGCTAGTGGCACTTGGCAAGTACAACTAAAAACGGGCGAGCGGTTGCTCCAGCAGGCCCCATTCGACGTGAAGTAAATGGGGCGAGAAATTTATAGTGGTGTCATAATTTCATGCCAGCAATTAGTCGGCTATTGGGGTGAGTCAGATCAATCGGTACAGTTGTTAGCAATGTCTACTGGCCTCAAAACGGTCGCCGTTCAGCCTATTAGTGAAAACCCGATTGGTCTGTCAGCTTCTGGTCTAGCTTTAGATGTTTGGGCAAGGCAGCAAGAACGAGGTCTGATTTTGGGGCGAGAACCATTTGGTTGTACGCCATTGTATTGGACGCAGCTGGATACCACGATTTACTTTGCTTCTCATTTGCGTTTGTTGTTGCCGCTACTAACTCAGCCTGTGGTAAATCACTCGGCCCTCTTGGGATATAGCTGTTTTTCTTATGTGCCCAATCCGCTGACTCCGATCGAGGGTATTCATTCCCTCTCCGCTGGACAAGAATTGCAATGGTCTGCGGTAGAGCAACCAGCGGTGACCATCAGTCAGTATCACTGGCCACAAGTCCCCGCCCAGATTACTGATGAAGAGGTGGCGATCGCTCAACTCCAAAATTTATTGCAATCGGCCATTCAGGATCAAATTCGAGATCTGCCTGATGAACCCGTCGGGGTATTGCTATCCGGCGGTTTGGATTCTTCGATCGCAGCGGCATTACTCGTCAGAAACGGTGTCAAAGTCCTGGCCTACACTTTGGATTTTGGTGAATATGGTATCTCTGAGCAACCCTATGCCGAGCAGGTCGCTACCCATCTGCATATCCCCTTGCGGAAAATCCCCATCCATCCCCAACTGGTGAAAAGATCGATCGATGCCACTGCTCAAGCTCTAGATATCCCTTTTGGCGATGGGGTGACGGTACCACTATATTTATTGTGCCAAGCCGCCAGCACTGAAGTATCGGTAATTTTTAATGGTGAAGGTGGCGATCAGCTGTTTGGGGGCTGGACAAATAAACCATTGATTGCCGCCAGTATCTATGGCGGTGATGCCGATTTTACGCGGCAATATTTGCAAACTTTTCATCGCTTGTCTGGCTATGCTGCTCAGGTGTTTCAGCCCCAGATAGTTGCCCAGCTGCCAGATCCCGCTGATTGGATTAATCCAGCTTTAGCTCCAGACCAGACGAATGATTTACTGCATCGTTTGCGCCGAGCTAGTTTGATGCTCAAAGGTGCCCAGAATATCCAGCCCCGTGCGACTAACTTGGCTAGTTGGCATGGTTTGCACGTGCGATCGATCTTTTGCCATTTGCCCCTGGCCGAATGGACATTTGGGATAGCGGGCACGCTGCATTTGCAAGGCGCCTGCGAGAAATATATTCTCAAAAAAGCGGTGGAGGATCTGCTGCCTGCTGAAATTGTCTGGCGCACTAAACGGGGCATGGGCGTACCGCTTACTCCTTGGTTGGTGTCAGGATTATGGTCAGATCTCGGCACTTGGCTGAATCCGCAGGTGCTGAAGCAAGCGGGTTGTTGGCAGCCGGATCTGGCCGCCCGATTGGTGAGTGGTCAGCTCGGCGGTGCGTTTCAAGGTCGGCGGATGGGGGAGATTTTGTGGTTAATTATTATGTGGGAGCGCTGGCGCACGCAGGTTCTGCGGGCACCGTCTGCTCCACCCAGTTGGCATCATCCTTTCTGGTGGCCACCGCCACTGTGGAAAGCTATTAACTCCAGAACTCGCGATCGCTAAAATATTCTCCAACTAGCCAAACACCATGACGGAATCAGCCGTGCTAACTACCAAAAATTCATTACCATTTTCGATCGATACGGCTGAAGCGCTCGTCACCACTTATGAATCACCACTGTATGTCTATCAACGCGATCGACTCTTAGCCACCATCGACCACATTACTAAATCCATTCCCTATCCCCACACCCATTTCCACTTTGCCAGCGTCACTAATGGCAATATTGCTCTCCTGCAAATTTTTCGAGAACAAGGCTGGGGCCTACATGCCAACACGCCGGGGGATATTTACTTGGGGTTGCAGGCTGGGTTTACACCTGATGGCATTGTCTACAGCGGTAGTAATCTCAATCGTGCCGAGATGCGCCAAATTTTGACCTGGGGCATTCGCACGATCAATCTTGATAGTTTGAGCCAGTTACAGTTACTTGGCGATCTCTATTGTGCCGATTACGTCAAACCACAGGTTGGACTAAGGTTGAATTTCCCCGCCTTAACTGGCCATAGTCGCATTGGAGTACATCCCGATGAATTTCGCCAAGCGATCGCCATCACGCAAGCGACTGGACTGACTTTGGATGGTCTCCATTTTTACCGAGGAACTGGCACCAATGCCACCAAAGCTTTTACGGATGCGATCGACATCCTGTTATCTCTGGCTACTCAACTACCAGACTGGTCATATCTAGATTTTGGTGGGGGCTTTGGTTATCCTTATCAGCCAGATGGTTTGGCTTTTGACTGGCCGGAGTTTGGCCAAGTGTTGAGCGATCGGCTAGCGGTTTTGGCCGATCAGCGATCATCGTCTGCTCCCATTCAGCTGGCGGTGGAGCCTGGTCGAGCTGCCATTGCCGGGTGTGCTGTACTTTTGGCGCGAGTAGTTTCGACCAAGTGGCAAGGACAAAAACAAATTATTGGAGTAGATACGACGGTCGCTAATCTATCGGTGCCGTCGGTACATGGGGGCTACCGCCAAATAGTTAGCTGGGGTGCAGAGGATGAGTTATTCACTACCGATGTTTGTGGCAATACTACTTATTCCCGCGATTATCTGGGGCGCAATTGTCTCTTGCCCCGCCTCCAGATTGACGACATTGTATCGATTCTAGATGTTGGCGCTTACGGTTATGCCATGTCCTCCCACTTTTTGCACAGACCCCGCCCTGCCGAAATTTTATTAGATGGCGATCGCCATCGACTGATCAGATCCCGCGAAGACTATGCCATTTTGTCTCAGCATCAAGCTTTTGGCGCTAATTAAGATTATTTTTTGGTTAAAAAAAGAAGTGATGTGGGGAACATTTATTGTAACCTCCTGGTCACAATGTGTATCATGTCAAAGCCTAACAAGAAGCTTGACAAGTGCGTGCTACTATGTAGTATCGTGAAACGCAAAATTGGGAGTAAACCAACCATGAAAAGATTTTTACTGGCGACTGTGATGACGATCGCCACCACTGCTGCGGCAGTTACCCAAATGTCCAGTGTCGCTCAAGCTGGGGGTAGAGGATTTAACCAAATCGGTCCGACTGTCACCTTTGGCAACGGTAATAGTGTTTTTGGGATTGGCGGCAAGCTCGGAATCGCTGATAATTTGTCTGTCCGGCCCTTTGTAACCTTCCCTTCTGGCGGTACTGTCTTCGGTTCCAGCCTTACCTACGACTGGGATTTAGGCCGTAGATCACCAATTACCCCCTTTGTTGGGGCTGGTATCGCCATTGCCTCTGGTGGTGGTTTAACTCAAACAGAAGGCTTCGCCCAGGTGGGTGCTGATTTCAATGTCAGCAGAGAGTTTGCGATTAGTGGCAATCTGGGTATTCCGTTCAATAGCAACAATGGTAGCTCTACCGCGTTTACGCTGGGTGCTAATTTCCGCTTCTAAAATCTCCGAGAACCAGATAGCAAGTGTTGCTATCTGGTTCTATGCAGAGAAATCGGCTGCTGGAATAGACTTCATCAACATCAGTTCCACAGCTGATGTTTTTTGTGGGCTCAGATTTTGAGCCAGGTCGGAGAGTATAGTGATAGCAATAGTTGCTCAGATTTGAAATATAATAGAGCCACCATTCGATCGACATCGACACCTTATGAAATGTATTAGCTGTAGCACCGATAATAACTTGAAGGATCGCACAGCTAATATGGGGCGGTGCCAGAGTTGTAACCATCGGTTTGTTTTTGAGCCAACGGCTATGCCGACAGCAACGAAGTTAACTGATCCTTTTTTTGCCAAGCTCCTACTGGATCTCTCCGCCAACAACACGTTGTTTTTTACGCCGCGCCAGCTTCATTATTTGCTAGATAAGCGATTGCGATCGCGATCTAGTAAAGGTGGTTTAGTCGGCAGTCTGGTGGTAATTTTCGGCGGTCTGCTCCCTGCGGCTTTTATGAGTTTTTGGATTTCGGGATTTTTCAGAATCTCCTTTGGAGTGGTTACGCCGATTGTGTTGATGACATACGCCGCTATTTTGATCTGGAGCGCTGCTAACAAAAGTGTTTCACGCCAAGTCAATCGTAGTGCTCGCCAAGACAATATCAAAATCTTGAAGATATTGGCAGGTGTGCTACTACTCGTCGGTTTGCCAGCTAGTATTATTGCCCAAACATTACTAGGGATCTTTGGTGCGATTGTGTTAGGTTCGGGGGCGGCCGCGCTAAGTTTCATTCAGCAACGTCAGCAGGGAGAGATTTTTGACGAGTTTTTGATCGATCGCGGTCAATTTGATATTTGGCTGAATCAATGGGCGAGTGTGAATGGTCAACCGGAGAAAATTCTACCGGCACCTCAAACGGTCAGCTTACCAGCAGCTCCCAACCCAGAAGTTGCCGCTTACAGCTTCGATCGGGTGGTAGTGTGCAATAGTGTCGAAATTGCGCAACTCTTAATTAGCAATAACTTTCACTTTGAAAACAACTGCGCGGTCTTAACTATTGATGGCTATCCCCAGAGCATCTTTGATACCACGATGGCCATGCTGCGTCGTAATCCCCATCTGAGAGTCTATGCGCTGCATGACTGCTCACCTGCTGGTGTCCAGATGCTCCATTGTTTACGTCAGGAAAATCATTGGTTTCCTGATCCTAGTATCCCCATTATTGATGTTGGTATTATGCCCCGTCAAATTATGAATAATGTAGATCCCAGTCTGCGGCAATCGAGTAGAGCGGCGCGTGCTGCTCAAGATTTGCCCACTGCGGTGCGCACCACTCTGGATCCAGAAGATGCCGCTTGGCTAGATATTGGTTGCTATCTAGATTTAGAATCTTTTTCGCCGCAGCAGCTCATTCAGATTCTACAGCGTGCTATCAGCCATAGCCAGGAGTTAGGTGACGAGGCGGGTAGTGACCTCATAATTGTTGATGACTATGGATCTGGGGCGGGTTACTACGCGGCGGAAAGTTTTGGGTAACGTGGGTATTTCTCCAGTTTAGAGCTAAGTGAAGTTTAGGGTACAATAAGGCGCATGCTCGATCATCTCTGGTGCAAGCAAAGCTATCGATACTATTTACTATGAAATGTATTAACTGTGGTACCGATAATCATCTCCCGGCGCGAACAGCCAATATCGGAAAATGTCAAAGCTGTCAGCATCAATTTGTTTTTGAGCCAGAAACAATGCCGCCAGTAATCAGATTTACTGATTTATTTTTTGCCCAGTTACTAGATGATATATCAGCTAAAAAAACATTGTTTTTTACTCCTCGCCAGCTCTACTATTTGCTGAACAAGAAGCTACAATCCCGTCAGCATCCGGTCGATCTGACGCGAAATTTAATTCGATATATTGGTTTGGGGCCACTAGCCATTCTAGTCTTTAGCTTTTCTGGTGCGAGCTTTCTTCAGCTCCCTCTCGATGTACTTTTCCCCATACTGTTGAGTCTATATATTCTGATGATAGTTTGGGTCGTAGGCCGTGGGAGTATCTCTCGTCAGCTAAACCGTCGCGATCGAAAAAATCACCTGACCACTCTGAAAGTATTGGCTGGGGTATTATTGTTAATTGGTTTGCCTATTAGTATTGTGACTCAATCATATTTGGGGATGGTGACAGTAATTGCCCTCGGTATTATGACAATTGGATTAGCTTGGCAGCGCGAGAGTCAGCAGCGTAATATTGCCATTAATGGTTTGATTAACCGCGATCAATTTGAAGAATGGTTGAATCAATGGATGCAAGTGAATGGTGAGCCTGTCAAGATTTTGGATAAGTCTTCATTGGAGAGTTTATCGACTACTCTTGTGCCAAAAATGATGGTGTATCACTGTGATCGAGTGGTAGTTTGCGATCGTCGCGCAATTGCTCAACTCTTAATTAGCAACAGATTTAATGTTGAAAATAGTTGTGCGGTAATAACTATTGATGGTTACCCAGAAAGTACTTTTGGGGAGACGATGGAAATGCTGCGCCGTAATCCTCGTCTTAAGGTTTATGCTTTACATGATGGCTCTGCTCTTGGGGTACAGCTAATCCATCGTTTGCGGCAAGAAGAGCATTGGTTTCCTGATACCACTATTCCAATTATTGGCGTGGGTATTATGCCGCGTCAGGTGATTGATAGCTTGGATGTTAGTAGTTGTCAATCGGCCCGGGCGGCACGAGCGGCGCGGGCGATGTCTACTGTGGTTCGCGCTAGTCTGAATCCAGATGAATTAAGATGGCTAGATAGTGGCTGCTATCTAGATCTAGAGTCTTTTTCGTCTCAGGAAATAATGCAGATTTTACAAAGAGCCATTCAAGAAAGCCGGGAGCTAGGTCTTGTCAAGCATGATGACTTAATTGGTATTGATGAATCTGATGCAGATTTCTATTTACTAGAAAATTTTGGCTAAACTGAGCAACCTCTAACTAATTATGAACAGTAACTGGGAAAACTTCCTCAAAAATCTGGGAGAATGGTCGGGATCTTTTACTGACTTTGCCCCCAACGGTGAACTGCTGCGTTCCACTTCTTCGATCTTGAGTCTGGTCGGAACCGATGAGAATCGACTAGTGCGCTTTCGGATTCGTCGTTATGGCGCTGCTGGTTATGATCAACCAGCTGTTTCTGACTACGAGCAACAATACCGATCGATCGGCAGACAGAATATCTTTTTTGACACTGGTGCTTTTTCTAAGGGCACCATTCAGTTGGCGCCGGTGACAGAATTTGGGGCAGAATATGGTTTTGTAAGTGAAAATCGCCGCTGGCGATGCGTCCAGTTGTTTGATACGGATCACAATTTTATTAATCTAGTGCTAATTCGAGAATTTCGGAGTGGAACTGATACTCTAGAACGTCCAGCATTGACCGTCGACCAACTGATTGGCACCTGGCAAGGACAAGCCGTGACCGCCTATGCTGACTTAAGAAATCCTGAGCTGGCTACTACTAGTTTGGAAATCAGCCGGATTGTTGGTGATAGCTCCGCTGGCACCTTTGGTGATCGCCTGGAGCAAAAGCTATCGTGGGGCGATCGCACCATTGCGACTACCGCTACGATTTTTGAAAATAAACTGTGCTTCAAGGACAAGCTCAGAGAGATGCTACTATTACCCGATGGTGGCTCTAGTAACGTGCCTGTAAAGATCCAACGGCACGCTCCGTTTTTTGTCGAAGCGGGGTGGTTAGTGGCTGACAATGAACGTCAACGGTTAATTCGTAGTTATAATGAGCAAGGCGAATGGGTGAGCTGTACTCATGTGATTGAGCGAAAAGTTAGCTGAGAGTTGAACAGTTCTACTTGCTACGCACAGAATTCACTTGTAACCACATTTCCAAACTCACCAACAACCACAGCTTTACTCCGTAACGTCCCCACACATCACCCCGAAAATTCAACCATTCTTTCACTACATCCTGATTAATGTAGGGCGCAATCATGGCTCGCCGATCGAGCAACAAAGATCGGGCTTGCCGTTGCCAATATTTCCGAAAACCCAGCTGTACGGGCACCATCATGCCACTTTTCGGTCGATCGATAATTGCTGTTGGTAACAGATCGGCCACCGCCTGCTTCAATACGGCTTTCTCTTGTACCCCCGAGAGCTTATATTCTGGCGGAATCGCCATACTCATTTCCACAATCCGCCGATCGAACAACGGCGATCGACCGTGCAAACCAGCCGCTTGTGTGAGATTATTCACCTTCGTCAAAATCTGATCGGCACCCTTAAACTTAATATTGAGCGCCATCAACCGATTCAGATAACTCATCTCTGAATTCAAATCGGCCTCAAACACGGAAGGTTGCTGCATTTGTTGCCAAATTCCGGGTTGGAGTAACTGAGGCAAATCCGCTGCACATCGTTGGAAAGACACCAAATAAGCCTGTAATGCATCGTGGTTGGCCACGCCTCCATACAAACTATTAATTAACATCGGCTGATTCTTGGGACCACCAAAACAAGGATCGCCACCCTCACCGTTGAGTGTCACTTGCACGTCGCGACTGGCCAGCTGACCTACCAATAAATTAGGCACCGTCAGCGGATCGCCGATCGGATCATCTAAATAAGCCATTGTTTGTGGTAACTGCTCCCACATTTCTTGCCAAGTAATTTCTAAAATATGGTGCTGCGTCTGGCAGTGATGCGCTACTAGCCCGGAAAATTCCAATTCATTGGCACATTCCGTCCCGAAGTGAATGGAATAAGTATGGACTGTCTCGTTGTGTAACTGCGCCGCCAAAGCCGTGATACAGCTGGAATCTAGACCACCAGATAAAAATATTCCCACCGGCGCTGCCGTTGGTAAATACTCGACCACGACCTGCTCTAGGAGCGATCGCAATTCACCGCCATGCCACTCTAAAGATGCCTGGTTAGTGACCTGCTCCTGTAGTTGCCAGTAAGTACTGAGCTGCCGGCCTGGAAACTGCTGTATGCCACCTGGCCGCAATTCCCGCACATCTTGCCACAGCGTTCGATCGCCAGGGACAAAAGAACAAGTTAAATAGTCGCGGAGGGCGATCAAATCTAGATTGTTCGATCGATAAGAATTTAGAGCACTTAAACAGGGCGCAATCCACTGGTTCGTACCGCTGATGGTGTAATAGAGCGTTCTAGCTCCCACTGGATCGCGTATTATGAACAGCTGTTGGGTAACTTTTTCCCACACGGCCAAACACCACATTCCTTGTAGTAGATCCAGTGTTTTTAGACCCCACTGTTCCCACAACTGCGCTACTATCTCCAGATCGCTTATTTCACCCTGATGATCCAGCTTCGTCAATAGCTCTCTCCGATTACTTAACCAGAGATCGCCAACTATCACTACGCGATCGCTGGGGCTAATCACCCAATTTTTGGCAATAACGATCGCAAATGCCCCATCCCGCCAGACTACTTCTGGTTGACGTAGCCGATCGCTATCGACCACTTCTCCCCAAGCTACCAACCACTCGGTGGGCAAAATATTTACTTGGTAGTCAGGGCGGCGTCTAAAATTGAAAAAACTCATCGGTTGTGATGCTCATATCGATCGAACCAAGCAAAAGGGACAAAGCCATGGGCTTTGTCCCCTTATTAAAATCTCTAGCTAGCTAAAAAAATTAGCGAGCGGCTTCTACTAACTTGCCCAAGACAACCTGCGCTGCTCTTTGACCAGCAGGGAAGCTCTGCACAACGTTATTTAGCTCAGTGGTGGGCTTTTCAGTTGCTTTACTGCTATCAATTAGTGTCTTCAGGTAGCTGTTGTAAGAAGATACTGCGCCAGTAAGGACAACGGGGTTGATCGCACCATCACCACCGCGCAGACCCTGCATCGAGCGAGCGAGCTGCTGAGCCGGTTCACCACCACCCAAAGCGGCCACGAGACCAGCGACAGCCGGGGTATCGGCACCAGCTGGGGAACTGATTACATCAAAAGCAACCTTGGCTGCTTCTGGCTCGACATTGACGGTATTACCGCCCACCGATTGACTGCCACCCAAGCTAGCTGCGGAGAGCGTTGCGCCAACGGCATTGACCTTCGACTGAATTTCTGGGGCAAAACTAGCAGCACTACCGGGACTAGTTCTCGCACCGCTACCCGATACACCACCGACAGTATCACTGCCTTGGGGTGCATTACCAAAACTATCGATTAAGTTGGGAAGAGGTACTGCGAAAACTGGTGAAAGAGGCAGAATGGCGGTTGCTAAACTAGCTACTACCAAAATATTTTTAATTTTCATGACAAACCAAAATATTGAACAAGGACAAAAAATTGAAAGCAAATAGCTCTGCCACTGTGGCAGAGCTATTTTTAAGCTCTAGAAGCGGATGCCTAAGCCACCGCTAACACCAAAACGAGTTTCTTCAAACCCAACCTTATCTCCAGCAACGTCTAAAAGCGCCGGAGTGACTTGCAAGCCAATGTTATCGCTCAATTGCAGGGTTAGAGGTAAGCCCAAGCTGAAATTACGGCCATTGTAATCTGCGACTAAGCCAATATTTTCGGAGACCCGGAAGCCCAAGCTGCCAAAGATACTGGTTGTACCTCGGTCAAGAATGATATCGGTAAGTTGACGGAAGCGGCCGTTGCCAATACCTACTGAAGCGGTGAAATTATTGGCATCACCAACGGGTAAGACACCAGTGATGACTCCATAAAAAGTGTCCTTGTTAAAGGCCGCAACTGAACCAGTTTTAATGGCATTCTCCCAGCCAGCCGCAACGGAGAAATTATCGCCAAATTGTTTGTGCAATTTGAAGTTCACACCACCGCGATCTAGCAGACCCAGACCTGTAAAGGTCGTAACACCAGGATTACTGCTAGTGCTGTAAGAAGTTTCCAAACCAACCAGGTCGCGGCTGTCGCCAATCCCAAAACCAGCAGCTAAACCAAAAGTATTGACATCTGGAGCTGAAAAGGCTTTTTCCTGGTAGCCAGCAGCAACAAATACATCACCCCAATTAGCGCCGAAGCCGCTGGGAGTAGTGATGCCACTGACAGGTGCATTCAATGGCTTCCGCACAGCCGCCGTGGTGATGCTGGGTAGCGCGCCACCAACCGCAGTCCGGTTTAAGACATCTTGCTCAGTGATTTTGGCGATCGGTGCAGCAGCGGCACAGTTCACAATATATTGTTGAGCTGGACTATCACCAGGAAGAGCCGGCAGTTTACCCGAAGCAACCAACGCTTGGTGAATCAAGGCAGCAGCATCCGCCCGCGTGGTGGCACCACTGGGGTTAAAAGTTTTGCCATTAGGATAAGAAACACTAACAGCCAAACATTTCTGAGCAGCAGCAATTAAGGCATCGCGACCATAGCTGGGCACTTGCGCCGCATCTGTAAACAGTTCATCAATATTAGGAGCGGTGCCTTCAGTTTGGAACTTGTTGCCGTTAGCGATCGATACCAACGACTCAATTCTTTCAATGCTTTGAGTAGGACCAAAGGTTTTATTGGGATAACCCGATAAGAAACCTGCCCGATAGGCTTTGTCGATGGCGGCAGCAGCCCAGAAATTTTGGGGAACATCTGGAAATGCGACTGATTCCCGCGTAGGAGTTAAATCGAAAGCTTTGTTTAGCAAGGCGGCAAATTCAGCTCTGCTCACTGGGTTATCGGGGCGAAAAGTGCCATCGCTGTAGCCAGCAATGATCCCTTTTTGTACCAGTACTTGAATAAAAGGCTCTGCCCAATTACCTGCTACATCACTGGCTTGAGCAATCTGGTTTGGGGTGGTGTTTGCAACAGGTAAACTTGGAGTTAAGGTACTTGCTGCTACTAAATTAGCTGTCGATTCTGGTTCAACTTGTAGCGTATTATCAATATTTAGCGAATTTAGCGAGCTATCGATCGTCTGATGCGCAGTTACTTCGGGTAAGGTCGCAGCCCAGGCTGCGCTACTGGAAATAATAGTAGTACTCAAGAAAGTACTCAGTAAAATGATGTTTTTACAGTTGATCTGGTGTTTTTTCTGATTCATAGCTTAAAAAACGCACTCCCCACTAAATATAATGGTTTAGTTTTTTACCCGAAAGGACATTATACGTATTGTAGGACTTTTTGGTTTCTGATTCTGTTCCCACTCACTTTTACGTAATATCAATATCGGCGGAGCGTGGCATACTAGATACTCACTACAATGATACTTAAGGAGATTGCTTTGCTCACTCTTGGTGTGAATATTGACCACGTAGCAACTATTCGACAAGCACGCGGTACAAATGAACCAGACCCCGTGGCAGCTGCTTGTTTGGCCGAGTTGGCTGGCGCTGATGGAATTACTGCTCATTTGCGGGAAGACCGTCGTCATATTCAAGATCGAGATGTTCGTATTTTGCGAGAAACGGTGAGTACACATCTCAACTTGGAGATGGCGGCTACTGATGAGATGGTTCAGATCGCCTTAACAATTCGACCAGATTATGTAACTTTAGTGCCAGAACGCCGTGCCGAAGTGACTACGGAAGGCGGATTAGATGTGGCTGGTCAGCTAGAGAAGCTGCGGAGTATTGTCGATCGCTTGCAGTCCGCACAGATCCCGGTGAGCTTGTTTATTGATGCTGATTCGCCCCAAATTCAGGCTGCCCGAGCCACCCAAGCCCAATTTATTGAAATTCATACTGGCTCTTACGCTAATGCCCAAGGTGCTACTGCTGTCCAAAAAGAGTTAAATCAAATCAGTGCGGGCTGCGCGGAGGCGTTGGCCTTGGGCTTGCGGGTCAATGCTGGCCACGGTTTAACTTACCGCAATGTCTATCCGATCGCTATTTTACTAGGCATGGAAGAATTAAATATTGGCCATTCCATCATCAGTCGAGCTGTTTTAGTGGGGATCGATCGAGCCATCCGCGAAATGAAGCTCTCGATGCATGGTGGCTAGGAAAAGGTAGTTTATATCGATTACTAAGTCTGTTAAATTATGCCTAAGAGATATCCAAAATTTGTTCATTCCGACTAACACCTCCACATAAAATGCAGACCTATCACTACATCTTGGCTAGCCAAAACTTTTTGCTAGAAGAAGAACCCCTCGCCGAAGTACTTAAGGAACGTACTCGCAACTACCATGAGCAGGAAAAAGAAATTGATTTTTGGCTGGTTAAACAGCCTGCTTTTCTGGAATCTCCAGAGATGGCTGCTCACAAGGCCAAGTGCCCGCAACCCAGTGTTGCAGTGATTTCTACTAATCCCCAGTTTATTACTTGGCTCAAACTGCGCTTAGAGTACGTGCTAGTTGGTGAGTTTACGGCTCCAGTTCCAACTATTCCTGACCCTTTATTGTCTCTAGTAGCTATGTGAATTTTGAATTGATTAACACTACAAAAAAGCTGGAGACATCGATCTCCGGCTTTCTTATTATTTTCTGAAGGAGAATGTCCTGACAGTTAGGGGTAATTCTTCGATGAGAAAAGAAAATTGACGCATTGTCTCTGGCCAGATCCAGCGCATTTCGTTAGATATCTTGTGGTTCTTCTGAGCCAGCCTGCGATAGACAATTTCGTTAGGACACCAGATTTCCAAGCGGTAAATCACTCCATTTTCGGCAACTTCTCGAAACAAAGAATCACTTAATAACGCTCTTGTCCCAGTGCTGAATTGCTCATAGAAAAGTTTTAATCTACTACCAAAAGTTTCCTCTGCATAGACCTCATCTTGTTCTAGCTGACTAAGTAAATCTTCTTCTTCCGGTTCAAAAGGATGCATAGACATGGCTGGCGACAGAGTTTTTGGTAGATTGTTCGGTGTTGCTTGTAGCAAACTAAGCATCATTCTGACGGAACCAGGGACAAATTGAATCCGACTTTTGTCTGATTCTGTTCAGCCAAACACCAACATTATGTGCCAATAACTACATCTTGGCAGCTAGCTTGGCTGCGATTGCTCCACCAATGAACCCAAACAAGTGTCCCTGCCAAGAAATTCCGGGCATGCCTGGAAACAGGCCAAACAGCACGGAGCCATATACACCAAAGACAAACAAAGACATCATGATCGAAACAAACTGACGCTCGAAGTAGCCTCGGCATAGTAAATATCCGAGATAGCCAAAAATTACGCCGCTGGCTCCCACATGGACAGTATTAGCACCGCCAAACAGCCAAGTGCCGATGCCGCCCACCAGCATACTAATGGCGGTTACGACTAGTAAGTCACTAGTTTCCCAGAGCATTACTAACCAGCCCAGGATGATGAAGGGGACGGTATTGGAAATGAGGTGGGCAAAGTTGGCATGTAGCAACGGCGCAAAAAGAATACCGCGCAAGCCAACTAAGCTATGGGGCAGAATGCCAAAAGTGGTGAGCTGATGATTAAAAATAAACGTATCGGCGATCGTCACCGCCCACATGGTCGCGACCATGGTACCCAATATCCAGGCTTGATTTTTGAGGGTTTGAGTAATTTCTTTCATCGCAAGCTTCCGGCACTTGGGGGACTAGATTTATATTTTAGTTGGGGATATCTTTGCTCCGCCACTGGTAATTCCCGAAATCTTAGGGGAAATTGCTAATTACTAGCGGCTGAATGAAGTCGGCGGGTGGAAAGCCAAAGATCTGAGCATAAAAGTAGAATTCGCCTTCTAAAGCTCTTTTGATGTTTTCGGCCTGCCGAAAACCGTGCTGTTCGCCGGCAAAGGGCACATAGGCTACTGGTACGCCGTGTTGTTGCAGAGCTGCGACCATCATAGTGGCCTGATTAGGCGGCACCACCGTATCTTCTAAGCCTTGAAAAAAGATGGTGGGACAACTTAGTTTTTCGGGAAAGTTCAGGGGCGACCGGGCTTGATAGATCGCTGACCCTTGCGGATAGGGTGCTACCAAGCGATCGAGATAACGGGATTCAAATTTATGGGTATCCTGTGCCAAAGCCGTTAAATCACTGACCCCATAGTGACTGGCTCCGGCTTGAAACACCCGATGAAAGGTTAGGGCACAAAGAGTGGTGTAGCCACCAGCACTCCCGCCGGAAATCGCCAACCGGTCGGCATCCGCCCAGCCCTTGCTTACTAAGTACTCTGCCCCATCAATGCAGTCTTGCACATCCAAAATGCCCCACTGGTTGTCTAGCTGCCGCATATAATCTCGACCATAGCCGGTACTGCCCCGATAGTTGACATCTAAGTAGCCAAAGCCGCGACTTGTCCAATACTGGACACGCAGGCTCAGTTGATTGGTCGTCGCGGCGGTTGGGCCCCCGTGGCTTTTAACTAATAATGGCGGTTTTTCAGTGACGGGCGCTTGATAATCTGGATTGGTAGGGGGGTAATAAAAAGCGTAAGCAATTTGTCCATCGCTCGTCGGAAAAGCCAATACTTGGGGGTGAGAAAAGTAACGCGGATCGATCGCCACTGCTGGGGCTGTTTGTAAGATGGTGAGTTGAAGATTTGGTAGTCCTAACTCCACGATCGCCGCGCCCTGAGTGGGTGTAGCTCCCATAAAAACAGCTCGATCAGCATTTACTTGCAATTGGCTGATTTCGGTGTAGGGCTGATCGATTTCGGTTATTTTGTGAGTAGCGGTGTTTAAGCTGGCCAAATGCCAGATACCGCCTTGGGTATAAGTACAAATAATTTGCTGGTCGCTGCCAAAACCATAGGTAGATTGGCCAAATACCCACTGGGGTAACCCAAATTCAGCGCAGGCGGGAAATAAAGGTGTGACTTTTCCTTGCTGCCAGCGATAGAGATTGCCCCAACCAGTGCGATCGGAGACGAAGTGTAAAATTCCGGCTGGTGACCATTGCGGCTGAAAAATAGATTCGTTCGATCCGCCAGCCACAAATTGGGGCACAGCCAGGGAACCATCGGCTTGGAACGTGGCCACCATCAAAGTATTGCCATCCCAGGGCATATTGGGATGGTCCCAGCTGATCCAAGACAGGCTGTTGCCATCGGGACTGAGGCGGGGGCTGGCATAAAAATCACTGCCGGAGACTAATACCTGTAGGTTTGCGGGATTGTTGATGCTAATACTGACGATCGCATTAATCGTTTCCAAACCAGGCGATCGATGGTCTTCATACACACAAATTAGCTGCTGGCGCTGAGTATCAACAATTAAGTCAGCATATCTTCGGGCTTTAGTCTGTTTGGGAAGATCGACTGCTGGCGAAGCTAGTTGCATTGGCTGCTGGGCATTTTGTTGATAAATACACTGATCACCATCGTGACAAAAGAAGATACTTTGGTTACTAATGGTATAGGCGGCGCCGCCGTACTCATGCACTCTGTTGCGCACATTCAGGTTCGGGGGGGTCAGCTGAGAAATCTGCCCCTGTTGGTTGCGCCGCATAATTACCGATCGACCCTGCTCTGCTGCCCTGGATTCCAGCCAATAGGTATCAGCACCATCCAAGATAATACTGTCTAGCCGCAGACTCCCAGCTGTAACTAATTCGCTGGTAATGGGCGATTTCCAAGAACCGTAAGCAGCAATTGTCATAGGTTTAGTACCGAGATAGACAGATTCCAAATTCAAAATCAAGGTACCATGTAAGGGTGACGAGTATGGCATAGTTTTCTGACCAAAGCTGTCGTCTACTCAGCGGTTTGCAGAGTGCTAGTTTCTAGATACCCCACCTCTTAGATGAACGCTGCACAGCCCTGTACATTTTTAGTTTTACCGATATGCTTAATCCCGATTTGGATCAAGTTCAATTATTACCTGAAGAATACGCTCGCTACTCCCGCCACCTGATTTTGCCAGAGGTGGGATTAGATGGCCAAAAACGCCTCAAAGCTGCAAGTGTTTTGTGTGTTGGCACTGGCGGTTTAGGTTCGCCCTTGCTATTGTATTTAGCCGCAGCGGGCATTGGCCGCATTGGGATTGTCGATTTCGATATCGTCGATCACTCCAATCTGCAACGCCAAATTATTCATGGCACTTCTTGGGTGGGCAAGCCCAAAATTGAGTCAGCCAAGAGCCGAATTTTAGAAATCAATCCTTATTGTCAGGTTGATTTGTATGAAACTGCCCTCAGTGCCGACAATGCTCTCGATATCCTGCGTCCCTATGATGTAATTGTGGACGGCACTGATAACTTTCCTACCCGTTATCTGGTTAATGATGCCTGCGTGTTACTCGGTAAGCCTAATGTTTATGGCTCAATCCTGCGCTTTGAAGGTCAGGCTACCGTCTTTAACTACAAAGGTGGTTGGCAACGTACCGGGGCTTGGCATCAGGCCAATGCCGAGCAGCGGTTAAAACTACGGAAAGATGGTGAGGACTGGTTCTACGATAGCGAGATGCCTGCCCCTAACTATCGCGATCTCTACCCCGATCCACCACCGCCCGGGATGGTGCCATCCTGTGCTGAGGGAGGTGTTTTGGGTATTTTATGCGGCATTATTGGGGTGATTCAGGCTACCGAAACTGTCAAAATCATTTTGGGTCAAGGTCGATCTTTGAGTGGCCGACTCATGCTTTATAATGCTTTGGATATGAGTTTTCGCGAACTGAAGCTCCGCCCCGATCCAGAGCGGCCAGCAATTGAAAAGCTGATTGATTACCAAGAATTCTGTGGAATTCCCCAAGCTAAAGCTGCTGAAGCAGCGGAGATGAGTGCATTGGCAGAAATGACTGTAACTGAACTTAAGCAACTTATGGACAGTGCTGCTCAAGATTATGTGCTAGTTGATGTTCGCAATCCCAACGAGTACGACATTGCCAAGATTCCTGGGTCGGTGCTGATTCCGTTGCCAGATATTGAACAGGGCGATGGGATTGATCGCGTGAAAGCAGCAATGGGGGACAAGAAACTAATTGTTCATTGCAAAATGGGTGGCCGTTCCGCGAAGGCTCTCGGTATTCTCAAGGAAGCCGGTATTGTGGGGACTAATGTGAAGGGTGGTATTCAAGCCTGGAGCCGAGAGGTCGATGCCGCCGTTCTAGAATATTAGACGGCATTGGGATGGTGAATTAGGAAAGCGATCGATCGACTGTTGATCGATCGCTTTTTTGGTCAGGAGTCTAGCTGGGGAGCAGGGCTAGCCGACTTGGTTGCGGAAGCGATTAGTACTGATCGTCAACAAAACTACCGCAAAGCAAGCCAGAGCGATCGCGTGCATCCATAGTGCTTCTAGTCCCACACCCTTGAGCAAAATCCCCCGGACGATCGTAATATAGTGACGCAGCGGATTGAAGAGCGAGAGGGTCTGGAAGAAAGTGGGCATGGTTTCGATCGGAGCGATCGCCCCAGACAATTGCACCATTGGTAAATTAATAAAGAAAGTAGTTAACACCACTTGTTGCTGTGATTGACAAACAGTGGCCAGCATAATACCCACGCCAATTCCGACAAATACATACAGCCCCGACAAACCCATAAACAACCAAAAGCTACCGCGAAACGGCACATTGAAAATGACGGTACCAATAGTCAGTGCCAGCAGGACATCACCCATTAATAAGCAAAATAAGGGCACCACTTTAGCCAGCAAAATCTCCCAAGGTTCAGCGGGAGTCATCAATAGTTGTTCTAGGGTACCTGTGTCTTTTTCCCGGATGACGGTAACTGAAGATACGATCGAACCAATCAACGTCAGCACCAAACCCATCACGCCCGGGACAAAGAACCAACTGCTGCTTAGCCCTTGGTTATAGAGAAAAATAACTTGTGTACTAATGGGTTGAATTGCCCTCGGGTTTAAACGCTGCTGGCTAAATTGCCGAACAATTTGATTGATATAGCCACCCGCAATTCCGGCAGTATTGGCATCTACGGCATCAATGACCACCTGAATATCGGCTGATTTGCCAGCTGCCAAATTCCGGCTAAACTCCGGCGGAATCACGATACCAGCGGTGAGCTGGCCAGTTTCTACTTGTCTGGCTAACGCCGTCTCGCTAAACAATGATGCTTCAATATCAAACACTCGATTCTCGGTGAGAGCCGCGACCAATTCTCGACTATCAGTGGTGCGAGCATAGTCTACCACGCCTAGCTTTAGGTGATGGACATCGGGGTTGAGGGCAAAACCATAGATCAATAGTTGGAGCGTGGGCGGAATGATCAATAAAACTATCAGCTGCTTGTTCCGCAAAATCTGGTTGATTTCTTTGCGAACTAGTGCCCAAAAGCGGCTGGCCAAGAATTTCTGGAAAATCATAGTTTAGTCTCCTAACTGCATTTGGCGCAGAGATTTACGAGCCACATTAAACAACAGCAATCCCAACACGCCAATCATCAGAACGCTGAACCAGACCCCCGGCCAGCCCACTCCCCGCACATAAGCATCCCGCGTAATTAGAATGAAGTAACGAGCCGGGATAATGTTGGAAACCAGCGAGAGGGGAAAGGGAATATTACTGAGGGGGTAGATAAACCCCGAGAGCAGCAAGGCCGTCAGGAAACCAACGAGGGATACGCCTTGAACGGCAGCATTCTGATTGCTGGCTCGAGCACCCAACATGGTGCCAAACATGACACTAGTCGCTAAATATAGTGGTGTACCAATTAGTAAAGGCGTCGGATCTCCGGCCAACCGGAGTTGAAAAATCAGCGCCCCCAATCCCATCGTCCCGATCGTCATCCCCAATCCCACCATGAGATAAGCCAGCACCTTCCCCAGGATCAATTCTTCGGCGCTCATATCCGAGGCGTAGACTTGCAAGATCGTGCCCTTTTCTTTTTCGCGCACCATGGCGATCGCGGCTAGCAACGAGGGGAAAATCCAGAGGACTACCGCATAAACTCCTGGCACAATATACAGCGACTCTTGTCGCCCCGGATTGAACCATAACCGGGTATGAGTAGTGATCGGAATGGTAGCGGGAATCAATTTTTCGGCTTGCAAAAAAGATTGGGTCGTGGCTTTAATACTGTTTTTAATAACTCGGGCATTATTGGCATCGGTGCCATCGACCAAAACCTGTACTTCAGTGGGCTTCTCGGCGGCCACCTGCCGGCTAAAATCCGGCGGCACAATCACGACAGCCTTGGCAATTCCCCGATCTAGGGCCTGCTCGGCAGCGCCTAGCCAAACCACTGGTGTAAACTGATTGGTAGCAAATAGCTGTTCGGTATAGCGTTGACTTAAGTTGCTGCGATCGAAGTCTTGCACCACCAAGGGAATATCTTGGGCTTCTAAGCGAATGGCAAAGCCAAAGATTAACAAGCTCAGGAACGGCAGTACAAAGGCCAGGGCGAGGGTCAGGCGATCGCGCCGGAATTGAGCTAGTTCTTTGATGCATTGAGAAAGAATGCGAGACATGATGGTGTGAGATCTGCGCGAAAGGAACCCGACAATTTGATCAACTAGGTAAGACCGTCAAAAACTCTGCGGCGGTGACGATCGGAAATTTACAACTACCCGCCAGAATTAATAGATCTTGATCACCTGTGACCAAATAGTCTGCTTGTCCAAACATCGCCAGATCCAGAAATGGCTGGTCATAGGGATCGCGGCAGGATGGAATTTCTGGTAGTTCGATCGGTGTTTGGATCGTTTCACAAAAAGGTAAATAATCTGCTAACAAATCTTCGCGCTCGATCGGTGTGAGTTTGAATTTGGGATAAGCCAGCACCCGAATTAGCTCTGTGATCGTTGCTTTGGAAACGATCGGCGTAAACTGGCTGTTCTGCCAAAGCTGACGAAATATCCCCACTCTGCCACCACTAAACACTAGTGCGGACAGCACAATATTTGTGTCGATCACAACTCGGATCATCTGCGTCATGGCAGTTCGCGAGGAGCCTGTCGCGACCAATCTACTGCATCAATTACATCTTGTTCTGTCACACCTAACGCGGCTAATTTCGCTCTGACGGCATCAGTTCGGCGAATCTTAACCGGAGAAAGGATGATTTGCCCATCTTGAACTTTCACATCGAAGTACTCAGTTGGCTCGATCTCGTTGGTAATACTTTTGGGTAAAGTAAGCTGATTCTTGGCGGTTAGTTTGGCCAGCACCTTTAATCTCCTGTTGTCAGAAAGTAATAATTCCTTACTTTATTATAAGCTGATTTTCCTTGCCGCTATTTTTGAAAGTCACAAAACTTTCACTCTGCTGTATGTCCGGTACCCGATCGCTGGACAACGCTGATGAAGGCATCTTCAAGCGAGAAGGGGATTGGACGGATCGATCGAACTTCAATTTTTGCAGTGGCTAGCACGTCTTGGAGATGGGAGATTTCGGTGTCGGGTCGATCGAGTACCACATGTAACCTGTCGCCAAATATCGCCACTCGCCAGCTCTCTAAATGAGCTTTCAAAATATCAGAAGCTTGCTGATTGCGATCGACCCGTAGTTCAATCAGTTGACCGGGTTGAGCAGCTTTGATTTCGCTGGGTGAGCCTTGCAGCACCACTGCGCCCGCCACCATAAAGCCCATGCGGTGGCACTGTTCAGCTTCTTCGAGATAATGGGTAGTAACTAACACCGCCGTACCACGTTGCGCCAAATCTTCGATCAATCGCCAGAACTGCCGCCGGGCTAAGGGATCAACCCCAGAAGTTGGCTCATCTAAAAACAAAATTTTGGGTTCGTGCATCACGGAAGCCCCAAAGGCCACGCGCTGCTTCCAACCACCCGGTAGCCGTCCGGTTAGCATTTTTTCTTGACCCACCAGTCCGCAAATTTCTAACACCCAATCAATTTTTTGCTGACGGAGCCGGGTCGGGACTTCATAGATACCACAATAGAATTCCAGATTTTCCACCACGCTCAAATCGTCATACAGAGTAAACTTTTGGCTCATATAACCAAGCTGTCGCCGCAGATCACCACTACGTAAATTCTGGGTTTGTCCGGCTAGGGATAGCTCGCCGCTACTGGCTGGCAATAAGCCGCACAACATTTTGATAGTGGTAGTTTTCCCGGCTCCGTTCGCACCCAGTAAACCGTAAATTTCACCGTAGTGAATGTCCAAATTCACCCCTTTCACCGCCCGAAAGTTACCAAAAGTTTTGTGGAGATGACGGGCACCAATAGCGATCGTTCTTGGTGCAGCCGCTGCCGTGGAGTAGCGAACAGCAGTCTTGCCCACTAAACCGGGCAAAGGAATAAACGGTGGATCAGAACCCTGCTGGCGCAGACGGGTCACAAAGACATTTTCGAGGGTGGCCTCACTGGTCTGGATACTATCAATCTCGAAATGGGCGAGCGCGGTCTGGACTTGGGCGGTGGCGAACTGGGGATCGGCCACTAAAATATCTAGTCGATCGCCAAAGGTTTGGACATCGGCAATACCAGTGAGGTCAAAATTCACCAGCGGCAACAGAGCCAGTTCAGCCGCCGCAATATTTTTGGTGCGGATTTCTAATCTTTGTAGTCCTAAGTTAGCGCGCAATTGCGGTAAGGTGCCAATTTCCTGAATTTGTCCTTCATACATCAGCGCCATCCGATTGCAGCGTTCGGCTTCATCGAGATACGGCGTAGCCACCACGATCGTCATTCCCGTATTCGCCAAAGCCGCCAGCACATCCCAAAACTCGCGCCGCGACACCGGATCGACGCCTGTTGTTGGTTCGTCCAATAGTAAAATTTGCGGCTGGGGAATCAGTGCACAACACAATGCCAATTTTTGCTTCATCCCGCCAGAAAGTTGACCAGCTAGCCTGTCACCAATTTTCTCTAGTCCCATGAGTGCCAAATATTTCTGGCGCCGGTGCTGAAAATCAGCCTCCGATACTCGGCGCAGCCCAGCAGTGTAGCGCAGATTTTCGTCAATGCTGAGATCCATATACAAAGAAAACTGCTGAGTCAAGTAACCAACGTGCAGGCGGGCGTTGCGCGGTTTCTTTCCCAATACATCAATGGTGCCGGCGGAGGCTTCCATCACGCCCCCCAGAATATGAAAGGTGCTAGTTTTCCCCGCACCATCCGGCCCAATCAAACCAAAAATTTCGCCGGGATAGACCGCAAAGTTAATGCCTTTGACCGCTAATAACTTGCCATATTGTTTTTTTAGTCCGGCCACCTGAATGATCGGAGCCAGTGATGATCGCTGGTTCGTTGACGTAGTTTCGCTGGCACCTGTACTGATCACATTTATAGCCCTATTTCAGATCAATTTCAGCTTCTGCTGGCATACCTGGTTTAGCATAGTCGCGATCTTGCTCGATCGCTATCTTGATGCCAAAGACCTGGCGCACCCGATCTTTTTTGAAGTAAATATTTTCGGGGGTGAAGGAAGCTTTGGGATCGATCGCCCTAATTTTCGCTAGCAAAGGTTGCTTATTGTCCGTATCCAACAAAATCCGCGCTGTTTGACCGATATGAATTTTGCTTAAATCGCCTTCTGGCACATAGGCGCGTAAATACACTGCTTTCGGATCGATTACTGTCAGCAGGGTTTTGCCAGTAGCAACAACGGCTCCCGGTTCCAGCGTCCGCGATTGCACGACACCAGCTAAAGGGGATGTGACTTTAAAGGAATCGAGACGCTTTTGAATCTGTTGCTGATTGGCGATGGCACTTTGCACCCGGGCTTGAGCGGCAGCGAGCTTGGCATAGGATTGTTGTTTTTGCTGTTGATAGGCCGCTAGTTGGCTGCTTCGAATCGCGGGGTTCAGCTGCGTAGATTGGTTTTGAGTCAGACTCCCTTGCGCCGCCGTAAACTGGTCTGCCGCTGTTTTCACTGCCGCCAGGCGGACGGCTAAACCGGCCTGTTTACTATCCAATTGAGCTTGGGCGGTGTCGGCTTTGGTCTGCGCTTGGTCGAACAGTTGACGATTGACAGCTCCTTCCCGCACCAGTTGACTATAGCGATCGCGATCTTTTTGGGCCAATTGCCATTCGGCTTTGGCCTGTCTAATCTGAGCCTGCGCTTCGCCTACTTGGGCTTGGGCTTGCACGAGTTGGGCTTGAGCGACAGCGACGATCGAATTGGCTTGGTCTACCCGCCCACGGGAATCTCCTTTGGATTGCTGTAAATTGGCCGTTGCTTCTTGAATCCGACTCTCAGCCACCGCTACATCCAGCTTGGCTTGGGCGGCTTCCTGTTGCATCATATTGACCTGTGCCGCCGCGCCTTTGAGTTGTTCGTTCACTTCCAGATCCTCAATTTCAGCGACCACCTGTCCAACTTGCACCGGATCGCCTTCCCGCACCAAAATCTTCGCGATCCGGCCACCTGTTTTGGCTCCAATATCGGTTTCATCGGCTTCAATGCGGCCACTAACTTGAATGAACTTGGCCACTGGTTTGGGCGCAAAATACTGCCACCCAAAATAGCCGGCAGCGAGGATAGCTGCGATCGGCAATAGCAGGCGCGGATTAAAATGGCGTTTGGGTTTGTTTAATGGCTCCCCCGATTCCACCATCACCTCTGGATCAGCAACTGATGGGACTGATAGTAAGTCCGTTACTTCAAAATCAGCGCTGGGCTGAGTTGCATCCGGCGATTCTGGAGAAGAAACAGTTTGAGTCATGCCAGTTATCCTGCGCAGTGTTGTGCGATCGAATCATTTCCTTTATCATACTAGACTGTCTAGTATGATAAAATCAACTACCCGAAAAGTTAACGTCCGGCTCATCGCCACAGTCGAATTTCTCCCTGTTGATAGATAATTGGCATATGCCTAACCAGAATGTTGCTCTCGAAATATCTTTAATTCATCGCACCGATATGCCGACCTATACGCCCAAGCAAGAAGCGATCTTGCAAGGGGCGGTGCGGATGTTTCTGCGATCGGGCTATGCCGGCACCAGTATGGATCGAGTTGCCGCCGAGGCGGGGGTGTCGAAGCAGACTATCTACAGTCATTTTCAAGATAAAGAAGGACTATTTAAGGCACTAATGGAACGGATGACGATTCGGCGGTTTCAGGAAGCGTTTCATATGGCAACGCTGCAAGGTGAACCAGAAGTGTTGTTGCGGCAGTTTGCGGAAGCTTACTTAAACAATATTGTGGATGATGAATATGTGGCATTGCTGCGACTCATTTTAGCCGAGTCGTCGCGTTTTCCTAATTTGGCTAAACTCTATAGTCGTACTGTGATCCAGCAAGGCCGGCAGTTAGTGGCCGATTACTTTTATCGGCACCCGGAGCTGGGCTTTACTGACCCGGAGGCGATCGCTCAAGTATTTATTGGTTCTTTGGTTTCTTATGT
>CAXTSZ010000038.1:0-34829 GCA_964247125.1 uncultured bacterium
TTTCTTGTTTACGCTCTAATACCGCAACATCCAATAAGTTCTTTAATCCAGTCTGGTAAAAACTATTGAGATAAGCATATTTAAGCACATCCAAACTTTCCTTTCCATAAGGATCCAAATGCCTTTGCAAAACGATTTTGTCTTGGGTGAGGGTACCTGTTTTATCAGTGCAGAGAATATTCATCGAGCCAAAATCTTGAATTGCATCAATGTTTTTGACAATTACCTTTTTCTCGGACATGGCGATCGCTCCTTTTGCCAAATTTGCCGTGACAATTACAGGCAACATTTCAGGAGCCAATCCCACCGCTACCGATAAACCAAAGGTAAATGCTTCCACCCAATTATGTTTGACCACTCCATTAATCAGGAATACGAGGGGAGCCATAATCAGCATAAACCGCAATAGCAGCGTCGTGACGCTATTCACAGCTTTGTCAAAACTGGTACGAACCCTGGTACCACCGATCGTTTTTGCTAAAGATGCGAGATAAGTATGACTGCCAGTTTCAGCCACCACAGCAGTGCCAGAACCACTAACTACCGTGGTACCCATAAAGCAAAGATTGACTAGCTCCAGGGGATTTCTCTCCTGCTTATCGATGAGATCTACGTGTTTTTCGGTGGGGAGAGATTCGCCGGTAAGGGTAGATTGCCCTAGAAATAAATCTTTTGCCACAATTAGCCGAAGATCGGCGGGAATCATATTTCCGGCTGATAGAAAAACGATATCTCCAGGCACGAGCAGCTTCACTGCAATTTCTGTGCCAGTGATGCCTTGTTGCTCTTTTGATACAGTAGCTTTAGTTTCACTCTGGCGACTCACTGCTGCTGTAATGCTCACCATCGCCCGTAGCTTTTCGGCGGCTTTATTCGACTGAAATTCTTGGGAAAAGCGCAATAACCCACCAAAAATCACCATGATCGTAATGATCAAGGCGGCTATCGGACTTCCGGTTAATAGTGAAACAATCGCGAGGACTATTAGTAATAGGGAGAGGGGATTTGTTACCGTTTTTAGCAGTTGAAAATACCACTTCATCGGTTTTTCGCGGGCGATTTCATTTAGCCCCGATTTCGCCAACCGTCGCTGGGCTTCGGTCTTAGTTAGTCCTGCTAACGTCGTGTCGAATAACTTCAGAACTCCATCCACATCTTTTTGAGCGATATCGATCAGTGCATTGAATGAATCTCCAGATGAGCTAGATCTCGTTTGCGGTGGCTGGGATGAATTGAAAATGCGGTTTAGTGTCTGCATAAAATAATTTAGTATGTATATTTGCCTCCCCAATGGCTAAAGGAGAATAATATTTTCTTCCTCAAACACTATACGTATTCAAATTTGTAATTCTCCTTGGCGGAGCCGCTCAGACGTGTTTATCATGTTGTTAGTTATCAGTTGTGGTTTTTGAGCGAGGCTTAAGTTCATTAGCGAGATTTAGTATCGTCAAAGCGATCGCTAGTCCCCAGCCAGTCATCGCAATTAATGGTATGTTTGCTTGTCGAATCGCGATCGCCACCAATGCCCAGACAATTACCAGTACATAAGCAGTGTCACGGCGTTGAATACTAATCACCGCCGCAATTATGCTGGCGATCGCCATCATCACAACAGTCCACACACTAGGCGCAATTCCCCAGCCATCCCACTTGAGGCTGTATAACCCAATTGCTACATTCACGATCGTGGCAACGCTAATCCAGCCGAGATAGATCGAAATCGGCAGATGAATAAACCAGCGCTCTTGCCGCGAAACGCGCTCCTGTCGAATCTCCAGGCGTTGATACATCACAATTAGTGGTGCCAAAATTCCCAACATGGCGAGATTGGATAATGGGAATAGTCGATCGAGAAAAAGGTAGATCCAGGCGCATTGAGAGATACACGCGATCGCGAGGAGATATCCACTGTGCTGTAACCGAGGATTTTCTCGCTGACTGGGTTGGAGTTGATAAATACCAAAGGCAATCAGACCGATATAAATCAGCCCCCAAATTGCAAACGCATAGTTAGCCGGAATAATCTGGACGGATGAAAATAGAGTATTAGAAAGCTCGCCAACGCTAACCCCATTGAGCGGCAAGACGTTGGATAAGGTATTAATTGCAATACTCCCCAGCACAGCGGCGAGAGTCGTTATCTGCCGCCGTAGATCTGTGTCGGAACGTTGGTTAGAGAGTTTCATGGCTTGCTGTCATACCGCTTGGAGTCTTTCTTTTGCTTCTTCGTTTCATCTGGTGGTGCTTTCGGTTTTTTGGCTTCCTTGTTGCCTTTCTTCTCTTTTGACATCATAGTTCTCCCATTAATTGAGTAGAAAATCCTCGACTATTAGATAACTCAGCGGTTGAAACCGCCGCTCATGTTGCAAAGTCCGCCTACGCGGACTGGGATGCCAATCCGCGTAGATGGGTTTTGCAACACTAACGACGATTTCAATCGTGCGGGATGTGGAATTGCCCCTTCATTTCCTATGCTGCTACCGACAGGCTGACACCATGACTAATTTTGTCGAGCATCTGCTTCGCCTGAGCGACATCTTCATTTGTCCCTGTTACCAAGATGATGAACTCACCTGCTTGGATTTTGGTTTCGTACTTGAGTACCTCGTTTTTGGGAATACCCAACCCACCTAAAGCACCAGCTAGTCCGCCGATCGCCGCCGCACCAGTACCACCAACTATCGTTCCTTCCAACCATCCCGCCAATACACCAGTAATTGGGCCAGCAATGACGAGCGGAGCCATACCAGGAATAAAAATTACGCCAGCACCAGCTAAAATCCCAAACAAACCACCGACAAAGCTACCCCAGTAACCACCACCAGCGGCTCCGGCTTTGGCGGTATCCTGCCAGGATAGAAATCCGCGCACGTGCTCGGATGTCTGGTAGTCTTTACCGACGATCGATAGTTTTTGCATATCGAAGCCTTGTTGTTGCAGCTCTCGTACCACTGTTTCGGCTTCGGTATGGGAGGGAAAATGCGCGACGATTGTATGTGTAAATGCCATGTTTTGATGTCCTCGATTGTAAAGTGAATATTTGGGTAGCCTACCCAATCGCTGCTCTACTATTTTTTAGGATTTTTCACAGCAGCTTCGGCATCCATCCGGCTGCAAATGGCCATTAAGGTTGCCTCTTCTGCTTCTTCCATCATTGCCATTGCCAAGTAGACGGATGTAGCTGCATAGTCCTCAGCTTTTTCTGCTCGGTGTTCGAGCTTCTGAACTTCGCGATTTGCTTTCCACTCATCGATGCTAGACTTTACCTCAGATTCTTTGTCCTCAAATTGAGTTTTGAGCTTGGCTCGGTACTCATCGAATTCTTGTTTCTTCGCGGCTAAACTGGCTTTGGCTTCATCGAGTTTCGACTCAATCTCAGCTTGATTTTTTTTAGTGGCAGATTTGATACTCTTATTGAGCGATTTCGCCCGATCTTCAACCGCTTCTAAATTGTCATGAAGTTGACTTGTGAAGTTGTCAATTGCAGTGCTCATGGTTTTTTGGCCAATTTACTAAATTTATAGAACTTGTTCTTGAGTGAGTCCATTCATTTCATCCTAAGCTAAAGTTGTGAGGTTTTCGTGAGGAAAATATTTTTCAAAATACTCTTTTTTAAAAGTATTTGTCTTGATTTTTAATAAAATATTGATCATTTATTTCCACTAGATTTATCGCCACTTTTATCGCCAATTGAGTATTTGCAATTGCCAAGCTGCGTGCTTCATTATTCATGTTGAATTTGGATAATTCGCACTCTTTATAGAGCCTGTTGCAACGATGCCATATCAATTACAAAGCGGTATTTTACATCACTTTTTACCAATCGATCGTAAGCTTCATTTATCTGCTGAATAGGAATGAGTTCGATGTCCGCCGTGATGTTATGCTTACCGCAAAAATCTAGCATTTCCTGAGTTTCTTTGATGCCACCAATCAGGGAGCCGCTGAGACTACGCCGACCATAAATTAGGCTACCGACATTCAGAGATAGTGGTTCTGGTGGTACACCAACTTGAGTAAGGTTGCCATCACGTTTTAATAGGACGAGGTAGGCGTTGATGTCGTGTGGTGCGGATACAGTATCGAGAATAAAATTGAAGCTGTTCAGATGTTTTTTCATCTCATCAGCATTCTTGGAATTGACGACTTCATTTGCTCCGAGCCGCAGCGCATCTTCCACTTTGTTCGACGATGTGGTGAAGACCACGACATGTGCGCCGAGCGCTTTGGCTAGTTTCACCCCCATGTGACCTAATCCACCAAGTCCCACAACGCCAACTTTTTGTCCTTTGCTCACTTTGTGGTGGCGCAAGGGAGAATAAGTAGTGATGCCAGCGCAGAGTAGTGGTGCGGTGGCGGCGAGATCCAAATGCTTAGGAATTTTCAACACAAATGCTTTATCTACGACGATGCTCTCGGAATATCCGCCGAAAGTCATGCCGCCGAGGTGTTTATCAGGAGAGTTGTAGGTAAATATTGTGCCAACTGTGCAGAATTGCTCTAGATCTTCCTTGCAGTTGGCACAAGTGAGGCAGGCATCGACCATGCAACCAACCCCAACGGTATCGCCTTCCTTAAATTTGTTGACATCTTTGCCAACCTGCACGACCCGTCCGACGATCTCGTGACCAGGGACGCAAGGGTAAGTAGTACCCTGCCATTCACTACGAATGGTATGCAAGTCTGAATGGCATACGCCGCAGTAGAGAATATCGATTTGGACATCATTCTTGCCCACATCGCGACGTTGAATGGTCAATGGTGCTAGTGGATCTGTGGCATTTTGGGCGGCGTATGCATTAGTTTTCATAGATGGCAATCCTGATTACTTGTTTGGGCAAAAATCATTTAAACGCTGTTACTAAGTCTCAATCAGCTTGGAGTTTAATCAATGTTTTTGTCCCAGCTGCATCAGCAATTTGGATGGCCATCATCAACCCATCGGCATTCTGCCTGGTCAAAACTTCAGTGGGTGAATCAACGGTGTGAGCATAGTTGACTTCATCTTTGCCCACTTCAATCGCTAAATTGTCCCCCTTGCCTGGGCGATCGTAAACCAAGGCCATCAACGGAGCATTTTTAATCAACTCCTCATCACCAAATTCTGAACTGATCACTTCGATCGAAATATGTCGACCACGGTTGCCATTAGAAAATAGATCGAAGAATTCACTCCATCGATCGCGCGGCACAGATTTGTTGATGTCAATTGTATTCATCATGATTAGCTCCTTATAATAGGACTTTTTTCGACCATGTTGTCGTGGCATTAAGATTATTGTAACTAAATACTCGGATTAGAATGTGAGGATCTTGTGAAGTAGCTACATATCTATTTATTACTTTGTGAGATAATTTTTAGATCGCTTTTGTAGTCAATAAATAAAAAAAGATTTGTAGCAAATGATTCTATTCTTCTAATAAGCTTTTGTCTATGTCTTTAGAGAGAGAGTTTTATGAATTTTAGCGGCTAATCTTGAACTGATGATGATCGAGTAACAACTCGATTTTCCAGAAAGCTATTGACTCGGCAAAGAAATGCTATGCCAACGACTAAAAATGAATAAGTGGTTAATGGGCTGGCTAGCGACAATTCCAATTACTGTTGTCGGTGCTGGCTATTATCAATTGATGACAGCACCCCGGCAGCTGCCGATCGCACAGTTCAAGGGCGGCGAACCGACAAGCCTGATTTCGGCGAATGGCGTAGTACAACCTGCAGGTTTGGTCAATGTTAGCCCCAAAATGTCTGGGGTCTTGAAAAAGATTATAGTTGCACCAGGTGATTATGTAGAACCAGGGCAAATCGTTGCTTATATGGATAGCTTTAATCTGCAAGAGCAGTTGGTTGTGGCTGACAGCAACCTATCTATGGCTCAAGTAAATCTGAGCACAGCAAATACTAGTAATCGATCGCCAGCGATCTCCCGCGCTCAATCTCAGGTAACGGCCGCTCGCCACGCGGTGGCGATCGTCGAACGAAAGATCAGGGATACCGTAGTTCGCGCTCCCTTTGCGGGGATTGTTTCCCGTAAATATGCAGGTTCTGGTGAATTGGTAGCTTCTGCGGCGATCGGTACTCCAGTGACTTCCACATCATCATTAATTCTCTCCTTGGTATCGACCAACGAAATCCTGGCGCAGGTAGCTGAATCTATTATTTCTCAGATTCATGTTGGTCAGGTGGTAATTATTAGAGTGGATGCTTATATTGGCAAAACTTTTGAGGGCAGGGTGACGGCAGTAGCGACGCATTCTTTGGTACAGAAAAATATTACCAGTTTTGAAGTAAGGGTCGCCATTCTGAACTCGCAAAGACTACTCCATCAGGGGATGAATGTAATCGTCGATTTTAACCAAGGAGTTTAGCCACTCGCAAGGCCGATGTCACCGCTCCTTCATGTAAGCCATCGCCCAAATAGGCTCCGGCATGATAGGTGTGATTCTCGCCATTAGTGGCCACAACTTCATTCCGATAGCGAAAAGATGCCGTGGTGTACAGCGGGGTGTGATGATCTTGCGTATGAATAATGCGATTCTCCAGGGGAGAGGCTACGCCATCGGGAGCAATCAACTCCTCTAGTTGGAATGATAGTGAATACTGTTGGGGTGAAGAAATGTCGCAAAGCTGATTCAGATAACTGTTATAGCCCCAGTGATGAGCTGTTTGAAAAAAATCAAATTCAGAAGGTTGCTTAATACCACGGCAACTATACATGCTGGTATCGTGATGGAGTATCGTCGTTGCATGATTCGCTTGCCAAGCCGCAAAACGTCTGATTTCGGCATCGATCGGATCGGCTAATAGTGCCATCACCTGATCTGGGGGGGTCGCAAACACAACTTTATCAAACTCCTGTATTTCACCAGTCTTGAGCGAAATTTTCACGGCCTCTGGGTTTCTGGAAATATGATCGATCTCGGCATTTAGCCAGATTTTGCCCTGGAAGCGGGTCAGGATTTTTTCAACATAAGAATATACACCGCCTTTAATGCGGAGCCAGTTAACGTTAATGTCTGTCCGGAGGACAGGGAGTGCTAACTCGGCGGGGAAATCATCCATCAGTTCATAGGGCATCGAATAACTATACATCACTAATAATTTCAGCCAAGTATTGCGCGCACAAGGGTATTGCAGGTATTGGGAGAGTGGTTGATTGTAGAAATCTTGCAACTTGGCAAATTTAGTCTTGATCCAGAATCCAGCGGAGCGCGCATAGAGCGTATCGAGGCGGAGGTATTCTAGCCAGCGACGGATGCCCGTAAAGTTGTTCTCGATCGCCACCTTCGACAGGAAATGACTACCATTTTGGAAAAACATGGCTGAACCAATACTGACAGGTTCTAGTTCTACGCCTAATTCTTGCATCAGAGCAATGAAGTTATAAAATACTTCAGGAAATTCTAGGACACCATTTTCTAAAATTTCAGAGCACGCTGCTTGGTTGGGCTGCACGTTTTTATTTAGTGTCCGAATATGTCCACCTAACATTGGTTGCCTTTCAAACACCGTCACCTGATGCCCTTGTTTATCTAGTAGATACGCTGTAATTAGGCCACTCGCGCCGCCACCAATTATGGCAATTTTCATTGTTAACCTCCAGATGCTACGCAATTAATGTGACAGATATGCTAAATATGGGAGCCTCCTAACCTAAAATTACGTCACCAGACAAGCGTTGATAGAGCAACGCTCCTGTCCAGATGGTGGGCGCAAAACCAGGATAGCCAGATGAGGCATTGCAAAAATAAAACTGCTTCAGAGATGTTTGATGATTTAGTCGTCCTAAACCCATATTGCGGGGAGTCAGTTGGGAACCATAAGAGTTGCCTTGCGGACACCAGCAAAAGCGTTCATTAGTGGTCGGACTGCCGGTGACCTGAAAAACAATGTGTTTTCTAAAGTTGGGGACGTAGTGTTCTTCCACCACATCGACAATAGCATCGAAGATTTCTTGTTTTTTTTGATAGTAGGCGGGGCGATCGTGCTCCCGTAATTGCTGAAAATAGCCATAATTGGCCACTGTCAGAAATTCCACAATTTGACAGTCTGGTGGACAATCCCGGCTGGCGGTGGTCAATAGCGTAGGGGTGGTGATCGCAAAGCTCGGATTAGAAAAATCGTGGTGTTCATACATCTGCGTGAAGGCTTCATTGAGGTTGGAATGCCCTGTATGGAAGAGATTCCATTTGCCAAATCCATAGTCGCGCAGGTCGAGATCTTTCACCACACAGTAAGCCATGTAGTTAGAAGCCGAATATTCATAGTTCAGCTTGCGCCGCACCGTGCGCGAAAACTTCTCTTCCCCAATCATTTTGGCCGCTTTGCGGGGGTCAATATTGCAAATGACCGTATCACCGGCAAATTCGTGAGTCTGATGGGTGGTGCGATCGATCGCCTGTACGCCAGTAACGGTGCGGCCAGTGACCCGGAAATCAGTGATTTCATGGTTGAGTAGCACTTGTCCCCCATGTGATTCGATGACCTGGACTAACGAATTAATAACATGCTCAAAATGCTGAGTGGGATAAAATGCGCCGGCTTGATAGCCGCGAAATAATGCGACCCACGCATAAAATGAGAGTTGATTGGGCGGCAATAAAAAATCCGGCCATTGCAGAGCCAGTAAAGTTTGAGCGGCTAGTGGCAGCTGGAACTTGTCGAAGACATCCTGGAGGGTGCTGTGGAGATGCCCCACCGCACAAGAGACCACCTGGGGATGTTGAAGTAGTTCGATCGGTTTGATCGGCGGCGATAATAATTTTAAGCCGGCCCCAGTCTTTTCTACTTCGTGGATGAACTGACGCAAGCGATCGCTATATGCTGGAAATAGCGCAGTTAACCGCTGAATTAATTCTTCTGGCTGGGAAGGAATATCCAAGGCATATCCCGGCATCCGCATATGGTCAAAGCCTTCTGGGTCATAGCGCTCAAATGTTACTTCTTGATCTAGACCCAGTTTTTGGAGTACCCGCTGCACTGTTTGCCCAGCACCGCAGTCCCAAACATAATGAAACTGCGCATTGAATGTATATTTTCGAGCCAGGGTAAATGTATGGCCAAAGCCGCCTGGATATTCATGAGCTTCCAAGATTTGCACATTTTTACCAGAGCTGGCCATCAACGCACCAAAGGACAATGCTGATAAACCGCTGCCCACAATCAAATAGTTTGGTTTCATATCAGAGCCTCTGGAAATTTTAGAATAATTTAGGAGAAAAATTTCTTCTGAATAACTAGGAACGCTTTTTTTAGCTTTTTAACCCTTTGCTCTTGAATATGCGGAATATAATTCTGACAATCAACGGCTTGCGTTGTCATAACAGTTACTGGGTGGATAGCACACTTGAGATAAGGACTAACATGGAAGTACTGACAACTATGACAGGGAATCTGAAAATTCGATTTGAATTTGGATAAATGCTGTCTTTTCTTCGGAATAGAGAGGCAGACAGTGGCGGCGAGCAACAGGAGACTAATGCTAATTAAAAAAACTGCACTCGGAGCCGATAGAGCTTGTACTCCCCACTGGCTGGGCGGATGTGTTTGAGATGGTTGAGTTTCGAGCGATTTTAATGCCACTAGTTTGCCTGCTGTGAAAATCTCTGCCCAGATTTAGATTTGCTGATAATTACTATCTCCGCTGGAGTTGGCTCTAGTCTTGATAGCGTAATGATAATCGGCGGCTGCCCCTTGCTGATCGCCGGCTGCCAGTTTTGCTCGACCACGGTTACTGTAGGCTGCTATCAGATTAGAATCGATTTCAATAGCGCGGTCATAATCTTCGATCGATCCTGTTAAATCTCCAGATTTAGCCTTGGCCGTACCACGATTATTGTAGGCTTCGGCAAAATTGGGGTTGCAGCTTATGGCATAGTTGTAGTGTTCGATCGCTCCTAATTTATCGCCCAGCTTGAATCTTCTATTGCCACGGTTGTAATAAACTATGGCATGATTCATATTCAGAAATTTTGGTGAGTTCATAGCGATGCATTAATCATATGAAAAAAACTTAGGCAGTAGCTGCCTAAGTCCTGTGGGCTAGAGGATATTAGGTATTGGCTGTGGAGTAGTTGATTCAGCTACTTCTTCAGCTCATCCTTGGCATGTTCAATGCCATCATGTACCTTGTCTGCTACTTGCTTGGCTTTGTCGGCAATGCTGTCTTTCGCATCTTCGATGCCATCACGGACTTTGGCCATCACTTGTTTGGCCTTGCCAGCGGCTTCATCTTGGGGGCTGTCCGTGACTGCACCTACGACTTCTTGGGCTTTTCCTTTGACATTCTGAGTAGCTGCTTTAGCGCGATCTTCAATACTCATGATATTTACCTGTGTTGCTATAAGTCTGAGAGATGAACTGCTTTTACTTTACGATAATTCTCGGCTGGCTCTCTCTGCTAAAGGCTATATTTAGGTCTCTACCGATCGGTGGAATAAATAAGTTAATGGCCTTGGCAAATGTCTACCGATCGATAGAGAGTATCTAATTCGATCAAACACCGACCGTCGATTTACTGTTCAGTTCTGGCCGCACCCCGCTGGCCAAGACGGCTTCACCTTGGATGAACGATCGCATGATCCAAGCAATTTGCTCGTGTTGTTCCATCAACCCCGTGAGGAAATCGGCAGTGCCTTGATCATGAAAATTATCACTACAAAGATCGATGTGGTCACGAAGGTTGCGGATCACTTGCTCGTGGTTTTCGAGTAGGATATCGACCATGCCAGTGGCCATCGGCACGTTGCCGGGATGCTCGCTGAGGGATGCTAACTCCAAAAACCCCTGCATAGTGCCCACTGGATAACCACCCAGAGTCCGAATCCGTTCGGCGCAAGCATCAATGTTGGCCGTCAGAATGTTGTAATGTTCTTCCCACAGTTTATGCAGAGTCAGAAACTGTGGCCCGACGACATCCCAATGAAATTTCTTGGTTTTTACTAGCAACAAATAGGCATCTGCTAAATCGTGATTGAGTAAATCAATCACCCCTTGTCGTTGCTGATCGGTTAAGCCAATATTGATAGTGCGCATTGTTTTGGTCTCCCAGTAGTGGTTCTTATTTGCCGAAGAAGTCTTTAATTGCGGTGCCAGCTTTGTCCACAGCATTGCCAGCTTTAGCTGCCTTGCTGTCAACGGCAATCTTGGCGGTATTCAGATCGTCTTTGATTTTCATTTTGACTGCACCTTTGCGATTTTCCATGGCAGACTGTGCTTTCCCGACTGATTTCGTGGCCGCGCCTTTCATTTCTGTGGCTTGACCACTGACTTGTTTAGAAATGCTGGCAGCACTAGTAGCCAAGAGAGGGGCGGCGATCGCTGACGCCCCGCCGAAAATAATCCCTTGCCAAACCAGGGCAAGAATCAATAAGCTGCTGACCAACTTGGTGAAATGTTGCTGAAGGTGTGCAACTACAGTTTTGCTGTTAAATTTCATGGTGTTGAACTCTGGTTATGGATATACACCCTCTGGTTATACTCAAGACTACGTTGTCAATGCATCAATCGACAGACGGATGTTGGGCGGCGATTTTTCCAGAAAATCTCTATCGATCGGGAGAGGGCGAGAGCTTTGCGGTATCGCCATGGTGAGCTAATGTCATAATACAAGTAACATCTGAATCAAATTCCAGCAGGCGGACAGCATGACTTCTTTCGATCTCATCTCGCAAGTTAAAAGACGGATGGCTAGTCTAACTGATCCACAACTAGCCCCCACCGATTTGTCTTTGACTAGTTGCGATCGAGAACCCATTCACATTTCCAACGCGATCCAGCCGCACGGCCTGTTGTTGACATTTTTGGAAACCGATTTAGTGATTTTGCAAATCAGTCAAAATTCCTTAGTGTTCCTGGGCAAGCAGCCCGCCGCTCTCTTGGGACAGCCCCTCTCCATCTTGATGCCGCCCGAGCAAATTGCGGCGATCCGCGACTGTCTGAACGCCGAGTCCGAGAATGCTAGCCCACTGCGCCTCTGGCTGACGGTGGGAGGTGAGACCCAGGAATTTGAGGGTATTGTGCATCGGATTGATGGGGTCGTTGTCTTGGAACTAGAACGAGCACTAGCGCCGCCAACCGTCAACTTCTTTGACTTCTATAAATTTGTGAAGGCGCCAATTGCGCGGTTGCAAAACACAGCTACCCTGCTAGAACTCTCGCAGCAAGCCGTCATCCTAATTCGCCAGATTACGGGGTTCGATCGGGTGATGCTGTATCGCTTTGATGAAGACGGTTCGGGACACGTCATTGCCGAAAATAAGCTGGCAGATGCCGAATCGTTTTTGGGTTTGCACTACCCCGCTACCGATATCCCCAAACAGGCCAAAGAACTCTATCGGCTCAATTTGTCACGGCTGATTCCCGATGCTCTGTCTGAGCCAATGGCGCTGGAACCACCGTTGAACCCAGTCACCGGCGCTCCCCTCGATCTGAGCCTATCGGTACTGCGCAGCGTGTCGCCTTTGCACACTGAATACCTCGCTAACATGGGTGTGCGCGCGTCTATGTCAATTTCGCTCCTGCGCACCTCGCCGCTGGAGACTCGTCAACTGTGGGGGCTGATTGCCTGTCATCACTATTTTCCCAAAAAGCTCTCTGCCGAAACGCTGACAATTTGTGAGTTTCTCGGACAGATCGTTTCGTCTCAGATTGGCTTGAAAGTCGATGTGGGCGAATTGGACTACATCATGCGACTCCAGACCGTGCGCGCTAGATTTGTGAATACTATTTCTACCTGCCTAACGCTTAGTGATGGACTCCAGCGCAATCCGGGCGACCTCATTAATTTGGTGGGGGCTACTGGGGTCGTTTCTTGGGAAAGTGGCAAGATCGCAACTAGTGGCGATACCCCGCCGGCGCCAGCGATCGCTGATTTGCTGAAGTGGGTTGACCAGCAGATTGGTGAAGATATAATTTACAGCACTAATACTTTGGTGACAGACTATCCAGAGTTTTTGCCCTACAAAGATTTGGCGAGTGGACTGCTGGCCCTGCGGATTTCTGCTGCTCAACAAACTTATCTACTGTGGTTCCGGCCAGAGGTGATTCGTACCATTGATTGGGCTGGCGAACCACAGAAACTGCCAGATACCAATCAGAACCTGCGCATCGCACCGCGCAAGTCTTTTGAGCTGTGGAAAGAAACGGTGCAGCTGCAATCGCAGCCCTGGAAAGCCGCTGAAATTAGTACCGCGCTAGAACTGAGCAGTAGCATCATTGGGATTCTCCTCCAAAAGGCCGATGAACTGGCCTTACTGAATACAGAGCTGGAGCGGAGCAACATTGAGCTAGATGCCTTTGCTTATGTGGCATCTCACGATCTGAAAGAACCCCTCCGGGGTATTAATAACTATTCCACGTTTTTAATTGAAGACTATGGCGAGCAGTTGGGAGCAGAGGGCAAGTATAAACTGGCTACGCTCATGCGGCTCACCCAGCGCATGGAAGATTTAATCAATTCTTTGTTGTACTATTCACAGCTGAATCGGACGGAACTGCTGTTTCAGTCCGTCGATTTAGGAGAGGTGGTGAATTGTGTGCTGGATGTGATTAAAATTAGCCAGCCAGCGCTAGCGCTCCTAGATTTTCAGATTCCCCGACCACTACCAATGGTGCAATGCGATCGCACCCAGTTCAATGAATTACTCATTAACCTAATTAGCAACGCCATTAAATACAATGACAGATCCCAAAAATGGATTGAGATTGGGTATATTTTGCCGGTGGAAATTAACCAACCACTCCCCGCCGCGCTCCAGATTCATCCCACCCAGACGGTCTTTTTTGTGAAGGATAATGGCATTGGGATTCGGACTAAACATACTGAGACGATCTTTAAAATTTTCAAGCGGCTGCACGCGGCTCACAAATATGGCGGGGGAACAGGGGCTGGTCTGACGATCGCCAAAAAAATTGTCGAACGCCATGGTGGCCATATTGCGGTGGATTCGGTTTTTGGCGAAGGCAGTACGTTCTACTTCACCCTGGGGCGACAGCTATGATATCTGCCCCGCGCCAACCACAGAGCTTACTGATCGTCGAAAATAGTGATGAAGACTTTGAAGCTTTGCGCCGGATCATTCAGCAGGTCAGCACGTTACCGCTGACTATTCAGCGCTGTATTGATGGCGATCATGCTTTAGATTTCCTAGATCAAGTAGGGGAATATCAACAGGTGGCCGCTTTCTCTTTGCCAGAAAAATGCCTCTATCCTAGACTGATCATCTTGGATCTCAATTTGCCCGGCACCGATGGCCGAGAGGTGCTGGCTACTATTAAACAGAGTGAAACCTTCAAGGCCATTCCGGTGGTGGTGTTTAGCACTTCCTCGAATCCCCAGGATATCGCTACTTGTTATCAGTCTGGAGTGAATGGCTACATGCTCAAACCAATGAAAATTAATGAGCTACGTGCTGCTGTCCAGATATTGCTGAACTACTGGTTTACAGTGATGGTTTTGCCGGATGTGGCAGCTGGCAAAATATGAATTAATTATTATTATTTTTAACAATTTGGGCGAGTAGGTATAGGCTCATAGCTATCTGTTTTCTTACTCCTGACTAAATATGATTAGCCATACTAAACAACCTAAGCACTGGGATGATACTCCGGCTGCGAGCTGTGTGGTACTGATTGTGGATGATTCCGAGGTTGACCGATCGACTTATCGTCATTATTTAGAATCTGCTAATAACCTTAGTTATAGTATTTTAGATTGCGAGTCGGCGGCAGATGCTTTAGAAATATGCGATCGAGATTGCCCCGATGTAATTTTGCTCGACTATCTACTGCCCGATACGAATGGACTAGAATTTCTTCAAGATCTCACTGGGCGGCTCGGGACTTTACCGCCGGTGATTATGCTGACTGGTCAGGGTAGTGAGACAGTGGCGGCGACAGCGATCAAGTATGGAGCAATTAACTATCTAATCAAAGGGCAACTCACCCCGCAGCAGCTGGCCAATTCCGTAGCTGAAGCCCTCACCGAACACCAGATTCAGCTGAACCTGGAGCGGCAGTATCAACAAGCGATCGCGAGCCAGCAAGCTGAGTTAATAGCAGAATTGCAACACCGCAATCAAGATCTAGATGATTTTGCATATATAGCCTCCCATGATTTGCAAGCCCCATTGCGGGGGATTTCCAATTTGGCCGAATGGTTAGTGATAGATTTGGGCAGCCAAATCCCGATCGAAAGTCAACAGCAGCTTCAACTCATCCAGTCGCGTGTTTTACAAATGAATACATTGGTAAATGGTCTGCTCCAGTATGCCCGAGTTGGCCGCGAAAACATCGATGCTGTGCCTATTAACATCAGCCAGCTATTAGCCGAAGTGGTGGGCTTCCTCATGCCGCCGCCCGCGTTTCAGGTGAAATTTTCCGCTAATTTACCCACGATTGGGACGCAAGCGTTGCTACTGCGCCAAGTTTTTGCCAACTTAATTGGCAATGCCATCAAGTACCATCACCGCCCTGACGGCCAAGTGCAAATTTTGCTGGCAGAACAACAATCTTGCTGGCAATTTACGGTGGCGGACGACGGGCCAGGTATTGCTCCCGAAAATCATCAAAAGATCTTTGGTATTTTCCAAACACTAATTGGGCAGGATGATCAGAAAGGAACGGGGATTGGTCTAACGATCGTCAAAAAAATTGTAGAAGATCGGGGCGGATCGATCTGGGTAGAGTCCGCGATCGGTCAAGGCAGTGCCTTTTCATTTACGTGGCCGAAAACGTTCTAAGAGAGAGTTTAAAAAGTTATTTTTGTTACGTAGAAACCCTAGAGATCCCCCTAAATCCCCCTTAAAAAGGGGGACTAAGAGTCCGGCCCCCCCCTTTTCAAGGGGGGCTAGGGGGGATCTCATGGTTCTAAGTGCCATCATTTTCACAGTCGCCCAGTCAATTTTGCCACCGACAAAATTAGCTGATTAGCATCGATGGGTTTAGCTAGATGCATCTGAAAACCAGCATTGATCGCCAGTCGCTGCTCTCGATCGCCCACATAAGCCGTAATGGCCGCTGCCGGCAGCTGGCCACCCGCTGCCGTATTTAAGGCGCGCACTTGATGGATTAGGGCAAAGCCATCTTCATCGGGCATCCCGATATCGGCAAGTAAGGCATCATATTGACCGGGCGATGTCATCAAAGTGGCAATGGCCGCCCGGGCTGAAGTCACTACCGTAACTACGGCTCCCGTATTTTCTAAAATGAACTTGATGAGATCGAGAATATCGACATCATCATCTACCACCAAAATGCTTAATTGCTCTAATGAAGCAACCGGCTGACTCGCTACCGCCACAGGTGGTACGGCGATGGGGACTAAACTGAGGGGTGACTTTGCGATCGACAGTGGTAACTGCACAATCATCGTGGTACCCTGCCCTTCGCCGAGGCTCTCGGCGCGCACGGTGCCACCGTGTAGTTCTACAATATGCTTGACAATCGACAACCCCAACCCCAATCCCTGACTGGTTTTAGTAGTACTAGAATCCCCTTGGCGAAAGCGATCGAATATGTAGGGCAGCAATTCGGCCCAGATCCCTTGGCCATTATCGCTAACTCGAATCTCGGCATTATTCTGCACTACGGCTAAGGTGATTTCTACTCGTCCACCTGTGGGCGTGAACTTAATGGAGTTAGAAAGTAGGTTATATAAAACTTGCTGCAAACGATCAACATCCCCCACCATCGTCAGCGCGGGCAGCTCGGCAACGATCTGGATAGATTTGGCGCTAGCCGAAAGCTGGAGCGACTCAATGACCGCCACCACCACAGCGGCGAGATCGAGCGGCAAGGGATTGAGGGACAACTTGCCGCTGGCAATCCGGGAGAGATCGAGCATGTCTTCAATAAGTTGAGATTGGTTCTTGGCACTGCGATAAATGACTGTGGCACCGCGATCGATCAGCGTTTGGTCGAGCCGATGAGTCTGGAGCAGCTGCGCCCAGCCAATGATCGCCGTGAGGGGGTTGCGGAGTTCGTGAGACAGATTCGATAGAAAATCATCTTTCGCCCGATTGGCAGTTTCGGCCTGTTGACGAGCTGATTGTTCTTGATTCAGCAGCTGGGTGCGCTCCGATTCAAATTGTTGGCGCGCGGTGATGTCTTCGATCGATAGCAAAATCCGGGGTGGCGCGCCTACTTCCATAATCTTCAAACCATTCAGCAGCATGGTTTTCTGGCCAATTCGCTCAAACTGGTGGGTGACCTCGAAGTTTTCGAGAGTAGTATCATGGGCAAAAATACCTTCCAGCAGCGATCGCAGTCCGGGGATATTCCATTGACCATTGCCCAGCTCGAAAATAGTCGAGCGGGTGGTTTCTTGTTGGGAAACCTGAAATGTGGTGCAGAACGACCGGTTGGCAGTATTCACCCGGAAATCTGTTTCTAGCACAATCAAGGGCACTTGGACGGTGGCAACGATCGCTTCGGCATAATTCCGAGCGGCTTCGACAGTGGCCGCACTACGTTTGAGGGCATCAATATCGAGTAAGGCCAGCACCACCCCATCAATCTGGTTTTCGGCGGTGCGATAGGGGCGAATGCGCAATGTATACCAATAGCCGTCTTGGGTTTGGACATCTAGCTCCTTAACACTGAGAGCATCGAGCACTTCCAAAATCAAAGACTCTAAGTTGGGAATATGCAGATTGGGGCGGATGTCGCTGAGTAGTCGGCCAGTATCGGTTGGAATGAAGTTAAATAACCGCTGGGCCATGGGGGTAAACCGCCGAATCCGCAAGTCGTTGGTCAGCATCAAAATGGGAATATTGGTGCTGGCCAAAAAATTAGTCAGGTCGTTGTTGACCTGGTATAACTCTAAATTACGCCGCCGCAGTTCTTCATTGGTGGCCTGGATCTCCTCTTTGGCAGTTTCTAGCTCCTCATTGGTACTTTGGAGTTCTTCATTGCTCGACAAAATTTCTTCATTGGCAACTTTGAGGTCTTGATTGCTATTTTCATGCTCTTGAATAATGGCTTGTAAATACTCTTGCGTCGCCATTCGTTCCTGCATGGCCGCGCTCATGTCCTGGCGCAACTGCCTGTTTTCTTGCTCTAAATCGCTGGGGAGAGTGGCAATATCGACGGAGCTAGAGCTGCTCGTGGCGGGGAGAGCCTCTTCAAATAGCACTAAAAAGCGCCGTTCTTCCGCAGTGGGCACATTAAAAGGAATCACCTGTAGATTAATGAGCCGCGCTTGTTGATCAACTGCCACCGCACTGCTTTCTTCGAGGCGGAGGGCATTTTTGGTGACCGGGAGATTGCTGCGTTGGGCTTGAAAAATGGCGGTACGCAAGTCTACTAGTAAGCCGGAACGGACAAGGTTGAATAAATTGAAATTGGCCTCGCCGGCGACCAGTTTTAAGTAGCGATCGATATCGCCCCGTAATTGCAGTACTTGCATTTTGTCATTAACTACTACACCAACTGGCGTATGGCGATCGGCAATCAGTTGATCGACTTTTTTTTGTAAGTCAAACTCAACGGCTGGCTCTGGCCAGGCGGGCTGATTGGCCACAGCCGCGCTCACACTATGATGCTCCTGAATAATGGAGTAGTTACTGGGTGTAAACGAAAATGTAGGGCGCATGGCAGCGGGCTTCTTGGCGTAAATCCGGTATTTCTTCTCGACTAACGTAAACAGATCTGACGATTTACCAGTACTTTCGGAGGTACCCAGCAGCAAAAAACCCGTCTGGTTCAGGCTGTAGTGAAAGATCGGCATAATGCGCTCTTGGAGCGCTTCACCCAAATAAATCAGCACATTACGGCAACTAATTAAATCAACATTAGAAAATGGTGGATCGCTGCCCAAATCTTGACGGGCAAATACACAGAGTTCCCGCACGGTCTTACTAATGTGGTAGCCCCGACCTTCGATCGCATAAAAGAAGCGGCGACGGCGCTCGGGGGAGACCCCGACCATCTGATTTTCGGCATAAATACCCGATCGGGCTTTGTCGATCGCGATCTCACTAATATCGGTCGCGAAAATCTGGATTGGTGGCTGGGTCGCTTGACCTTCCAGAAACTCTAGTAAGCAGATGGCGATTGAGTAAACTTCCTCACCCGTCGAACAGCCCGCCACCCAAATCCGAATCGGGAACTCCGCCGACTTGCTTTGGGTAATGGTGGGGAAAACGCGGGTCTGGAGTAGTTCAAAGGCGGCAGGATCACGGAAAAAACTCGTGACATGAATCAAAATTTCTTCATGCAGTGCTTTAACTTCTGCTGGATGTGTTTGCAGATAAGTGGCATAGTCTGCCAACTGTTCGAGCTTGAGTAGCAACATGCGCCGCTGAATACGCCGATTGAGCGTTTTGGGTTTATAGCTACCAAAGTCTACCCCGGTAGTCGATCGTAACAAGCCAAAGATCGTCGCTAAAGCCTCAGTGGGGACGGATAGCTCCTCCATTGGGATCAGGGGCAGTGGACAAGCTAACATCGGATTGTGACTGAGATTAGCCAGCTCCTGGGCAATTTGGGCGGGCGGTAGTACAAAATCGACATGCCCGGTCGCAATGGCGGTGTTGGGCATACTATCAAATTTGGCGGTTTCTTCCTGCTGGGCAAAGGTCACACCCCCGGCGGCTTTGATGGCCTGTAGCCCCAAAGAGCCATCCCCATCGCCCCCTGACAAAACCACGGCGATCGCTTGGGAGCCACAATCGGCGGCCAAGGAAAGAAAGAAGGCATCCCCCGGCATATACTTGCCCAATAACTTTTCACGGGGCGATAGTTGCAATACGCCATCCTGCAAAATCATTTTGGTATTGGGCGGAATTACATAGACCTGATTGGGCACAATCTTCATGCCGCTCTGCACCTCGCACACCAGCATTTTGGTAGCTCTAGCCAGAATCTCGGTCAATAAACTCGCTCGGTCGGGGGCTAAATGCTGAATCAAGACAAAGGCCATACCGGTATCGATTGGCAGATGATGCAGTAGCTCCGTAAAGGCTTCTAAACCACCAGCCGAAGCAGCCACCCCCACCACCGGAAAAAGATTCATCATCGCTGGTAGTGGCGACAATTCATCGGAGTCTAGTGGTACGTCTACTAATTTCGTCATATTTAGATTTGATCATCACAAAAAAACAATTTTGGAGATGGGCGCATGTCCCAGAAAGAGGTAAGCCGCTGGTCTGAGCACACTTTCGGAGTAGATGATTTTTTGGATGTTAATATTGGGGGCGCGTTTGGCCGTGGCGCGGTAAGCGGCGATTTCCCCGGCCAAACTAAAGTCACTATCCGTGCGGTAGTGATCGTCGTCATGCAATGCCTGAAAAATAAAATTAAAAATGGGATTAATACCCAGGCTCGTATCATAGTTTTCGGCAGATACCCACAGATGATTTTGCTGAATATCGGTAAACATCGCAGTGGCATCTTGGTAGCGATCGTACCAAGAAAACTCGAGATCCAGCGTACTACTTTGCAGCTCGCTCCACAGCCAATCTTGGAGCTGATCTAAGATCACATCCGAAAGTTCAGCGGGGCTACTTTCTAAATAGAGCTTGGCCAGGATCTCGACTTGGGGTGTGACTTTTTTGGTGATGCTATGGGTATGGGTTTGCATGGTGCTAACGAGCGGCCTCCAATAACTTGCCTAAAATCACCTGGGTCGCTTTTTGACCAGGGGGTAGTTTTTGAATGAAGCTATCTAGCTCTGTGGCTGGTTTTTGGGTAGCTTGGCTACTATCAAATAAATATTTCATATAGCTATTGTAAGAATTAGCGGCTCCCGTTAACACCACCGGATTGATGGCTCCATCCCCACCGCGCAGACCCTGCATCGATCGGGCTAGTTGTTGGGCGGCATCGCCGCCACCCAAAGCCGCTATTAACACATCGGTAGCTGGCGGATTAGAGTTAGCTGGCGCATTAATTACTGCCCATGCCGCATTTGCCGCATTGGGATCAACATCGATCGTATTCCCACCTACCGATTGACTGCCGCTCACACTGACGGCGGTGAGGGTGGCACTGACGGCATTGACTTTGCCCTGAATGCCATTCTCGAAAGTGGCGGTGGTTGCTCGATTGGGGGTGGCACCACTACCGATCACCCCATTGACTGGATCGGAACCGTAGGGTGGGTTGCCGATGACATCGATGAATCTTTGAGCGATGGCAGCATTGCTAGCTAACAGCATGGTGATGGTGGTAGAGATTGCTGCTAGCGAAAAGTCCTTGATTTTCATGAGATACCTAAATTATTAATAGCTAAAAGTGGTGGCCGTGTGAGCCACTACCAGATCGTAGTGGCTCGCTAAATTAAATTAGAAGTGCAGACCGATGCCGCCGCCAATGCCAAAGCGGCTCTTGGGGCCAGTGTTTTGATCACCAGCAATGTCTAGCAGGGCGGGGGTGACTTGTAACCCCAAGCTGTCACCGAGTTTCAGTGTCAGGGGGAGGCCAATGCTAACGTTGCGGCCATTGTAGTCAGCAGCGATGGCAATGTTTTCGGAGATGCGGAAACCCACGCTCCCAAAAACATTAATGGTGTTATTGTCGGCAGCAAAATCGCCGAAGGTGCGGAAGCGACCATTCCCCGCCCCCACCGTCGCCGTGAAGTTACTGGTCTCACCCAGAGGCAAGATCCCGGTGATTGCGCCATAGTAAGTGTCGCGGGGATCGTTAGCCGCAGTGTAGCCATTGCGGATCGCGTTTTCCCAGCCAGCCGCGATCGAGACATTATCACCCAATAGTTTATGGACTTTAAAGTTGACTCCACCCCGATCGCCAATGCTCTTGCCCGCAGAGGTGTAGGAAGCTTCCAGACCAATTAAGTCCCGGGCATTGCCCAGACCGATACCTGCGCCATAGACCGCACTATCGACAATACCAGGGGGGGCGATCGCTACTGGCAAGTTATTCTGGTAGCCAGCCCCGACGAAAATGTCGCCCCAGTTTGCGCCAAAAGCGCTGGGCGTGGTAATGCCACCGACTGGTGCATTGACTGGCTTCCGGCCACTAACAGCGATGACATTTGGGACTGGCCCAATGTTGGTGCGGTTCAGCAGATCTTGTTCACTGATTTTGGCCAGGGCAGGGGCGGGGCCGCAGTTCACAATATATTTCTGCGCCGGATTATCGGTGGCCAGTGCGGGTAAGCGGCCAGCGGCTACCAAAATTTGATGAATAGAAGCAGCGACATCGGCACGGGTGGCTATTCTATTGGGATCGTAAGTTCGATCGGTAGGGTAGGAAACGCTGACCGATACACATTTTTGGGTAGCAGCCAGGAGTGCATTGCGGCCATAGCTGGGTACCTGAGCGGCATCTGTAAATAGCTCATCGACCCGATCGGCGGTGCCATCGGGTTGTAATTTGCTGCCGTTAGCTAAAGACACCAAAGATTCGATCCGAATAATGTTTTTCGTGGGACCAAAGGTGTTATCGGGGTATCCGGCCAAAAATCCCGATCGATAGGCTTTATCAATCACCGCCGCTGCCCAATAATCGGGAGGGACATCTGGAAAAGACCGCGATGCCCGCGTTGGTTGCAGCTCAAATGCTTTATTGAGGAGTGCCGCAAACTCAGCTCTAGTTACTGGTTGATCGGGACGGAAGGTGCCATCGGGATAACCAACAATGATGTTTTTATCAATTAGGACTCTAATGAAAGGCTCTGCCCAGCTGCCCGCCACATCACTGAGGTTCGCTTGGGCAATCTGTGGTGGCGTTGCCGGTAAGGCACTGCGCTCGGTGGTGGTAGTTGCCCGAGGGGTGGCCGCCGTCGCCTTAATAGTACTGCCAGTAGTGACAATGGTACTAATTAAACTTAAGAAAATACTGAACAAAGCAGTGTTTCTAACACTGATTAATCGTTTTTTTTGATTCATGATTGATCCGTGGGATTCCTGGTATAGATTCATTCACAGCTTGTATTCCTCAGTTATACCGATAATCCCCAATTAATAAATCAATCAATAGGCAGAGCTTTAGAACCCCAGTGGCGATAACTGTTTGCATCAGATCACCACTGTGAAACTACCATAGTGCGCCATGTTTGGAGGTTCTCTCTCTCTTTTGATAGATTGTGTACTCATCCCCTAGGCAGAGATGAGACGCCCAACGGTAGTCTCAAAAATGCTCCTGATGCCGGATAGACGAACTGTCTAGATTTGGCGAAAATTTAAGAGTAATTTCAGTAGACTGGGGATGGCTTAAGAAATAATTCCCGATCGCAGTGCTCGGACGGCAGCTTCCGTGCGGTCACTAGCGCATAACTTCGCCAAAATGTTCCGCACATGGGTTTTGACGGTGCCCACGGTGATAAATAGGCTATCGGCAATCACGACATTGGTGCAACCGGCTACCATTAGTTCTAGGACTTCGCGCTCCCGCTCGGTCACCGGATCGGAGGCGATTACCTGTTCGTATTCGGCCTCCACCGATCGAATCTCAATGGTCTGCTTAGGCCGGGGCGTGGTGGGCACCATGCTCTGCCGCATTTGGCGCAGTACAATACTGGCGATCGCCGGGTCAATCCAGGCATTACCACTATGAGTTGTCCGAATAGCTTCAATTAGTTGCTCTACTCCAATATCTTTCATGCAGTAGGAGTCGGCACCAGCGGCAAAAGAGGCCAACACGGTTTCTTCGCTGCCCTGCATCGTCAGCATGAGTATTTTTGTCTTGACAATCTGCTGTTCTTGCTGAAATTGCCGCAGTTGCTGAGTCAATTCGATCCCATCAATTCCGGGTAAACCAATATCTACCAAAGCAACATCTACTGGCGTGGTCTGGAGTAAGGTCAAACCTTGGGATCCATTCGTGGCCTCTCCCACCACAGCAATGTCGGCTTGATTTTGCAAGACCATCCGCAGACCAATGCGGACAACATCATGATCTTCAATTAAGGCCACCCGAATATTGCTCATAATAAACAACCTTGGAATATGATGAATACTTTGATCTAGAGATTACCGCAATATTGACAAGTAGGTTTCAGGTCAAGTACATGATGAATCCAGACAATAAGTAAACTTAATGAATACTGCTTGGCAAAAACTTAAAACTTATTGGAAACGGCTCCCGATCGAAAAGCGGGGTTCGATCGCGATCACTATTCCTTTGGCTTGTCTGATTGGGGCGGTAGTGGCTGCTACCTTACTGCGCCAAAGACTGATCGATGCTCAGGTCTATATCAATCGTACTAACCAAGTTTTGGTTAAAAACCAGCATGTTTTAATTAGTTTATTAAATGCTGAAACTGGCGTGCGCGGTTACTACATCGGCCACCAACAAGCTTTCCTGGCACCTTACACCTTAGCCTTAACCACCCTCACACCGGCTCTGAATAGTCTAGAACAGCTCGTTCAAGATAATCCACGGCAAGTACAACGGGTGCAACTGTTAACTCAGATTGCTCAGCAGCGGATGCAGCTATTGCAGCACAGTGTGCAACGAGTGGACAAAAATATCCGCAGTAGTCCGGCAGTTATTAATGAACGATTAATTGCGGGGAAGCGATCGATGGATCAATTTCGGGCGGTAAGCAACCAACTAGACAGCGAAGAATATCGCCTCCTCGCCCAGCGCGTGCAAGCGCTCCAAGACCAGCAAGAACTAAATACCGATGTCATGTGGGGGGGGATTTTGATCAGTTTGCTGGGGACGGCGTTGGCGATGAAGTTACTCCAACAGTTGGCCATCGAACTGCGATCGCGGGAAGTTCGATTACGCGAGAGCCGGAACCTGATTCAGGCCATTGTGGCGAATGTGGTGGATGGCGTCATGGTCGTCAATATTCAAGGCCATATTGAAACATTCAATCGGGCGGCGGCTAAAATGTTTGGTTATACGGCCGAGGAAGTGGTGGGCTGGCCTTGGCAAAAACTGTTGACCGCAGAAGCGGAGGCTACTCAAAAGCTGCTTTTTCATGTCCCCGACTTGCTGGTCGTGGCGATGTCCACTGGTCAGATCTGGCAAGCGATGGGACAACGCAAAAACGGCGATTGGTTTCCGATCGAAGTTTCCATTAACAGCATTTTCTTAGACGATGACCGGATTATGATTATTCGGGACATTACCGAACGCCAACAAGTCGCCGCTAAACTCCAGGCCACCGCTGCTCAACTAACTATCCTGAATGCCTCGTTGATTACTAGTAATCAGTCTTTGCTCCAAAGTAACAACGAGCTAAATCAGTTTGCCTATATTACCTCTCACGACCTCAAAGCACCACTACGGGCGATCGCTAGCCTCTCAGAATGGGTAGAAGAAGATCTGGCAGGTAGTATGTCTGCCGAGACGCGCTTAAATATGCAACTGCTTCGTGGCCGCGTCTACCGGATGCAAGGACTACTAGATAGCTTGCTCGAATACTCTCAGTCTGGTCGTCGGCAGCAACCGATGCAGACAGTAGATGTCGATCGCCTACTTACTGAAGTTATTCAGTCTTTGTCACCACCCCATACTTTTACTATTAATGTGCTGTCTCCCATGCCCACGCTACATACTCGTCGGCAACCGCTACAACAGGTGCTTAGTCATCTCATTGATAATGCTATTCGCCATCACCCCACTGCCATGGGTACAGTAGAGGTGTCGGTGATCGATCAAGGCGATCGTTATGAATTTGCGGTTGCTGATAATGGAGATGGCATTGACCCCCAGTTCCAACAAAGAATTTATACTATCTTTCAAACCCTCAAAGCGCGCGATCTGCAAGAAAATATCGGCGCTGGACTAGCCATCATCAAAAAAATCGTGGCTGCTGAAGGGGGCACAATTCAGTTAGAATCAGCAGCTGGGAGCGGTGCCATTTTTCGATTTACTTGGCTTAAGCGACCAATTGTCAATGCCGATTCGGCCATCAGTCACGAACAATAACAGAAGATTTAATGCTGAATATTTTACTAGTTGAAGATGATGAAGTCGATGTCATGACTGTCCGACGTGCTTTTAAGAAAGGTAATATTACCAACCCTCTGTATGTGGCTGGCAATGGCATAGAGGCGCTAGCCATTCTGCGTGGCCAACCCGATCAGCCATCTTTGATCCCAACCGAGCGTCGCCTTATTTTGCTGGATTTAAATATGCCCAAAATGAATGGGTTAGAATTTTTGCAAGAACTACGGGCAGACCGCCAGCTCCGCCAAATTCCGGTAGTGGTACTAACTACTTCTAATGAAGAACGCGATCGCTTTCAAGCTTATCAGCTCAATGTTGCTGGCTATATGCTGAAGCCTGTAACTTTTAGCATCTTTGTCGAAATGATGGTCACCTTAAATAAATATTGGATGCTGTGTGAGATGGCCTGACTGCCCACCTCGGAACTTAATGCTAGGAGATCAACTTCTGTTGCAGAGCAAAAATTGCGGCCTGAGTACGATCGCTGACATTTAGCTTCTGTAAAATGGCATGAACATGCACTCGGACTGTCCCCGCAGTAATAAACAGGGTTTCGGCAATCTGTTGATTAGTCTTGCCACTAGCGACCAAGGTCAGTACTTCTAATTCTCTTTTGGTAAGCTGGCAATCATCAGCTAATAGTGGTGACTGCTGGCTTTGGCTAATTGCTGTATGAATTTGATGGCTGGCATTATGATCCCACCAAGTTGCACCTATGGCGATCGATCGGATCGCCAAGACCAATTTATCGGCATCAATGCCCTTCAGGCAATAGCCTTTGGCTCCTACTTCAATCAATTTTAAGACCAAGTGTTTATCTGGATGAGAAGTTAAAATCAGAACAGGCAACTTCGGGTGGAACTGCTGAAGCTGCCGACAAGTCTCGATCCCACCCAATCCAGGCAATCCTAGATCAAGAATAACCACATCAAAAACTTGTTGTTGGACTAAATCAAGAGCTGTTTCACCATCGGCGGCTTCTACAACCAAATCAATGCATGGCTCTCGTTGTAGACAAGTAGCCAACCCCAGCCGAAACAGTTCATCATCCTCAACCAGCAATAATTTCAGTAAATCAGACATCAATTAGGTTCCTACTGGCAAGCTAAAACAAAACTTAGTACCTTGGGGTGACTCCGCCTCTGCCCAGATTTTGCCACCGTGCGCTTCAACTATTTGGCGAGATAAATATAGTCCTAGCCCCGATCCTTGTACTTGTGCGTGGGCTTGATAAAATTGATCGAATAATAGCGGCAAATCAGCTGGGGATACTCCCTGACCTTGATCTGAGACTTGTACAGTATATTTGCGACCATTATTGTGGATTATGATATCTATCTCTCCAGCGCGCGGTGAATGATAAATAGCGTTACTAAGTAAGTTACTAAATACTCTACTGAGCTGAAGCGGGTCACCAGATACCGCTAGCTGTTGATTCGCTGATTCATAGCACTTTAAATTTAACTTGATCTGACGTTCTAAGCTCAAAATGGTGATGGCATCGACTGCTTCTTTCGCAATTGACCATAAATCGATGATTTGATTTTGCAACACTAAGCCTTCCGCATCATTGCGATAGACATCTAGCAAGGTTTCCACTAGCTGGAGAGATCTTTGTTGTGATTGAGACATTTTACTCAATACCTGAGATTGAAGGGCACCTACCGATCCAAATTGTTCTTGTTGAAAAGATTTAATCGTCTGAATTGCCCCCAGTAAAGGAGTTTTGAGATCGTGCGTTAAGGTGTGAACAAAATCCTCACGCATTTGAGCAAGACGCAACTGCACTAATAATTCGGCCTTGTGGTGAGTAACTTCTTCTTGTTGGTAGTCGATCTGCGCTGCATATTTCAGATTACGCTGAACTAGCCAATTTGTCAGCAATAAAACAACGACCACGTTTAGTCTATTAACCAATGTATGAATCGGCAATGCTCCAAAATTCAACATGCTCAGATGTGGAATATTCGGAATCACGAAGTCCAACAAGGTCAGGAATATAACTACTCTCACGACGATCGATGTACCACCTCGACCCAACTGAAAACTAGCTAGTAGTAAAGGTGCAATATATAAATGCCCAAATACATATTCTGTCGGGGCTAAAGTCTCCAGCAGAAAAATCAGGCCACACAGTATTCCCACTAATGATCTGTTTCGGAGCAAAGAAGCTATCATCGCCATATCTTGCTAAAGCTTTAGTCTAGCAATAAACATGATCTAAACACTCTAAACGATCGGCATATATCAAGGGAGATAATTCTGCTCTGAACAGCCTTCTATACCTTGTCAGAGCTAGTCTAGGAATTATATGCTGGACTCAGCAAAGTAAAGTCAAAATGCTCAGTGATTCTACAGTAGAACCTTTCCGTAATTTCACAGTAGTATTTTCCAGCTTGCTAGCTGACAATATTGTTATTCACTCAATTGACCAAGTACTACTACCATAAGTTGGATTGATCAGGGGGATTCTAGATGCCAATACTATGCTTAATTACGCTCATGTTCATCAATGGAACTTATCTATTTGTCTCTTTCAATCTGGAATCAATGGTGCCAGATGTCAGTGAAGAGCAAACCGAAGAAGTTGCGATGGTATCAGATGTAACTACTGCGTTTAGCCCGGAAGATGTATTAGATCTCGACATCTTTGATTTTGACATTGAAGATGTTGCCGGTGTTCGGGGCGCGACATCCGCGCGTGGTCGTCGAACAAAAGCTCTAGTGGTCGCTTGAATGGTCTCCATAACGTAAACCAGCTTTGGATAACGCTGATGACAGATATGAAATCAATATCATCTACTCCTAGAGTAGTTCGGCGGGAACCAACTAGAAAACGTGCCTGGAAATTATACTTAGGATTAACTTGTTTAGTAGTAATACCACTATTCGCTGGTGGGCTGTTGGCTACTTCCCTCTCCCATACACCTTTCCTAAAGCGACATCTTAGCTCCACCGAAGCCGCAATGTTCCGTCGAGATCGGTCTTTCTCGCGTAGTATTCTCCAAGTACCAGTCATTAGCAAGCCCATCAATATTCTATTACTGGGCATTAAAACCAACCTTTCGGATATTAAAAATAGTGATGGTAGCAAGCGCAAGAAAATTGGCTATGATGCTGAAGTTAATTCTCTAGATGGGTTATCAGATACCATGATGCTGATTCGGTTTGACCCCCATACTAAAAAAATTGCTGTATTTGGGATACCGCGTGATACCAAGGTAAAAGTAAATGGAAAATCTGAAAAAATCAATGCGATCGATCATGAAAGTGGCATTGGTCAAGCAGCTAAGGTAGTTAGTCAGACGTTGCAAGGAGTGCAAGTCGATCGCTATATCCGATTAAACAACTTTGGTCTAGAGAAATTAATCAACGCTCTGAATGGTCTCACCGTAACAATCCCCAAAGATATCAAGTATCAAGATGACTCCCAACATTTTTATGTGAATCTCAAAGCTGGCCAGCAGCATTTAAATGGCCATCAGCTTTTGGACTTGCTGCGGTTTCGGCATGATGCCAATGGTGATATTGGTAGAATGCAACGTCAGCAGCTGGTCATCCGTTCGATGCTAGAGCAGTGGATTGAGCCAGCAACAGTAGCCAGGATTCCGCAACTCATGTCGATCGTCAATGACCATATTGATACAAACCTTAGTGTTGAGGAAATAATTGCGATCGGCGGGTTTGCTCTAAATCAGGGTACCGGCAAAGATCGCATCCACATGTTAATGATGCCTGGTGACTATAATGGTGATGGTAAGCATGGCGTGAGTTATTGGCTCCCAGATTCAGTGGGGATTCAGAATATGATGGCTAAATACTTTGATCATGGCCAAGTTCCAAAGACCACAACTGCACCTAAAAATATGCGCATCAGAATACAGGATACCAGCTACTATCCAGATGCCACACAGCGCTTGATTGCTAAATTAAAAAAAGCTGGCTACCAAAATGTACAGCTGGATCGAGATCGGCAGGGGCTTAAAGAAAATCTTGATACTACTCAAATTATTGCCCAACAGGGCGAATTAAAAGCAAGCCAGGATGTTGCTCATAGTATTGGGGTCGGTCAACCTGAAATTAGTACGAACGGGAATCTGTATTCTGATGTCACTATTAAAGTTGGCAGGGATTGGTCAAAATTCCAGCAAAACAACTATAAATAAATAGGTAGTGCATTTTTATAAAGGACAGAGGAAAAGCTGATTCCTGGAGTTCAATTCTAGCAAGGCATTCAAAAGATAGTGATTATTCTCCATCCTTTACGAAATAGGACTACCCGGATTTCTTCAGGCTGCGAGAACAAAAGCGTTAGACTGCGCGATGTCCGATCCGAATCACCCAGGGTTGAGCATCGGGATATCGATCGTATAATCGATCTGTTGCGTCGATCGTATTATCAGCTACTTCAAAAGCGGCGGTTTCGATATCAATGGCGACTATCTTGCCATCGTTGCCTTCTTCAACTTGCGATCGAATCTGGGATTGATAAATCTCTTCGCCACGGCGGGCAAATTCTTCTTTGCTCTGGCGGGGCTTGCGATGAGCGGAGTCGAATTGTTGTGTTGTCGCCACACAATTAGCCTCAACTTCTATACGCTTTAATTGTAATCTGTTTAGATCTTCTTTCGGCGATCGATCGAATCACAAGATTACCGCCAGCTATACACTGCAATAGAACCTCTATATTCTGAGGGCTTCGATCGATTCACCATAGGCGACGCTACGCGAACGAATCACTGACCTTTCAAATTGTCAGAGGTTACAGTAGCGGGTAAAATATAACTATAACCTTGTAAACTAAAACTGCTTGTGGCAACACTATCTCCAGACACTTCTGCTAGTATTTCTCTCATCAAGGCACAATGTCTAGCAATTATCAATCTTGCCACCAAAGCTGAATGGAAGCTATTCACGAGGTTTGGCGAAACAGAAGAAACATTGGTAGTTCTCTCGGAACTGAAGACTGTTGCTGAAGAAGCAAGTGATGCCTTCTCTCGGCTTAGTAGTTTACAATTGAAGGTAGCAACTGTTCAACCAGATATATCTGCCGCTCTAGTCAAATTGGTAATGGATTCTAAAGAACGGATCGAAACTAGAATTCCGGCTTGGCAGCGAAGCATCGAAGAAATCCTCTTGACTTGGAGCCTTCCCTAAATGAGTAATCCACAAATCCCAGATCTTGCGACTCGCACGAAATCGATCGAGAATCTCCGCCAAACCCGCAGAGAAATTGCTGAATTCAATCAAGAACTAGCTGAAATCGAAGCTCAACTCGATCGAGAGTTATATGCTCAAAAGTTAGCACGGATTGGTAAAAGTACGCCAGCAACTTAGGTAAGATCGATCGAATCCCAAGACTATCCCAATCTACGCACCACGATCGAACCTCAAGCATCTGAAGACTCGATCGAATAACTAACCGATCGATCGAATCCCAAGATTATCCCAAGCTACACACGCCAATCGCACCTCAATCATCTGAAGACTCGATCGAATAACTAACCGATCGATCGAATCCCAAGACTACCCCAATCTACACAACACGATCGAATCTCAAGTATCTGAGGGTTTAGATCGATTATTCTGATTCTAATAATTGAGCTAGTTTATGAGCGGCTTCATGAGAATCGAGAGGCGACCAAACTTCATAAGTCGCACCATGTTGTAAAATTGGCTCTTCTTCTTGTGATAGTCGATATCGTTGAACATATTTACCTCTTACACCTCCTTTCATCTGAGCGAAGTCATATTCAGGGCGTAATTCATCTTCTAGTTCGTCAACTTCCTTTTTCATAACAAGATGGGTTGTTGTACCGACCGCTATAATTTGCCGATTAGCTTGTCATATTCCGCATGAGTACCGATCCAAAACCAAGAAATTCCAGTTTCTACTTCCACCCCAACGGCTCGATAGTCTAATCCTGCCCTAACCGACCAATATTTATTCCCAATTTTCTTGAAGTGTAATGATGGATGAGATGGATCGGCTTTGAGTAGTGCGTAACATTGGTTGGCTGTATCTTGCACATTTTCAGGCAGATCGTCGTAACACTTCCAAAATTTTCGGGTGGTGTAGTGCATTAGATCTCTCTACACTGTCCAGCTTTAAATTCGGCGATCGCTTCTGCTGCTAAATCTTCTAATTTCCCATCGGCGATATCTTGCTCTAATTGTTCATCCCAACGCTGGTAATCCACATCAAGAAACCACTGTCTCAGTTGCTGAAACTCATTTGGTGCCAGTGTTAGGATTGCTGTTTCGATTTGTTCGATGGTTGACATTGGAGGTGCTAATTTTTTGCGCTCATACTGAAAATTATAACTCGATCGAATAACCAAGCGATCGATCGAATCCCAAGACTATCCCAATCTACACACCGCGATCGGATCTCAAGGATCTGAAGACTCGATCGAATAAATAAGCGATCGATTCGCCATGGGCAACGCTACGCGAACGAATCCCAAGCCTATCCCCATCTACACACCACGATCGAATCTCAATCATCTTAAGGATCGATCGAATAACTAAACGATCGAATCCAAGACTATCCCAATCTACCCACATCGATCGAATCTCAAGTATCTGAAGACTCGATCGAATAACCAAGCGATCGATCGAATCCTACGATTATCCCAATCGACACACCGCGATCAAATCTCAATCATCTGAAGGCTTGATCGGATAACTAAGCGATCGAATCTATTGTATTGACTAGTTCTTTTGTTACCTCTCATTATTAGATTTGTTGGATAATAAGCCCCAAGAACCTTTAAATTTTCTCCTGGTGTAGCTTGCAATATTTTGCTGTAAAACCCCATACCCTCTGCCCTGCAAACATCCCAGCGATTTTACTCGTTATGTCCCAAAAAGTGTATTATATAAATACAGTGTATTCATTACTGGTATTTCCTATCATTCAACACTTCTACATTTCAATAAACTATTGGAGGTTAGCCATGGATTCTATTTCATTAAAGAAAATTTCTCTTGCAAGATTAAAGCCATCTAAGATTAAAGGAACATTAATAAACTTCTTGAAAAAATTCACTCGGATTTTAACTATTGCTTTTATCCTACTCTTATTAGCAGATGTAACTGGCATTTTAGGAAATCAGCAAGCACTTGCACTGAATAGTAATGGCCCACGGAATTCCTCAGGTGGCTGTAGTGCTGAGTTTGGTCATTGTGAATCTCTTCAATCATGGTTGGACGGTGGTGGCGGTGGTGGCGGCGGTGGCGGAGCTACTAGAAGACCTGGAACAGGCTGCGACCTGGATTCTAATGACTTTCGTGATATAGCTAACTGGAAGACTGCCAAAGGTGCGGTTCAATTTGCTAATGAGTGTTCTGCTTCGGGTGGTGAGTGGGAACCAACAGGAAATGAAAAGAAAAACCGTCTTGTCGGTATTATATGTCGACAAAAGCAAGTAATAGTAGATGAGTTGAGTACACCTACTACGCTTACTTGCTTTAGCAAGGCATTAGAACCATAGCAAATGGTCTGTCGAAAGCTTTGTCTTGAACCGTCACTCGAAAAAGCTAAAGAGTTTGCTAGTCCTGCATCATGGCACTTTGCAGACAATTCATTTGGTAAGGTGATTCTGGTCTTTAAGTAATTCTAAATTTAATACTTGCCGAAATGACCTAATTGATTTTGAATTTGGAACTGACTTTGAGGGCGAGATTGAAGTGTACGGTTTCTTGGCGACCCTTGGTAACGACCATGGCTTTGGCTTGAACAGCCAGCAGGAGCAGGTGGCGGACATGTTCGCGGAAACATTCGACTTCGGCTGAAGCCAAAAATGGCACAATAGAGGGATAGCGAATATCCATGCCGTCCCTATTTAAAATTCTATGTCTGCTCTCAAACTCAGTGGTGCCGAGATTCGTCAAGCCTTCCTCGATTTTTATAGCCAGCGGGGACATCAGCCGTTGCCGAGTGGTTCGTTGGTGCCGGAAGATCCGACGGTGTTGTTGACGATCGCGGGGATGTTACCATTTAAGCCGATTTTCTTGGGTCAACGCGCTCCCGATTTTCCCCGTGCGACGACTTCCCAGAAATGTATCCGTACCAATGATATCGAGAATGTGGGGCGGACGGCGCGGCATCATACGTTTTTTGAGATGTTGGGCAATTTTAGCTTTGGGGACTATTTTAAGGAACAAGCGATCGAATGGGGTTGGGAAATCTCGACGCAGGTGTTTAAGCTGCCGCCGGAGCGGTTGGTTGTCAGCGTGTTTGAGGATGATGATGAAGCTTTTGCATTGTGGCGCGACAAAATTGGCGTGAATCCCCTGCGGATTAAGCGGTTGGGCGCGGATGATAATTTTTGGGTGTCGGGGCCTACAGGCCCTTGTGGGCCATGCTCTGAGCTTTATTATGATTTCCATCCCGAATTGGGGAATGACAATATCGATTTGGAGGATGACAGCAGATTTATTGAGTTTTATAATCTGGTGTTCATGCAGTACAACCGCGATGTTGATGGCAATCTCACGCCGTTAGCGAACAAGAACATCGATACGGGGATGGGTTTGGAGCGGATGGCGCAAATCTTGCAAGATGTGCCGAATAATTATGAGACGGATTTGATTTTGCCGATCGTCCAAACTGCGGCGGAAATTGCGGGGATTGATTATTTTAATAGTGATGAGAAAACCAAGACTTCGTTAAAGGTAATCGGCGATCATATTCGGGCGATCGTCCATATGAATGCTGACGGAATTCGGGCATCAAATGTCGGGCGCGGTTATATTTTACGACGGTTATTAAGACGGGTGGTGCGTCATGGGCGGTTAATTGGCATTAATGGTGATTTTACAACTAAGGTCGCGGAAACTGCGATCGCCTTATCGGAAGCTGTCTATCCCAATGTGCGGCAAAAAGCCGATAGTATTAAGGCAGAATTGCAGCGGGAAGAAACCCAATTCCTCAAAACATTAGAACGGGGTGAGAAAC
>CAXTSZ010000039.1:0-34449 GCA_964247125.1 uncultured bacterium
AACACCCCCGAAGACCCCCAAGGCATATAGAGAGGAACAAACCTTGTCATCTTTTGGAGTAGTTTTAGATGCCTGCGTCTTGATTCCTGCCACATTGCGAGATACCCTCCTCCGCGCTCTCGAAAAAGGGATGTATCGGCTGCACTGGAGCGATAAGATTTTAGACGAAGTAAGGCGCAATTTGGTCAAGAGAGAAATGACCAGCCGCGAAGACGCTCAAGACCTGATCGAGCAAATGGATCGTTTTTTTGCAGAAGCAAATGTGCGGGGGCTTGAAGTACTCATCCCTGCCATGACTAACGATAAAAAAGACCGTCACTTACTAGCGGCGGCGGTCATGTCTCGGAGCTTGCGCGTCGTGTAACGACGATCGCAAGTAATCGTCACCAGCAATATCAAGGACTTTATCCAGCAAGCTTTAGATCCGTTCTCCACCGGCAAAACACTCCAAGCAAATAGTAGGGATAATCAGGCCAATACCCTTTAACAGTTCAGATCGTCGCACCCGGACGGCTTTTAGATGGTCCAATAGGGAGATCAACCAAAATCACCAACGATGATCTTGCCTTGTCGATCGAACAACACCGTATCCACCCGTAAAGCAACATCAGCATACTTTTGCACATAAGCTTGTGCTTTGGTATTAATCTGACGAGCCAAATATCCAAAAACCTCTTGATCGTATCCCAGAGTTAACAGTATTTGATAAGCCGCGTCAGCTGTTTTAGCATCTAAGACTTTTTGGACTGTTATTAGATCGCCACCCATGCGGACAACAGCGCTGCCGATGATTTCTAACTTGGCATCTGCTAAGTGACTAGAGGTATTGAAAATTCCCCCAGCCAATTTGATCAGCTTCCCTTGATAGCCCAAAAGCAAAACTGATTCTACTCCCTGTAACCCCGCCTCTAAAAGCAAAGCCCCAATCCAATTACCAGTTTGGACAACTCGGTGGCTGGGAACACGCGATCGATCGGCAACCTGCATCCCATTACTACCAATACAAAAAACTAACTGCCGTGATTGCTGTGCTTTTTCGCGGAGAGCTTGCCGTAGTTCATCGAAATGTTCTTCTGTGGATAAAGGTTTAGAAATACCACTGGTACCCAATAAAGATAATCCACCAACAATCCCAAAAGCCGAATTAGAGGTACGTTGCGCCAGCTGTTGACCTTCCGGCAAAATAATAGTGACGATTGCACCTTGTCCACTAGCAATCAAGGGTAGTAAATTAGCCGCAAATAATTTCCGAGCATAGCTATAGATTGCTGGATTTCCCGCTGCATCCTGACCTAAACCTTCTCCACCACAGAGGATCAATGACTCTACCATACCATCCACCAACTCCACTTTTGCCCAGATCGGCGTATGGCGTGTCAAATCCAAGTTATCACCTGGATCGCTCAGGGCAATCGCCAGCGCACAACGAACATCTAGTTTAGCCACTTGCTGGATAGAAATATTGGCACTATCCGGTAATAAATCTAAAACAACTTGTGATGGCGTGGGGAGACGATCAAGTAAATGAAGCAGCGCCGCTTGGGCTGCGGCCACGGCAAAAACCGGGAGAGTGTATCCAGTACGTGCCATTTTAGTGTTTAAGATGTGTGTACTAACGATATCGACAGTTTACAGCGACGGCATATCAAATTTCGCCTTGAGTGAGAAAGCAGATCTTTGGGTAAAATAGTAATGGTTAAAACCATCCGAGTGGGTAGCGACTAGGCATATCCAGTAAATTGTAAAGGGTAAGACAATCACCATGAATCCAACCGATCGATCAATATTAGTAACTGGCGGTGCCGGATACATTGGCTCCCATGCCGTTAAAGCTTTAGAAGCCAGAGGATTGAAAGTAATTATCTTAGATAACCTCGTCTATGGGCACCGCGATTTAGTAGCAGCCAATTTTAAAGCCGAGTTAATTGCTGGTGAAATCGGGGATCAAGAATTGCTGGCCAAGGTTTTTTCAACCCACAAAATTGATGCAGTAATGCACTTTGCGGCTTATGCTTATGTCGGGGAATCGGTTACCGATCCAGCTAAATATTATCAGAACAATGTGGTCGGGACAATCGCTCTCTTGGACTCGATGCGCGCACACGACATTAAAAATCTTGTTTTCTCTTCTACTTGTGCGACCTATGGCATGCCTCAACATATTCCGATCGACGAAAACCACCCCCAAAATCCGATTAATCCCTACGGCTTTACCAAGTTAGTGATCGAGCGCATCTTACAAGATTACGACCATGCCTATGGATTAAAATCGATTGTTTTTCGCTATTTCAATGCCGCTGGTGCTGATCCGGCCGGATTACTAGGAGAAGACCACAACCCCGAAACTCACCTAATTCCGCTCGTCTTGCAAGCAGCTGGTGGCCAGCGTAGTTCTGTATCCATTTTTGGGACAGATTACGATACGCCCGATGGCACCTGTATCCGCGACTATATACACGTCACAGACTTGGCTGAAGCCCATGTCCTCGGATTAGAATATCTGCGGGAACATCAAGTTAGCCAAATTTTCAATTTGGGTAATGGCAACGGTTTCTCGGTCAAAGAAGTTGTTGATACGGCCAAGCAAGTGACTGGTAAAGAAATTGCTGTGGTGGAATGTCCCAGACGAGCAGGTGATCCGTCGGCACTGATTGGCAGCGCAGCTAAGGCTCGAGAAATTCTCCATTGGCAACCTCAATATCCTCAATTAGCAGCAATTATTCAACATGCTTGGCACTGGCATCAACACCGCCACACCCCTAAATTGTGACTTGATTTGTGATGGGGACGGGCTGGTTAGTTATTTAACATCGCCATCCAGCTCGATCGCAACACTTGCCCCAGCGGGGATGGCACTGGTATGACTAGCGTAGTTAATTACGTCTGCAACCATTTGCTGAATATTGATACAGATATTGTCTAGCGGCAGATCGTTAGGATCATTACCAAAGGGGTTTTCAATTTCTACGCCGATCGCCTCGATGCCCAACAGCGTAAAACTTACCAACCCCACAACTGGGCCTGTCCACCAACCCAGCTCACCCACAAACTGAAAGGGCATTAGTAAGCAATAAATGAGCAGCAGCTGCTTGAGATGAATAGAATAGGCCAAAGGCATCGGGGTGCGCAGAATACGTTCACAAGCACCTAGCATATCGACCAAATTATTTACTAATTGCTGCAGCTCATTCATCTGAAAGATATTCAGGTGACCACGCCGCTGCTCAGATTGGAGGTAATCACTTAGCCAGAAGGCAATTTGGAGCGCGGGGTGCTGCACTTTTTCGAGCTGCGCCAACTGCCCAGGCGATAACTCCACCGCTAAATTTGATCCCAGTGGCTGAGAGCGCAAATGTAACTTGGTGGCGATCGCAAAAGCAGGCAACAAATGGAGCGCAGCAATTTTACGAGGGTAGTCATGAGGATGCTTTTCTGCAACCGCCAGCCACAGGAGGCGAGCTAGATTACGGACATTATTATTGATGGCTCCCCAAGCTTTACGACCTTCCCAAAACCGATCGTAGGCAGTGTTGGTTCTAAAAACTAACAATAGCCCTAAAACAACAGCCGGAATAGTATTGGCCAGCGATTTGTAATAAACAGGTAGCCGATAATAGAACAGAATAGAGATGAATAGTCCAAACAGGGCACAGCCCAAGACTCGAAAAATTATCGCTGGAATGACCGATCCCTTGGCTCTCAAGGCCATCTTGAGCCAATTTTCTTTTTCCCAATTCATCTCATTTTTTTTAAAAAGTTTAACCACAGCGAGTTTAGGGAACTATAAGAGAGCTAGCTCTATATATTAGGTGACTACAATGTGGTTCAGTTTCTATTTAAACTCTATTTTGATGCAGGTTGATCCCAAGTATCTACAAACCGATATTTTGGCTAATATTCAACATGCTTTCGAGAATTTTCTCCAGTCTGGTCAAGCCGGAGCCGCCACCATCGGCTTAGTAGCAGGCTATGTAATTCGGGGCATTACCAAATAGATACGGAGAAGAGAGGATTCGAACCTCCGTTAGGTGTGACCCTAAAGCTGATTTCGAGTCAGCCGCATTCAACCGCTCTGCCACTTCTCCAGTTAGATGCTAATTATAACAAACAGTGGCAATTGAGCGGTAGTCAGCAACAAAAGAACAGCTGCCATCGTCTCTAGAACTTGTCTAGAATAAAATAATGACATCTGGCCAGCCTGAGCGGCTGTGGTGTTTCACTGTTTTTAGGTTTCAGGTGTAGTTGAGCAAATTGCTGGTATTGAGGACATAATGCTAGATCCACAAAAAAATTCAGGTAATGATTCGTCCAACATCTCACCCAATCGACATAGTTACTGGTCACTGCTGCTCCTCAGTGCGCTAGCCAGTTCTTCGATTGGGTACTTAGCTGCCAAGCAAAATACGCCGATGTCCAATGCTGTTGCAGCTATACCGATTACGAATGCCTCCGCTAACAATAATTTTATTACCGCCGTTGTTGACAAAGTCGGAGCAGCAGTAGTGCGGATCAATACTTCTAGAACTACGCGGGTCGGTCGCTCGCTAGACGATTTGCATCGTTTTTTTGGGGAGGCTCCCGAGAGTGGTGACGAGCAGGAGATTCAACAGGGTACCGGTTCTGGCTTTATTATCAATGCCAATGGCTTGGTAATTACCAATGCCCACGTTGTTAAGGGTGCGGACAAGGTCAGTGTTACTCTCAAGGACAATCGTGTGCTAGAAGGCAAAGTAATGGGGATCGATCCCATTACGGACGTAGCGGTTGTCAAAATCAATGCCGACAATTTACCGATCGTCAAACTAGGCAACTCCGACCAGCTTAAACCGGGCGAATGGGCGATCGCGATCGGCAACCCTTTGGGTCTAGATAACACAGTGACGGCTGGGATTGTCAGCGCAACGGGTCGTTCGAGCAACCAAGTGGGGGATCCCCAAAAGCGCATAAATTATATTCAAACCGATGCGGCGATTAATCCTGGCAACTCTGGTGGACCACTCCTAAATGCCAGTGGTCAAGTCATTGGGATGAACACCGCCATTCTCAAAAATGCCCAAGGCTTGGGATTTGCTATTCCTATTAATCAGGTACAGCGGGTGGCTGACCAGCTAGTGGCCACTGGTAAAGTAGTCCATCCCTTTTTAGGTGTCCAAATGATCACACTAACAGAGCGGCTGCGCCAACAAATTAGTGAGGATAAAAGTGCTGGTATGACCATCGATGTCGATCGAGGGGTATTGGTGGCCAGGGTGGTAAAAGATTCACCAGCCGCGCAGGGCGGGATTAAAGCCGGGGATGTAATTGTTTCGGTTAATAACCAAAAAGTGATTACGGCTAATGATGTGCAGAATGCAGTAGAGATAGCACAGGTGGGCACCGAACTAGCCCTGCAAGTCCGACGCAACCAACAAAATGTCGAAGTGGTCGTGCGTCCCAGTGCCTTGAGCCTGCGCGGCGAGGATCAAAATCCCTAGTCTTCTCCAACGTCGGTGGTGATCTCCCAACGGCTGGGAATGGGGTTACGAACGGGCTGTAATCCAGACAAAACGTCGGATAGTTGCAGCCCTTCCAGGGAGATATGTTTGGCTTCTCGGACTTTGTGCCACACCGATCTAGACATTAATAAGCTATGCTTGGTACGAGTCGCACCAATGCGCTGGAGATATTCTTCCCGTTCTGGTTGGTAGTCGGCGGAAACTAATTCCAACGATTTTTGGGGATGGCTAGCTTGGCAGACCTGAGCCATTTGAGCCATCAACTCTGGATACAGCCAAGTGTAGGCGGGGTGAACAGTAAGTTCAGCGGTATGGGCTGCGGCCTCTAAGCTCAAATTGAGTCGATAGTAGCCGATGGCCGCCTTCCGTTGACTCTCAAAAACGTACTGACTAGCTTCGCGACAGTGGTCAAAATAGGTACGCACTCCCTGGGATACTTTTTGCATGATCCCCACTTTAAAATCATGGATCTGACGATCGAATACTTGGCGCAGTAGGGGTGGCATAGCTACCGTATCTAATTGATACAAAAGCTGGGCATCATTGTTGCGCACTGGTAGCAAGTTGGGTAAGTCGGGCACATTGGCACCCAATTCCTGCAAAATCTCTGGCGCAATTTCCCAATAGGTAAGTTGGGCGAGGGGCTGAAAACCATTCTGTCGATATAGCCCCAGAGCCGCTTTATCATTCACATCTACTTCTAATAACCAATTACTTGCTTCTACAATTTTTTCAAAGCAGTAACGCAGCAACTGTGAGCCGCAATCCATCGCGGTGAGTACTGTTGGATCATTGATCGCATCGGAGTCATTCTTGATCTGCCGATTCACCAACACATATTTAACTTGCCAAGTACTGCGGGTGCGATTGAAGGGCGCAACTTGAATGATGCCTTGAATTTGCTGATCGACTTCAGCTACCAGTAAGCAGTGGCGGTAATGATATGGCTGAGGAATACTGCGGATTAATTCGATTGCGCCACTAGCACCAAAGGCGATCGCCCCATGCCACCGATCAATCTGCTGCAATGTTTGGGTTAGTTCTTGGGGACTGTCCGAGTCGGTCTCCTCCACACCAGCCAACTTAATGTCTGTCAGATCTCGGTACTGAAGAGGCCGTACCAAAATCTTGGGTTTATCGGAATTAGACATAGATTTAAGCCATCGCGAGACCATACTAGCAATTGTAGTCTGATATTTATCCCCGTAGAACTTTCTACATTTTTGCTACCACAAATATTAAAAGTTTTCTCGCGATTAATTTATAGCAACGCTGATGATCATATTATGGATCAGCATTTGTGCCCACTTACTTTTTCTATGAGCAACTCGCCAATTTTGAGCTTAATCATGTTTTCACTGTGTGGATCGGGGAGCGGGTGCATGACACACCCCAACACTGTTGCTCAATTATCCCCCCAGCCAGCTAGTCCTGAAATAGTTATGCCGCCAGCAGTGCCTAATTCTAAAAAGAATCCTAGTTTTCCAGCGGCATCCCCTTTTGTATCCAACGTTATTCTGCCATTATTCCCAGGAACTTTGCCGCTGCCGGCCACTGGTCAGCCGGCTCCATTGTGGCCGCTGGTGGAGGTGCCAACACCCGGCTTGAGAGTTGCTAAAGTGCGCAATCCCCTCAAGTTGCGATCGCCAGTGCTGCGACGACGCTTGCGGCGGCGCATAATTCCGAATCCTTAATCTCCCTTCAGGGCGCGGCGGAAGTTTTGCCGATAGCTGCCGCTGATCGCCAAAAATATCGGCCACAGCAAAGAGAATTTCAGGCGACTGCCCCAGCTGCGAGCATATTGAGTGCGGTCAAAGCCGCGCCAAAATGTCCCAGCGCCAACGCTATAAATTACCACTAATAACCAAGTCAACATACACGTAATTCCAAAGATTTTTGATGGTAAATACGGGGTATTTAGCTGGTTTGCACAGAAAACCTCACCCCATTACATTTTAACTAAAAAATGATCCGATTAGCTGTGCTGGGGAATACTTGGCGATCGATCGACATAGCGTTTAATTAACTCACTGACTTTGTGCTGGTCGATCGGATGAGTGATGATACTATCAGCACCAGCTAATTTAGCCAGAATGCGTTCAGCTAAGTTTTCTCGATCGACAATCAGCACCACCGGGACTTTTGATAACTTGCCAGCGCGCCGGATTTGTTGGCATACCTGCCGCCCATTGGCGAGGGGCATTGCTGCTTCCATAATGATCAGCAGGGGCTGCTGGTCCTGCAATAGCTCTAGCTCCTCACTGGCATCTTTAATACCTAGAAACCGGTAACCAATGCTGGTCACGATATCGGCCATATATTCATTGGCACAAGCATTGTCATCAATATAAGCTATCAACCCAGAAAGTATCGTGGGAGCTGCTGAGGCGATCATCAGGGGCGTGACCATTGGCACTGGGGCTTGTACCACCAGAGGCTGCGGTAAATCTGGCCGAGGCGGCTGGCAGCTGATAGTTTGTCGATCGACATGAGGAACCAAGGATCTAACCAGTAAGAACAAATCTTGCTGTTGATGCCAGGCAATTTCCCGGAGAGATGAATTGCCGTCAATGATTTGCGCTAGTTTGTGATAGATATCGGTAGTGGTCTGCTCATACAGAATGGTGGGTCGATCGACCACCGGGATGTAATCGGGGTAGATATTGGTAAGTTTACTATCGCACCACTCTTGCCAATGGCGCAGGGGCGTAATCATCAGTTTTTCAAAAACCATGATGATCGGTGGCGGTTGGGGCAATCGACAATTCTCAGTGACATAGGTCAAGTTTGTGGTGTAACTAGCTTGCAAGATGTCGAACAAGATATCTTGCGCACTGTCAGCTAATAATGATCCCAGTTTTTGGCTGGTGATCTGGCCATCCCTATGTAGTTTAACCAGTGCCAGATAAGGCCAACTGATTTCTGGCTGAATTTCTCCATCGATTTCCAGCGTGGCCGCTACTTCGGCTAGGGACTGTAAAGTTAAATGTGGCAAATGAGAGAGCAACTGTCGTTGCCAAAACCGATGGGGACAAAGGCGATCGATCGCCCACACCAGCTTGCCTTTGTGAAACAGCACCGCCCAACTAGCAATTGGAGCTTGGATGGTCAAAACTCCGGTAAACCGACCCTCACTCAGATATTGAAAACGCCTGAGTTTATTCTTGTTAGATGTAATATCGACATAATCGTTGTTCATAGCATCTGATGCCTTGCTACTGGATCGGAAGATCGGTTAGAGGTACAATTGCACCCATATTGGTTTGAGTTGATACAGAGGAGATCGGGGTCTTGAATATATTCGACAGATTTAAAAAAATATCCGGAACGCTGTCTGAAACAGAAAAAAACATCACCTCGGATTCTGCCAAGCAAATACCAGCCAGTCCAGAATTACCAGTGGGTGGTTTAACACCGCTGCAGCCCGATATAGAAGAAATAGATGACGTTTTTCCATCCTCTACGCCCGTAGATCCATCGGGAACATTGGAGCAAGAGACTGATGCTGTCCTCAAAGAAGATGCTCTAGACCAGCAGCATACCACTTCAACTCCCCCCCCAAGCGATGCTTTAAAGACAAAGTTGTCAGCAGCAGCGATAGCGACTGCCGCGGTGGTTGGCTCTCTGGGCAAAGGTCTGGTCAAGCCTTTTACCGGTGAGCGGCCGTTGCAAAAGCGACCATTATTCTGGGTCGCACTGGGCACCGGATTGAGCGCTAGCGCGTTGGCAGTACTGTGGTTAGTAATTGACCAAAGTGTCTCCAAATATTCCATGCGCAGTCCTCTCCACTTTGCGCGGCCAGGAACACTCACCGTCAAAGCAATGGATGGCACTAGCTTGCTGCAACTGGGTTCTGATACCAGTGAAAACCTCAAGCTCTGGCAATTTCCCGACAAACTAAAAAAAGCGTTTATTGCGATCGAAGACCGCCGCTTTTATGAACATGATGGGGTGGATTACAAAGGCGTAACCCGTGCCATTGTGACCAACATCAGCTCGCGGGGATTAACCGAGGGGGCTAGTAGCATCACGCAACAAGTTGCGCGGATGGTCTATTTAGACCAAGATAAGAATTTTTTGCGCAAGCTCAAGGAAGTGAGATTAGCGCAAAGAATTGAGAAGGAGATAGGCAAAGATCAAATCCTGGAACGTTATCTCAATCTTGTTTACCTAGGCGAAGGTACCTATGGGGTTGCTGATGCGGCCTGGGTATACTTTGGCAAAAGTGTAGATCAGCTCACCTTGCCCCAGATGGCCACATTAGCGGCACTCCCACCCGCACCCAATAAGTATTCACCATTTGTAAAACCCAAATTTGCCAAAGCAAGAAGAGATTTGGTGTTGCTGCGGATGAAGGAGGCTGGTTTTATTACCGCTGCCGAAATGACAGCTGCCCAAGCAGCTCCGATGACCTTGCAACGCAAAGAACACAAGCAAAAATTTCAGCAGGCGCGCTACTTCACCAAATATATTGAGCAAGAACTAGAAACTGGCAAATATCTGAAAAAGAAAGACCTAGCAGCAGGCGGATTAATCGTAGAAACGACGCTCAATCCCCAGTGGCAAACCATGGCTGAAGATGTGATTAGATCTACGGTGCGCAGCAATAGCGGTTCTTTTAATCAGGGGGCGATGTTGTCGATCGATCCGCGCAGTGGAGCCATTCGAGCCATGGTGGGGGGGAGAGAGTTTTCCGAGAAAAATCAGTTTAATCGGGTAACTCAAGCCCGAAGGCAACCCGGTTCGACCTTCAAGCCCATCCTGTACACCACCGCGATTGCTGGGGGGATTAGTCCTGATAAAACTTACCTAGATGCCCCTTTTATCGTCGATGGCTATAAGCCCAAAAATGCTGGTAAGGGCTTTAAAGGCACGATTAGTATGCGCGGAGCATTGACTAACTCGATCAATATCGTGGCTGTTAAAATCTTGATTGATACTGGATTTCAGCCAGTGATGGATCTAGCCCATAAAATGGGCATCGAGTCCGAGCTGCAACCTTATTACTCTCTGGCATTAGGCAGCTTAGAAGTAAGTCTGTTGGAATTGACCAATGCCTACGGTACATTTGCAACCCAAGGGATGCACCAAAAAGTGCATAGTATTAATCGGATTATCGATCGGGAAGGAAATGTCTTATATGAAAATAAAATCAAGCCCCAGCGCATTTTACAGCCTAACACCACCGCCATTATTACTTCACTGATGCGCAACGTCGTCAATGAAGGAACCGGAACTGCCGCTCAAATATCGCGGCCAGTAGCTGGTAAAACTGGTACTACGGATAAGGAAAAAGATTTGTGGTTTATGGGCTTTATTCCCCAAGTTGTGACGGGGGTGTGGCTGGGAAATGACAACAACACATCTACCGGCGGCGCTAGTAGTACAGCAGCCTATGCTTGGGGCAGGTTTATGTCTCAGGCGGTAAAGGATATGCCTATCCAGAAATTCCCCACCCCAGACATTGAAGGGCAAAAGGCTGAGATCAAACTCGATCGAGTTCGTCCTAACTACCAAAGAACCCTCGCGGTGCCCAAAGATGGCGAAAACAAAGACGAAAACAACAACAGCGAAGACCGGCCGCGCCGCCGTAGTCGATCCGAAAGCAGTGAAGACCGACCAAGACGCAGGGCATCAGCAGATAGCAACGAAGAAAGCCATCCTAGACGCAGGGTACGTACTACTAGCTCCGATGGTAGCAGTGCGGAAAGACCAAGAAGAAGACGCAGTAGACGTAATCGGACATCGTCGTCAGGCAATGGGGAAGCCCCATCAGCCGCTGAACCCAATTTAGATAATTAATACAACAAAAAGGCATGGAATAAATTCCATGCCTTTTTATATACTAAAAATGCTGATGCTAGTCGAGATCTGGCATTGCTAGTACTGCTTCAGTATCGCGATCGATACCTTTCTCAAAGCCTGCTACCGCTGCCCGCGCACGACCAGCATGCCACAGGTGTCCGATAAACAAGAAGAAAGCAAAGAGGAAGTGCGAAGTAGCCAACCAAGCGCGGGGTGATACATAGTTGAAAGCATTGCTTTCAGTGATTACACCACCAACAGAGTTCAATGAACCCAATGGTGCGTGGGTCATGTATTCCGCAGCCCGGCGCGCTTGCCAAGGTTGAATATCATTCTTGACTTTGCTCAGATCCAAACCGTTAGGACCACGTAGTGGCTCTAACCAAGGACCTTGAAAATCCCAGAAACGCATGGTTTCGCCACCAAAAATGATTTCGCCCGAAGGAGAACGCATTAGGTATTTGCCCAAGCCCGTAGGACCTTGAGCGGTAGCCACGTTGGCACCCAATCGTTGGTCTCTGACCAAGAAAGTAAGTGCTTGTGCTTGTGAAGCTTCCGGGCCAGTCGGACCGTAGAACTCACTAGGATAAGCTGTATTGTTGTACCAAACCATCAAGCAAGCCACAAAGCCCATCAAAGACAAAGCACCTAAGCTGTAGGAAAGGTAAGCTTCGCCAGACCAAATCAGAGCGCGTCTTGCCCAACCAAAAGGAGTGGTAAGAATGTGCCAAACACCACCAGCGATGCAGATGAAGCCGACCCAGATGTGGCCACCAACAATATCTTCGAGGTTATTGACACTGATAATCCAGCCTTCGCCACCAAATGGTGCTTTCAGCAGATAACCAAAAATAATCAGAGGGTTAATAGTCGGGTTTGTTACTAACCGGACATCACCACCACCCGGTGCCCAAGTGTCATAAAGACCACCAAAAAACATGGCTTTGAGAACGAGCAACAATGCGCCCACGCCCAAAATGCAGAGGTGAAATCCCAAGATGCTAGTCATCTTATTCTTGTCGCGCCAATCGTAACCGAAGAAAGCAGAATATTCTTCAAGGGTGTCAGGTCCACGGAGAGCGTGATACAGACCACCAACGCCTAATACTGCTGAAGAAATGAGGTGCAATACACCAACAACGAAGTAAGGAAAAGAATCGATGACTTCGCCACCGGGACCCACACCCCAACCTTGGCTAGCCAAGTGAGGTAGCAAGATTAAACCTTGCTCATACATGGGTTTTTCGGGAATGAAGTGAGCCACTTCAAACAGGGTCATTGCTCCTGCCCAGAAAACAATGAGACCAGCATGGGCGACGTGCGCGCCCAGCAGCTTGCCAGAAAGGTTAATTAAGCGGGCGTTACCAGACCACCAAGCAAAACCGGTAGAGTCTAGGTCACGACCACCCATTACCATGGAAGTATTAAAGGGTGTTTCCACTATTTGATGACCTCTTAAAGGTGAAATATTAGTGCTGACTAATGGAGGGAGAATGCTCTCAGCAAGCCTTTACAGACTCACCAAGAGCAGAAATGTAATGTAAATTGTACTCTTATCTTTCCGAGTTTCCAAGGATTTTAGAGAGCATTACCGCGCGGCAGTACTTCTTCTGGGAAGGCGAACTGTTCATGGGGTTGATCTTGAGGAGCCATCCACGCCCGGATACCTTCATTAAGAAGAATATTCTTGGTGTAGAAAGTCTCAAATTCAGGATCTTCAGCAGCCCGCAATTCTTGGGAAGTGAAGTCATAAGCGCGGAGATTGAGAGCCAATCCCACAATACCGACTGAACTCATCCATAGACCAGTTACTGGTACAAACAACATAAAGAAATGCAACCACCGTTTGTTGGAGAAAGCAATTCCGAAAATTTGCGACCAGAAACGGTTAGCCGTAACCATCGAATAGGTTTCTTCTGCTTGAGTTGGTTCAAAAGCAGGAAAGGTGTTAGCGTTGTCGCTATCTTCAAACAAGGTGTTTTCTACAGTGGCACCATGAATAGCACAAAGTAGTGCTCCACCAAGAATCCCAGCTACACCCATCATATGAAAGGGGTTGAGAGTCCAGTTGTGGAAACCTTGCAGAAATAGGATGAAACGGAAAATTGCAGCGACCCCAAAGGAAGGTGCGAAGAACCAGCCAGACTGACCCAAGGGGTACAGTAAAAATACACTGACGAAGACAGCGATCGGGCCAGAGAACGCCAAAGCGTTATAAGGACGAATGCCGACTAAGCGAGCGATTTCAAACTGGCGAAGCATAAAGCCAATCAGGCCAAAAGCACCATGCAGCGCAACGAAAGCCCAGAGACCACCGAGCTGGAACCAGCGGGTGAGGTCGCCTTGAGCTTCTGGTCCCCAGAGAAACAGCAGGGAGTGCCCCAAGCTGTTGGGCGGTGTGGAAACAGCGACAGTAAGGAAGTTAGCACCTTCGAGGTAGCTAGACGCCAAACCGTGGCTATACCAAGATGTCACGAATGTTGTACCAGTCATCCAGCCGCCCAATGCCATAAAAGCAGTTGGGAAAAGCAGAATACCAGACCAGCCGACAAATACGAAGCGATCTTTTTTGAGCCAGTCATCAAGGACATCAAACCATCCTCTTTCCTGAACTCTATCTAAAGCGATAGTCATCTTCTAGAAACTCCAAAATTTTGTATAAGTATTCCTAGTCAAAGGTGGAACTACTCAGTTGAGAATGAATAGTTTCAACTTTTTGGTTTACGTTTCTTAACTCAGTTTAATGTAATTATTCTGAATGTGATCCCCGATGGGCAGGTTTTTTCTGTAAAGGGGGCGAATAGGATGGCTTTAAGACCAATTGTTCACGTTTTACAGCTTTCTCATAAATTGTTTGCACATTCTATGTCGATTTATTCAAATATCCTAATATTACTTATTTTTCTTAATGAGTTGTGGTGAATGGCTACTTGTTACAGAATCGTTGATATTGGTCTAATTTTGGGCATACTACTCAGTAAGTATATATATGAGTCATTAGAGCAGTCATGAATTCAGGATTGGTTCAAAACTTGTTAGCTGCTTTGACGGGAGTAGCGATCGCCTTTTTGCTGGTGGTAAAACCATGGTTAGGGATCATCGCCATCGTTGGTGCGGGCGTTATCTACTACCGGACAATGCAAGCCAGCCTGCATCTTCACCACTCCTTAATGCAGTCTCGGGCTAGAGACATTGACCGGCATGGATTGCAGGGTGATCTCTCTAGCCAAGAAGTAAAGCCGGCTACTGCTTACTTGAATCGTGGTCGATCGCTATTAGCTCGCCAAGATTATGTGGGGGCAATCGGAGATTTTGATCGCGTAATTTGGGTGGAGAGTGATTGTCGGGTGGCCTACTATCACCGGGCAGTGTGTTTGTTAGCGGTGAAAGATTTCGAGCAAGCGGCGATCGATCTAGCAATGGCTCAAAATTTGGCCAGACAATACCAGGATCGGGAATTATTAAGCGAGATCGATCGCACCCTTACCGAAATCCCCAACTCAGCTTGATGGATCTCTAAACCTTATAATGGCGATCAATTAACGTTCGATCGACTATTACCTATGGAAGTTACGATTCGGGTAGAGTTACCCACCAGCCAATACAATGTAACCATTCAGCCGCAAGGCTTACAGCAATTAGGTCAACATTGTCAGCAACTCCAATTGGGCAAAAAGATTGTAGTAGTTTCCAATCCGGTGATTTTCAAACACTATGGACAAAGCGTCTTAGATTCCCTAAACGCGGCCGGTTTTGCGGTGACGACTTGCCTCTTACCTGCTGGAGAGCGCTATAAAACACTAGCCTCTATCCAAAAAATATATGATGTGGCCATCGGTCAACGCCTAGAGCGCTCTTCAACCCTCCTCGCCCTGGGCGGCGGAGTTATTGGCGATATGACAGGATTTGCAGCTTCTTCCTGGCTACGCGGCATCAATTTTATCCAAGTTCCGACCACGCTATTGGCGATGGTCGATGCTTCGATCGGTGGCAAAACTGGTGTTAACCATCCCCAAGGTAAAAATTTGATTGGGGCTTTCTATCAGCCGTGCTTAGTTCTGATCGATCCCGAAGTCTTGAAAACTCTCCCCAGTCGCGAATGGCGGGCAGGCATGGCAGAGGTGATTAAGTATGGCATCATCTGGGATGCGGAATTGTTTCACCTGCTGGAGCAAGCCGGGAAAATTGATCGGTTGTCACAGGTGAGTCCGTCATTACTGGCCGAAATTTTGCGCCGCTCGGCTCAAGCGAAAGTAGATGTGGTGAGCCAAGATGAAAAAGAAGGCGGCATTAGGGCAATTTTGAACTATGGTCATACCATTGGCCATGCGATCGAAAGCCTGACAGGCTACAAATTGTTAAACCATGGTGAAGCCGTGGCGATCGGGATGATTGCGGCTGGTCAATTAGCCGTGCAAGCACAGTTGTGGACTACCACCGAGGCGGCTCGCCAAGACACAGTGATTAGAAATACTGGATTGCCCACTGTGATCCCACCAAACGTGAAAATAGCAGCAGTGATATCAGCACTATCTCTAGATAAAAAAGTACAGTCTGGCCAAGTACGCTTTATTCTACCGACCAAAATCGGCGTAGCGACTATTACCGACAAAATCACCGATTTAGCTGTAGAAAACGTATTACAGCTTATGTCCTAAACCACGAATTCACCGCATTCATCAGCCAAATAGCATAAAGCCCGCCAGCGGAGACCAATCAACTGCTCATAGCAGGGATTTAGTTTGCACAGTGGTGGGATCCGAAAAAGATGGTGGCCAAACAGGCTGATATTGCGCTCAAAAGGACACTGAGCCGGAATCACTTGGCATAACCACCTGGCTAATTTGGGGCCAGTGATTTCTAAGTTATCCAAGTAGCTTTGTATTATCAGAAGTAATTTGAAAACCTGCATAGCTGTTATTTTGATGCGTGTATTCTTGCCTACGATGTACGCTAACCAAACATATTGTCTTGTTCGCAACTACATCTCTATTTCAATCTTCAATATAAATTTATTGTGCCCTTGATAGATGTATCAAAGCGCACAAAATTTAATTATTTTTTAATAGTTTGGCAAATCAACTACTGTCCTAGTCTTTTTAGCAACGTTCATTCCGATCGATCATGCCACCAAGTAAGTGACTAACGATCGCTCTCAACCCCAAATAATAACTATCTGCCCCAAATCCACAGATTTGGCCAATAGATACACCCGCTAAGTAGGAATGCTGCCGAAATTCTTCGCGTCGATGAATATTACTCAGATGAACCTCTACCGTGGGGATATTGACCCCCGTAATTGCATCACGCAGCGCAATGCTGGTATGAGTATAAGCCCCAGCATTAATTACTATGCCCTGATGCTGCCCACGCGCTGCCTGGATCGCATCAATAAGAACACCTTCATGATTAGATTGCAAACACAGTACAATCGCCCCCAGCTCTGTAGCTTGCTGCTGAAGGCGATCATTGATATCTTGCAGAGTTGCGGAACCGTAGATGCTGGGTTCACGTAAACCTAGCAGATTTAAGTTAGGGCCATGGAGTACGAGAACACTAGGGGTGGTCAATGGATAATCTAGTGGCGATCACGAACAGGGACAGGAATCATTTCGGGTTCGACTTGAACGTCGGGACCGAGCAGTAGATCCATTAACTTATTTGCCCATTCTTCGAGCTTTTCCAAGATTTCTTGAATATAGTTCATATCAACTGCCCCTACTAAAAAATTTGTAACCAAGTATGTAAACTCCCCGTAACAACATTCTAATGTGAAACAGCCCACAGTGGGTGATCCCCCAGCAAGAAAATCAGCGCTGACCAATCATTTTATGAGTCTGGGGGATGACTCTAACGATTGTTAAAAATTCCTTAAGGAACTGCTGCCACTGCAATACTTGGTGGGGGGTGGGGGCGACGGGAGCGCTGCTGTGCGGGTGGTCTAGAGGAGTTACTGGTTGCAAGAAGAGAGGAATCTGAGAATTCACTGCTTTAATGATCTGCGCAGCTTGCTCTAGCTCGGCCATCGCAGTATCTCTACTCACGACAATTTTGACAAAAACTGGGCAATGCTGCTGGATACAAATCTGCAAAAACTCTTGATGGGCTGCCCAATGCTCTTCGCCACTGGTGCTGGGCAACTTTATATCCATCCCAATTAGATCGAGATGCTCAATAATCGTAGCTAGCTGCTGCGGGCGATGACCACCAGTTTCTAAATAGATGGGGAGTTGAGCTGCTTGGCGGACTGCGGGCAACCACTTGTTAAGAAAATTGGCATGCAGCAATGGTTCGCCACCAGTAATACTAATACTGTCGTGAAGATTGGCTAAATTATGGCTAGTAACCCAGGCTAACAGCTGCGATCGAGACACCGGGTTAGGATACACCGCAAAATCTCTACTCCCGGGCGTTGTTTCAATTTGACAAGTTGGTTGCTTGTGCCAAGTATGGTCGCTGTCACAGTACGTACAACGTAGATCGCAGCCCCCAAACCTCACGAAAATCTGTCTGGTACCGACGTTGAGACCCTCTCCTTGAATCGCCGAAAAAATTTCGATTAAATTGGCTGTGGGTTCGGAGATGGTCATGGCTGGGATGATTTGCTTAACAAAAACATATGGAGCTTTGAAAAATTTACTTGTTAGCTAGCAATTTTCTAGGTACCATTATAGGCAATTGCGTGGAGCAAAACAGTGGTGCAAATACTGTTAATTTTGGCTTTCCTTATAGGGTTTCTGGCCGTCATCTTCCAGTTGACAAAACGAGAAGCTCTGCGTGGTCGTCACCGGATTGCGGTAGCGATCGAATCTAGTCATCGCCTTACCTACAAAAGAATTCCCCGCGATCCAGAGGAGTACTATGTGGAGGGAGTCGGTTATATTATTGGCGATGTTTCCTGCCGTTACAATGCTTGTTCTCCCTACGTCCGCTGTGCCGTTAATCCCAGCGGTCTGTGTGAGGGCTGTCGCGAGTATCAAAATAAAAATCGCTCCACTTAATTAAACTATCTGATTGACCGGTAATACCCGTCGATCAATGCTCACTAAGATGCAGATCAAGATTCAACCGTTTACTGTTAATAAGCGTGTACCACTTAAAATCAGCCGGGGCACCACTAGCCACACCACCAATATTTGGCTGCGGCTAGTAGCAGATGGCATTGAAGGTTGGGGCGAAGCAACGCCTTTCTCGATCGGATCGCAGCAACAAACCACGGCTGAAATCATGTCAGCTTTGGCTGAGGTCATTCCTGTGTTGGAAAAATTTCATCCGCTGCAACGCCAAGCTATTCACCAAACACTGAGTGACTCTACTTGGCAACGCATTCCATCGGCAGCGATCGCCGCGATCGATATGGCTCTTTGGGACTGGCTGGGTAAAAAGGCCGACTTGCCCCTCTGGCAATTGTGGGGTTTAGATATCACTAAGTCAGTACCGATTTCAGTAACAGTCGGGATTAACTCCCCAGTTGGCGCACAAGAACGGGTCAAGAAATGGCTAGAAGTATTTGATGCCCAGTTTTTCAAGTTAAAGATGGGCAGCCTGGAGGGGATTGGTGCAGATCAAGCGATGTTTTTAGCAGTGAAACAGCTGGTACCCCAGGCCAAATTCACGGTCGATGCGAATGGTGGTTGGGAGCTGGCCGCAGCGATCCAGATGTCGGAATGGCTGGCCGAACAGGGAGTGACTTATATTGAGCAACCCCTCCGGCGGGGGGATGAAGCTAATTTACTGGCGCTGCAACGGGCTTCGCCTTTACCAATTTTTGTGGATGAAAGCTGCTTTCTGAGCCAAGATTTACCTGGTTTAGTCGATCGCGTGGCTGGCATCAATATCAAACTGATGAAATGTGGTGGTTTGACCGAAGCCCTGCGGCTGATCCATGCGGCTAGAGCTTGGGGCTTACAGGTCATGATTGGTTGCTACTCGGATAGTTGTTTATCGAATACGGCAGCGGCTCACCTCGGGGCTCTAGTCGATCACCTTGATCTGGATAGCCATTTAAACCTCTTAGAAGACCCTTTTTTGGGAGCCACTATTCACAGCGGTCAGCTAGTACCCACTGGTTTACCTGGACTGGGAGTGAGCCTCAAACCATTGGCTAGCTCTGGCTAAATGATCAAACCCAGACCGCTGACTAGTAGCTAATTTGTAAAGTGACGCTGGCCTGTACTTCTTGTTCGCCGCCAACCACTTCAGTTTGGGCAATCTTACCGCGACTGAAGCTAGCAGACTCCATCAACACCGGGTTAGGCCGAGCAGCATCATTGATTTGAATCCCAATTATTTCTTTAGGCTGGAATCCCAAGGCCGATAATACAGCTTGAGCTTGACGTTGGGCATCTTTGGTCGCCAGCTGTAAAGATTGCGTTTGAGCCTTAGTAATGGCCGCGTCGCTAGCTACAGAACTAACACTATCAACTCGGGTCGCTCCGGCTTGGACAGCTTCATCAATGACAGCACCGGCTTGCGCAACGGGCAACCGAAAACTGAGACTATTGGTCGCATTATACCCAGTTAGTTTTTGCTGATTATTATCGTAGCTATAGATCGGTACCAAACTAATACCTGCGGTTTGGAGCTTATCCACTTTGCGCGATCGCAAGAGCTGAATTACTTTAGTAGATCTTTGCGCGGCTTCTTGCTGAACACTATTAGAATTCTTGCCAGAGACCTCCACGGCCAAACGAACTTGAGTGAGAGTAGCTGAAATATTGGTAATGCCCCGGCCACTGACCGAGAGCGTCCGTAACAGTTGTTTTTCAGCGGCCATACTGGGACTGATACTCGCGAGTGTGAAGAGTAGAGGTAAGGCGAGAGTGAGCCAAGATTTAGCAATGGTCATAGGAAGTTAATATTTTGATGTTAGCTTCATAGACATTTATCCAGCGCTCATAGTTTCCCAAAATAAAAAAATGACCCAGCCATAGCTGGGTCATTTAAAAGATCAATACAAATTTACTTGCTAGCTAAAAAGCTCACATGATAAGTAAAACTTTTCCAAGGATGATTGTGAACGTCTTGGAGGACTACTTTACCCTTCCAAGCAAGTTCGGGAATACTGACCTCGACTGATGTTTTGCGAGGCTGGGCTTTTTTTAATAGCATTTCCAGGCTCTTGGCATCGACAGTCAGCAGTTCGGATTCGCTACCTTTGTGACCGTAGAGATTGGCTGGAATCAAACCAGCCCGCCGCAAACTATTAGGCTTAGTGCCCGGTACCCGCTTCTTACACTCGATCGACAGTTCCATAGTAGTAGTCTAAATAAAGGGTGAATAAATTTAAGATGGCTGACCATCAGGGTAGAGCAAAGCTCTCTTGGGGCCATGGATTGGATCTTCGACAATGATCGTCTGATCCCGACTAGGTCCGATCGAGACAATAGCGATCGGCACTTCCATGAGTTCTGCCAAAAAGGAGAGGTATGCTCGGGCTTTTTGCGGCAGATCTTGGAGCGTCAAACACTCCGCCGTAGACTGTTTCCAGCCTGGTAGCGTCTTGTAAATGGGCTTACAGGCTGTAAACTCCTTGGTGGAGTTGGGGAAATATTCAGTGCGAACACCGTCAATATCATAAGCTACACAGACTTTAATTTCGTCTAGCTCATCCAAAACATCCAACTTGGTGATGGCCATACAGTCCATCCCATTAATCCGCACTGCGTACCGACCAATCACCCCGTCAAACCAACCACAGCGACGCTTCCGACCAGTAGTTGTCCCAAATTCAGCACCCCGATCGCAGAGATGCTCGCCCACTTCACCTGCTAGTTCGGTGGGGAAAGGTCCTTCACCAACACGAGTAGTGTAAGCCTTGGCTACGCCAATTACTCGATCGATCATGGTGGGACCAACCCCCGCGCCCACACAGGCACCGCCAGCGATCGGATTAGAGGAGGTCACATAGGGATAAGTGCCATGATCTAAATCCAACAATGTCCCTTGTGCCCCTTCAAACAAAATGTTACGACGGCGTTGAATCGCGTCATAAATCTTGAGAGAGGTGTTCACCACAAAAGGCCGCAGTCGATCGGCATAGCCTTGATACTGAGCAATCACTTGCTTGGGATCTAACAAATCTGCGGGGCTGTAGCCATATAGTTTGGCTAATACCACATTTTTTTGTTCGATCGTCCAGGTCAGCTTTTTGACCAGCACGTCACTGTCCATTAAGTCTTGGATGCGAATTCCAATCCGATCGGACTTGTCGGAATAAGTCGGGCCAATACCGCGACCAGTGGTGCCAATCTTATGATCGCCCCGCTGTTTCTCCGATGACTGGTCAATCATCCGGTGGTACGGCATGGTCACATGCGCTGTTTGAGAGATCAGCAAATGGTCAGTAGCCACCTTTAAGGCCGCTAACTGATCTAGTTCGCCAATCAATATCTCTGGATCGATGACTGTACCACAGCCAATGATGCATTCCGTATCCGGGTAGAGAATCCCCGATGGAATGAGGTGGAGTTTAAAGGTTTGACCCTTTACTACTACTGTATGACCAGCATTAACACCACCCTGGTAGCGTACTACCACATCTGCCGACTTACTAAGTAAATCGGTGATCTTACCTTTTCCTTCATCGCCCCATTGGGCACCAATTACAACAACGTTAGCCAAGGAATTCCACCCGCTAAAGTTAACACAATCTCCTATCGTACCATGAAAAGTCTGAGATGGACGTGTGTCGGTTTACTGTTTCCAGGAAAACCTCCGATATAGTACGAAACATCGCTCACCTGGTGATTCTTTCGATCGATGTTATGATACCGGGCAACTGAAATATAGTGAAGCCAATGAGTCCTTATCAGGATGATGATTTCTCCAAAGCCTACACTACGGCTCTTTATCAGACCAAAGGAATAGTTAGTACTAATGTTCGAGTCAAAAGTGATGAAAACTTAGAAGTCGATTTATTATTTACGAGCAATCTCCAGAGTTCTGCCTGGGTCACAGAAAACCTAGGATTATTCGATGATTTGATGAAGGTTCATCCAACAATATTTGTTGAACATTACAGTGGCTATTTGAAGCCTAGCCATATTGTTCAGATGCGTTACGAGGATGGATCTTTATGTGAGTGGGGAAGAGAAGGAGGCTAAAAAACGCGGAGAGCGTTTTCCTGGAGAGCAAAAGCCTTTTACGTGGATACTGGCAACAGGATGTAGCGACAAAATCTTGCAATCTTTTGGAGCAATAGCAGATAGCGATTTAGGTGCTGGGGTGTATCGACTGCCTGATGGTTTTCAGATTGGTATTGTGGTAATTAGAAATTTACCAGAAACATCGAAAACGCTTTGGCTGCGTGGCTTAGGGAAGGATCAGATATTGACTAAGGCTTTTGCCAACATCAGGGAGTTGCCGGGGACGAGAAGAGAGAGAAATGATATTGTGGAAGTGTGTATCAAACATTTTAAGTATTTGACTGAGAAATCGGCGACGGGCTTATCACAAGAGGAGGAAGATTTCATGAAAACGATGCAGGAAATTGATGCTATCTACCGCTCTGAGATGGAGCGGGCTAGGCTAGAGGGTGAGCTGATGGGAGAAGCTAGGGGGCGAAGGGGAGAGTATGAATTGGTTATCCGCCAATTAAAACGGCGGATGATTGATCTTCCAACTGATGTGGAGGAAATTATTAAGGCTCTCTCTGTGGAGCGATTAGAGGCTTTGGGTGAGGCTTTGTTGGATTTCACTCAAGTGATGGATTTGATAACCTGGCTGGAGAGAAATAAATAAGGTGGTGCTTACTCTGCACGGGTTTGAATTAGTGGGCAGTGCCTACCCTACATTTTACTTCCAGAGTAAGGTCATTCTTCCAGCTTCTTAATTCTCCGCTCAAATTGTTCGATGATCACGAAAGGTGCAAGTACGATAGACAAGATAAAGAACACTCTTTGATAGGGTGGCTAATGCCCATGGGTCATAAACTAGGCTTGCCAATAGAATTTGCGCTACCATCGACATCTCTTCATCAAGCGATCGAATTACCTTCACCGAAAACCTACAGCGTTCCAAAGCCCTTTTTCTTTTTCTTGGGCTTTTGCTGCTTCGGGGCACCACCGCTCCCGCCCGGCCCCCCCGGAAAACCAGGTGGAAAATTACCAGTAGTCATTTGCTGCATCATCGATCGCATCCGCGTAAAATCGGCCACCAGCTTATTCACTTCAGTTTCAGTGCGCCCACAGCCCTTGGCAATGCGGCGACGGCGACTGGGGGTTTTGGCCAGTAGTTCAGGATCAGCGCGTTCATCCTTGGTCATGGAGCCAATCATGGCTTCAGCTTTCTTTAGTTCGTCTTCGCCTTTTTTGAGCTGATCATCGGAAACCTTGCCCATGCCCGGAATCATCTTCAGCAAACCGCCAAAAGAACCCATGTTCTTAATCATGCGCATTTGCTTAATAAAATCATTGAAGTCAAACTTGGCTTCCATGATTTTGGCTTGTAGCTTTTCGGCATCGGCAATGTCAACTTCTTCTTGCGCTCTCTCGACCAAAGTCAGCACATCGCCCATGCCCAAGATCCGCGAAGCCATCCGTTCTGGATAGAAAGGTTGTAGGGCTTCGACTTTTTCGCCCACCCCCACGAATTTGATCGGTTGACCAGAGACCGCCCGGACAGACAGGGCGGCACCACCGCGCGTGTCGCCATCGAGCTTAGTGAGGATGGCTCCGGTAATCCCAATCTGCTCGTGGAAGGCCAGAGTCACGTTGGCTGCTTCTTGGCCAGTCATGGAGTCGATGACTAGTAAAATTTCTTGGGGTTGGAGGGCATTTTTGACCTCCACTAGCTCGGCCATCATTTTGGTATCGATTTGCAACCGCCCCGCCGTATCGATAATTACGGTATCGACACCCAGTTCCTTGGCTCTGGCCAGACCCTGGCGAGCGATTTCGACTGGGTTGGTGTCGATGCCCATTTCAAAGACCGGCACATCAATCTGTTTACCAAGGGTGACTAATTGATCGATCGCCGCTGGCCGATAAACATCAGTGGCTACTAGTAATGTCGATCGATTTTCTTTCTTGAGATGGAGGGCTAACTTGGCCGTAGCAGTAGTCTTACCAGCCCCTTGTAAACCTGCCATCAAGATGACGGTGGGGGCTTGCTCGGCGCGAGCAAGGGGGACATTGGTTTGCCCCATCGTCTTAACTAGCTCGTCGTAGACAATCTTGATGAACTGCTGGTCAGGGCGGACTCCAGAGATCACTTCACCACCCTGCGCCGCTTCTTCAACTTCTTTAACAAAGTTGGTGACCACCTGCACATTGACATCAGCTGAAATTAAAGCCCGTCGCACTTCCCGCAGAGCTTCTTGAATGTTGCTAGATTTGATTTTGTCCTGGCCGCGCAGCTTTTTCCAGGCAGATTCAAAACTTTCAGCTAATGAGTCAAACATAGGTCAGTCAATAAAAGGCATTACAAATTATTCCCTTTATGATAAACCGCCATTGGCTTGCCGTGCTAACGGCTTTCAGCCAGACTTCATTTCAGGATATCTTTGGTATACCGCTCTTGCGCCAATAGTACTTGAATACCTCGATCGCGACAAATGTTAGAAAGAGAATAGCTCAATGCTACTTTTTCTTGCGAGAGAGCTGTTAGTTGAGGATAATGCGATTGCACCTTTTTCAAGTTTTCCAAAAAAGATGTCTCGTAGCCTTGAAAAGTATTGTCTGACCGTAGTTCCAGCAAAAACTTTTCAAACCCTAGTGAAGCTAATCCATAAATTGCTAATTTGGTAAAAGTTGCTGCGGGTTTTGGTTCTTTCTTTTTGCCTTGGTTCCCATCACTAAAATAGCCGCCGTGGGTATCAATTTTGCCCCGGAAATAGTCGATCGATAAAAACCCAAAATCCTGAAGTTGTAATGCTGGTTTACGCAGGGCTTTAGTTAGTAAGCCAGTATTTTTTTCAGCATAGTCAGTGCAGTCAAAAAAAGTGAAATCTTCACCGATCGGTTTTTGATTAGGTGCTAAAGCAATCGTTCCCTGTCTTTGCGATAGTGGAGTGTGTTCTTTGATGTACAGATAATCTAAAGGGTAACCGGGCAGGGGAATCTCTTTTCCATCTTGGAGACTCACTAATTGCCCACTAGTGAGCCGTGCCATCAGACCATAGCGCTCAGCGCGCAGCGCGACTTCGGTGGGGAGAGCTTGTCCGGGGATCTCTTGTCCATCTTTATTTATTTTCGTAGAATTGCGGACGGCAACATTACCTAGTCGATAGCCACCATCTTGGGTTTTGGTAGGATAGCTAAAATAATTGGCAGCAGTAGAAGCCAAACGTAAGGCCATATCTCCTTCATTACTAAAGAGATATGACTCCTCAAAACGTCGCAAGGATGATTGCAAAAAGTTGGCGCGGCCAGAAATAATCGCTTCGACGGGAATATCCGGCGAAACCAGCACTAAACGCCCTAATGAAAACACATTACCAATGGCTGATGAGGGATTTTTATCTGGAATAGTAGTATCGATCGAGCCAATCGAGCTGGCATCAAAAACATCAGACAAAATACGCACAGCATTAGTAACAACAAAAGCACCCATACTGTGCCCAATAAATGATAGTTTGACGCGCCGCACCGCAGCATGTTTTTGGGGTGCCCAGTATTTTTCTTGCTCAGGACGATCAGTGCCCGGAGTGGCTTCGACTAAAGCATTATCAATTTGTCGAATTAATTCGACAAGGTCGGCTACGCCAAAATTAGTAGCCCGATAACTATCTCGAAAATACCCTGTCAGCCTAAGTGCCAACATTGTCAGGATAAAAGAAATTAATCCTAGCGAAAAACTAGCCAGGATCGAAAAAATAATCCAAACAGCGATTGCATTCGACAATTGCAGGGCAATGGCAACAATACTGACACCGATGCCGCCCATCCCCCCTATTAACCCGATGATTCCATATCGAGATATTTTACCTAAAGCCACTGGCAAAGCAGCTCGGGCAGATCGCAGCTTATCTAAACAGGAACTACCAGTTTCTTTTACTTCGGTCGATCGGGGAGAAATTTTTTCGGATGGCCAACGATAACAAATTAAGATCAGACCCGACGAACGCCGCTGTTGGTGATGACTAGAAAGATGCTGATAAATACTTTCAGACCATTCTCGGAAACCTTCTTGGCTGGTGTTATATCCATGAATAACAATTAAAATTTCAGCATCATCTTGGTATTTTTGCAAATGATGAGAGATTTCGGTAATTACTTTTTTGGGATCTAGACTACCATCAGCTTTTTGATCCTGCTCCTGCTGATCCCGATCTTCAATATTTAGGGGAGCCGTACTAGATACAAAATATGCCGGAAAAGGCAAATTGTCTGGACTAAGTTTTTGAATAGATAGTAGAGGGGCAGTCATGGCTAGATCTCCTCGTAATTTTCAATCAATTTTACCGCACCGAAATCGAGCTGTCGGATTTTCTCTACTACTCAGCACCAAGATTGATTACACTGGCTAAAGTAAGAATCTGGACAGTTATGACTACTCCTGCCATTCAATGGTATCCCGGCCACATTGCCAAAGCCCAACGCCAACTGCAAGAACAAATCAAAAAAGTAGATGTGATCTTAGAAGTACGGGATGCGCGCATTCCTCTATCTACTCATCATCCAGACGTAGCTGGCTGGATTGGCAACAAGATGCGGCTACTGATCTTGAATCGGGTGGATATGATTACGCCAGAAGTGCGTCAGCTATGGACAGATTGGTTTAGAACCCAGGACGAACAAGTCTATTATGCCGATGCCCGCCAAGGCACCGGGGTGGCGGCAATTATGAAAGCAGCTCAGACCGCCGGGATCTCGGTCAATCAGCGCAGGAGTGAACGCGGGATGTTACCGCGACCGGTACGAGCCGTCGTCATTGGTTTTCCCAACGTGGGCAAATCGGCTCTCATTAACCGCTTGCTAAAGAAGCGAGTCGTAGAGAGTGCTCGCAAACCCGGCGTCACCAGACAGTTGCGGTGGGTGAGGATTTCGGATGAATTAGAACTATTAGATGCTCCTGGGATTATTCCAGGGAAGCTACACGATCAAAAATCGGCTATTAAACTGGCTATCTGTGATGATATTGGTGAGGCAGGCTACGATCGACAACGCATCACGGCAGCGATGGTAGAACTTATTAAAAAATTGGGTTACCAGGAAAGTTTGCAAGAGCGCTATGCGATCGATCCCCTTTCCATGACGGGCGAAGATTTTATTCATGCCGTATCGAACGATAAATACTTGGGCGATCTAGAACGCGGTTCCCACAATATCTTGAACAACTTCCGGACTGGGGTGTTGGGAGCTATTCCGCTAGAGTTACCGCCGAATTGCCAACATCGGCCAACTCCTCAGCAGCAATCTACGGTATTAAATCAGGAGCAACCCTCTACATAACCAACTTCTGGTAGTTTACCGACCCGGTAGTTAACTACCTTGAAACCATCTGTTTCAAAAACTATTCGATAGGCTTGATATATTGAACTCTTTGGTATAAATGTTAAGTAGTGACCATTGGTGTATTTATGCCGTGATACCTGAATGCGATCGGGATAAAGTGATTTAATGCGATCTTCACTATCACCAATGCCTGCGCCCCGTAACGTTCTGATGTCACTGCCTGGATTAATGTCAATTCGTGCAACCAGTCCATTAGTGAGCATTAAGCTCACATTATTGAATCCCTGTCGAGGACTAGCGTAGCGACAGCTATTATGATCAACATTTTCATCTAAGGTAAAATGCACGCCCGCCGCTTGAGATGCTTGTTCCACCGTCATGCCGATCTGAACTTCATTTAATCCCTTCACATAAGTCCTGAAAATAACACCAATAGATGGCATTGTCACCAAGGCACTAGACACGATCGCGATCAGGATAGAGATCGCCCCCCGCCTCACAAAATTGGATTGTTGAAAATATTTCATGTGAGCCTCAGCTTACCTACGCGGTGGTGGATTTATTTCAAAATGAATATGGTCATCATGAGCAAGAGCTGGCTGGCACCAACCATCTCGGATCAAATCCGGATCATTGAAAAGAACCTTACGCACTAAAGAGTAATTTTTAATTGCGACCAACAGAGCTTTAGTTGTCCGTTGGTCATATTCTTTACTTCTAAAAGTAATACCGCCCACCTTCCCGTCTTTCTGCGGCAGCAGCAGGTCACACATCAATCCGGTTTCATGACCAGCATGGTCGGGTGTATCGCCGCCGTGCGGACGACTGACATCATTAATCGCTAGCGGAGCGCTACCGGGGTGCTTGACCCGAAAGGCATTGTGATAAGACTTGGCAATCTCCCGCAATGCTGTTGCTAACCAATCAGTGCCAAAGTCATGATCGTCATTAGTATCTTCTAGCTCGTAATTATATAGACTAATGGTTTTGTCCGATGCCGGCATCGTAGTCCAGCGGGGAGCGTTCCTGGCTCTCAGCCAAGATAGCGTAAAACCGTTAATGTCGATCCGGCCATCAGCACCATTCACCGTGCTAGCGCCAAATACGATCGACTGAAAAAGTTGAATCGCCAGAATCGTCCCAGTTTGCATTTTGCCATCACTGACGGCTCCCACCCAGGTGTAGCCGAGTTCATAGAGTCTGGCTTTCACCGTGCGCACATCCACCGGGTTATTGATCCCGCCCGCACCCACGCTACTGCCGATCGATAGCTGACTAGTTAGTATCACCGGTGTCGTAGCGCGTATATTGACAATTACTCGATCGGAACCACTAATAATCGTAATAGTGCGATCGCCTGGTTGGCTAAAAACACCGTTGAATTGCCATTTGCCATCATTACCAACGACCAAATTGCTAGGAAATAATTGATCATCTAAATTCACAGTCAAATTTTTGCCGCGATCATCATCCTTGGCCGTACCTTCCAATCTAAAACTCACACCCACTTCTACTATTTTGGGGGCACCGAATACTGTCAATTTCGCCAGCGGTAGAACAACAATAGTGCCATTAGCCTTAACCAACAAAGCCCGAGCTTTAGGGATCAAGGTCACTACTTTTTTGACATAGCCAGGGTCTGCAGAAAAACCTTGCTGAGTAATAAATCCCAAAAAAGCTTCGGGAGAATGAGTATTTCCCTCCAGACCTTGATAAGGAGTACGGGTCAAAAACTTCCAATAGCCAGTAATAAATTTATCAATAGTAGCAAATTTGCAAAAATCCGTATTACTCGATTCGCTCGGGTCAATCTTGGCCGATATTTTGTCAGCAAAGCCCACCATTTCTGGACGATACGGCAAGTTAGCAAAATTATTATTTTTAACAGCTAACTCTCTAGTGCCATCAATAGAGTTGTACAGCCACTGTGCCAAGCTGGCTTCTTTGAGTTGTGGCCAATTAATAATGTTGATCAAACTGGTCTTGATGCCTACCTCTTGGCACTTTTTCTGTAAATCAGTTTGGGAATAAGCCTTGACCAAATCAGCTAGCAACGACATGTTGATTTCCTAGGGATAAGAACTGAGAATATTGATAACTTTGTTATTCTTACTGTTGAAAGATTTAAATATTTAGATGTCAGTATCACATTGAAAGTGCCACAATCTAAAAACTATAATTCAAAAAATAGAGGCGTAACTAGATACGCCCCTACCCCCGCCTCTTGGTCAGACCGCCTTTAAAAAGGAGCCAAACTATTCAGCATAGGAATATTAGCTAATAACAAATAGCCAAAACCAGCACCGCCCATACCACCAATCAAAAAACCAGTGGTAAATTCATTCCAACCCGATTGACCTTTTAAGTCAGCAGGCATCTTCGGCACAGTGACACTGGCTAAAGGATCAGCCGGCATGACACTGGAATACAGCGATAGGCAAACAGTCAGAATGACTACCAAACCAACAGTAGCGAGCAAGCCCGAGAGATGGGAATGCTCACCATTCCGTTGTGGACCCAACAAGGTGAAGGGGCCAAGTAGCAAATAGCCATGCGCCATGCCTACTTCTAAGCCCCGCCGCTGTGCTGATAGGCCTTGACGGTAAGCAGGTAAATTGCCAATAAAGGTTTTAACAATACTGGAAGCATTGACCGGAGTTGCTAAGTTGCCGATTTGGCTATCGCCAACATTAGTTACAACTTGATTAGGCATTAAGAACCTCTCTAATGAAGATAAATATGGTGGTGATAAATAGCGCCGCAGCGTTATTTATCACCGTTTGACTACAAAGGATGAAATAGGAGATCAGGAAAGAAGCGATTGAATTCAATCAAAATCCCGGCGGTGACGGTCATCCACACCGCAGCTACGACTGGCGCAGTACTCAAAAATTTAACAAAGTGATCCATGAATGGTGCTCCAAAATTGATATCTAACTAAAAAACTATTTCTAGCGAGGAGAAACAGTAATTTCCGATTCTTTGGCAATGAGTTCGCCAGAGGCAAACTCTTTAAATGCAGCTAATGGCCAGAGGGGACCCTGAGCCATGCAGCTGAACGCCAAAGGTAGATCGATAATGATCTCTTTTTCTTCGGCATTACCACTTTTGCGAGCAGCAATGATGTAAGCACGTCCGACCCAACCAATCCAGCCAGCAATGTATAAGAACATCACCCCAGGAATTAAGAAGTCGCCGGCGCGATCAAGCCGACCATCTACGATCAGATGAGGCAGACCCTCTGGACCACACAGAGCTTGAGAATAACGCTCAAAGCGTTTTTTGCCTGACTCTGGGTCTGATGTGGTGTTCCGTGCATTGGCCGCCCGTTGTTGAAACGCGCTAGACTCACTGCAAGGTACTAACCCAGCAACTTCAGACGCATTGACTGAAGGTGCAAAGTTGAACCACAGGCAAACAGCAAAAATAATACCTAAAATTTTCCGCATCGCGATTGTTTCCTTTTGCAACAAAACACAAAGTTTTATGTACAAAACACCGAACGGTGTTTTGATTTTGATGAGAGCATTATGCCCAAATAACCCAGCTAAAAGTTGAGCTATGGTGGATATAATACAGAACCATCTGACAATAAATTATCAGCTAATGCCAACAGTTTTATCGATTGAAACAAGTTGTGACGAAACTTCGGTGGCAATTGTAAATAAACGTAAAGTTCTGAGTCAGGTAACGGCCACCCAAATCTCAACTCATGCCGCTTTTGGGGGCGTGGTACCCGAAATTGCTTCCCGCGAGCATCTCGAAACGGTAAATCATGTAATTGCCCAAGCCCTTGCAGAATCTGGGTTAGATTGGCCAGCAATCGACGGAGTGGCCGTTACAGCTGCACCGGGTTTAGTCGGTTCGTTGTTGATTGGGATGACTGCGGCCAAAACCCTAGCGATTTTGCATAATAAGCCCCTTATTGGAGTTCACCATTTAGAAGGCCATATTTATGCCAATTATCTCAGCGAACCAGATTTAGAGCCGCCATTTTTGAGTTTGTTGGTTTCTGGTGGCCACACTAGTTTAATCCACGTTAAAGATTGTGGCGTTTACGAGCAATTGGGGGAAACCCGCGATGATGCTGCTGGCGAAGCGTTCGATAAGGTCGCACGGCTACTGAAATTGCCTTATCCTGGCGGGCCAGAAATCGATCGACTAGCCACTCAAGGAAATCCGCTCAAGTATCCACTACCAGAAGGTAATGTCTCATTGCCTAGCGGTGGTTTTCACCGTTACGATTCCAGTTTTAGTGGAGTGAAGACGGCAGTGCTGCGGTTGGTGCAGAAGTTAGAACAAACTGAGGCAATATTGCCAGTAGCAGACATCGCGGCTAGTTTTCAGCAGAGTGTGGCCAGAGCATTAACGAAAAGAGTTATAAACTGTGCGGTGGATTATGGTTTGACCACCATTACTGTCGGTGGTGGGGTGGCAGCGAATAGTGGTTTACGTCAACATTTGCAATTGGCGGGCGCTGCTCAAGGCTGGCGAGTGATTTTTCCACAACTAAAGTTTTGTACAGATAATGCAGCGATGATTGGTTGTGCGGCCGCTGACCATTTAGGTCGTGGTCAGGTATCGTCGCTGGATTTGGCAGTGCAGTCGCGGTTGCCGATTATGGAAGTGATAAAGTTGTATGAGAGAAATTAGCAAAAGATATATAATATTGGTCAGTCTTCCTGCTGGACAGGATTGTATGGCAAAATGAGCAGATAAATACATTAACTTAATATTCTGGAGGGAGTATGGATTTTATTAGCGGCGCACTGGATAGTGTTAGTGCTATTAATTGGGAAGTAGTAGCTCAGCTATCGATGGTTGGATTGATTATGGTTGCTGGCCCAGTAGTGATCTTTGTGCTGGCAGCGATCCGCGGCAACATGTAAGAATTACTTTTACCAGACAATGATGAAAGCCCTAGACATTGACAGTCCAGGGCTTTTTGCTACTTGATAGATGCAGTCCTGCTTACCGATGAGTGTAGATAAACTCAGTCGCTTCTTCCGACTCGTCTTCTGCCAAATCAAGTTCCGGTTCATCCTTGCCAAACCGACGTCGCATTTGATACTGAGGAACTTCCCAAGTTTCAGTAGTGTTCTCTAAGTCTGCCAGTTGTTGCCACACCAGATTGAGTAATTCATCTAAATTGTGACGCGTGGCCGCAGAAATGAGCAATATATCTTGACCAGCAGCCTGCATCAGTTCTGCTTGCAACAGCGCCTGCTCTTCTTCATCCAAAGCATCAATTTTATTGATGGCTAAAATTTGCGGTTTATTGTCCAAAGATTGGTCATAAGCTAATAGCTCCTTCCGGATCGTGCGGTAGGCTTCGATCGGATCTTCACCCGTCCCATCCACCAAATGCACCAGCAATTTAGTACGCTCAATATGCCGTAAAAACTCATGCCCTAAACCAGCTCCCCCAGCAGCGCCTTCAATCAAACCCGGAATATCGGCAAACAAAGTCCCATCACCCGTGGGCTTCCGCACCACTCCCAGATTAGGCACTAGAGTCGTAAATGGATAGTCCGCCACCTTCGGGCGCGCTGCTGACAATGCCGAAATCAGCGTTGATTTGCCAGCGTTAGGCATCCCAATAATCCCGACTTCTGCCAAAAGTTTTAGTTCTAGCCGGATCGATCGCACTTCACCGGGCATTCCTGGCAGGGCTGTTTCTGGCGCTCGATTACTGTTAGTTAAAAAGCACTGATTACCTAAGCCACCTTTACCACCGGCTGCAATACAAAATTGTTGGCCGGGAGTTACCAAGTCAGCCAATACTTCGGTGGTATCTAAATCATAAATAATTGTTCCACATGGAACTTCCACAATTAAGTCATCTCCTGATGGACCGGTACAATTCTTGGAACCACCTTTTTGTCCATCTTCAGCCTTAAAGCGGCGGCGATAGCTAAAATCCAGCAAGGTTTGAAGATTTTCAACAGCCATAAAGTGTACTGAGCCGCCGCGTCCACCATTTCCACCCGATGGACCACCAGCTGGTACAAACTTCTCTCGGCGAAAAGCCACTACTCCATCACCACCATTACCAGCGGCTACTTCTACTTCGGCCTGATCAATAAACTGCATATGCGGTGGAACTTAAAATAAATTCTCTTGAATTTGACATCTTAGCTTTTTTTAGACCGGACTGCACTAGGATGTCGCACCAAAAAAGCAGGGATGCATAACAACCCTGCTTTTTGCAATATCTCAGTTTTGAGACTAGAGTAGTCCGGTGTTCGCGCCAGGCTTGCCAGTAGCTAGTTCTACTTTTACAATCTTGCCACCCATTTTCATGATGCGCTGTTGCTCGCGGAACCAATTATCATAAGGTACTAATTTGGTAAAATAAGTGTTTTGCAACTCCCGTTGGGTGCGAGTCCGACTAAGGCTGGGCACACAAGCAGTGACTTTAAACATCCGCATGATGACATATCTCCCAAAAACTTGTTTTTCTTATTACTTAGGCTTAAATGTTGACATTATTTGGTAACAAACTATCACCAAATTCAATATTTATAAATATTTCAAAGCCTGGAAAGATAGCATTGAAAGTAGTTCTCCAAAACTGAATCTATATTTTAGATTAGCTTATGCAGAGCTAGCATCTATACCAAACTTTCCAGACCCTCAATCATCTCTTACTGCTTGAAACTAGCTCAAACCAGAACAGATATAGTCGAAGTAAACGCCCATTTCTTTACCAGCATCAGCACCTACTAAACTAGCAGTTACTTCTTTCATGG
>CAXTSZ010000040.1:0-33878 GCA_964247125.1 uncultured bacterium
CCTAACTTGCATTTTAGCGAAAGTAATAGTTTATCTCGATTAGTCAAATTAGCACCAGGCGGGATTGTTCGCATGAATTTTGGCGTTACACCTACTGCGCGTGAGGCCAAATAAATCATGCAGCACCACATATTGTTTAAGACATTCAGATTTCTTTGCCTGGGTGCCACCATCCACAGCCTAGCCATGCTATTAGGTCATCCGGCATTGGCTCAAACCGACCCTGTAACCGCAGTAAAATCGATAGCTCCCGCCACCACCCTGACCCCCAATAATTTGGTTGGTTCGTCTCTCAAAATTTTAGCGCCCACGCCCAATAACGTGCTGGATGTTCCTGCCGCCACCGTGGTTGTGCAGTATCGAGTAGGCCACACAGTTGAGCTAAAAGTTAATGATAAAGCAGTAGATGCCAGTCTCATTGGCCGGACAGAGACCGATAGCCGCACTAATCTCATTACCCAAACTTGGTATGGGGTGTCGCTCGATCCTGGTAAAAACATCCTGACCGCCAAAACTAGTCAGGGCGAAGTAGCCACGACGACCATTCAAGTAGCAGGGGCACCAACCAAAATCCTGATCAGTAGTGCCGAATCTCGCATCCCAGCCGATGGTCGTTCGTTAGTTAATATCGAAGGTCAATTACTTGATGAAAATAACAACATTACCAAACAAGATAGTGTAGTTACACTCTATACTAGTGCTGGCGAGTTTGCTGGTGTTGATGCTGATAAAGATCAGCCTGGATTCCAAGTGCTGGTTCGGAAAGGTCGGTTTACAGCCAGATTACGAGCGGGCTTGGATGCGCAGACAGTCAGGATTCGGGCATCTATTTTAAATATAGAAGCCTATACCCAAGTGCAGTTTGAAACCAATTTACGCAACTCGATCGCCACTGGCGTAATAGATTTGCGCCTCGGTGCTAGAGGCACCGATTACTATCGACCTTTTTCAGAATTCTTGCCCATAGATCGGGATAATAGTTCCCAATTTCAAGCGCGGGGTCAAGCATTTGCCACTGGCAGGTTAGGTGATTGGTCGGTAACTGGTGCCATCAATAGCGATCGACCATTAAATAAAGTTTGCAATAATAGCGATCGCCTTTTTCGAGAGACGGGCAGTAGTCAGTCTTGCGAGGAGCTGTACCCCATCTATGGCGATAATTCCAAGGTCGATGTACTGACACCTTCTCGTGACAGCGTTTACCTAAAACTAGAAAACTCTACCGGCGTGGTCGGCAATGTACCCAATTCTTTGTTGTGGGGAGATTACGGCACCACCGAATTCGCCAATCGATCGCAGCAATTCACGGCCACCAACCGCAATTTGCATGGAGCCAAACTCAACTACAATTCAGGCAACTTACTAGTCAGTGGTTTCTATGGCGATAACGTCCAGGGCTTCCAACGGGACAACATTGCGCCCAATGGCACCAGCGGTTTGTACTTCTTATCACAGCGTTTGATTCTGAGCGGCAGCGAAAACCTGATGATCGAGACCGAAGAACTAGACCGACCTGGAACCGTAGTAAAACAAGAAATTCTCAACCGAGGTCTGGACTATGAACTGGATTACGATCGAGGGACAATTTCACTACGCCGACCACTACTACGCACCGGCATTGCCGACAATGGCAATATCTTGGTACGGCGTTTAGTAGCTACCTATCAGTATGCCAACGGCTCCAACAACAGCATTTATGGCGGTCGCGCTCAGTACAATATCAGTCGGACAGCTGGTCAAGAAAGTTGGCTTGGCACTAGCTGGGTGCAAGAGAATCAAGGTATTCGCGATTTCAGTATTGTCGGTGCCGATGCTCTCATTGCCCTCAGCCCCAATAATAGCATCATTGCCGAGTACGCTAGATCTAACAACAATACCGGGCTAGGTAACACCGTGGCCGGGAACGCCATCAGGTTAGAAGGTCAATTTAAATTCAGCGATACCACGACGAGCCGCGCCTATTTCCGCAGTACCGAAGCGGGCTTTGCCAATAATGCCACCACTAGCTTTGTACCTGGTCAGACTCGCTATGGGGCAGATTTATCCACTAGACTAAGCGACAGTACTAGCCTAAAGCTCCAGTTCGATCAGGAAGAAAATCGCGGCGCTCCCCCAGTCGTCAGTAACAATTTGGCCGATTTACTCACTCCGGTCAACCCCCTCACCGGTTTAGTAGACAATGAACTCAGAACCATTACAGCTGGCGTGCAACAACGCTTTGGAAATGCCACCCTCGATCTGGATTATGTCAATCGCAATCGTCAAGATCGGCTGGCTCTCAACCCAAATCAAGCCAATGTATCAGCGGATCAGATCCGATCGCGCTTGGGGTGGCCATTGGCTAATAATTTGACCTTACGTGCCCAAAATGAAATCAACCTCAGCAATCAGCAGGATGTAGTTTATCCCAATCGCAGTACGCTAGGGATTGACTGGGCAGTCTATCCCGGCATTAAGCTCGGCATCAATCAAAACCTGATTTCTAGCACTCAGTATGGCGACACCAGCTACACTAGTCTGGATTTTGACAGCAGCTATAATCTCACCAATAGCACCAAAGTCACTGGTCGCTATTCACTCAGTCCCTTTCAATCGATCGGATCAGCTGGCATCCAACAGGGTTTTGTCCTCAGCCCCGGCTTAAAACTAGATCTAAACTACGAACGGATCATTGGGGGCGGCAATAACATTGCCACTGGAGCTGGCCAGCAATTTGCCCAGCCCTATAGCTTTGGTCAAACGGCAGCATCCTTGGGAACAAGTGGCGGCGACAGCTACGGCGTGGGAGTCAACTACACCGACAATCCTAATTTCCAGGCAAATGCTCGCTATGAATACCGCAACTCCGGCATCACCACTAGCAATAACATCACGGCGGGAGTCACCGGCAAACTAAGTCCCGCACTCTCTGCCCTCTTCCGATTTCAGCAGTCCAGCGTAGCCAATCAGATCGTTCAGGATGCTGGACTCGGAGCTACCACCAACCTGAAGCTCGGGCTAGCCTTCCGCAATCCGGCCAGTGACGAGTTCAACGGTTTTCTCAGCTATCAATATCGCAAAAATCCGGCGCTGTTGCCCACGAGCATTTTAACTAATGTTGGTACTGGTTCTGAAGATCACACCCTAGCCTTAGAAGGTATTTATGCCCCTAACTGGCAATGGGAATTTGCTGGCAAATATGCCCTGCGCAACGCCACTAGTTATCTCGATCAAACCCTCACCGCTGGCAACACAATCGGGATCACCCAACTCCGCACTACTTACCGTTTTAGCTACAACTGGGACATCACCGGTGATGTCCGCTGGCTGAATCAATTTGCGAGTGGCCGCAACGAATTCGGAGCCGCCCTCGAAGCCGGCTACTATCTTACCCCAGACCTCCGCCTCTCGGCGGGCTATAGCTTAGGAATTGCTGACGATCCCAATGGTGGTCGCAACGCTAGTGGTCCTTATCTGGGCTTGACCGTCAAAATCAATGAATTATTTGGGGGTTTTGGTCGCCAACAGTTAACTCCCGTCCAACAACAGGAATCCAAAGTCAAATGAAAAACATCTCATTCCTGATCAATTATCCCCGACTGTCCCAGCTGTTATTAGGTAGCCTATTGCTAGGACTATGTCCTTGGCCTAGTGTCGCTGCCCCGCATCGCTATGTCAAAATTATAGTCAATAGCAACCGCGATGAAGTTCGTGCCGACGAGTTTATGACCCTCCGCGAAGCCATTAGTATCGTGAATGGTCAACTTCAGCTCGATCAACTCAGCCCCGCTGAACGCCAACAAGTAGAAATATCGGCCGAGGCTAGTCGCAGTCGAGTGGAGTTTCAACTACCCACTAATCAATCCCGAATTACCTTAAAGTCAGAATTACCAAGTATCCAGGTTCCCCATGTCACCATCAATGGTGGCAAAACTACTGACCAAGCAGTGATCCAGGTGTTAAATTTTACCGTTCCAGCAGTAGAAATTACCCCAGCCCCCCACCAACAAATTAATCGTGGTCTATCAATTCGGGCCGATGACATTAAGATTACTGGTCTGAGTATTCACGGATTTCAGGTCGGCAACGGAACAGCTACTCAGAATATCCCCGCAGCGGATATTTTTATTGGGACTCGTAACTACCCCCAATTCGACGAGCAACGAGCACCGCAGCAAATTTTGATCGAAAACAACTGGTTGGGTATTCCCCCCAGTCGCTTGATCCCCACCAAAACCTCCGATTTTGGCGTATATGTCTTCAATTCCCAAGGAACCACCATTCGGCATAATGCGATCGGTTACCACAGTGCCAGCGGCATTATTACCCAAGTCAATGCCAATAATTTATCGATCGTCAACAACGCTATTTTTAGTAATGGCTCCCAAGGAATGCCCGATGCCATCCGCTTAGAAGGCAACTTAGTTAACAACCAAATTCAAGGAAATCTCATTTGTGGTAACGATGGCAGCGGTATTTTTATCTTCAAACCCGCCGCTGGCAGCGTAAAAATTACCGAGAATTTTCTTCAGTCCAATGGTCACCGCTTGCGGCGTGCCGCGATCCAGCTCATGGGCAACGATCACCAAGTCAACAACAATACAATTGAATTTCAAAACGGGTCTGGGGTAGCTGTCAGTGCCTTTTCTGAGCAGAACAACACATCCCTGCGCAACCAGATTACCAATAACCGCTTTCAAAAAATTGCCGGTCTGAGTATCGATCTAATCACCGATCGCCATACAGCCATCGAAGATTTTCAAGATGGTGATGGCATTAACCCCCCACGCAATAGTGAAAATCGTCGCCTCGATACCGGCAATGGAGCCATTAATGCCCCCCGCTTTTTAGCCCGAGAATTCTATCTACTAGGTGGTCACATCAACTTAGATGGCATGGCCGATCCTGGTTCCGCCGTAGAAATTTATCAGGTCAATGCTGACGGGAACAACTATGGACCTTTGTCTAAACTGCTCACTACAGTTACCACTAACGCCCAAGGTCATTTTCAAGCAACATTTCAAGATTTATTACCGGGCACGGTTATCAGTGCGATCGCTAGCGATCGCACTTATGGCACTTCCGAGCCTGCCGAGAACAGCATCATCGCCATCCCAGGTAGCATCCCCAGCACTCAGCACTCTAATTCCATCCCCCCAGATTGCACCCTCGCGGCGCTACCAGCAGTAGTCCAAACTCCAATTAGAACACCAGTTCAGCTACCAACAAAACCACCGGCTGCACCACCGCTGGTCACACCATTACCACCAACGGTGACGAAAATTGCCATTGTCCGTAATGTTCACTTTGCTCTCAACAAATCGACAATTAGTCCCGCGACCGCTCGGGTCTTAGATGAGATTGCTCGCATACTCCAAGCTCATCCCTATATTTCAGCAGATTTGTCTGGTCACACCGATCCGCGTGCTGACCAAGCTTACAACCAAGCCTTAGGAATGCGCCGAGCATTGGCTGTCCGCAATTACTTACTCCAGCGCGGTATTGCCCCGCAACGGATGACCATTAGCTCCTGGGGATTTAGCAAACGCCGCAGTAATAATCAAGGGATACAGCCCTATGCCCTCGATCGGCGAGTGGAATTGGAGTATCGCGATCTACGCGGTGGCGAACTAGAAATTATCGATCGAATTGATGATTTACAACCCGAGAAATAAATCACTATCACTAGCAGATTACAGCTATACCCATCGTTATAGCTTGGCTAAATTTTGCCGATCGATCTTAATATCTAATTTGGCGTTGTCACGGCTGGTCAAATCACGGGCTACTTCACCCAAAAATAACGGCTCTGATACTCCGGGCTGTGGATGTGCAATCGTCCGTAACCGGATGTGCATACTGTGATCGGTTTCTCCGACTCGTCCATAGGAATAGAGATCTTGAGCAGCTTGGCGCAAAGTTGCTTCCGCCTGCTCGTAAGTCAGATGAGCATCAGCCACCGAAATCACGGCCTGACTATTACCATTGTCATAAATTAGCGCGTAGCGAGCAGCTCCGGGGAAAGCCAAACGTGGTGCCAGACCCAGACCTAGACCAAATAGACCCACAGTCAGTACCATCATAAAACCAGTGATGCCTACTAACCGAAAGCGAAATCCCCACTTGGCGACTAAACCAATAATCATTAGTACCGCGATCGCCACCGTGGCAATACCACTGTACTTGCCATATTCCAGAATAGATTCAGGGGTAAACATTAGCCTTCAGCCTCATTACTAACGAAATCTGCGATCGCTTCCTTGTTGGTGGACTGCAATGCCGCCCGTAAGGTATGCCAGCTCAGGTTAGCACACTTAATTCGTACTGGAAACTGGGCAACCCCTTTCAGGACATTTAATTTACGTAAGTCATGGGGAAACTCTACTTCACCGCGCATCATGCCTTGGAAATTTTCTACCATGCTCAAGGCTTCGCTGATGGTTTTACCACGCAGCGCTCCGGCCATCAAATCTGCTGAAGAAATTGCGATCGCACAGCCTTCGCCAGTGAACTTAACATCCTCAATTTTCTCCCCATCTAAATGCAGCGTCAGTTCGATCATATCTCCACAAGAGGGATTATGACCTTTTTGATAGCGATCGACTGGACTAGTGATGCCTTTATGTTTAGGTTTTTTGTAATGCTCCAGAATTACTTGCTGGTAAAGATCGCGGACGTTACCTAGATTAGTCATAGTGCTAGAGATGGGACGTTCATCTAATTTAGCATTGATAGGGAAAGGGGGTTTTCCGTACCAGCTGTTAAATTTTATTCAGTGGATCTACTGAGTAAAAATTTCCGGATTTTGGGAAGTTCCGTAGATCAACTCTGTTGCCTCTCGGGCTATTTGGCGAAAATGTAAATGTTCGAGAAGCACGGCATTTGCACCCACCCCAATGGCACCCCAAGATTTTACAGCTACTGCTACATCAATGTCTTTGTTGATTGCTTATCATGAAAAGCCCAGCATTGTCATTCGCAACAAACTAGTCTTACTCAATACTGGTTTAGTACGTCAAGTTGCACATCGCATTAGTTGTCAATGCCTAGAAACTTATCAAGATTTGGAGCAAATTGGGTATTTAGGATTAATTCGGGCAATTGAACGGTTTAATCCTCACCAAGGCTGTGCTTTTAGTTCTTTTGCCGTGCCCTATATTCGGGGTGAGATTTTGCACTTTCTGCGCGATCGCAGCAACACTGTAAAAATCCCTAGGCGGTGGCAAGAACTCAAAAAAGAAGGTGAAAAAATGCGGCAGCATCTTACTCTCATTCTCGATCGCAAACCCACCGATGCCGAAATTGCTGATGCCCTGCAAATTACCCTGCAAGAATGGTGCGAAACTCAATCTGCCGACCACAATCGCCAAACTTTGAGCCTGGATGCTACTGTTGGCCCAATGATGGACTGCCCCGTAACGCTGGGCGATAGTCTCCCCGACACGCGGGAGCAACAGCGACAATCTGTCGCAGAAGACAGTCAACAACTCGCCGGCATGATTGGTCAATTAGAGATCAAAACGCAACAGGCGATCGAATATGTCTATATCAAGGGGATGCCGCGCAAGGAAGCGGCCAAAAAAATTGGGGTTAGCCCCATGACGGTTACGCGCCATCTGCAAAGAGGAGTGAAGCAGCTATCTTCGATGATGAGTGCTGATGAAAGTTTGGCGGTGTAGTTAATATCTGAATCTGTGAGCTTATTTGAAGGGGGATTAGCCCCCTTTTTTTGACCTTTTTCATCAAAATCATCGTGGCTATTAATTCAGTAGATCTACTGAGTAAAAATTTCCGGATTTGGGGAAGTTCCGTAGATCAACCCTGTTGTCACCTGGGCTATTTGGCGAGAATGTAAATGTTCAAGAAACCGCATCTACTAGTTGACCCCAAACCAATGACCCCTCAAAATACAACTGCTAGCGCCTCAGAAAATCGTACTGCTACATCAATGTCTTTGTTGATTACTTATCATGAAAAACCTAACGTTGCAGTCCGGAATAAATTGGTTTTACTCAATGCTGGTTTAGTACGGCAGGTGGCACATCGCATTAGTCGTCAATGTGTTGAAACTTACCAAGACTTAGAGCAAATTGGTTATTTGGGATTGATTCGGGCAATCGAACGGTTTAATCCCCATCAAGGTTGTGCTTTTAGCTCCTTCGCAGTGCCTTATATTCGCGGCGAAATCCTCCACTTTTTGCGTGACCGGAGTTGCGTGGTAAAGATTCCCCGGCGGTGGCAAGAACTCAAAAAAGAAGGCGAAAAAATGCGGCAGCATCTCACCCTCATTCTCGATCGAAAACCCACCGATGCCGAAATTGCTGATGCCCTACAAATTACTCTTCAGGAATGGTGCGAGACCCAATCGGCTGATCACAATCGCCAAGCTTTAAGCCTAGATGCCACAGTTGGTCAAATGCTAGATTGCCCCGTAACTCTAGGAGATAGTCTCCCGGACACTCGCGAACAACAGCGCCAACACTTGGAAGAAGAACGCCAGCAGCTGGCGGGAATGATTGGTCAATTAGAGAGCAAAACGCAACAGGCGATCGAATATGTCTATATCAAGGGCATGCCCCGGAAGGAAGCGGCCAAAAAAATTGGGGTTAGCCCCATGACGGTTACTCGCCATTTGCAAAGAGGCGTGAAGCAGCTATCTTCGATGATGGATAGCGATGGTAGTATTGCTATGTAGTTATTAATTTCTGGTTAATTGATAAACTCAATAATCAGCGCCCCATCTTAGAATGTTAAATTCTAGCTCACTGCTTTGATGTCGGCTAAATCTAGAATTTGCGGAATTAAATCTTCGCGCTTGACCGCCATCATGTGAACACCCTGACACATAGTTTTGGCGATCTTCACTTGCTCGGCGGCTATTTCGATGCCAGTTTGTAAAGGCTGACTGGATTTTGCTAGTCGATCGATCGTCGATTGCGGAATATCCACTCCCGGTACATAGCGATTGATGAACTCGGCATTTTTGGCAGATTTGAGCAGGAAAATACCAGCCAATACAGGCTTTTGGTATTGGGCAGCCACCTTGGTCATGAACTTGTCAAGGATATCAAAATCAGAGATCAGTTGACTCTGAAAGAACTGCGCTCCAGCAGCGACTTTCTTTTCATACCGACTGGTGAGACCCGACCAGCTTTTGGATTGTGGATCGACGGCAGCACCGGGAAAGAAATTGGTACCTGTATCCGGTAAAGGCTTGTCGTTGCCATCATTGCCGTTATTAAGTTGACTAATCAATTGTAAAAGGCGAACGGATTCTAGATCGAAGACGGCTTTAGCTTGGGGATAGTCGCCAGCTTTGATGGGGTCGCCAGTGAGGGCGAGGATGTTTTTGATACCTAGGGCTTGGGCACCGAGAAGATCGGCTTGGAGACCAATGCGATTGCGATCGCGACAAGTTAGTTGATATATAGGTTCGATGCCTGCTCTCATCAAGAGGACGGAGGCGATAAGGGGGGTCATGCGCATGACGGCGCGACTACCATCGGTGATATTGACGGCATGAACTCGATGTTGGAGTTTTTGAGCCATTTCCAGCATGTGGCTAGCATCGGCTCCTTTGGGGGGGGCGACTTCGGCGGTGATTAGGAAGTCGCCTCTTTGGGCTGCTTGCTGCAAGTTGTTCATCGGAAGGAAACGTATGGAAAAGCTTTGTCTGTCATCATAAAGCTTTCCGACTCGGTATCAGCGGATGAATAGGAGGTATTGCTTTAGAGCGATCCTTCGGGGAGCTGGCATAACGCCTCAGTAGTTTTACTATCTACATTATACTTTTATTGTGGGCATTATACTTAAGACAATTCCGCGTACCGGCCTATGGGCAACAGTAACATTGCTAGATTTGGATATACTAGAAATCATTGGGGATTTACCACTATGTTGGCGGGGCTATCCGGGCAAAAGCTAAACTTAATAAAGTTAAAGCGATTTGAGGCTATAAAGAGCATTAGCGAAATTAACCACTGTCGCAATAGTAATCAAACTAAGATAGATACTAATAGGAATGTGATTTGGACAGCAGCAAACAGTGTGTTAGAAAGATTGCCGATACTCACGCCATTGAAGTTAGAGCCTTGTTTAGAGAACTTCATCAAGATTCATCCGGGCAAAAAATTATTGTAATTTGAGGTTCAGAAGACAGATCTGTTTTGCTGTCTTCTGAACGAGATGCTCTCTAATCACCAACCGACACAACCATTCCTGGCATTGGTTCACTATTCAGCTCGAAGTCAGTTTTTTTAGCACCACATTGCGGACAAACCCAATCATCGGGAAGTGTTTCAAAGGGGATACCAGGTTCAATACCAGAATCTGGATCACCGACAGCTGGGTCGTAAATGTGTCCACACGATTTGCAGATATAGCTTTGCATATTGATTTTTACCTATTACCTATAAGTGAAAGGATGTAGCGATCGAATTATTACAACCCAGTAGAATCGTCGTGTTCACTGGAGCTGGGATCGACGCCCATACCTGTGACTAAATCTCGTAAAATAGTGATTTGTTCAGAATGCTCTAGTGCTTGAAGTTGTGTTAAACATTGAGCAGCTGGAGGCTCCATCGCATAACCATCTGGCATCGGAATGATTTCAGAGCGATCCATACCTTGAGCTAACAAATACCAAAATAGTAGCTTGGTTGTATCGCTTAGAGCGCCGTACTCACGACTAATTAAGCTGTTTTTACGTTCTACCAGATCACGCTGAACTTGCAATTGCTCTTCAGGAATCATCTCTAACACTTGCTTAAAGAGTCCCTCCGCTACCGCTAGGTGATGCGGTGCTAGCTCCGGGAGCGGCAGGTGTGATGGATTTACCAACTTCTTTGTAAATGAACCACAGTAAGGCTAGTTGCTGATCTGTTGACAAAGCGGTAAAGGCTGAAGTTAATCCGGGATTTATATTTGAAATAGTAGTTGTCATCTGGGTAACTAACTCATCTCACTAACCTTACCAACAATTTAATTTAGCGCATACTTCCTTTAGACAGAGATACCCATCAGTCCAAAGATAGACGAAACTCACTAGTATTCATGCTTTGATCATTGACTAGATATCTAAAACTTTAATTTATAATCATGAAAGCTTTTTCCTCAGAACTCATTGGGATGTTGATTCATATTGATGGTATTCAAGAACCCACCATTTATAAATATTTTGAAAGATTAAATAGTGGAGAATTCAGAGCAGTAGCCGAGCTATTCGGAGAACAAGGTTGTCTAGTTCCGCCATTTGAAAAAATGATTCAGGGTGAGAATGCCATTGCCAAGTATTTAGAGAAAGAAGCCAGCGGCATGAGTTTTTGTCCAGAGCATGGCGCAATACTGAAGAGTGATCATCAACATATTCAATACCAGATTTATGGACGAGTGAAAACCAACTACTTTACGGTCAAAGTCAGCTGGTTAATGCAGCTCAATCCAATATCAGAAATTATGGTCGTAGAAGTAAAATTATTAGCTTCCTTAAAAGAGTTATCAAACTTTGACCACCCTTAATGCATAGCTACTCCGGCTACTGGCAGAAGATAGCCCACAGCCATAAGAAATAAACTTTAATCTCTATCTAAAGGCAGATAGCAAATAATAGTTTTTTCCTTAGGGTGAGGGTGTGCATTAGAGGAATAATATGAGTGAACAACAGCAAGTCAACGAGCAAAGTAATGATCGTAGCCTCGCTAACTACCGCAAAGGTGCCGATGAAGATTTAACCACAAACGATGGACGTCGGCGGTTCGAGGGGTTCGGCGGATGCGGTACGGGATGTCCGAGGCTTTTCGGTAAAGTTCTACACCCAGGAGGGCAAATACGATATCGTCGGGAATAATATTCCGGTGTTCTTTACTCAGGATGCGATTAAGTTTCCGATCTGGCTCATTCGATTAAACCCGAACCAGACAACGAGATGCCTCAAGCTTCGACCGCTCATCCGAGCTAAAGGGGATCGATCCCACAGAGATACATCCAAAATGGGAGTATTTGCCAAAGCCTTTATCGATGCAATTAAAGAACATCGCTATTGGACTAGACCTATTCCGGGCACTGCTTCGTAGAAGCGGCGGCGGCGCGGGAACGGGTAACTAGCTCGTAGTTACTTAGTACCAAATTATTATCGAAAAATAGAGGAAATAGCTATGACAGACGAAACAGTAAGAACAAAATTACCCGAGATTGACCCCACTGAGATCGAAGACCCCCGCGCTATCTTCGCCGATAAGGATCGGTCTTTCTTGGAAATGGTCATGGTTGAAGGTGGTTTTGCTGACCCCTACGATGCCAGAGACTTTACTGAAATTGTGTTTCGGATTATGCGGGACTTAATGACCACCGAAGCAGCCGATCGAGTTGCCGATGAGCTACATGAGGAAGTAATGCCAACTACCGAGAAGGCTCTGCAAATGGAGGTGACCGATTTATGGAAAGACACCAATCCATTAGTCGGATTTCTGAGCCGGGTGCGGCCACCCTGGCAAGGACCAGGAATTTTCAAGATCGACTCCGATCGCTTTTTCTTTCGAGCTGCCAACGAGGGTGGATTTGAAAGAGGATCTGACCACAAGGATGCCGATCGCCAGCAGGCCGTAAAAGCGGTATTTTCAGCTACCAAGAAAGAACTATCAGCGGAGCGCATTGAAGAGATAGCTAGCTGGTTGCCAGCAGATGGTGTCCGCGAACTATGGGCGCAAGCCTAGCTAAAAAAGAAGCCAGATAGCGGTCGCTATCTGGCTTCTTTTTGACTCTTAGCCTATTAGGAATTTTCAGAACTATCGCCACCAAATATTTCTGCTTTAGTGCGATCGAGAGTTACCATCAGTTCTTGACGATCTTGCTCCCGAATTAGGTAACGCCAAGCAAAACGCACCACATAGATCAAACCGATGAGTTTGAGAATCGGGGCAACTAGCGGAATACCGTCGATGGCACCCAATGCCGCAAAAAGTAGCTTCAGGCCGAGCAAAGCAACATAAGCAATCCCTAAAACAGTGAGAGCTTGCTGATTGTTTTGAAACAATTCTTTGATAGATGATGCTGTGTTCGTCAAAAAGGCCGTTGTTTTTGCTTGAGTTGATTCCCAAGCAGTAGCCGTTTCCGTTGGTGATACGCTATGAGTCAGGACAGATTCAGCAGGAGCAGGAGTATCTACTTCAATAGTTTCTATATTCACTGGCCCGTACTGATCGGTTTGGATAATCTTGGTTGTCATAAAAGTACTCTTAGTAATTTAAGTAGTTGACAAATAGTAGTGGTGGTCATCAATAATCTCTATCTGTCGATAGGAAGATATTAGCGATTCAGTTGGCTGATACTGAACATCAGCAGTACCGATCGAACAATTTTTGATAACTACTTTGGTGCTGGGAGTTTTTCAAAACAATCTCAATCCGCACCGTTTTACAATCTTGAACCGGCATATTCACAATTTCGCGCAGAAGATCGATCGCATCTTCGGGTGAATCGATTTCACCAGATACGATCGATTGAGTATTACCCTGACCCAAGTCAATTTCGGCTAATTGTTTGTACTCGGGGCTAACTTGTTCCACAATCAGTTTTTCGTGCCGGACGGGCACCTGCACTTGTAAAATACGTGTTTCAACCTCTCGTCGAACGACAATCTCACCAATTTTCTGCCTGGTAAAACTAACCATCAATCGTTCTTCTAACAAAGAAATGACTTCATCCGTCAGTATTCTGGGGGTAGAAGTCACTTTGCAAGCATTAATATCAGGGTCATTTTCGCTATTTTTAGATTCATCAGAAGTCATAGTTGTCCCTGAGACGGTTTTATTTTCTCAAGAAAACTTACATGTTATTCTTGACTGTCGGATGTCCTTCAATATCTACATCTATTTCCTCGCGCCGTAGTTGCTCTTCAGCAGTAGCATTTTCATGGTCTACCACCTTACTAACACGCACTTCTTCTCTCACAAATGCTTCTTTGTGGAATTCAGGCACTTCCTCATAGACATCAATGCGAGAGACCTCTCCTTCTTGGAACCTAGCTTCACCGCTAGCCACTGCTGTTGATGAGTTTACTGGTACCCGTTCAACCACGACTCGCTCTTTATCAATCGAAACAGAAGCCCTAGCTGTTTCGGTTTCAATTCGTTTGCTAAGTACCGCTTCCCCAGTCTTTTGTAAGGTTTTACTAGCAATTAGCCTTTCTTCATACAACTTGAGGTTGGGATGATTTTGCTCGTTAAGGCCATATAGATCTGGCTCTTTTTCATAGGTGTAGTTGTCTCGATCGTAACCAGCATAGCCAGCATCTAGATCCAGCACTGGTGCAGTGTTTTTGGTGGCTGGTGCGCTATCAGCTCCAGCATAGCCCACGCCGTAGGCCGAGGGGGCGTTTTGAGCCATGTTCGGCATCGGAGAGCGGTAAACATCTCTCACTTGTTCCTCATGGTCATAATCGATCGTCATGTCATCGGTAAATTCAGGTAAGGCTTCGATCTGTCCCTTCGTTAGGTTATCGGCATAGACCCGCTTGTCATGGTAATTAATGCGGGCACGACCCATGGGAAGCAGGACTTTTTTCCCTAATACCCACATACCAGTGCTGATGACTAAGTAACGAAACTTACCTTGGTCATCGATTAAGACATCATGAACAGATCCAATTTTCTCATCGGCAGCGTATAGGTCTAACCCTTTGACGTCGTCATCATCAGAATGATTGCGATAGTCGGGGTCAAAATCTTGAAGTTTATGAAGAGCCATATTTAGTTCATCCTTAGCATTGTTAGAATCTTGGGAGCCTGCCTACAAGCATATAGTTCCGATGGTCTGAAAACCATCCTCCAATATAGTGATCTTATGCCTTCAAGTAAGGTCATTAGAGAGAGAGTGAAATGCTGGTGGTGACCGATTATACCAATGTCTATCTTTTGATAGATGCTGGATTGCTAACTTGCTTGATATTGTTATTGTGGGCTGCAAGCTCCAAAAAAACTCTTGTCGAAATAAATCAATAATGAAGTTGGACTATATGACTTACTTAAAAGAAATAAAAAGCAATTCTTTCCTTCAACTAAGATTAATCTGTCAGTCATTGTTTAAGACGGCATTAAGTCTACTAGCTGTTTTCTTTTTAGTAATGAATACAGCTTGCAACGCCTCGGCAGTAGCAGCTGAAAAAGTAGAAAGACCTATAGATAACCGACCCGCTGGCCAGCTCCCAGAATCATACAAACCGATCGTCTCTCTTAAAGGTGGGATGAAAAGCTATAGTAATGTCGATCCCAAAGTGGATAATTCCCAAGTAGATGCCAAGGCGGAGCGATTGATCAACCAAGCTAATGCTCGACGCGATCAAGATACCAATTCGTTGAAAGAAGTTAAAAAAGAATTAGATAGAAAAGGAGTCAAAGAACGAGCTGAAGATCTTTCGGATAGTATGAGGCGTTCAGCTAAAAAAACAGCTGATGGAGTTTCCACTGGCACTCAGTGGGGCTTTGATAAGCTAAAAGAAAATGCTAAGTCCTTTAAAAAGGATACCAAGGCAGTAATTGATGATTTGGGACAAAAGGCTCGCGATAAAACTGATGATATATAATAGCACTAACTAGGGGTTGAAAATAAGCTAGCGAATACTTCTATTGGCAAATATGACTGTTCAGCTTGCCCGCGACAAAGGCTGTCAAAAATCATTAGTCTTTACCCCATCTTTACAATCTTAAACCTTTAGGCGAAAGTTACTGAGCACCAACAAGAAAATCACTTGAGCCGTTGACCATTGATTGATAGTAAAAAAGCAGTTACAGAATTACGTAGTGCTTTAAATTTTATAACTACTAGTTGAGTTCCAAATGTTTCTACAATGTAAAAGTTCTCAAACCCTCATTAAGATTACAGATATTGAAACGTTATTTAATCCTCTTCGACCTGAAATCAGTGGAAGAAGCCAAGAAGGTGAGGAAGAACAAGATCCTACGCCATACTCTAAGCAGGATTTAACATTTTCATCAGGCGAAGATTTGCCCCGTTGTTGGATGGATGCATACTATCGAAATTCAGATCCAGTGACATCTTAAAATTTCCCCCAATAAGTCTAGTCGATATTGTCCTGTCACCAAGTTAATTGTTGCCTAATAGTCCCGCTACATAACGCCTATAGGGCATATGATCACGTCCGATCTGCGGATTATTGATGATCGGCATCAGATTACCTATATATATTTTATCGAGAATATTAAAGCGACAACGACAAGCCCACAGCCGCTTTGACATCCGCTCAAGTCTGGTTCGCTACCACTAGCGCAGAACAAGCGATAATCGAGGATGGTTCTTTGGAGTTCTAGGAATATGAGTCAGCCCCAAGCTTGGAGTAAAAGGTTCGATGGCACCCTGCATCCAGCCATCGTCGCATTCAACGCCAGCATTAGCTTCGATATCCAGCTGATCGAATACGACCTGGATGGTTCGATCGCACATGCCCAAATGCTCGCCCACACTGGCATCATTTCCACTGCCGAAGCTCATCAACTAGTCGCTGGCCTAGAGCAAATCCGCGCAGAACATCGCCAAGGTCAACTCCCGATCGGCCTTGATCTCGAAGACGTACATTTTGCCGTCGAAAAAAGACTGATCGCGATTGTTGGTGATGTCGGCAAAAAACTGCATACCGCCCGTTCCCGCAACGACCAAGTAGGCACCGATACGCGTTTATATTTGCGCGCTCAGATCGATATAATTCGACAACAGCTGCGTGACTGGCAACAGACATTGCTAGATTTGGCCACTGGCCATGTCGAAACCCTCATTCCGGGCTATACCCATCTGCAACGAGCGCAGCCCATCAGTTTAGCCCACCACCTCTTGGCTTACTTCGAGATGGCCCAACGAGACTGGGAAAGGCTGGGGGATGTGCGGAAACGAGTCAATATTTCGCCCCTCGGCTGTGGCGCTTTGGCTGGGACGACCTTGCCGATCGATCGCACTTTTACTGCCGAGCAACTGGGTTTTGCCCGTATTTATGCCAATAGTTTAGATGGCGTGAGCGATCGAGATTTTGCGATCGAGTTTCTAGCCGCTGCCAGTCTAATCATGGTACATCTCAGCCGGCTTGCCGAAGAAGTGATTTTTTGGGCAACGCAGGAAGCGGGCTTTATCCAGTTGACCGATCGGTGTGCGACCGGATCGAGCATCATGCCTCAAAAGAAAAACCCGGACGTGGCGGAGCTAGTACGCGGCAAAACCGGGCGGGTCTTTGGCCACCTGCAAGCGATGCTGACAATCATGAAAGGCTTACCCTTGGCCTACAACAAAGATTTGCAAGAAGATAAGGAAGGGCTGTTTGATACGGTGAAAACAGTACAGGTTTGTTTGACCGCCATGATTGTGTTGTTTCAAGAAGGTCTGGAGTTTCAGCCAGCGCGGTTAGAACAAGCCGTAAACGAGGATTTCTCCAATGCAACGGATGTGGCCGATTATTTGGTGACCAAGAACGTACCGTTTCGGGAAGCCTACAACATGGTCGGGCCGGTGGTGAAGACTTGTTTGCAAGCAAATAAACTACTAAAAGATTTGACCTTGGCAGAATGGCAGGCTATCCACCCGGCCTTTGAGCTGGATATTTATCAGGCGATCGAGCCTCGGCAAGTAGTAGCAGCACGCAATAGCTATGGGGGGACTGGTTTTGAGCAGGTCAGGGCGATGATTGACCGGGCGCAGCGTTTGTTAGCTCATCAGAGTGAGCCGTTAACCTGACCCAAAATTTCAATCCACCACGATGCTTCTCAACATTGAGTTGTAACCCGTAGCAGCTTCCCACAAATCTTGATTAGCTAACCGGATCGAATATTCAGGACGATTTTTTAAAGTTGTAGTCGGATCTGGTAAATTCAGCAGCACATCATATTCGCCAGCAGGTAACTTGGTGGGCAGACTAGATAGAAGTTTGACAGCATAGGTTTTGCCAGCCTGCCATCGACGCGGATCATGACGGAGAGCTATGCGAAAAATTGAGCCCTTGTGGCGGCTGCGCAGAATTATTTCCAAATTTCTGGGGTTGTAGGGAGCAGCCCAGCCATCATTGGTGATTTTAAAACTCATAAGTAACTTGCTACCCAGTTTTACCCGCTGGGGGATGGATGACTCCACTAACCGAAAGCGATATCCAAAATTCTTGGCAATTTTTTCGTAGCAGCCATCTTTCTTCCAGCGCTTATAAGCAGAGGTTGGCGATGCTGGATTAAAGCCACCATTGATGGTACTCCAGCGCATTTGCTTAAAGATATTGAGAACTCGATCGCAGCTCTCGTAATTGCTGGTGTAACCATCTTTATCTTGATCAACTTCCGATCGCTTGTCTGGGATATCCCCAGGCTCACCACTTTGTACTACGTAACGATTATCCTGGTTGAGAAATTCTTTTATTTCTTGCGCATTTTTCCGAGGACTCCAGAAAGTACTAGCATTCCACTCACCACAGACCAAGCATTCATCATGCTGCCCCCAGCGGGCTTTTTTACTGCCATTAAAAGCTTCCGATGATTTGATGGGGACTATTGGCCGCCAGTTTTTAGCACCAAAGTAATCAAACTTGTAACGCGGATAGCGGACTGCCACCATTCTTTCCTGCGGCAAAACCGCAAAGATTTTATCCATGATGAGCCGCGAATTATTATTCATCACTGCATTACCCTCTTTGTCCATCCCAATCAAATTGTTGGTAGAGGTGTGCATCTCTCCCCAGCAGCCAATAAATCCGGCATCCATAAAAGCAATTACGTCCACATTCTTTTTCAGGATTGGCTGCAACTGATCGAGATGCAGTAAGACTTTATCGATCGGGGCATCTGGCCCGCCCATTGGCCAGTTGTAAGCGAAGCGAATAACTGATTTCATCCCTGCCTTGCGGACGGTAGCAAAATCAGAATTAAGACGATTTAAAAATTTAGGAGAGAGTGGTCTGTTGCGAAAATCAGCAATATGGTAACGCACCATAGCCAGCGATTCACCCTGAGTCCGTTGCGACTTCAGCAATGCCAAATCAAGCGGTTCTGTCCAGGCATTGTAGTTGTATTTTTTGGCATTTTCTGGCAAAGGATTGCAAAAACCCCACGCTATTTTGAGATCTTGTGGCCAAGGTGCTTCGTAATTAGTTGCAAAACCTCGCTCTGGATTAGGGAAGTTCTTATCACTAGATTGGTATGTCGTATTAACATTCGGTAGGCTCTTAACACCCACCAACTTACTTTGATAACCAGTAACTAAGGCTAGGGCACATCCCCCAGTTAACAACGCTCTAGTTAAGAACTTCATAATTACTATGATCTCTTTAATTTCTTAATACACAGCTGGGTCTTGATTATTACACTGCACCCAAATTTTCTGCCATCGCACTAGCTCGATTTCGGCAATAGGTCTACCGATACGATGTTGCAAGATGCGAAATCCCAAGCCAGTTGTGACCGCAAAAATCTCCAGTAGTATTTTGGCGATTTGTTGCAATACGCCATAGGCAAACAAAAAATTCCTATCTAAAAGTGCTTTTTTGCTTAGAGTAATACCGAGATGATATCTAGCACTGAAGAGCTTGTTTAGGGATAAAGATGCTACCCGATATCCCAGCAGAATATCAGGCAGAGAAGCAAAGCGACTAGCTTGATAAGTACGCAGCAATAGGTCGTAATCTTCCATCCTGATGGCATCTGACCGATATTGATACTTGCTAAACCAGTCTAGTTTACCCATCCAAGTTGGATGGGCAATATTAAAATTTGCCCAAGGACGGCCACATATTTCACCGTGAGATTCTTGGGAAGGAGAGACTCCTTGCGCCTGACCATCCGCATCAATAATCATGATGGTAGTTCCCAGTAAATCAATTTCGGGGTGATTCTCTAAATATGTTACCTGACGCTGCAAACGCTCTGGATAAGAAACATCATCACCATCCATCCGCGCAAAATATTTTCCGTTACTTAGAGCAATTGCTTGATTCAGGCGGCTGGGTAGTTGTTGATTCAGACCATCAGCAACCACTTTAATACGAGCATCCTGAAAACTTCTAGCTATATTTAGCGTTTTGTCTTGAGAGCCATCATCAATTAAAATAAGCTCCCAATTAGAATAGGTTTGTTTTAAAATAGATTGAATAGCCGTATTCAATGTTTTTTCACAATTAAATACTGGCATACCGATGCTAACAAGAGGCTGCATAATATTTCTCCAATTGGTGATTTATTTCAAAATGTATTCAACATCACAAATACACAATCGTTCTATTCTGACTAATTCACTCTATTGCTAATAATGCTAGCAGACTTTTGCACGAATAAACTGTGGAATATATAAGCGACCCCTGCCATCGTACCAAACATTAGTAAGAGAGTTGATGATTCGTAGCCACACATCCAAATAGCAGCAAGTCTGGTGGGAATTAAAAGTGATGGTACCCGTGCTGAAATTTTATCGAGGAGACCCATGCCCATGCCATATATGATTAAGCATGGCATAGTTAAAAAGAAACCAATATTTAATAGTAGTTCTTCCATCGTCCCAACTCCAAAAGCCCACAAAGTATCTTCGACAGGAGTTTTATCGATACCTGCTGTAAACGTTTGTGATGTGCTCCAACCTTTAAAAGGCGCTGTACTCCGGGGCACATAATATAACAAGGTATAGATGTACCCAGACATGGGATAGGGCATGATTTTAGTTCCAATCACTTCTGTCTTTTCTAATGCTGTTACTAAGACACCACCGCGATAGAAATCAGCTTCAATAGTCTCTGTAACTAGCGCCCCCATTGAGGCTCCCACATCTTGACTATCAGCTTGTTGCCACTTAAAAAAGGGCAATAAGGCGGAGGCGGCTATAATTGCGATGGCCAAGAAACTCACAATTTTGTTAACTGATATTGTTTTTCTAAATAAAACTAGGATTAGAACAGGTAGTAGCATATTAGTTCGTTGACCGATTCCCAGTGTTGACAAAATGGTAGCCAACATTAATGTCCAAGAAAATATCAATCCTATTTTAGTGTCCGAATCTGATTGCCTGGTATAAAATGCTAGAAAATGCAAGGGCAGGTACAAGAGTACAATTAATGCTTCCCATTTCTTACCAATTCTTTCTCTAACAACCCAAATAGGATCACCCTGCGATACTTCACTCAAGCCATCAACAGCAAAGTAAATAGAAAGTAATATTATTACTGCATAAAATAAAAATTTCGTAGATTTCCTAAGATATGAATAAGAATCTGTTATGTCTTGACCGTTCTGCTTATTTGTAATGCTAGAACCCAGTAAGAATAGCCAAGGAGCTGAAATCAAGAAAATAGTTGCTAAAAATACTATCCAAGGTGTTGCACTGAAAAATGGAATAAAATATTCATTACCTGAAAAAAATCCTGATGTTTCTATTACTAAGCCAGCATCATAATAAAGAATTACAGAAATAGTGGCAAAATGTGCTGTATTGGGCATTTTGCTTTTCTGTAGATTTACGAGAAAATAACGTGCTGCTATGAAATGAGAAAACAGAATAAATGCAATGATTAATATATTCATAGATGCTTTTATGGCAGTAATAATCTATTGCAAAATGGTTAAAGTAATAAATCACAGTAGGATAGTTTTTGAAGTGATATGACTAATCTTGCTGATGCACTTCGCCCTGGAATGAAAATATATATTCTGGCAATTTTGACTGATTTTGAATGTTAAGATACGCTAATTCAAGAATGAAGTGTAGCATATACATAAAATTTAGTTAATTGTTGTAGGCTTACTTCAATGTTGAAAACGCTTTTAGCCAATATATCTAGAGCATCGAGCTTTGTGATGAAAGGTTGATTGGTCTTGTTAGCCAAGACAACCTCAGACCAATAAGCTGTAGTTTCTGATAAAGATACTCTCTGAATTAAAGGTTTAACAATATCAGCTTCTTCTGCGATAACATCCGAGAAAATGCAAGGTAGACCCGCCGATTGTGCTTCAATTGCAACTAAACAGAGTCCTTCGTAGAGAGATGGACATAAAAACACATCCATAATTCCCCGCATGAGTCGGGGAATATCAGGACGGCTTCCTCCAAAAATAACCCGGTCTGCCAATCCCATTCTGGTCACTTTTGCTTCTATTTGTGGACGTAAGGAGCCGACTCCCATTAAGATAAGGCGCATATTGGGTTCACGCTTGGCGATTTCAGCAGCAATTTCTACGAGAAAATGATGATTCTTTTGGGTCTCAAATCGACCAACATGACCAATGACAAAGGCATCTTCTGGAATACCAAATTCAGCACGTACCTCGGCCGGATTAATCGCATTGCGAAAAGGTGCTAAATCAATACCATAGTACAACAATTGCCAACGAGCATTTGTTTCCCATGCTGAACCGAATAAATTGGCAGCTGCCACTCGGCTGCAAGCTAGGCCATTGGTCGCACTTTTAGCAATCCACCATTTCATTAGACCGTTATACAATTGTCTCTGCCATTTTTCTTGTACCTCGACAGAGGATGTATCGATATGGCTATGAATAATTCGGATTTTCACGCCGGCCTGTTTTGCTAACTGGAGAACATAACCACTAAAGAGATGGACATGAGCATGTACAGCATCATAAGGACCATGCTCTTTAAGTATTCGTTTAAAATTGGCTGCGTATAGCCAGGGTTGAGAAGGTTGGAGACAGGGGAAAATTTGACAACCAAGTAATTGCAACTCTTCTGTATGGATAAACTGTCGATCTTCGTGAACCACAAAATCCATTTGGAATTGCTGGCGGTCAATATTCCGGAGGATGTGCATTAGCCAAGTTTCAACTCCACCGCGATCCATCCCACCAACTACATGCAAAATACGTATTGGTTTACTGGATTGAATTTTATTTTCCAGTGTTGTAGGGTCTGTTGATTTTATGTAAGGCATAAAAGATAACTCCTAAACTAAATATAGCTTGGACAATTGCACCAATAATTAAGGCGAGCGCGGCTCCGGTCAATCCTTGACTGGGAATCAACCAAAAACAAACTATGGCTGAGATGCTAGTAACGATCGTAAATAAAGGCATCTGAACTCGAAAGTACTGGGCGGCTGTCATCCCATATCCCAAAAAGGAGGCGACATATCCAATTCCAGCTGCTACCATTAGCAAAACGAATAGGTAGATTTGCTGGGCGTACTCCGGACGATATAAAAGAGTAAGAATTTCTTTACCAGCAACTGCGGCTATTAAAACCGAGATACCACCTAATAAAACACCAATTAAGGACAGTTTGAGCAAAAGACTTTGAAAATCTTTACTGTTACCCGCTGCATAGTATTTCGCTAAACGAGGACTGGCTGACTGTCCCAGCGCATTTACAACGATGCCCCCGGCCACCATTAAGTAGGATAAAGCCGAAAAAATTCCTAGCTCGCGATCACCGAGATAGTGTTCAATAAAGTAGCGCGGAATATTGGCATTGAGGGAAATTAGCATCATGACAAAACCTAGCGGTAACGACAATACCACCAAGCTTCGGAGATCGAAAAAGTTAAATCTTGGTCTGAGCTGGAGATTAAGAATTTTGGATTTTGAATTTGGGCTAGACATCTCTCCGGCTGGTATATGGCCAAGCATCGCAACACTGGTGGGAATGTCATAGAAAATCAAAACAAGTGCCCAACCCAAAGCTAGTCCGATCGCTCCTCCTAGAGCAGTTCCAGCGGTACGGACACCGATCCCCAACATCAGTAGTGATAGCGGACCTTTAATCATGAGGGAACGAGCAATGCGATCCATCCGTTCGTGATACTGAAAAAGTCCATGAAATATATCACTGATCGATTCAAATGCTTTCGCTAAACCAATAACTAAAACAATTAATGATGTCTCTAACCGATAACCGACCTTAAGGGTGATTAAGGTAATCACCAGCAGTGATAGAACTAAGCAAATTAATCTCAAACCCAGATAATCGCCAAATAAGTACTGCTGTTTTACATCTGTTATTTGAATTTGTCGTAATTGCAGGTTGCCGAATAGGATTACTGGTGCGGTTACAGCTAATCCCAACGTAAACTGCCCCACCATTTCTGGGCTACCAAGTTTGGCTAACACTACCAACATTCCCCATTGGGATGCTGCATAGACGATGTTGCCGACAAAAGTCCATGAGAAATTTTGACGAAGTGTGAGCGATTTTTGTGGTTGCATTTTCGCAATTGTAATCTACTACCGCTAGCATAGTTTACCTGAGTGTTACTGACAATTTGACAACAATGCTAACTCCATAAAAAGCGATCGCTCTTTCAGTACATTACCGATAAAGCGATCGCCTATTATCCTAAGTTTTAATAGACTATAAACTCATCTAGCCTAGCGGCGACGACTCCCAAAACCACTGCTGCGTCTAGCGCCCGAGCTGCCAAAGCTGCGGCTACCACTGCCCATCCGCGGCTGATAATTGTCGGAAGTTCGTAAGCGACTAGTCCCAAAACCCGAACCGCTAGAGCGGTTGGCATCAGTCCGCACTTGGGGCGCAGGTCTACTACCAAAGCCATTGCCACTACTACCAAAACCACTATTACCTAAGCGACCAGTAGAGCGGAGCGTAGTGCGATTACGGACTGCGGCTGGTGGTTGTTGGTAGCGCTCTTGATAGTTGCCTACCGCTCGATCGTAAGTATTGCCGTAGCCGCCGTAGCCCATCATAGGGATCCCCGGTTGATACATGGGTGGCACATAGTGCTGTGGTCGAAACAGCATGTTACCAACTACTTGACCAGCGATCGCACCAGCAAAGGGTGACCAAAATCCACCGCCTTCGCGCCGCACTACCACAGTCTCCCGCTGGCCAGTTTGAGCATTGGTTTGCTCTTGGGTCACATTATGAACATACTCAATTTTGAAATCTTCTGGGATGTGCAGTGCGGCTTGACCATTTTCGGTTTTGAGATAAGCGGTTTCTTTCGCCTTCACCTCCTCCTCCGTCAGCTTGGCCATTTGCAAATTGGTGTTCCGGAACAGGGGCGGTGTTCCGGCGGGGGTATTCAACAGCATCACCGAGTATTCCCCATTAGCATCGTTGTAAGTTGCCTGCTGCACCGGATATTTGCCATCAGCCAACTTGGTGCCAGCATTTTTGGTGGTGGTCAGGGCAGGATTATTACTAGTGGGATTTTTAGTTTCTTCCTTAGACCCACAGGCTACAGTCGTGCAGCAGAGGGTGATCGCCATAAAAACGATGATTAATTTTCGCAACATAAATGGGGATTGCATCGTGAATAACTCCTCTCTAATTTTAACTGGATCGAACTGCTCTCTGAACCCACTAGCGATTTAGCTTAACTAAAGATCTAACATCTTTTTTGGATAAACCACTAGTGCAGTTTTCCGTATTAATCTAAATTTGGCCGAAATAAATGAGAATATGCCGGATTGTAAAGCTGCGATCGATATTTTCCGACTTCACCCAACACTGGGCTAATGATATACATCGTGGTGCGGAGTAGCCGCTCACTCTCGGTGGTCTGAGCCATGGCAGACAGCGGCACCACCAATATTTTTTCGTCTGGCCAGCTCACCCGCCAACAAATAGCCACCGGGGTATCTGCTGGATAATGTTCCAACAGTTGTGCTTGCGCCTGCTGGACTTGTTTAGCAGCCAAATATAGACAAAGACTGGACTGGTGGGCAGCTAAACTGGCGAGGTTTTCGGGGCTGGGCATCGCCGAAGCTTGACCCTGGGCACGGGTCAAAATGATGGTTTGTACCAACTCAGGCACCGTTAATTCCACTTGGAGACGAGCAGCAGCTGCTTGATAGGCACTAATGCCGGGGATTAGCTCGTAAGTAATCTGGGCGGCTTGTAAGCCCTGGATCTGTTCGGTGATGGCACTGTAGAGCGTTAAATCACCAGAATGCAACCGCACTACCAGCTTTTCCGATCGCACTCGATCGATCATCAGCGGCACAATTTCTTCTAAAGTCAGGCTGCTGGTGGCAATCACTTCGGTGGTGGGCTGGAGGTCGCGCAGCATCTGCGCTGGAATCAATGAATCAGCATAGATCACCACCTCGGCCTGAGCCAAGATTTTTTGACCTTTGATCGTTAAGAGATCGGGATCGCCTGGGCCGGCCCCAATGATGTAAACCTGGGCTAATGCTGTCATTTAGTTATCAATCGAGATGCGCGATCGTTGCCGATACAGCCAAACCAGGCCAGCCCCACCAATACCTACGCCCAACAGACTAATTGCTTGTGCCATTTTCAATCTACCAAACATCAGACTATCTGTGCGTAAACCCTCAATCCAGAAACGTCCCAAGCTGTAGGCAATCAGGTAAATCATGAACAAGCTACCATCTTTCAGCGGCTTGCGAGATTGCAAGCTCCGGCTAAATAGCAGCATTAAGATCCCAAATACGCCCAAATCCCACAGGGATTCATACAAAAAAGTGGGATGAAAGTATTCTTGGTCGAGGTATTCCTCGGGACGGCGAGTAGAAGGAATATAGAGCTTCCAAGGCAATTCAGTGGGCGATCCAAAAGCTTCGGAATTAAAAAAGTTACCCCAGCGACCAATAGCTTGTCCCAAAACTAAGGAAGGAGCGACGACATCCGCTAAAGCCCAAAACTTCACTTGCTTGATCTTGGCAAAAATTAACGCGGCCAGCGTGCCGCCCAGAATAGCACCATGAATCGCAATACCTCCCTGCCAAATCGCAATAATTTCGGAAGGGTGTTGGCCATAATAATCCCACTTAAATAGTACATAGTACAGGCGGGCGCAGGGAATGGCCGCTAGCACTAGCCAAATGGAAAGATCGCCAATTAATTCACCATTAATCTGACGCTTTTTCGCTAGATAAATCGAGAGATTCACGCCAATCAACACTGCTGAAGCAATTAATAATCCATACCAACGGAGGGTAAAACTACCAATTTGAAAAATGTTTGGCCCAGGAGAGGCAAAAAAGAGTAAGTAATTATCCAGCATTTTTGAAATCGTCTGAGCTAATAACAATATGATATATCCAACAGCCTAGCCCTCGATAATTCCGAGATGACTCTATGACATCAGCTACTGCCCTCTTAGGCATGAATTTAGAATCCTTGACTCACTGGATTCAGGAAAAGGGGCAACCCGCCTATCGGGGGAAGCAACTTCATCAGTGGCTCTATCAAAAAGGGGCACACTCGCTGCAAGACATTACAGTATTTTCTAAGCAATGGCGGGCGGAAGTCCAAGATGTAAGCATCGGTCGATCGATCATTCACCAGCGATCGGTTGCCCCGGATGGCACCGTTAAATATTTATTGCAACTAGCCGACGGCCAAATTATGGAAACAGTGGGCATTCCCTCTGGCTCACGCTTGACAGTCTGTGTTTCTTCCCAGGTGGGTTGCGCGATGGCTTGCAACTTTTGTGCCACCGGTAAAGGGGGCTTTACTCGCCATCTGCAAGTACATGAGATTGTCGATCAGGTCCTAACAGTCCAGTCCGATTTTGGCGAACGAGTTAGCCATGTTGTCCTGATGGGGATGGGGGAACCTTTGGCCAATATCGACCAAGTAGTAGCTGCCATCCATTGTCTTAACCAGGACGTGGGTATTGGCCAGCGATCGATCACCCTGTCCACCGTCGGTATCCCCGGCAAAATTCATGAACTGGCTGCTCACAATTTACAAATCACCTTGGCCGTCAGCCTGCACGCCCCGAATCAAAGGCTGCGCGAAAGTTTAATTCCCACGGCGAGCCATTACCCCCTCGCCGACTTACTGGCAGAATGTCGAGATTATGTGGAAATTACTGGACGACGTTTGAGCTTTGAATATATTTTGCTGGCCGATGTCAATGACCAACCCGAACTAGCAATGGAATTATCCAAGCATCTGAGAGGCTTTCAGTCTCACGTCAATCTGATTCCTTATAATCCGATTGACGATGCCGACTACCAAAGACCTGATCGCCAACGCATTCAAAAATTCGTCCAAATTCTAGAGCAGCAGCATATCGCAGTGAGTGTTCGTTATTCTAGAGGTTTAGAAGCCGATGCCGCCTGTGGTCAACTGCGGGCAAGCCAGCCAGCCCCAAAATAGTAACTTAAAGTCTTTACCCGTGTTCAAACCACAGCAAGTTGATCCCCAGAAAGAATATCCCTGCCCCTGTTGTCGTGGGCAGATTAATCCGCTTGTTTTGATGGAAGCTTGGGGCTGCGATCGATGTCAAAAAATATTTGCGCTGCGCGACAATGATTTCACTCTAGAACAGGTTTCCACTCCTCATTTATATAGCTGGCAGTGGAATGGTCAAGGGTGGCGATCGACAAAATCTATCCCCACCTCCACCCTCCGGCTTTATCTGGCAACGTTACTAAGCTTGGTTTTTTTTGTAATTGGCTCCTGGTATTTCTGGCTCGATCGCCGTGTTCACAAACCTAGTACTCAGCCATTGCTCACTGAAAACCAAGACCTTTGACATAATGTGGGTATGATTTAAATTGTTCGATCGCATGATGCTTGCCGCCGTCTATGACAACCCCTCATGATTTGGAAATTATCCAGCTCGACGAGATGGCCGAAAATACTAAAAGAGCTGCCCAGCAGTTAAGTAAGCTAACTAACGTAGAGCGCGATCGACTATTGGCGGCGATGGCGACGGCTCTACGCCAACAGGTAGCAGAAATTCTCGAAGCTAATACTCTAGATTTAGAAGCCGGTTTAAGCGGTGGTAACTCCGCCACGAATAACTGGCGTAAACTCACCCCTGAAAGACTTAAACAGGCGATCGATCTCTTAGAAAGACTGCAAGAACTACCGCTTACCCACTCACCGATTACCAACACTCCTGCCAATCACTACCGTTTTACACCCCTCGGCCAAATTATTTTAGTAATTGATGCCATTCCAGAAGTACTATTACTAGCCGCTGGAATGTGCCTTAAAACTGGCAACGTGCCAATTATTAAATGCGATGTGGGGATTAATCACTGTGGTCGAGCCATTATTACAGTAATCCAAGCTACGATCGCCAATCACAAACTCTCTCCAGCCTGCTGCCAAATAGTAGATCCCGAAATATCCTTAGCAGTTTTGCTGTCCCCCGCGACGGGTGCGCACCAAGTTATTGTCTATGGCAAGGATAACCTGATTAAAGAAGTGGAGCGCCTCGCCTCAGTACCAGTGATATCTGCGTCGATTGGAAATTGTTATCTTTATTGGTCAGCTAGTAGCTCTTGGGAAATAGTACGTAGTTCAATCGTCGACAGCCATATTGGCGAGCCAGATGCAGTGAGTGCGATCGAAAAAGTTTTAATTCAACCAGAACACAAATCTTCTAACCTGATTGCACTCTGGACAAGCCTTCAAGAGAAAGGTTTCCAACTATTAGGAGACGAACACTTAGTTAACAACTATCCAGATTATTTACAATTATCTGCCCCGGAATTCTGGTCGCAACCCTATTTCAACAAGACGGTAGCTTTTAAATCCGTAGAAAATTTAGATATTGGTATCCGTTACATTAATCAGCATAGTAGTAGTCATGCCGATACCATAATTACGGCATTATTTGCAGAAGCCCAGCAATTCGCTGCTAGCGTGGAGACCGCCTGTATTTATATCAATACATCACCACGCTTTCAGCGATACACCGGTAATTATATTTTCTTGGGCATCGCCAGCCAAAAAAGTCATCAACCGGGCTTCATTAGCCTAGAACGGATGATGACGGCCAAGCCAATTATTTATCAGTAGCTGGTATCGGTCTTTCTACCCGGCGGGGAGCACCGCCGCTACTGCGGGGTGGGCGACCAGAGCGACCCTGGTCACCTCTGTTTTGGCGTTCTGACCGTTCTGCCGGTCTGGACTCAGTTCCATAAATATCCAGATAAACGGACTGCCCAGCGACTCTAGCAGCTGCGGACACGACAGTTTTGATGGCATAGAGGTGGCGACTGTTACCATCTAAGAGTTTTTCTCGATCGGCGGGCTGAAAGGCAACCCTCACCCAAACGCGAGCGTGCGCAGGCAGATGTTCACAGTGAATCCGCAGCTCCTCTGGTGCATCTAACAAGGGCTTGAGTAAAAAAGCTACCAGTTTGTCGTACTGAGGGTTCTGGCTGAGGGATTGTTCAGTCATCAATCTTAGCCGCGCACAGGAGTAGGAATAATATTCGCCTTTTGCAGTAATCTGCGCACAGTATCAGTAGGTTGCGCACCTTGACCAAGACGAACCTTAATGGCCTCTTCGTCCAAACGTACCTCATGAGTACGAGGATTGTAGAACCCCAACTCTTCTAATGGCCGACCGTCGCGCCGCGTGGTGCTCTGACAAGCAACTACTCGATAGCTAGCTTCTCTTTTCTTACCTTGTTTCTTTAGACGTATTTTGATCATGTTCTATTTTGGCTGCTACTAGGCACTATTCGCAAAGTTCTAATTGTAACATAACCAACTAGTTTCAGAGCTATTCCTGGCAAAAAGGCACGAATGATTTGACATGATCCTTTTTTATCTGCTACTTTGATAATTTGTCAACAGTTGGAAACTCCTTTGGAGCTGTCAATTCTGTAACTCATGCCAACTATCCAACAACTGATTCGTAAAGCGCGCGAAGACTACGAAGTAAAAACAAAGTCTCCGGCATTAAAACAATGCCCACAGCGTCGTGGGGTCTGTACCCGCGTCTATACCACCACTCCCAAAAAGCCCAACTCTGCTTTGAGAAAAGTAGCACGGGTGCGCTTGACTTCAGGATTTGAAGTGACAGCGTACATTCCGGGTATTGGCCATAACCTCCAAGAACACTCCGTAGTGATGATTCGGGGTGGACGGGTCAAAGACTTGCCCGGGGTGAGATATCACATCATCAGAGGCACTCTTGATACCTCTGGCGTTAAGGATCGCAAGCAAGGTCGCTCCAAATATGGCGCCAAAAGACCTAAAGCTGCTGCCAAGTAGTCTATTTCGTCTTAATCGGCTGCCCAAATCGTTAGCAGGTACTCATTTTGTTGAGTTCCTGTCTTCATTCTTGAAGAAACGTGGGCAGCTCTAAACTATCTCAATATTGTTAATATCCTAATAGCTGGGCACAACACCCCAACTGGGATTAAATAGTAATTTTGTTCAGCTAAATCGGCCTAATTATATGTCTCGTCGCACCACAGTCCCCAAAAGACCAGTCCCTTCAGACTCGGTCTACAACAGCCGCCTCATCAGCATGATGGTTCGGCGCATTATGAAAAGCGGTAAAAAGTCAATTGCTTTAAACATCATGTACGATGCCATGAAGCTCATTGAAGAGCGCACTGGTACCGAGCCACTAGAAACTTTTGAAAAGGCCGTGCGGAATGCTACCCCCTTAGTTGAAGTTAAAGGTCGGCGGGTCGGCGGTGCTACTTACCAAGTACCAATGGAAGTTCGATCCGAAAGAGGCACGGCTTTGGCCATGCGTTGGTTAATCAACTTCGCCAAGCAAAGAGCTGGCAAATCCATGTCTGGTAAACTTGCGAATGAACTAATGGATGCTGCTAATGAAACCGGCAGCGCCATCCGGAAACGAGAGGAGACTCACAGAATGGCTGAAGCCAACAAGGCTTTCGCTCACTACCGCTACTAAGCAGATTCTGACTAGGTAGGGTAAACATGCGTTGTGATTCTTCGCAAAAAGCATACAATCGTAGAAAGAACATTAATTTAACGGCCACCGACGACTTGAGGAGGTAATTGTGCCACGTACTGTCCCGTTTGAAAAAGTACGCAACATCGGGATTGCGGCCCACATTGATGCGGGCAAGACTACCACGACTGAGCGAATCCTGTACTTCTCTGGTGTAGTACATAAAATTGGCGAGGTTCACGATGGTAACGCTACCACCGACTGGATGGAGCAAGAAAAGGAGCGGGGGATCACGATCACCGCTGCGGCAATCAGCACTAGCTGGAAAGATCACAAAATTAATATCATTGACACTCCTGGTCACGTTGACTTCACCATCGAAGTAGAACGCTCCATGCGGGTATTAGATGGCGTGATTGCCGTTTTCTGCTCTGTTGGTGGTGTGCAGCCGCAATCAGAAACAGTATGGCGGCAGGCCAATCGCTACAACGTACCGCGCATCGTCTTTGTAAATAAGATGGATCGCACTGGAGCGAACTTCTTCAAGGTTTGTGAGCAAGTAAGCGATAGATTAAAATCCAACGCTATCCCGGTTCAGATTCCCATTGGTGCTGAAGGTGAGTTTCTAGGAGTAGTTGATCTCGTAACCATGCGGGCGTTTATCCACAAGGATGACATCGGCAAGGAAGTTGAAGAGATGGATATTCCTGCTGATTTGCAAGCTAAAGCTGAGGAGTATCGCCTTAAGTTAGTAGAAGCTGTGGCAGAGACTACTGACGAGCTGATGGAAAAATACCTAGAAGGTCAAGAGATCACCCAGGCAGAAATCAAGCTCGCTCTGCGGAAGGGCACAATAAATAACACTATTGTTCCAATGTTCTGTGGTTCAGCCTTTAAAAATAAAGGCGTGCAAGCACTTCTTGATGGCGTACTTGATTACCTACCATCACCAGCGGAAGCGCCAGCCATTGAGGGTATTTTGCCGAGTGGTGAAACTGCTACTCGCCATGCTGATGATGATGAGCCGCTGGCCGCACTAGCTTTCAAAATCATGTCTGACAAGTTTGGTCGTCTGACTTTTGTCCGAGTTTACTCCGGAGTACTGAAAACTGGTACTTACGTGTTGAACTCCAGTAAAGAAAAGAAGGAGCGGATTTCGCGCCTGATTATCTTGAAAGCGGATGAACGTACCGAAGTTGATGAGCTGCGCGCTGGTGATTTAGGAGCAGTATTGGGTCTCAAAGATACCTTTACTGGCGACACCATCTGCGATGAAGAACATCCCATTATTTTGGAGTCACTCTTCATTCCTGAACCAGTAATTTCACTGGCGGTGGAACCAAAGACCAAACAAGACATGGAGAAGCTCTCCAAGGCGCTAATCTCTCTGTCCCAGGAAGATCCAACTTTCCGTGTGCATACTGACCCAGAAACCAATCAAACAGTGATTGCTGGTATGGGCGAGTTACACCTCGAAATCTTGGTGGACCGGATGATGCGGGAGTTCAATGTGGAAGCTAATATTGGCGCTCCACAAGTAGCCTACCGTGAAACTATCCGTAAGCCAATTCGGATGGAAGGCAAGTACATCAAACAGAGTGGTGGTAACGGTAACTACGGTCATGTTGTGATTGAAGTAGCTCCTAGCGATCCAGGTAGCGGTTTAGAATTCGTTTCCAAGATCGTGGGTGGATCGGTACCGAAGCAATACATTAACCCGATCGAGCAAGGCATTAGAGAGAGCTGTGAGTCTGGCATTTTGGCTGGCTACCCAGTAATTGACCTAAAAGTCACGCTCGTTGATGGTTCTTACCACGATGTAGACTCCAACGAAATGGCTTTTAAAATTGCCAGTTCGATCGCCATTAAGGATGCAGTAATGAAGGCTAGTCCTGTATTACTAGAACCAAACATGAAGGTAGAAGTCGAAGTACCAGAAGACTACATTGGCAACGTCATCGGCGATCTTAACTCCCGCCGAGGTCAGGTTGAGGGTCAAGACTCCGACCAAGGCATTGCGAAAGTAACTGCTAAAGTGCCTTTGGCTAGGATGTTTGGCTATGCCACCAACATTCGCTCAAACACGCAAGGTCGCGGCATTTTTTCGATGGAATTTAGTCATTACGACGAAGTTCCCCGGAATGAAGCTGAAGCGATTATCGCTAAGAGCAAAGGGAACGGCTAGGGCAAAGGGGTTTACTGATCAATCTATCGGTAAACCCCTAGCCTGCTAAAATTAATTAGAGGAAATAAGGAACTAAGTTACATGGCACGCGCTAAATTTGAACGGAATAAACCGCACGTTAACATTGGT
>CAXTSZ010000041.1:0-31753 GCA_964247125.1 uncultured bacterium
ATAGGATTGTTCCGCATGATAACCACAGTGATAGACGTTATCAGCGATCGGTTTGGGCAGGCTGGCTTGTACCTGAACAATATCCTGGGGTTTATTGACAGTACCGATCGAAGCCGTTGGACAAGATAATAATGCCTGCATTGCTAGTAACCGTTCAGCCGCATCTTGGGGCTGATGATAAACCGCTGACTGAGTGCCCGATCGATTAAAAACCGTCGGAGCCATCCAGCGACAGGTGTCACAGTCGATGCAGCTAGAGTCCACATATAGATCGCCAGCAATGTTTTCAGAACGGCGGTGCGCAATGTGAGCCATGATGCCATACCCGATGATATGTTGATATTTTACTCGTAATAACCATAGGCGACAAACGCCAATGACCTATACCTACGGTTGATTTAGACTGGAAAAAATAGAATGCAAAAAAAATTCTGTATATTTTGTACCCCAGCAAAATCTTTGGGTAGATTAAAATTATAGGTAAGGTTTTAAAATCGAAGTTCTTGGCGCGTGTGAGGTAAGGCCATGTTTAAGTTCATTCCTTATAAAAAATTCCGCGATACTCCCGGAGTAAAGTTTTTCGATATCACGATCGCTAGTTCCAATGCACGAGATTTGGTCTACCACCAAGGTCCGGCCATTAGTCCCAATAACACTGCCGATGGTCATTGGCAGTTTTATATGCACTCTCGCCAAGAGGACAATCTCCTCGCTTTGTCTGGTGGTCGCACCTTTTATTTAGTTAACTTTTCTTGGCTCAGACCATTTCACATCGTGCGCCTAGAAAATGGTGGTGATATTTTACAAATTCCACCGGGTACTTTCCATCGATCGGTTTCCGATCCCAGCGGTTCGCTGGTCTTGAATCAGGCATTGCGAGCGGTAAATGCCAGTCTGGAGGTGGAGTTCCGCGTTTATGATAGCGGCAAAATCCCCCGCTTGCTGCATGCCACCTCCCGGCCAGCGCCCCTACCCAAGATCCATGGATTCGAGTGGGAATCTTTACCGCAAGCCAGCTAGCTGATGGAGGGCATCATCGATACCTAGATCTACCGTCGCCAAGCTACCACAAACCGATCGAAGCCTGCCCAATCATACAAAATCTGCATATCGCGGTATTGACCCTGCTCCTGTAACAATTCTATGACGGCGACACCTTGGCCAGCCATCATTTCGACTAGCCATAACCCACCAGGCACCAAAAAATTGGGAGCCATTGCTACCAACTCTCGGATGGCCACTAATCCATCGCTACCGCCATCTAGAGCTAGGTGTGGTTCGTGCCAGGCCACTTCTGGTTGTAAATCTGCGACCAAGGCGGTGGGAATATAGGGCGGATTGGCGACCATGCCACTGACTTGACCAGCCAAATGACCCAAGGGCTGCCACCAACTGCCTTGGTATAGGTGGACATGATCGGTAAATCCCGCAGTGGCAATATTTTCGCGGGCAATAGCTAACGCCGCTGCACTAGCATCTACGGCATGAATAGTGGCCTGGGGCAACGCCGTGACCAAGCCGATCGCGATCGCCCCACTGCCAGTCCCCAAATCCAACCAATGGCCGCATTGCCAAGCCACCGCAGTATGCTCCAGAACCAAATCAATCATTAGTTCGGTCTCGGGGCGAGGGATTAACACCGCTGGTGACACTTTTAATTCCCAATCCCGCCAAGCAGCCTTACCCACTAAATATTGCAGGGGTACCCGCCGCGTCAGATATTGCTGCCACAGCTCCAAAATTTCTGACCAAGGTCGATCTAGTTGCACCACAGGTCGATCGATCAATGTCTCCAATCGCAGAGATATTTTATCCACATCGGAGAGGGCTTGCAATAGCCACTCGGCCGCCACCACTTCCGTCGTAACTGCTCGATACCACCGCCAAACCGTCGCGCCATCCACCTGTGCCATTTATCTTTGTCCAGGGGCTTTGGCACTACTGCGCAGCAATTCGGTTGCTTCCGGTGATGGCATGATTACAACCTTGTCATAGAGCGGATTATCGTTAGCACGTAAGACACCTAAGAATCCTTCTAAAGTCAGTACCCGCACGCCAGTCGTCTTTACCCACTGGGGATTATTTTTCTGATAGGTATCCAGATGAGGTTGAAGTTGTTCTCGATCGAAAAACAAGGGAATTACCTGTTTCCGATTTTGACTAATAGTCAAATAACCGGGCTGCTTACCAGCTAATCCTAAAAAGAGCGGCACCCCTTCAAATTTTTTCAAAGCGCGATTCTTTTTCTGCAATAAAGCCAAGGCCATTGCTACTTGAGACTGTTGGGGGACAAATACCACATCCACTTTTTTACTGGTCTGTAGTTTATACATTTCACTTAATGACACTGGCCGGATTTGGAGCTGTTTTCCCAAATCTGGTTGGTCTTGGCCAATTTTTTTTAAAGCGGCTTGAGCATCTTTGGGGCTAAAGTAAGCACTAACATAGCTTCTTTTGGCCGCGTCACCTTCTCGCAGCGGCGATCCATCCTTGTCAGTAAGTGCAAAAACAGGTATCCCTTGCAACTTTTTCAAGATCTGGATATCTGGAATAGCTTGTACCACACTACTAGCTAGTACGGTACTACTAATCAATCCAATGACGATGCCCCCCACCACAATTTGCTTCATCTAAATACACTATTGATTTATGTATCCTACTGTCGCATAGCTTTGGTCACCACATAGCAAAATTTACAATTACTTCTTATGACAAAAGTAGTATTGAAATCTGGACAAAAGAATATAGTGCCGATCGCAGAGATGCTGCTGATTCCATACCCCCAGATTTAGAGCCACGGACTCTGCCCCCGCTCAAAACGTTAAATTTGATACAAAGTATCTCGATCGGCCACGGTAGCGATTTTAATTTTCGATGCTACTGTTTTAGATCCAACCGTCCCCGTTAGGACTCCGCTCAGTTCAAGGGTACTATATAAAATAAGTGTATCTATTTGACTACCTCCCCTATGTCTTTTGTTGGTTTACACATCCACAGCGACTACAGTCTCCTTGATGGAGCTAGTCAACTGCCCGAGCTAGCCGATCGCGCTGTTGAGCTGGGAATGCCGGCGATCGCCCTCACCGATCACGGCGTGATGTATGGTGCGATCGAACTGATTAAAGTTTGTCAAGCACGAAAAATCAAGCCAATTATTGGTAACGAAATGTACGTAGTGGATGGCAGCATTCATGAACAAAAGCGCCGCCAAAAGTTTCATCAGGTCGTACTAGCCAAAAACACCCAAGGCTACAAAAATCTAGTTAAATTAACCACCATCTCGCACTTAGAAGGATTCCAAGGGCGGGGTATTTTTGCGCGCCCTTGTATCAATCGGGAACTGCTCAAGCAGTACCGGGAGGGTTTGATTGTCACCAGCGCCTGTTTGGGGGGCGAGATCCCCCAGGCCATTATGGCAGGCAAGTTGGAACATGCGCGGAAAGCCGCCTGTTGGTATAAGGATGTCTTTGGGGCGGATTTTTACTTAGAAATTCAAGATCATGGCTCTCAGGAAGATCGGATTGTCAATGTCGAAATTGTCCGCATCGCCACCGAATTAGATATTAAAATCATTGCGACCAATGATTCCCACTTTATTTCTTGCGAGGATGTGGAAGCGCATGACGCATTACTGTGTATTCAAACTGGCAAGCTGATTACCGAAGATAGCCGCATGCGCTATAGCGGTACCGAATATCTCAAATCTGCGGCAGAAATGGCCATGCTATTTCAAGATCATCTGCCCGTAGAAGTGATTAGAATGGCGATTGATAATACCCTGGAAGTGGCCGATAAGATCCAGCCCTATAACGTTTTGGGCGAACCCCGCATCCCCGATTTTCCGATCCCCCCCGGCCATACCCCCGCGACCTACGTGGAACAAATCTCGCGGGCAGGTCTCAAAGATCTGCTGAAGGTAAACAACTATGCCGATATCGATGCAGAGTATCAAGAGCGGTTGGACTATGAACTAAAAATGATTGAGCAGATGGGTTTTTCCACCTATTTTTTAGTGGTCTGGGACTATATTAAATTTGCTCGCGACCAGGGTATCCCAGTCGGCCCGGGACGCGGTTCAGCGGCGGGTTCACTGGTGGCCTATACCATGCGGATCACCAACATTGATCCGGTGCATCACGGTCTACTATTTGAGCGCTTTTTGAACCCCGAACGGAAGTCGATGCCAGATATTGATACGGATTTCTGCATTGAGCGGCGGGACGAAGTAATTCAGTATGTCACCAAGAAATACGGCACCGAGCGGGTGGCGCAGATTATTACCTTTAACCGGATGACTTCCAAGGCGGTTTTGAAAGATGTGGCGCGGGTACTAGACATTAACTATGGCGACTCCGACAAGATGACCAAGTTTATCCCAACGGTGCGCGGTAAACCAACAAAACTGGCGGTCATGATTTCCGATAAAACCCCCGCCCCCGATTTCAAGGCGGCCTACGATAGTAACCGAATTTTTGAAACCAAAACGCCCGGAGCCGGAGTACCAGCCCAGCAATGGATCGATATGGCGATGCGGATTGAGGGTACCAATAAAACCTTTGGGGTACATGCGGCGGGGGTCGTGATCTCGGCACAACCCTTAGACGAAATTGTGCCTTTACAGCGCAATAACGATGGCTCCGTGATTACCCAATACTATATGGAAGATCTGGATGCTTTGGGTCTGCTGAAAATGGACTTTTTGGGACTGCGCAATCTCACGATTATTCAAAATGCCTTAGATCTAATCAAGCTCAATCAAGGCGATGATATTCATCCTGACGAAATCACTTACGAAGAACGGCGATCGATCTCGATCCTGCACAAAAATGGCACTAAGAGTAAGAAACGACCACCCCAAGTAGATCGCACATACAAAGCGATCGAAGCGGGTGATTTGGAAGGGGTGTTTCAGCTAGAGTCTTCCGGGATGCTGGATGTGGTGTCTAAGCTCAAGCCTTCTTGCATCGAAGATTTATCTTCGATCTTGGCGCTCTATCGGCCAGGACCACTTGATGCCGGACTGATTCCCCACTTTATCGATCGCAAGCACGGTCGCGAAGCCATTGTTTACGATCACCCACTCTTAGAACCGATACTAGAAGAGACTTATGGCACTTTATGCTATCAGGAGCAGATCATGCGCATGGCGCAGGATCTGGCGGGTTACTCTTTAGGACAAGCCGACTTATTGCGCCGCGCCATGAGCAAAAAGAAAGCCGATGAAATGCAAAAGCAGCGCACGACCTTTGTGGATGGTTCGGCTAAAAATGGTATTTCTGGTGAAATTGCCAACAAACTTTTTGACCAAATGGTCTTATTTGCCGAATATTGCTTTAACAAATCCCACTCCACTGCCTACGCCTACGTCACCTATCAAACAGCCTTCCTCAAGGCTAACTATCCGGTGGAGTACATGGCCGCGCTGCTGACGGCGAATAGTGGTGACCAGGATAAAGTCACTAAGTACCTAAATAACTGCGAGCAAACCCTGCGCATCAAAGTTGAACCTCCCGATATCAATCGATCGAACACCAATTTCACGCCAGTTAAAGGTCAAAAAAGCATTTTCTTTGGCTTATCGGCCATCAAAAATGTGGGGGAAGGGGCGATCGAGACTATCCTGGCCGAACGAGCCAGTGGTGGTGAATTCAAATCGCTGGCTGACCTTTGTCAGCGGATTAATTTACAAGCGGTAAACAGCCGCAATTTGGAATCTTTGATCAAATGCGGTGCTTTTGATAACATCGAACCGAACCGCCAGCAACTCATCCAGGATATGGAGTTAACGGTGCCTTGGGCACAGAAACGAGCCAAGGAAAAAGCGATCGGTCAAGGGAATTTGTTTGACCTGATGGGTGGTACCCAAAAAAGCGCCGACAATAGTTTTGAAGCGGCTCCTAAAGCTCCCTCGATCGCAGATTTCACTTCCCAGGAGCGCTTACAGTTCGAGCTAGAACTACTGGGCGTTTATGTTTCCGATCATCCGCTGAAATCTGCTGAACATATTGTCCGCAGCCAAAAAATCGAAACCGTTAGTCTGCTAGAAATAGACAAACACGTCCGCAAGGGCTTAGTAAAAGTAGTAGTGATGCTGCAAGAAATTAAAATTGCCCAAACTAAAAAGGATAATAAATCGATGGCAATCCTGAAGGTAAGTGGCATTGATGGCACCCAGGTGTCGGCGGTAGCTTTCGTCGATGCTTACGAAAAAGTGAAAGAGTTGTTAGCCGTAAATGTGCCCATAGTGATGGCCGGCAAAGTCAATCGTCGCGATGAAGAACTTCAGATAGTAGTGGAGGGTATCGAAATTATTGATCTCAGTCTGACTTTTGCGGCAGCAGAGGTAGTAGGCGACAAAATGGCGATCGTCCATATCCCGATCGAGATCCTGCAAGATGTTCAAAAACTACAACAGCTCCAAATGATTCTCGAAGAGTATGCCAGTCACAATACCAATACCACCAAAATCCCTATCTATGCTCTGGTGGAATCATCAACGAACAAACGCTTAGTCCGATTTGGTGAATGCTTTGCCGTAGAATCGGAAGACGAAGCAGTAGCAAGAATTATTAGTTTAGGCTTTATGGCGCGGATTCGCTGCTTGCCATTGGAGTTACAGCCCGCTGTGATTCCTGATCAACTCGCCCCAGAAAATATCTTAACCCAGGAAACCGTGGGCATAAGTATCATCAATACCCACAATTAAAAACTGCTGAATAGTAGCATTCAGTTGTTTCAATTTGACTGGTTTGGTTAAATAGGCATCCGCTCCCACCGCCAAGCATTTTTCTCGATCGCCCTCCATCGCCAGTGCGGTCAAAGCAATAATGGGAATCGCCGCCAGTTCCGGTTCTTGACGAATCCGGGTAATGGACTCTAGTCCATCCATTCCCGGCATTTGAATATCCATCAAAATCAAATCAGGATGATATTTTTTGGTGAGTTCGATCGCCAATTGTCCGTCTTGAGCCAGGATCGGGCGATAGCCCTTGGCGGTCAGATAACTAGAGATGGTATTGATATTCAGTTCATTGTCTTCCACAATCAAAATCAGTGGTAGCTTAGTCGTCTCCTCCGCAATATTTTCAGAGCAGGTGGTGAGATATTCCGAGATATCTGGTTGATCAAAGTTCAGGTCGGCAATCAAGCATTTGTGGGGCAAAGATACGTTGACGCAGCTGCCTTGACCAATGGTGCTTTGACAACTGATTGAACCACCATGCAGTTCGACGATCGGATTGACCAGCATCAAGCCCAAACCGGTGCTACGGCTATTCACCGGGAACGAAGGTTGATGAACTTTAGCATCGTTAGCGGTGCAAGTTTCTTTACTGGTATCGATGACCGAAAACTGGATCGTCGAGGTTTCATCGGCAATCATTCCTCGCTGCTGTCTAGTAACTACTAACTTCACCCTACCGCCTACAGGCGTAGCATCGATCGCTTGATTGAGGAGATTAATTAATACTTGCCGCATCCGCTGTAAGTCGACAGCAATATCACCAGCATTAGCCGAAAAGTCTACATCTAGTTGGATTTGTTTCTGAATAGCGTGGTGTTTGACAAAGGTAGCGCTGAAGAGGCAAAGCTCGGCGACCGCGACAGTGGTGATTTCCAGCTCTAGTTTGCCAGCTTGCAGCTGGGAAAGATCTGTCATATTGCTAATGAGTGCTGCCAAATATCCACCACTGCGATCGATCGTCGCCACCGCATTGAGTTGACGTTCGTTCATCGTCCCAAAGACTTCTTCTAGCAAGGCCTCTGACATGCCCAAAATCCCATTTAGTGGTGTACGGAATTCGTAGCTGAGGGTGGCAATAAATTCGTCGTTGAAATAACTATTACTTGCTGGTGGTGGCGATGGCTGGGGGGAGAGTTGGAGTAATTGCGGATAGTCTCTCTCCAAATTTTCGGTGGCAATGTTACAGCCGGCTCTTCTGTAGCAATCATAGGCATCTTGCATATAAACAGCGGCAAGTTTATCCTTGCCCCATGCCAAATAAAACTGAGCAGCACATTCGTTGGCAACTGCTTCTTCTTCCACAGATTGCTGCTGTTGGGCCGCCCCAATCGCACCATGGAGTTGGGCAATTTCTGCTACATATTGCTCTAAATTTTTCGCTAGCTCTATTGCTGGCAAATCATTTTCATCTTGAAAATTCATAGATACAAATCCCACGACTAGTCAATTTTGAGTAAGCTCTAACCTGGGGTTAGGGTGCCGTGGCAATAAATCAAATTCATGGCATTAACAGCCACTTCACCAGTGTACCCAGAATTAGATAGTCAATTCATATATTAGACATGATGTAGTCAATTTGTATTTAAGCATCCCTGAATGGTGCGATGCAGATCCTGGAGTTTGACTGGTTTGACCAGATATCGATCGGCACCCATGGCCAAGCATTTTTCTCGATCGCCCTCCATCGCCAGAGCAGTGAGGACAATAATGGGAATTGCCGTGAGGGGAGAATCTTGACGAATTCGCTCAATCGCCTGTAGTCCATTCATCTCAGGCATTTGAATATCCATCAAGATCAGATCGGGATGATAGCGGTGGGTTAAGTCAATTGCTTCTTGCCCATTTTGCGCCAAAATAACCCGATAGCCTTTAGCAGTTAGATAGCTAGATAAGGTATTGATATTTATTTCATTATCTTCAGCTAGTAGAATCAGGGGAGATTTAGGGGAAGGCGGTAATATTTCGGGAAGAGTGCTATCAATGTTGTGAGCAATATCTCTTGCTCCTCCATTCGATTGTAGATAAGTCTGCGGTAGCATCACCCTAAAACAACTACCTTCCCCTACCACGCTGTCAATATGGACAGAACCGCCGTGTAATTCTACAATTTGTTTGACCATCACTAATCCCAACCCAGTGCCATCATATTGACGATTGAGGCTACTATCAATTTGCATAAAGGGTTTGAAAAGTTTAGACAGGTCGGCACTGGCAATACCAATGCCGTTATCACGAACAGAGAAGCACAGGATATAGTCTAATTCTGTGGTGGGTAAGATAGGGGCAGCTGCGCACCCAATAGATAAGGTCACGGCACCGCCCTCGGGAGTAAATTTGACAGCATTATTTAGTAAGTTAATGAGTACCTGACGCATCCGTCGCTCATCAACTAAAATCTGGTCTAAATCTGTGGGCAAATGAGTCTCGATTTGAATCTGTTTTTCTGATGCCTGGGGTTTGACCAACATTAAACTCGACTTGCATAGCTCGGCTAGAGAAACCGTCGTAATTTGTAGTTCTAGCTTGCCCGCAGCAATTTTAGAAACATCCAAGATGTCGGTAATTAACGCTAATAAATGTTGTCCACTTTGTTCAATAGTAGAAATTGCATTGATCTGGTGTGCATTAATGGTGCCAAGTAATTTTTCCTGCAATATTTCGGACATTCCTAAAATTGCATTGAGGGGAGTCCGTAGCTCATGGCTCATGTTGGCTAAAAACTCATCTTTGAGCAGGGTAGCTTGTTGCAGTTCTTGAATACTCAATTCCAATCGGTTGTTAGTCAGTTGCAGAGCTGTTTTGGCTTGCTGGCGATCGCGTAGCGCTTCTTGTTGCTTAGTGATATCTAACATAACGCCATCCCACACGATGGAGCCATCAGGTTGTCGCTCCGGACGAGAAGCCGATTTGATCCATTTGATATCGCCAGAATTGAGTATTGCTCTCCCTTCCCATAATTTAGGAGTCATGTTTTGGGCAGATTCAGCCACTACTTTTTTAAATTCCAAAATGTCATCAGGATGAATCTTTTCGATCACACATTTGGAGTCGGCCATCACCGCTGCGGGAGTAAGCTGAAGTAACTCCCAGCAGCCTGAACTGATGTAGGGATAAGTAATGCTGCCATCTGCAGCCAACCGAAATTGATAGATAATGCCAGGAATATTGTCGGATAGCTTTTGATACCGTTGTTCGGACTGACGTAGGGCAATTTCGACTTGTTTGCGATCGGTAACATCTAACATCACTCCATCCCAAATGATCGAACCATCCAATTGTCTTTCTGGACGAGAAGCACATTTAATCCATTTAGTCTCACCCGACCTCAAGACCATCCGGCCTTCCCAAAATTTAGGAGTCATATTCTGAGCGGATTCAGCCACCACTTTCTTGAATTCTAGTATGTCATCAGGATGAATTATCTCTAGCAAACAATTAGCATTTGCCATCACCACTGCCGAAGAAAGTTCTAGTAACTCATAGCTCCCCGAACTAATATAGGGGCATGTCATACCCAAACCTGCTGTTAGTTGCAATTGATAAATAGCGCCAGGAATATTACCAGCTAGTCTTTGATACCGTTGTTCGGAATTGCGTAAGGCGGTCTCGGCCTGCCGGCGATTAGTAATATCACGAACTTGCAAAAAGCTATACTCGTCACCCTCAAACTCAAAATAATTAATACTGATTTCTACCGGATAACGCTTGCCTTGTTTGCTATGTTGTTCACTTTCAAAAAAAGATGTCTGATCTTCTTTCAGCTGATTCCACAGTTCAGGCCAAATTCGAGGTGAAACGATCTCTTCGTTATCATCAATATCCCATACGTAGAGAGTACAAAATTCAGCAAAAGAGTAGCCTAACATCCGACAAATTGCTTTATTGCCATAAGCAAAAGACCCATCAGATCGAATCCAAGCAATCCCATCAGCAGAGTTATCTACTGCGAATTGGGTGGATTTTAGCTTTCGCTCTACCTCCTTCCGATCAGTGATGTCTACGGCAATACCGACAGTGCCAGCAAGTTGCTCATCACCATCTGTCAACAGATCCCGTTTTCCTAATTCAAAACCCACAATTACGCCTGTTGCTTGCCATTGGTGTCGGCACTGTTCTAAATCATCCTTCAGGCTCATTGCACTTTGATACCGATCTTCAGTATTTTTAGCCATCAGCTTGGCAACTATTTGCGACACTATTGTGGGTATCGCTGGATTAACTTGCTCGACAGGAATCGCTAGCTGTGCCAAGTGAAAATAAATAAGATCGATCGGATCATCTGCGACAAAGGGTAATCTATTAGTGAGGAGTTCGTATAAAGTAACTCCCAAAGCATAAAAATCGCTGCGGTAATCAATCCCCCGATTCATCAAACCAGTTTGTGCTGGAGACGGATGAGTCAAAGTTCCTTCTAATTGTTGAGGCTGAACAATTTCCGGGGTTTCACGCAGTAATGAGGAAGCAATACTGAAATTAATGAGCCTGACCTGCTTCGTCAGTGGATAGATCAGAATATTGGCTGGTTTAATGTCTTGATGAATGATCTGTTGTTCCCTTAAAACCTGAAGAGTCGTTGCAATTTGAATAGCAATATCTATGATATCAGCGAGGTTCAGGGAATGGCTTCGATAATATCGATCTAAGGAAATACCGTCAAAGTCTTCCAGATTGAGGATTGATCTTGATATAGTCATAATTCATTATCAATTGCTGATGATCCATGACTTCTTCCCCACCAGAATGTTGTCGAAGTACTATTTCCATATTAGTATGCCCCATTATTTTTCTGTCATAACTTTATGCTTTTTGCGATCTTTAAAAAGGGATAATGCTAGTGAGCTAAAAGTTATGGGCAGAAAATTGGTATTGGGTATTGTCGATTGACCTTGCCTCAAAACACAAAAATTTTCAGTCCTCTAGAGATCCGCTCTAGAAAAAATTTGTAGCTATTTTGTATAATTCTTACCCCAAAGCTACCCCAATTTGAGAAGGCTTCGCTGTTTTGGGTACTTGAAACTTTTCCTTGTCTAGAGTCGAACATGGTATTGTCTATTTGTCTAATTTTTTGGATTCGATTCTTCTTACGAAGACGATTCTTGAACGCGCTGCTAGTAAAAGTCTTTCGATTCTCCTAGCGGAGACGCTATGCGAACGACTCAGCCCCGGCCTTCACGCAAAGCGCTTCTGGTTGGGGCTGTTTTGATTATGTGTGGCTAGGTGACTCTTAACACGTCTATTCAGATCTATTCGAGTAAAATAAGGGATATTTATAACCGCACATCCTCATTCTTTATTAATAATTCTTAGATTTTGGGAGGTTTCATGATGAATAGTTCGATCGTTGCAGAAGTCGTAGAAGAGATGAATGATTTACCGGATAACTTGCAGCAACAGGTTCTAAAATTTGTTGTCGAACTACGTCAGCATCATCTTCAAACGGCTGGAAATGCTTGGGATGTGTTGGAGTCTCTAACAGGTACCGTTGAAGCTCCCACTGATTGGTCATCTGAGCATGATCATTACCTCTATGGCTTACCCAAGCATCAGGAAATTGATTAATGACGATCGATCGCTTGTTTCTTGATACTGCATTCATCCAAGCTCTCCTCAATCCTCGGGATGATTTTCATGATCAAGCGAAACAGCTATTTCCGCGAGTTCGTTCAGCAAACACAGTCTGGATTACAGAGGCGGTACTAGTTGAAGTCGGTAATGCTTTAAGTGCTTTCAATCGACCAGGAGCCGTAAAGTTTATTCAGCTATGCTACAGCACTGAAAATATCCAAGTCGTCAGCATTAGCACAGAGTTAATGATGCAAGCGCTATCACTCTATAATTCTCGTTCTGATAAAGCTTGGGGTTTAACTGACTGTATTTCTTTTGTCGTTATGCAACAAGAAAATTTAATCGATGCCATGACTAGTGATCGTCATTTTGTGCAAGCAGGTTTTCACGCTCTCATGCTATAGGTCTGTATCTGCGATCACGCTGCGCTAACAGTCTTTTGATTCTCCTAGCGGAGATGCTACGCGAACGATTCAGCCTTTACCTTCACTGGTGGGGGCTGTTTCTATTCTAGGGTCATCAGGGTCTTATGGGGTCAAGAGATGCTTATGGGGGCAACTTCATTATTAATGCTGCTGAGGTATTCGATTGCGCCCCGCATTCTAGCAACAACAGAAGCATCAAATGGCTTGGTGTTACCGACTGCCCCAAAGCCTTAAAAAACCACTTGCACAATCCTTTCCCCTTCAAGCCTTGCTCTAGGCCATCTTCGATCGCAGTTCTCAGCCCTTGGGAGTAAAAATTATCGATAGCCTTCCATGAGAATTCTTGATTTGGGGGACACCAGCCGATACCTTAGCTATAAATACTAATGTACTTAATTATTTAGCTTCATAGTCTACCCCACTTCCCCCAATGCTTGATAGGAATGAGAGATGAATAGGTACGAATAGAATCAGCCTCTCCCCCAACTAGGCAAAGCCGTAGATTTGGATGAAAACACGAAAACCCCGCCCAGGGCGAGGTCTTTAAATATGCCGAGAACCAGACTTGAACTGGTGACACGAGGATTTTCAGTCCTCTGCTCTACCAACTGAGCTATCCCGGCTTGTCAGAGCATTTACTTTGACGGCTTTACAAAGATAGCAAAGATAGACAAGCTTGACAAGCTTTTTACAAACGAATCAATGTCCAGCAGATCTTGATACCTCCTCCACAGAGCGAGGAGACCTAATTCTGGTAGAATTTTGATTGTTTCTATCATCGTCGTCTCTAATGGCAACATCTCGCGCACGCATCGCCCTAGACGCAATGGGTGGGGACTTTGCTCCTGCCGCTATCGTCGCTGGAGCGATCAAAGCACAGTCTGAATTAGATGTAGAAGTGATCTTAGTTGGCGACACCGTAAAGATCAAAGCCTGTTTACAAGAACAAAATTGTCCCCATAAGTTTGAGATCGTTGCCGCTGAAGGAACGATCGAGATGGATGAAGAGCCCTTAAGTGCGCTGCGGCGGAAACCCAAAGCCTCGATTAATCTGGCAATGCAGCTCATTAAAGATGGTCAGGCCGACGCAGTGGTTTCAGCTGGGCACTCGGGAGCGGCGATGGCGGCGGCTCTGTTGCGACTGGGCAGGCTGCGCGGGATCGAAAGACCAGCGATCGCGGCGATATTTCCGACTATTGTGCCCGAGCAGTCGGTGCTGATTCTGGATGTCGGTGCCAACGTAGACTGCAAGCCCAAGTATCTAGAACAGTTTGCCGTGATGGGATCGATATACAGTCAATATGTATTGGGCGTAGAGAAACCCCAGATTGGTCTGCTGAATATTGGTGAAGAAGAATCTAAAGGCAACGACTTAGCTCTGAGTACCTATGCTAACCTCGCGAAAAACTCCTTCATTAATTTTGCCGGGAATGCCGAAGGCCGCGATGTGTTGTCTGGCAACTTTGATGTGATTGTTTGCGACGGCTTTGTGGGCAATATTCTTTTGAAGTTTGCCGAAGCCGTGGGCAGTATTGTAGTGCAGATGCTGAAGGAGGAATTGCCTAAAGGGGTACGAGGCCAGGTGGGGGCAGCAATTTTGAAGCCAAATCTTAAGCGCCTGAAACAGCGGATTGATGCTGCCGAACATGGTGGTGCCCTGTTGCTGGGAGTGGAAGGGGTCTGTATTATCAGTCATGGTAGCTCGGATGCTTTCTCGATCGCTAATGCCATTCGAACCGCCCAGGCAGCGATCGATAACCAGGTGTTAAGTCATCTCCAAGACCGTACCAAAAAATTGGTAATGCCGTCTGAAACCAGCAAAATTTAAAGATCAACAGCACGAGTAGATGTAAGTATGGGTGTGAAATTTATTGGCTGTGGCGCAGCCGCTCCAGCATTTGTGGCCAGTAACGATGCCCTGAGTAAATTTGTAGATACCAGTGATGAATGGATTGCCAGTCGCACCGGTATTCGGCAACGGCACTTAGCCCAGTCTGCTGATTCAGTGGTTAGTCTGGGCACTATCGCGGCCCAGCAAGCCTTGGCAATGGCCAAAGTAGAAGCGGTGGACATTGATTTGATTGTACTGGCTACTTCTAGCCCGGATGATTTATTTGGCAGTGCCTGCCTAATTCAGGCTAATTTAGGCGCGGTTAATGCGGTGGCCTTCGATTTAGGCGCGGCCTGTTCTGGTTTTGTCTTTGGCCTGGTGACCGCTGCCCAGTTTTTAGAGACTGGTGTTTATCGCAATATTTTGGTGATTGGTGCGGACTTACTCACCCGTTGGTTAAATTGGGAGGATCGCAATACCTGTGTATTATTTGGCGACGGTGCGGGCGCGGTAATAATGCAAGCTAGTGATCAGCAAGATCTATTGGGTTTTGAAATGCGCAGTGACGGTAGTCAAAATCATTGTTTGCATCTGCGTCATGAATCTACCATGCAAGAACTGAGTGCCAATGTGATGGCTCAACAGGGACGGTTTGGATATTTAGCCATGAATGGCAAAGAAGTTTATCGGTTTGCGGTGAATAAAGTGCCGGAGGCGATCGATAAAGTGCTATTTACAGCAAGTTTGACTGTTGCTGATTTAGACTGGCTAATTTTGCACCAGGCGAACCAGCGAATTATGGATGCAGTTGCTACCCGCATTGGCCTGCCAGCAGAAAAAATTATTAGCAACGTAGCGGACTACGGTAACACTTCAGCGGCTTCGATTCCGATCGCACTCAACACGGCGGTGCGCTCTGGCCAGATTAAAGCTGGTGATACGATCGCCACTTCTGGTTTTGGGGCTGGTCTTTCCTGGGGCGCGGCTATTTTTCGCTGGGGCAACGAGTTACCGTGAATACCGATCCATCCTGAACTACCAAAGTCTTTACAATGATTCTGTAAAGGTGAATACCTGTCACAACTATCTACCAGCAGACCGCTATGCAACCGACTAACCCCCAACAATTTACTGAAAAAGCTTGGCAAGTAATTACCCGGACTCTGGATGTCGCCAAAAGTGCGCAACAACAGCAGATGGAAAGCGAGCATTTGCTAAAATCGCTGTTGGAGCAAGAGGGGCTAGCCACCAATATCTTCACCAAGGCGGGGGTGAATTTAGCCAAGCTGCGCGAAGCGGTCGATAACTACATTCAGCGGCAGCCCAAGATTGCGGGGGCGAATAGCTCGGTCTATTTGGGGAAAGCCTTGGATGGCTTACTCGATCGATCAGAGACCCTGCGCCAAGAATACAAAGATGATTTTATATCGATCGAACACTTGGTACTAGCTTTTAGCAAAGACGATCGGATTGGTAAGCAAATTTTCAATGATTTCAAACTCGATGAAGCAAAATTGAAAGCAGTGGTGAACCAGATTCGCGGGAGCCAGAAAGTTACTGACCAAAATCCGGAGGGTAAGTATGAATCGCTGACCAAATACGGGCGCGATCTCACCGAAGCCGCTAAAGCGGGCAAGCTTGACCCAGTAATTGGTCGCGATGAAGAAATTCGCCGTACTATTCAGATTCTGTCACGCCGCACCAAGAATAATCCAGTATTGATCGGTGAACCTGGTGTCGGTAAAACTGCCATTGCGGAGGGTTTGGCGCAGCGGATTGTCAGTGGGGATGTCCCAGAATCTTTACGCGATCGACAATTAATTTCTCTCGATATGGGAGCATTAATAGCGGGCGCTAAGTACCGAGGGGAGTTTGAAGAACGCCTTAAATCGGTCTTAAAAGAAGTGGCTGATTCGGCCGGTAATATCGTACTATTTATTGATGAAATCCATACAGTAGTGGGTGCTGGTGCTACTCAAGGGGCGATGGATGCGGGGAATTTACTGAAGCCCATGATGGCACGGGGCGAGCTGCGCTGTATTGGAGCCACTACTTTAGATGAGTATCGCAAATATATTGAAAAAGATGCGGCGCTAGAACGGCGTTTCCAGCAGGTCTATGTGGATCAGCCCAGTGTGGAAGATGCTATTTCGATTCTGCGTGGCCTCAAGGAACGCTACGAATTGCACCACGGGGTGAAAATCTCCGATGACGCGCTGGTAGCAGCAGCGACTCTGTCTAGTCGCTATATTAGCGACCGGTTTTTGCCAGATAAGGCGATCGATCTCGTCGATGAAGCAGCAGCCAAACTGAAAATGGAAATCACTTCCAAGCCCGAAGAATTAGATGAGATCGATCGGAAGATTCTCCAGTTGGAAATGGAACGCCTCTCGTTGAACAAAGATGCTTCTAGTGGTTCTAAGGAAAGACTACAGCGGATTGAGGGTGAATTAGAGCATCTAAAAGTAGACCAGTCGGGTCTGAATAGCCAGTGGAAATCAGAAAAAGATATTATCACCCAAATTCAAACAGTCAAAGAAGAGATCGATCGGGTGAGCATCGAGGTGCAAAAAGCCGAGCGGGATTATGATCTTAGTCGCGCAGCGGAACTGAAATACGGCAAGCTCACTGAGCTGCATAAGCAATTAGATGCTGCGGAAGAAACGCTGACGACTTCCCAGACTACGGGTAAGTCGCTATTGCGCGAAGAAGTTACAGAGTCGGATATTGCTGAAATTATTTCTAAGTGGACTGGGATTCCGCTCTCGAAGCTGGTGGAAAGCGAACGAGAAAAACTCTTACACCTGGAAGATGAGCTGCACCGCCGGGTGATTGGTCAAGAAGAGGCCGTGACAGCTGTGGCCGAAGCGATTCAGCGATCGCGAGCTGGTTTAGCTGATCCGAATCGGCCGATCGCTAGTTTTATCTTTTTAGGTCCGACCGGAGTCGGGAAAACAGAGCTAGCTAAAACCTTGGCGGCTTATCTGTTTGACAGCGAAGAAGCGATGATTCGGATTGATATGTCTGAATATATGGAGAAACACGCGGTGTCGCGGTTGATTGGGGCACCACCGGGTTATGTTGGTTATGAAGAAGGTGGTCAGTTGACCGAAGCGATTCGCCGTCGCCCTTATGCAATTATTTTGTTTGATGAAATTGAGAAAGCCCACGCGGATGTTTTTAATGTCATGCTCCAAATTTTGGACGATGGCCGCGTCACTGATTCGCAGGGCCGAACGATCGACTTCAAAAACACTGTAATTATCATGACCAGCAACATTGGCTCTCAATATATTCTAGAGCTAGCGGGTGATGATAGTCGTTACGCAGAAATGCAAAGTCAGGTGATGGAGCTGTTGGGGCAAAGTTTCCGGCCAGAGTTTTTGAACCGCATTGATGACACCATTATTTTCCATAGTCTACAAAAAAGTCAGCTACGCGGCATTATCCAGATTCAGGTGCAGCGGTTGGTCAAACGACTGGCCGAACGCAAGGTCGGACTATTATTGTCGGATGCGGCGATTGGCTTTATTGCTGATGTCGGCTATGATCCACTCTACGGTGCCCGTCCCTTGAAACGAGCGATTCAGCGCGAACTGGAAACGACGATCGCTAAAGGCATTTTACGAGGCGACTTTAAAGATGGGGATCTGATCTTAGTAGATGTGGTAGGCGACAAGTTAAGTTTCACCACTAAATCTGTCGCTGTTGTGGCTCCATCGTAACTTGGTAGTTGTGATAGGGCAGCTTTGATTCCCAATTTTAGTGAATTCAGCCGTGGATTTAAACCAACAAATTCAGCATTGGCTCGCGATCGATCAACCTCATCTACTCTCCATGCTGGCGAAAAAACAGCAAGATTGTGGGGGGCGTTCGCATCAAGTCATTGCCACCAAAGATCCTAACGAATTTATTACCGATCTTTTGGCTGGCATTATTACTGGTATTCCAATTTTTTTAGCCAGTCCGGATTGGAGAACTGCTGAATGGCAGCAGCTCCAAGCAATTACTACCACAGTAGATCGTGAGCGGCATCAGGGTCAAATCATGATTCCAACCGGTGGCACCTCTGGCCAACTAAAGTTTGCAATCCATACCCCCGCTACTTTGACGGCGGCGGTGCGCGGTTTTCAGGAATTTTATCAGGTGGATACGATCAATTCTTACTGCACATTACCTCTTCATCATGTGAGTGGACTGATGCAGCTGTGGCGATCGATCATTACTAGCGGTCAGTTATTGCTACCAAATAAGCCGCAGCGTTTTAGTCAGTCACTGCCGCCCCATTTTTTTATTTCTTTAGTGCCCACGCAGCTCCAGCGGCTGCTACCAACCAAGGCCGAATGGCTTTGTCAATTTCAAGCCATATTAATTGGGGGGGCACCAGTTTGGCCAGATTTACTAGACCGATCGCGGCAAACCCAAATTCCACTCTCGCTTAGTTATGGCATGACCGAAACAGCAGCAATGATAGTAGCGCTCCCACCGCAAGATTTTTTAGCAGGCGTAAATGCCAGTGGTCGGGCATTACCCCATGTTCAGCTTCAAATCCAAGATAGTGGCCATATTTCAGTACAGTCTGCATCGGTCATGTTGGGATATTATCCGCAGAGCAACACCACCGGCTATTGGATTGCTGACGATCTGGGCATGATTGATAGCCAAGGATATTTGCAAATCCAAGGACGGGACAGCCACCAGATTATTACGGGTGGTGAAAAAGTCTGGCCAGCAGAAGTGGAAGCCATCATTCGATCGACCGGGCTAGTTTCCGATATTTATGTCCTTGGTATTCCTGATCCGGAATGGGGCGAGCGGGTCGTAGCAATTTATGTAGGAGAAGTAACAGCGAGTCAAATCCAAGTAGCTCTGCAAGATCAACTGAGTAATTTCAAGCAGCCCAAGACCTGGTTAGCGGTGTCAGAGTTACCTAGAAATAGCCAAGAAAAAATCGATCGGCCAAAAATCCTGAAATTGCTATCTAGCTTCTGTAGTTAAAAATCAAGTTGCCATCACCAGGAGCAACAAAACAAATGTGAGGAAATATGAACGGTAAATATTGTGCTTTAGGTCTATTAACATTAAGCTTGCTGTTAATGACTAGCTGTGGAATTAGCAAACCAAATATATCAAATATAGTCTCTCAAGACCCTAATAATTCAGAAGAACAAACTAAAAAGATCAAGTACATTTTAGGTGAATTTTCACTAACTAATGGTACTGATTATTTGTCAGCACCAGTTTCAGTAGGCTCTGCTAACAAGTGGAGAAATGATTCCGGATCACCCAGCGAATATGGGGATTTCAAGGGTAAAAACGGTGGCTATGCCGTGGTTCATAACTATGTTTTCGTGAATCGGCAAGATCTATCATCTCGTAAGCTTTTCCCTGATAATAAATTCGTCATTTTGGAAGGTCAGGAGATTGGTGAAACCATTACACAGGGGAAAGGCGCCGATCAAAAAACCATCGTCAAAAGTGTCAAGGCAGTTTTATATCAAGTGATTAAGGCTGATACCAATGGTGACAAATCATTAGATAGTAAAGATAAGATGGCAATCACGCTGGCGGATGTCAATGGCAATAATAAAGAGTTGATTACGGGGATCGATCGTTTGCTCAATATTCATGCTCAAAGTAATGATAAGCGAGTGGTGTTTTATAAAACTGGCCAAGAGTATTTTGCAGCTGGTATCGATATCCCCAGCAAGTCGGTGCAGGTGAAAAAGTTGCAGTCGATCGTTGATTAGGATTGATTTATCGAAACAATATTTTTATAACATCAATGCTAAATCTAATAGTTGATGAGCCATCTCTAACTTAGAACAAAACGGGATTTCAACTTGTTGCCCCGACCGGTCAATCCACACCGCCTGATTCTGATCGCTACCAAACCCACAATTGGGCAGATCGATCGAATTAGCCACGATCGCATCCAAATTCTTCCGCACCAACTTTTCTTGGGCGGGAGTGACAATATCTCCGGTCTGAGCAGCAAAGCCAATCAACTTTTGCCTCGGTTGCTTGCGTTGACCCAAGATGGCGGCAATGTCTGGCACTGCCACCACTGGTAATTGGGTGGATAGCTCATGTTTAGCTAACTTGCGATCGACATAAGTTGCTGGTTTCACATCAGCTACGGCTGCTGCCATAAAAGTAAAATCGGCTCTGGGAAAATATTTAAACAGCTCTGCTGCCATTAATTCACTGCTAACCGCTGCAATAGCAGTGATCCCGGATTCTTGGGGTATCTCTGGTAAATTAGCATAGATCAAAGTAACCTGCGCACCACGTTGTGCAGCAGCTTGTGCCAGCGCCAAGCCCATCTTGCCCGTAGCCGGATTACCAATAAACCGCACTGGATCAAGAAATTCGCGGGTGCCACCGGTACTAATCAAAATATGGCGACCGGCTAAATCTCTTTTTCCTCGGGTGATGAAAAGCGATCGCACATGATTAATAATCATCGCTGGTTCAGCCAATCGTCCCTGACCCACGCGATCGCAAGCCAACATGCCCGCCCCCGGATCACACCAGTGATATCGCTGATCCTGTTGTAGTAATTGCCAGTTGCGCTGGACAGCGACCTGCTCCCACATATCGGTATTCATCGCAGGGGCGAGCAACACTGGACAAGTCGAAGCCAGCACAGTGTTAGTTAGCAAATTATCCGCTAGCCCGTTGGCCAGCTTGCCCAACGTATTCGCCGTCAGCGGCGCAATCAATATTAAATCAGCCCATTCGCCTAGCTCAATATGCAGCGGACGCTGATGAACAGGCTGCCAAAAATCGGCATCAGTGTACGCCGGCTGCCGCGCGAGCGTTGCCACAGTCAAGGGCGTAATAAATTGTTGGGCAGCGCTAGTGAGGACAACCCGCACCTCAATTCCCTGCTGAAAGAGAGTTGAGATGACAGTACAAACTTTATAGGCAGCAATGCCACCGCCGATGGCTATGAGCAGCCGCATCTGCCTAGGATTCGTCGTAGGCTTCCACATCCAACAGATGGATATAAGGCTCTACTAGCTCTGGTTGTTGAAAGGCGATCGCCCGCAATAGATGCCAGTCTTCCAAGCCATCAAAAGGACTGGAGTAGTTGTCATCTTCCAGTCTAATAGCAATTTGTTCGACATCCGCTGCGGTCAAACTAGCAATATCTTTTACTGAAGTTTTAGCTGACATGACATGATCCTCTTATAACTAGGAGCAAAAGCTCATACTGATATCTTAATAGCTAGTATTGACAGATTTGTATTAATTTTCCCAAATTCACTAAAAATCTACGCCGCGTCGCAGATTTACACCGCTATTAGCATAGTGTTTATGGCAAATCATTTCGGAGTGAATACTGGCCAAATTGAAGTAGCTAGGCGTATTGTAGCAGCGACCCGTAATAATCACCTCGGTATTCGCTGGTTTAGCGAGGAGCGCGGCGACAATCGGTTCCTGCGCCAATAGCTCTAAATCCACAGTGGGATTCAGTTCATCCATAATAATGGTTTTGTAAAGACCCGAAGCTAAGGCACTACTAGCGATTTCCCAACCCCGTTCGGCTTCAATAAAGTCGATTTCCTGCTGTTTGCCCCGCCAAACAATCGCATCGCCGCCGCACCGTTGATGATCGACCAACTGGGGATAGCTTTTCTTGAGCGCCGCAATGGCGGCATCTTCGGTGTAGCCGCTACCACCCTTCAGCCACTGCATAATCAATACCCGATGGCTGCGATCTTGGCTAATCCCCCGCCCAATTGCTTGCAAAGCTTTCCCTAAAGCACTAGTAGACTTGCCCTTGCCGTCACCTGTATAGATTTCAATCCCTTCGATGCCCTGTTCTTTGGCTTCCGGGTGGTGGTGCGGCTTCATCTCGGAATGCAGATCGGATAGTTCTAAGAGTGCCGCCGGGGTATCGCGACCAGTCACAATTACTTCTAGATGGCGTGGTTTTTTGGCCAGGGTGCTGACCACTTCATCTACTGGTAACAAACCAAGATCGAGCGCTGGGTTCATTTCGTCTAGGACAATCACAGTATATAAGTCCGAAGCGATCGCACCCTTAGCCACATCCCAAGCGCGAACTGCTTCGGATCGATCGAATTCCGTGATTTCAGCTAGACCAAAAAACTCGGAGCGACCGGTACGAACCTGATCGATCAAATGCGGGAAAGCCCCTCTTAGAGCAGCAATGGCCGCATCTTCGTCATATTCTCGTCCGGGGCCTTTCAAGAACTGCAATAACAAAATACGATGGTCGGTGCTGCTTTCAATGCCCAGACCCAAGGATCTCAACACTACACCCAAAGCGGCTTGCGACTTACCTTTGCCCGCGCCATCATAGACATGAATTTGTCCTGCTTCACGCTCTTGCCGCTGATTGGCAGTGCGGATACCGATACCAACTCTACTCATATAGTATTTTTGATGTTCTCTCAGATGGCTTCCATATCTTATATCTTTTCCACTGTATGATGCTGTCAGCAAAAGCAGTAACTGCCCATTATGTCGACGTAAATCTCAACGTATTTTTGGGTATACTAATTTCTGAAATCAGGAGTGTGTCAGGAGTTTTCATGAATCTAATTCGCATTTGGGCGATTAGCGCCAATAGTTTTCGCGAGATTATTCGCGATCGCATTCTCTATGTTGTGGGTATTTTCGCTCTACTAATGTTGGTAGCTTGGCGAATTTTACCAGAAGTATCCGCTGGCGCGCAGGACAAAATCCTACCAGATTTCGGGTTGGCAATCATCCACATTTTGACCATCGGCATCGCTATTCTATTGGGCAGCAACTTGGTTAACAAGGAGATCGATCGGCGGACTATCTTGGCTCTCATCCCCAAGCCCGTGAGTCGTACGGAGTTTATTATTGGCAAACATCTAGGTCTTTCTGCCGTCTTGGCTGTATTGGTGGCCATGATGATGGCGATTTATTTGGGGGTATTAACCCTGGCCAAAATTCCGCACCAACCTGGATTGCTACTACTCACTGGCGGATTCATGGTTTTAGAGCTAGCCCTGATTGTCGCGGCGGCCATTATGTTTGGTGCCATGACTAGCTCACTACTGGCCACCATTTTAACTGGCTTAGTCTACTTGGCTGGTCATGGTAGCCGGGAAATGGTCAAAATGGCCCACTTGGGAGTGAGCAAAAATCCTGGTTTCCAAAAATTGAGTGATGGGCTATTTTTACTGTTACCAGATCTCGCTCGTCTCGATCTCAAAAACGAGGTGGTGTACAACAACACCCTGCCAAGCAGTACCGAACTGTGGACCAGCAGTGGTTATTCTATAATCTATACAGCAGTGTTCTTGTGTATCACCATTGCCTTCTTTAGCCGCCGCCAGTTCTGAGGGTAAAATTTATGTCTATGGGGTCAGCTGCTGCTCAAAAATTATTAAAACTTCAGCAACTATTCGCCACTGTCGATCGCGCTTTAGTGGCTTACTCTGGGGGCGTAGATAGTACCTTAGTGGCCAAAGTTGCCTATGATGTTTTGGGCGATCGCGCTTTGGCCATCACAGCCGTTTCGCCATCCTTATTGCCCGAAGAACTAGAAGATGCCCAGATCCAGGCCGCCACCATTGGCATTGCCCATCAAGTAGTCACCACTCATGAGATGGAGAATCCCGCCTACCGGGCTAATCCAATTAACCGTTGTTATTTCTGCAAAAGTGAGCTGCACGATACATTGAAGCCTTTAGCTCAAAAGTTAGGCTATCCCTACGTATTAGATGGAGTTAATGCTGATGACTTACAGGATTATCGTCCCGGCATTCAGGCGGCCCAAGAACGGGGGGCACGATCGCCCCTCGCCGAGCTAGGTATTACCAAACTAGAAGTACGCGAAATCTCGCAATTCTTGGGCTTGTCTTGGTGGAACAAGCCCGCTCAACCCTGCCTTAGCTCGCGTTTTCCCTACGGTGAAGAAATCTCGATCGAGAAACTGCAACGGGTCGGTCGGGCCGAAATTTATCTGCGCAGATTGGGATATGAGCAACTCCGCGTGCGATCGGCAGGTGACACAGCGCGGATTGAATTATCTCCAGCTCACATCAAAGAATTTATAGCCACCCAGGATCTAGAGCAGGTAGTGCAAGCTCTACAAAATCTGGGATTTGCTTACGTCACTCTAGATTTAGAAGGATATGTCAGTGGTAAGTTAAACCGCGTTTTAGAGCAAGCTACCTGATCGCTGACGCAATAATGCCTCATTGAACTCCATCGCAGCGGCAATGCCAAACTGCAAAGAGCCGAGTATCCAAAATACTTCCAGAAAAAAACCACTTTGATAATTGGAAATTTGGTTACCAGCGTAGGAATACCACATGTCTGCTACATAAATACAGCCTACAGCTTGGGCATTAACTCGCCAGGCGTTACTCAACTTGCCACCCCAACAACCCAATAGCATGATCGTCGCCAGACAAAATAGTCCGACATCACACCAGACATAAAACATATTCAAGGTCTTCCCATAGGGTTTAAAGAACTTGTCGGCCGCTGCGACCCAATCTGGAACTGAGATCACTGGTGCTGCTGGCTCGGTCTTTGCAGTTTTAGCAGCAGTATCACTGGGAGCAGTTAGTAGTGGTGATCCTGGTGAATCGTTAGCCGCTACTGTTGAAACGATCGCTGGCGGAGCCACCACCTCGGTCGTTGCAGCTGGTGCTTGAATCAAGATTGCCAAAGATGAAGCATAGATACCAGCAATTCCCACCAAAATCCATTGATAAATATTTAACGTGATCCGTCTGTTAGTAATAGCCATGAGCATGGCCGACGACAACAATACATAGAACAAAATAAAGAAAGGATCACCAAGAGACCCGGTGGAATTAAGTTGCCAAACTAACTCCCAGGAACTGAAGAACAAATTACCAACGAAGTAACAAAACAAAGCTGCCCCAACTAGCAGCCATACTTTACTCCCACTGGGCATCCGCCGACTAGTGCCGTTTCTGAGGCATAGCAAGCTAGAAAATAGAACTGGAATATTTTGGATGGGGTAAGCTGTAACAGCCCGATACCAATCGGGTCGACCAGTACCCTGCATTGATGTGCCAAAAAATAGAAAAATAGCTAAAGATAATGCCGCCCAAGCAAAAGAAAATCGGATGACGTTTTGCTTGCACCAAAGACTATCCCAGTGGGAAAATCGGGCAGATTTATTGATCATAATGATCCACTACAAAATACTAAAAAACCTTAACCTTAATTAGTTTTCCCGATCTTTACTGCAAACTTTCAAACCATTTGATTAAAGGTTGTTTAAAATGACTGGGTAGTTGTTTAAATAGATCGTTGATGACCCCTGGTGCGTATTCTTTGCCCAAATATTGAGTGGCTAAGATTTGCATTCTTTGGTGCAGTGCTTTCATTTGCAGGCTATTGAGTTGATATGATGGCAGAGATCGATTGGACTGTTGATTAATTGTATTAGTAACCTGCCATAGCTCTGTGGCGGATTGGATGGTAGGGAGGCTAGTCAAGATATCGCCGATAAATGCCTGACATTGACGGTTCCCTAATAGTTCTAAGATCTCTTGACTGATGCCATGAACTAAGATTAGCTGGGCATGGAATGCTGATTCGAGTGAGTTGTCTGGCACGAGCATACCTCTCTACTGACTGCAATGTTGTAGAAAATATTGGGGTCAATACTATTGTACCCAGCCTTAATTAATCACTGCACACTGGCTACTAGATTTTGGATTTGTTGGTGCAACTCGGTGTTGATATAGCTCTTGATTTGAATCGTAATATCTTGAAACGAACGTGCTAAGGATTCTGTAATAAGGGGCTGAAGCTGCTGAAGTGACACCCGATAGCAGGGCTGTTGCTTTTCTTGAAGACCCAATAGATACCAAGGACGTACTGTTTGAGTGGTGGAAACTACAATAGTGCTGGGACTAACCCGTTTACCATCCAAGAAGAAACCAAACTTATCGACCTCCCCCAGTTGGAGCCTAGCCAATGGTAAGTAGCTATTAATGTATTCTTTGATGATGATTTTCCGATCGGATAGTTGTGGTTGCATGACGGTAGCCAAAGATTGCCGAATGTCTTGAATCTGCCTGTCGAACTCTGCGGCAATTTCTATTTGCTGAATCGCGATCGCTGTGGCAATTTCGGCTTGCAACTGATGTAACATTGCTTGCGTACTCAGCCGTGCAGTTTCATAATCACTAAAATTTAGCACGCCCCGCAGCCGAAACTCTAGCTGGGCTTGGAGCCAATGCAGAGGGTGGTAGTTCGGCAGACCTTTAGTACTCTCAACTAACAGATAATCACTCACCATGCGCTGCGCCAGAGAAGCTTGGTCATGTTCGGCGACCGTCCAAATTTGCGCCAAGCTAGCCTGCATCTTGATTTGGCTATCACTGGCTATTTGTGCAATGCGCTGGTTCATTATCTGCTCTACATTAACCAGGATACTCTCTGTGCAGAGGCTAGGCTCGGAGCGATCGTCAGATTTACTCGTTAACGGCATAGTAAAGATTATATATTGACTTATCAAGTTTAAGGGGCAAAGCCCAGAGTGGCCGGGAGCCGTTAGCATTTGTTCACAGTCTAACGATTAGTAACCGCAGTTCAATCTTTGGTAACTAGACATAACCCGACCACAGCAGCGAAACTTTTTCCAGTATCCCGCACTGATTGGATCTTCGGCATTGGGCAAGAGCATGTCAATGCCAATCCCATCGCGCCCCATTTCGATACCAGAACTATGAATATAGCTATGATTACCTAGGTATAAGGCAACGTGATCGGTTTTAGTCGGGGTGCCAAAGAAAATCAGGTCTCCCGGCGTTAGTTCGTTAATGACAATCCGTTTAGTGAAAGCTTCTTGCTGATAAGAATCGCGGGGGAGCCAAATGCCCTGCATCGCAAAGGCCGCTTGCATTAGTCCCGAACAATCATAATTAGGGGCGACCGTACCACCCCATAAGTAGCGGTTGGGAACTGTTTGGGCGGTTTTAGCAAAGTCGATAACAGCACGGAGCCGCCGCTCGATGGTGGATCGAGTGACAATTTTTGGCTCATAGATGCTGTGCGCTGGCTCCAAGTGCATCAGATCACTAATATTTAACCAACCTGGATAATCGTCTTCGACTGATCGTACTCGCAGAACATTTTGATCGATAGTGGCATTGATGATCTTAATCTGCCTGCCAGCAGACACTTGAGAAGCTAAACCGCGGCAGTCTGGGGCACTGTAAAGATTAATGTTCGATCGACAGAGATATTCGATATTGTCAAAAAGAGGCAAATTCATGGAGATGGATGGTGGGCACAGCTATATTAAATACTATGCAATTTGTGGCAATATCGATACATGCGGTTCTTTTTCGGCAGTCTTTATGGAATTTTTCACTCCCAATCCTCAGCTCGATCGCCTAGGTCAAGAGATTTTACAAGACATCTGGCAGGCTTTTCCAGCTTTGGGACGGGAGCAAATTGCGATGACTTGGTTGGTCTATGACAAATATGCCCCGGTGAATACGGCAGGTGCTTTAACGGCTAACGATATTTGGCAATACCAACCGCGCGGCTTTAGCTATCGTGGTAGTGAGAGAATTTATCCAGCCAGTATTATTAAGCTATTTTATTTAGTCGCGCTCCAGGAATGGTTAGAAAAGGGCATGACGAATACTTCGGCGGAGCTAGATCGCGCAGTGCAAGACATGATGGTAGATTCTAGCAATGACGCAACGAGTTTGATTGTCGACATTTTGAGTGGCACTACCAGTGGCCCAGAGCTACCCACCGAACCGTTCAAATCTTGGCAACAGCAGCGCAATATTGTCAATCGTTATTTCCAGTCCCTGGGATGGCCAGAGCTGGATAAAATTAATATCAATCAAAAGCCCTGGGGGAATGGTCCCTATGGTCGGGAAAGAGCTTTTGTGGGCGCGATGTACGAGAATCGTAATATGCTCACTACCGAGGCAACGGCGCGTTTGCTGCACAGTATAGTAGCAGGGATTGCGGTGAGTAATCGTCGATCGCAATTAATGCTAGATCTTTTGCAGCGGGACTTAGCCGCTGGAGCAGTGGTACCGCCCAGTGGTGAAGAGAATCAGGTCAATGGCTTTTTGGGTGAGGGTTTGCCCCCTGGGAGTCGTCTCTACTCAAAGGCAGGTTGGACTTCAATGGTGCGGCATGATGCGGCTTACTTGGAAATTCCCGATCGGTCGCCGATGCTGTTGGTTGTTTTTACAGAAGGAGTCGCTGATGATCGACAAATTCTACCTACGATTGTTGCAAAAATATTACAGATGACATCCGATATCCGCTAGATTTATATCGATTTACTCCCAAAGTCATGACATTATTCAGTTTGAATATCGAAGTCACATTCATTGACGATAGTACTGGTCAGTCAATCGGTGTTACCCAAATACCATCAGTCGATCTGCCAGAGTCATTTGAACGAGATACCACCATTCATCTGGCGAATGCCGACTGGAAAGTCATTAATGCGCGACCAAAAACTCGTACCCAATACTCTAAATCCCAGACTCTCATCTTGTGGATCGATCGCGTCGTCAAAATAAATCCCAGTAACGTTTTTTATAGTCTGCCATCCATCTGTGCAGTAGTTCCAGACGTAAGTAGTCGCCCACTGTCTGGCAGTGAATTAGCCCTGGCTGAAGATGATTGGCGGCAATTTGAGCTGATTTCCAATAAACTTGCCGACAAAGTTGATCGGGAAATTGCTAAAATCCAGCTCATTCATCAAAATGCCGCTGCTGAAGTTGGTTGGCGAGAAATTCATATCCGATCGAAACCAGCCATACCGATCGTCAGCAATATTGCTTTAACCCATCTAGCAAATATTTTGCAGGTGTCCGCTAAACCAGCAGGCATCACTTATCATGGCTCACAGTTCCCCATTTTGGACGGTTATTCATTCCAGTTGAATGATGATTTCTCCGTATATGGAGTGGCACCAAATAGTAAAGTTCAAATCATTGCGATCGGCCAAGATGCCAACATCTCCCCAAATAGTACATCGATCGATCGTCTCCAGCAGCTTGCCCATAAATTCAACCTTGATTTAGTCTATTGGTGTCGTTGTGTTAGGGTCAGTCCAGATGACCCATCATTTCGATCCTTGCTATTCGATCTTGATTAACCATATGCTGCCTCAACGTATTCCACCAAAGTCAGGTCAAGAATCAGTCTGGGACTATCCTCGGCCCCCACGTCTAGAAAAAGTTGCCAACCGAATTCAGATTATCTTTAATGGTCAAACTATCACCGATACCCAGGCAGGTTATCGCGTATTAGAAACCAGCCACCCACCTGTCTATTATTTGCCTCTTGCCGACATTCAGATGCAATATTTACAGATCACTCAGCATGGCTCTTTCTGCGAATGGAAGGGCAAGGCATTTTACTATCACGTCATCGCTGGTGACCGACGGATTGAAAATGCTGCTTGGACTTATCCGACACCAACTCAGGAATTTCAGCCGATCGCCAACTACGTAGCTTTTTACGCTCAGTTCATGGATGCCTGTTATGTTGATAATGAGCTAGTAATCCCGCAACCAGGAGAGTTCTACGGTGGCTGGATCACCCAAAATGTGGTGGGGCCATTTAAAGGTAGTCCTAGTAGCTGGGGATGGTAAAAGCATCTCATCATTAGCTTTGCTCTACTTCAGAGCTTCAATCGTAACAAGACCACCTTCAACCGTCTCAATCTGAAACTTAAAACCGTATAGTAAGCTCATTCATACCAACGGATCTGAATCAGAAGCTGCTACATCAATAACTTGGTTCTGACCATCTTGTTGAAGCATGAAAAAAGTGGGCGGCGAGATAAACCTGTACTGAGTTGTTCCACAACTGCTTAAATTTCTCCAGATCGTTGTTCTTGTAAGTATAGTAGGCGGGCGATCATCGCTAAGAAACCGATACTACCAGTGCAAACAATCAGTGCTAGCCAAATAGAGAGCCGCATATTTAGGGCTTTTGCTTGCGGCACGACAAGGTACCACCCGATACCAAGACCAAAAAGAAGGTCGAACCAAATCTGATTGCCCCATAAATTGCGTGTCTGTTCGACAAACCCCAGCAATCCTTCTGAAGCGATCGTCTTCACAGAAAAAAGCAGGAACAATAGCGATAGAGTCGCTGGAAATAACCAACTGTTTTTTATCTGTCGATCATTTTTGGCAAGAAAAAGAATGTATTCACAGAAAAGTAAGAAAAATGTAGCCGAGATCGTCGGCAATAGTAACTCTGGGGAAAACTGAAAAGATTGCAATGCCATAATGTTATTACTCCTGTTAGCCGAATAGAGGACTGACCTAGGGATGTCATTGCTATCATCGTGCCAAAAAGAGATAATCAAAGCAATTACCTCATAGGTAATCAAAGTCATTGTCCTGGAATTTTTGCCATGCAGCAACGGGCTATCGATCGCCAACCAACGACCTTTGGTACATTACTCAAGCAATGGCGCGATCGCCGCAGCCTCAGTCAACTCGATCTCGCCCTGACCAGCCAAGTCTCCCAACGTCATATCAGTTTTCTGGAATCGGGACGAGCCAATCCCAGTCAGGAGATGGTGTTGAAATTGGCAACTGTGTTAGAAATTCCGCTCAGACACCAGAATCTCCTGCTCGGTGCGGCAGGATTTGCGCCCATTCATACAGAAACCGATCTATCGGCTCCTGAAATGACATCGATTTGCAAAGCTCTCGATTTTATTCTGCGCCAGCAAGAACCATATCCAGCGATCGTCATCGATCGCTACTGGAATTTACTCCTAGCTAACAAAGGAGCCACCCGACTACTCAACTTATTTATCGCTCCTGACAAGTTGCAAACCCAGTTCTGTATTGATGGGAAAATCAATTTGATGCGAGTTACCTTCGATCCGCAGGGGCTACGTCCATTTATTGTTAACTGGGAAGAATTGGCTAGATATTTGCTTCAGCGCGTGCATCGCGAAGTAAATTCATCGATCGAGAGCGAACAATCTGCCTTGTTGTTTGATGAACTGATCAGTTATCCTGGTGTTCTCGATCTTTGGAACAGCTCGAATCAATCCACGCATAATGATTTGATTCTGACAACTCACTTCCAGAAAAATGATCTAGATTTGCGGTTTTTTGCGACGATCTCCACACTAGGTACGCCCTATGACATCACTCTTCAGGAGATGAGAATTGAATG
>CAXTSZ010000042.1:0-23225 GCA_964247125.1 uncultured bacterium
CAATGTCGGGAAATTTAGCAGCATCTTCCCGCAACCAACTAATTGCAATCAGGTGCATATTATCTGCGGAATTCTGGTCTAGTAAATAGTTTAACGCTAAATCACACCCTTGGATTAGAGATCTTCATTGAGGAGCATCTTTATATCCTGTCAAAATTATCGATCGTTCGCGTAGCGTACCGGAGGTAATCATCGTTGATTCAATCGCGCGTCTCGATACTTTACTCGTTGACCTCCCTCAGGAGAATAGCGGCTCGGTTTCTGGCAGAATTGGCGGAAGACCAGCAAGCTGAGAACGTATGGGTTGAAGATATCCGATCGAGTGCGATTGCTGCCCCTGCAAATGCGCAATGAATCCAACGCCGCAAGCATCATGTTCAAACTGCGGATCGTATAAACCTTGTTTGGGAGATGGTTGATTGCTATTCATGTATTGATGGCAGGTGAGGTGGGGAAGTAACCCATCACCCTGCCCTCAATTTTCAAGAATGCTCAATATCGATCGAAAGTAGCAAGCTCCAGCTAGAAATAAGCACAGGCTAGACGATATCTATTTTTCAGCAACTTCATGACCGACCTAATTCCAATCTATGCCCCACAGTCCTAGCTAGTTCGATCGATTCAATCGTTGGTAGTGGCAGCCTGGTTTGGTTGCCAGGAATAATAATCACCTAACTAATCCCATCAATTATCCACTAGTGATTCCACGCTGAATCTTGCAAAATATCATTTGAATTTCATCATCAATATTCATATTTGCTTCATTATTTCAATCGAATCAAAGATGATTTAATATTAATCAATTTATTGAAAAATAATTGGTCAAAAATTTGCCTTTCAATCTCCACAAATGCTATAATAATAAAAACTAATTAAGATAGTTTATTTCAACGAAATCGTTTCCCTATATACTTTTAGCCATGCCTAGACCCAAAGGACAAACATTGACCCCCCAAGATATTCTAGATGTCGCAATTATTTTATTAGAGGCACAAGGAGTCGAAGGATTTAGCATCAATCAGCTAGCAAAAGCCTTAGCTATCAAGCCACCTTCTCTGTACAATCACTTCGACGGCGATTTAGATTTGCGGCGATCGATTCGACTCGCTGGCTGGCAAAGAATGACAGCATACTGTTTGCCAGATATCCAAAGCAATGACCATCCGGTAGAACTAATCAAGCGCATGGCAAACAAATATCGGGAATTTGCGATCGAGAATCCTTCACTCTATTTATTCACAACGCAATATCCATTTCCGATTAACGACCAAGAATTCAGCATTCTTCTTCAACAAACTCTAGATATTTATCTCACTATGTTGATTCCCTTCGGAATTGGGAAAAATAGAATCATGCATGCGGTCCGGCTATTACATGCAGCTATTCATGGTTTCTTAGGCAATGAACTATTGGGCATGTTTATAGGTCAAGAATCCACCGCTGACAGCTTTGAATGGATGGTGCACCATCTGGTCGATTCCCTCCTGCCGGCGTCACAGAATGATGCCTAGAGGAACCTCCGTCTTTACTCGACAGTCATTGGGCAAATAACAATCGTCACCAGATGTCACATGAGCTGTAAATGCCACTGTGTTAAGATTGTTATCAAAGTCAAAGTCCCTTCACTAGCAAGATATTCTGGATGAACGTTTTACTGCTCTACCCCCTCTTCCCGAAAAGCTTTTGGTCCTTCGAGAAAATGCTGGCACTGATCGATCGCAAGGTAATGTTGCCACCCTTAGGACTAATCACGGCTGCTGCTATTTTTCCCCAAGAATGGAATTTTAAATTGGTCGATCGCAATGTGCGCGATGTCACCGAAGAGGAATGGGATTGGGCAGAGACCGTAATTATGTCAGCCATGATCGTGCAAAAGGCAGACATGCTGGCGATGACCAAAGAAGCGAAACGACGCGGTAAATTAGTGGGCGTGGGTGGTCCTTACCCCACAGCGCTTTCGCACGAAGTGGCCGAGGTGGGTGCCGATTACCTAATTTTGGATGAGGGTGAAATCACCATCCCCATGTTTGTGGAAGCTGTCAATAAAGGAGAAAAAGCTGGTGTATTTCGATCGGACGGCGTTAAACCCGATGTCACAACCACTCCAGTCCCCCGCTTCGACTTGTTACAACTAGATGCCTACTCCGAAATGTCGGTACAGTTTTCCCGGGGTTGCCCTTTCCAGTGCGAGTTTTGTGACATCATCGTGCTCTATGGTCGCAAACCCCGTACCAAAAACCCTGAACAGCTATTGGCTGAACTCCAGTGCCTCTATGACTTAGGTTGGCGGCGCAGTATTTTCATGGTGGATGACAACTTCATCGGCAACAAGCGCAACGTTAAGCTATTCATGAAGCAGCTCCAGCCGTGGATGGTCGCACATGGCTTCCCCTTCTCGTTTGCAACGGAAGCTTCCGTAGATTTGGCCAATGACCAAGAGCTGCTCGATATGATGGTGGCTTGTAACTTCGGCTCAGTATTCTTGGGGATCGAAACTCCCGACGAAGAAAGCTTGGCCATGACTCAGAAGTTCCAAAACACCCGCGATTCACTTAGTGACTCAGTAGAAATAATTGCCAGATCAGGTATCAAAGTCATGGCTGGTTTTATCATCGGCTTCGATGGCGAAAAGAAAGGTGCAGGTCAAAGAATTGTGAATTTCGTGGAGAAGACTGCGATTCCGGTCGCGCTGTTCAGCATGTTGCAGGCATTGCCCGATACCGCCCTGTGGCACCGCCTCACCAAAGAAAACCGGATGCGCAGCCAATCGGTAGAAACCGCTGGTTCCCAGACTTCATTGATGAATTACATTCCGACTAGACCATTAGAAGACATCGCCACCGAATATGTCGAAGCTTTCTGGGACTTATACGAACCATCCAAGTTTTTAGCTCGGACCTACCGCCACTTTATGATGCTGGGTGAGGCCACCTATCCCAAAAAGGAAAACTCCACTAAGCAAAAAGTTGAGTGGGTAACTATCCGTGCCTTATTTATAATTTGCTGGCGCCAAGGATTTCTCCGCAGTACTCGCTGGCAGTTCTGGGGCAATATCATCGGCATGCTACGGAACAATCCAGGTGGTTTGAGTAGCTATATTTCCACCTGTGCCTTGGCCGAACATTTCATCGATTACCGAGTCATTGTTCGCCGCGAAATCGAGGAGCAGTTAGCAGAGTTCTTAGCCCAAGAAGCTGAAGCTAAGTTGCAGCCAGTTGTGGTCAGTGAGACCGAAGCTGCACCAGTCAAAGAAGAAGCGCCATCGGTAGCCTAAGCCGATCGCCAGACCAATCCGCATAATTAACTACAATCCACAACCGACAATAGTCATTGTGGATATTTTTTTGAATGTGCAATTTTTAACTACAAAAGCTGATGCTGAATTAATTCAACCATCAGCTTTTTTATATTCTTGATAATCTATGCCCAGCACCAAGCCGGCCAGTAATTCTTGCAAAGTATCAGCGGAAACCTGTCCTAAACGATCTTGAAAGCGATCGACTGAAATAGACCTCACCTGCAAAATAATTGCCACCGAGTCTTTCTTCAACCCCGTTGCTTCGCTGGCTGGAATCTGCACCTTAAACAACTTATCTCGAAACCGATCTTGCCAAGCGGAACAAGGAACCACAATCCGCATTTTCCACTTCGGTGAATTAATTGCATCAGAGCTAATCACAATCACCGGTCGGGCTTTCTTGATTTCCACTCCTACTGTTGGTTCGAGATTGACGTACCAGATTTCCCCTTGTCTGGGGCTAGTCATCCCCTAGCTCCCAATCTAAGCCGTCTAGCAGCGAGAATTCTCGTAATTCTGGATATTCTTCAAAGTCAGCAACTATTCCTGGAATGCAGCGGGTCAGGAGTTCGTTTCGCTCGGATCTCGACAAGGCTAAAATTTGGCGGAGAGTTGTGGTATGACCAGAGGCTTGGACATTAAATTCTTGACTAAGAGTTTCGGTATAGGCTAAAGTCGGCAACTGTTCGGCGAGAGGCAAAGCTCTAAGTCTTTCGATCAAGTCCATTTCCACATCTTTAATGCCAGACATAGGTTACTTCTCTAAAATACTTTTTTATATACTATCTAGTCTAAATCTCAAGGGGACGATCGGACAACAGTGAATCCAACTATTCTTCATGAAAATTTCATGAAAGCTTAATCGCACCAAAACGCTACAGCATTAGTATATAATATTGAATATTACGGTTGTCTTTAAATTCTATGTCGCCTCAAGTTTCGACTGCCAACTCATTAGAATCACATGCCGCCATTATAGATAGGCTCCAAAATTGCTTGCGTGTTGGCCAAATACCCTTAGCCAACTGGAGAACAGGACCGCTGGCGGTCTCGGCAGTACCTGGCGCAGGCAAGTCCCACAGCATGGCAGTAGCCGCAGCTCTCACGATCGCGCGCGAAAAACTCCACGGTCGCAAACAACTAATCATCGTAACCCTCACGCGATCGGCAGCAGCCAATATCAAATTTAAGATCAATCAATGCCTCCGAGAATTGTCACTACCACCAACGGGTTACAGCGTCAGCACTATTCATAGTTTGGCTTGGAGTATCGCTACTCGCCATCCAGAATTATCAAAATTGAATACTACCGACTGTACAGTAATTACCCCCAACAGTAGTCATCGATTAATCCGAACTTGCGTCGATCGCTGGTTACCAAAAAATGTCGATCGCTATCGCCAACTAATCGCTGGTCAAAATTTTGATGGCGAAGAAACTGAGCGATTGCGTCGGCAGTCAGTTTTGCGCAATGATGTCTTACCAAACCTCACCCTCACTGCCGTCCGCGAAGCGAAAAGTTCAGGACTATCACCTACCGATTTAGCCGAATTAGCCAGACAACATCCAGACCATTACGACCTTCTTGGGATCTGTGCCGGGCTATATCAGGAATACCAGAGTCAGCTACAAGCGATGAATTATTTGGATCACGATGAAATGATCGGCGGAGCCATCCGCGTACTGCAAGATCCGGTAGCACTGAGCTTTTGGCAACAGCAAGTTCATGCCGTTTTTGAAGACGAAGCCCAAGACTCTAGCCCCTTACAGGAAAAACTTTTAGGATTACTAGCTACCAGCGGGTTGTCAGATGACTCTCGCCCTAATCTGATTCGAGTAGGGGACCCCAATCAATCGATCAACTCCAGCTACACGTCGGCCGATCCTACTTATTTTCGGGATTTTTGTAGTAGTTGTGATAACTTGGTCGAAATGAATCAAGCAGGACGCAGCACACCAGCTATTATCAACTGCGCTAATTTTATACTGCACTGGGGCAATAAATATCTGCGTCCCGATCTACCAACAGTTTACGCTGAGGATTTAGCTACTTTAGAAACGGTGTTCTGGCCACAAGATATTCACCCAGTCGCTCTCAATGATCCGCAACCTAACCCCCAACCAATTGGGACAGGAGTGGAAGTTCATCGGCCCCACGATGTTTTCCAATCGATCACTCAAATTGGCGATCGCATCATCCAGCTATTTCAACAAGATCCATCATTAAATATAGCAATTCTAGTACGGGAGAATCGACAGGCCAAATTTGTCAGCGACCAATTGACCGAGCAATTAAAAGATCATCCCGAGATCAAAGTTTATGCAGTCGGCATTAGCGATCGCAGTTCCAAAATCCCTAGTGAAATGTTGCGGTTATTACAATTCATGGTGCGTCCGCACTCCCCCGATCATCTCAAAGAGGCTCTCCATGTATTGCTAGAACGCCAACTGATCGAGGCGCAAGATACCAATGCTCTAGCGGTCTTTCCGGAACGTTTTCTCTACCCAACCATTAATGATCCAGCATTATCAGTCTCAGCCATTAAAGCGCAAGCTTATTGCACCGAACTCATCAGAGCCAGACTCAATCTACCTTACTACCAGTTAATTAGTTATTTAGCGGACAGATTAGGATATCAAGCCTTAGAATTAGCAACAGCCGATAAACTAGCAGAACGCCTTGCCCAACAAACTTTTGGGAATGGCTCACTAGCCCAAATTATTCAGGTGTTAGAAGAAGTTGCTAAGTCCGAAAATTTTGCCAATATTGACGAAGAAACAGACGACAGACATACAGCAATAGGTCAGGTAACAGTGATGACTATGCACAAAGCTAAAGGTTTAGATTGGGATGTGGTGTTCTTACCATTTCTGCATAGAGATAGCATTCCCGGCAGTCCTTGGGTACCCACCGGAGCCAAATTCTTAGGAGATTTCAACTTGGGTGAAGTAGCCCGCGCCCAAATCCGTGCCCACAGCCATCAGCAACCAATTCCAACAGTAGCAGTTGCTTGGCAGCAAGCTAATTTTCTGAAGCAAGCAGAATCTATGCGCTTATTATATGTAGCCATGACCAGAGCAAAAAGGCTTCTCTGGATGGCTGTCGAGCGCGATGCGCCATTTACGTGGAATCGCTTCGATTGGCAAAGTGATCACCAGGAAAAAATACGTCAAAAACTCCAGCCCAAAGAACCCTGCCCAGCTATTCCGGCTCTAGAAAAGTTCATCCAGACGACCCCATAATTTTTCACGGATGATCATCAGGTAGAAATAGACCCAGTTTTTTACTTAATTCCGCTAGCTCTAACAAAGCTTGATGTCTTTCACTACTACGATTCAGCTTGTAATCTATTACATCTTCAAAGCGCAAACGGCGATGGCTGCCCACATTGAAACAGGGAATCACCCCCTGATCCAACAACCGATAAAGATAAGGACGAGAAATCCCTAGTAGTTCGGCGGCGGATTGACAGCTCAAATATTGTTCGTAGGGCAAAATTACTGCCGACTTGCCGATCGCCATAATTCGCACCAGTTGCTGTAAAGCTTCTCTGATTTCTGATGAGATTTCTACCACAGCACCATCTCGATCGACTAACTGCACGGGACTATTCGATAGCATTAACTTTAAAGCCAGTAACGCTCGAATGTTAGTTTCTGGTGGAAATACGGGGATAGACTTTGCCTGCGATTGCTCCATACAGATAAATTTTGAAAGTGCCTAACTGTAATAAGTGTATCAGCAGTAATAACTGTTTGAAGTTTTAGCACATAGAAAAATAAAATATAGATTTTGCTGAAGTGCCTAACTGTAACAAGTGTATCAACAGTGATAACTGTTTGAAGTTTTAGCACTATGGACAGATCTAAGTGCTAAATAATCTAATTTCTCCGATTAAAGTCCACTTAGCGCAGTGCCATCATTACTATTGCCAAAGAACATGAAAATCCAGAAATCCACTCATTGAGCTATTTAAGCCCAAAAATCACTGCGATAATCCGTTCCCAAGCAAGAAATAGAGATTCGCTGTCAACGCCACGAGAAAGTTTTTTAGATACTGCCGCCAAAAATAGTGGTCTAAAAAATCAAGAAATGAAAGGCAGCAGTTTTTCACATTTTGCGGATTCCGGCTTATTTATCAATTTATTTACTTTTCGGTAATTACTTCTTTCTGCATAGTCATAAATATCTAAATTAAATCCGATTAACTATATAAAATATTTTTAAAAATAATAAAGTGCGATTCGTCAGTTATTTATACCTAAGCGATCAAAAAGAAATGTATACGTACATTAGATGCAGTATGGTATTTGATATATTTTTTATATATTTTATTATCAATTAATACCATTAGAGTATCACCATGGAATTAAGACACTTGAAATATTTTGTAGCACTGGCAGAAGAGTTGAATTTCAGTAGAGCCGCACAGAGAATGGGTATTGCACAGCCACCATTCAGTACCCAAATTCGGGATTTAGAAATGGAGCTGGGCGTAACATTATTTGAAAGAACTAAACGTCGGGTGCAAATCACCAAGGCGGGAGAAATTTTCTTGGTAGAGGTTAAGTTGGTAATGAAACAAGTTAACGTGGCTATAGCAGCCGTTCAAAAGGCGGAAAAAGGGGAATCTGGACAACTAATAGTAGGATTCAACAACGCAGCTAGTTACAGTGTCTTACCAGACGTTTTGAAGCAGTTTTATAGTAAGTACCCGGATGCAGAAATTATTTTAAAAGAGTTAACTACCTCTCAACAGTTAGCAAATTTAAAGAATGGTCAAATCGATGTGGGATTGCAATGTCTACCCATAAATTCTTCTGGAATCAAAGTGATCGATAGTTCTGGGTTGATAACAGTTTTAATCCGATCAGAGCTATTAATGATCGCATTACCAATCAAACATCCCCTGGCTAATAATCCGACAATAACTTTTCAAATGTTGGAGAAAGAATTGTTTATCTTACCTCTCTCTCAAAATGGAGATGGACTATATCATCAGGTTTCTAGACTTTTCAGGGAAAATAAATTCTTACCAAAGAGAACACAACAAGTATTAGAAATATCTACGATTGTTAATTTAGTGGCTAGTGGTATCGGGATATCGATTGTGCCTTCATCCTTACAAAATCTTCAAAAGGAAGGCGTTGTATATAAGCTTTTAGCAGAATCTCAGACAGATATTAAGCTGGGAGCAGTTTGGAGAATAAATAATATTCCACCTTTACTTAGTAGTTTTTTACGATCGATTGAAGAAATTATTTTAGGGAAAGTGGAGACTGATGGATTATCTTTTAATTCGATCGATCGCTTAAATCTAGATCAGATCGAATTGAATTAATGCTTGCAATTACTTTTTATTGATTTATCATTTTTTTGATATATAGAGAATTTCTTGAATTTATAGAATCATGATTAAAAGTAATTACTATTGTTGATCTAAATCTATCGATCTAATTGATCATTAAAAATCAGATTATCTTCTCCAACTTTAAAATTTATAGTAAATTTCTCCAAAACTAAAAGCTAAATAATTCATTCTCCAAAATTTCTATAAAACTTCTAACACTTCTCCAACTCAAGGAACTATATTGGTTTAGAACTATTGAGCAAATCTTTTCCAGTTAAATATGCTGTTAACATCTAACCAACGTGAAAAAATTGATTCAACTGATGATGCTGTATTCTATAGTGATCCTCGATTTGTCACTCATGTAGATACGGCTTTTATTCAGCGTTTAACCAACTTATATCGTCAAGAACTTCAGCCTCAAACTAAAATTTTGGATTTGATGAGTAGTTGGGTTTCCCATTTACCCGCCGAAATAGAATTTTCTGAAATAGTAGGTCATGGTCTAAATGAAGCTGAACTGAATCGTAATCCCAGACTCGATCGATATTTTGTCCAGAATCTCAACCAAAACCATCAATTACCCTGTGCTGATGCGGAGTTTGCTGCGGTATTGAATACAGTGTCTGTGCAGTATCTCCAATATCCAGAGACTATTTTTACTGAAATCCAGCGCATTATTCAGCCCGGTGGTAAAGCAATTATCAGTTTCTCTAATCGGATGTTTCCGCACAAAGCTATTAATGCTTGGCGAGATGGTGGTGATGAGCAACACTTGGAATTAGTCTGTAGTTACTTTCGCAGTGTTGCTGGTTTCAATGAACCGCAAGTTGTCGCCCATCGGGGTGGTGGTCTATTGCCCTGGCTGAGTATAACCGACCCTTTTTATGCTGTGATCGCTACCAAGCAATAATTTTGAGCTAAAGAACTATATGAGTTATAAAAAAAGGAGAACCAGTGGGTTCTCCTTTTTTTTGTTGCAGTGAAATAAATGCCTAATCTCTCTAAATTTCTGATGGCTTTGTGCTGTAGCTGGCTGTTATTTCTTTCTCCCAGCTCTGCTTTGATCGATTCCAAATTCTACAGTTACCGACCACCGAGCTTTGATGGCATCGGCAAAATTTATATGGGACGGGAAATTTCCCAGGTAATGGGACATCAAGGATCTGACTGGCTTGATCGATCAGATCGCCAGACGGAGGAACAGCCTCAGCAGCTGGTTGCTGCTTTAGATCTTCAGCCTCAAGATATTGTTGCTGATATTGGAGCTGGCACTGGCTACATCTCTCAATTACTCTCGGAGAAAGTCCCGCAAGGACAAGTGCTGGCTGTGGATATTCAACCGGAAATGATTTTTTTACTGAATAATAGGTTTAGAAAAACCACTAATGTGAAAACAATCCTGGGTCAAGAAAAAGAATCTGGCTTAATGGCTCACAGCATTAATCTAGCCATTATGGTAGATGCGTATCATGAATTTAATTATCCTCGGGAAATGATGGAAAATTTAGCTACTGCTCTGAAGCCTAATGGTCGAATTGTATTAGCTGAATATCGGGGTGAAGATCCTTTGGTTTTTATTAAACCCCATCATAAAACCACTGAAAAGCAGATCAAGAAAGAGCTGGCTGTCGTTGGTCTGCGATGGGAGAAAACTCTGTCTGTTTTGCCCCAGCAGCATTTAATGTTTTTCATTAAAACTGACTAACCAGCGATCGCCTTCAGCATTTTGGCAACTGGTTGACTAATCCAACTTAAACCCACTTGCACTTGGTGATCTAATGTTGGTAGACGATATAGATATACTAGTCTACGAGTTAAATAAGCGGCTGCCCCATCCAGTTGTAATCCTAATCCAGTCATTGTGGCATTGTCCTTTCCTAGTGCCATCATTTCGCCGAGATTTTTATAACAGAATGGTAATAAAGCTCTGTTCGTGCTGGCCGCCCAAATATTCCACGCGGCGAAATCTGCTTGTTGCATCGCCGACTGCGCAGTTGCCGCTACTGCTTGACCATTCTGGTCTAGGATTTCGGCCAAGTCCCCCAAGGCATAAACTTCTGGTTTATCGATCGTCTGCAAGGTTCGTAAGGTCTTAATTTGCCCCCGTTGATTGCGTTGCACATCTAATGCCGCCACGGCGGGGCTGACTTTAGTTCCGACCGTCCACAGTACTATATCTACTGGCAATTGATCCACTTGCTCCCGAAATCTGATCGTTATTGTATCGGCGGTGAGTTCGGTGACGCTAGTTTCTAGGTCTATCCAAATCTCTCTTTTACTTAAGGCCTTGTGAGCGGCCTCCCGATTAAAATTTGGTGCCGTGCCGAGAATTTTCTCTCCCATCTCAACCAACCGTAAACGACCGCGATCGCCTAATCGATCGGCTAATTTACAAGCTAATTCGACACCACTATAGCCAGCACCGACGATCGCCACTCGAATTTTTTCTTGGTTACTTTCTTCTAACTCACGCAGTCGATTTTCTAGACGCGATACATCGGCCAGATTCCGAAACGGTATTCCATATTGCTCTACTCCGGGGACTCCTCCCAATGGCGTTTCGCCGCCTAGCGCTATTACTAGTTGATCGTAGGTTAGTGGTATTTCCTGATCCGAAAGTTGCACTTTTTGCTGTGTTAGATCGATCGACTGCACTGTAGCTTGGCGAAACTTGATATCTGTATTTTTGAACAAATCATGAAAAGTTGGAGCGACTTCCCAAGTAGCCATTTCTTGGGTAAGCAGTTCATACAGTAATGGCGTAAAAACAAATCGGTCAGATTTGTCTACCAAGATAATCTCATGTTCATGACTGTTCCAGGCCATTTGCTGAAGGCGAAGAGCGGTGTAAAGACCAGCAAATCCGCCACCGAGGATACATATACGTGTCATGATTCTTGGCCTCTGAAGTAGATGAACTTTTTATAGTTTTAGACGATTTAGTTAGATATTGCTGTACTTTAGAGAGTTTGGAGATAACTCAGCAAATCGGCCATTTCCTGTGGATTGGGCTGAAATTGTGGCATGGGCGGAGTTTGACCACTAATCACCTGTTCAATTAAGCCTTTGGCTGATTTTCGTTTAGAAACCTCATGTAAGTTGGGACCTACTCTGCCCTGTCCGGTCAGTCCATGGCAGCCACTACAATTCATCTGAAAGATAGCATGGCCTAAAACTTGGTCACCCTTCAGTTCTAAAACATTTTTGATATAAGGACTACTGTTGCCCCACAAACCCCAAGATAACATTCCCACACCCATGAGCAACAAGACCGCCGCGATCCTGGTTCCGATCCAGCTGATCGGCGATTGCTCTGAGTTTGGGAGTCGATTTTCCAATTGGTGCCTTTTTAAATCTTTACTAAATTATACTTCTACTGAATAAAAACTTTACATGCCAGCATTGATTTGCTTGTATTTTTCTGGGGGAATAACGCTGATTATCTCTACCCTCAAGTGAAATTATTGGACTTTCGCCTGATTCTACTTTTTTAGCCTTGCTCCTACTCCCCGAAGAAGATAGGCTGAAGAGAAATATCTATAAATTTTTATTGGCGGAGATTTTTAAAGTGATAGAACCCCTTTTGTCTGGTATTGTGCTTGGCCTAGTTTTGGTTACTCTTTCGGGACTATTTGTAGCTGCTTACTTACAGTACAAACGTGGTGACCAGTTGGGCGGCTAAATTTTTTAGTCTTTGTCTGAAGCGCTTTCCCCATCAATTGTCGATGGGGCTGGTGGTAGATGGGCATAAAATGTCAATGCTACGCCACCGTATTTTTTGTGCTGACAAATTCCTAAATATTGAGTTGTCAACTCACTAATGAGATCGCGATCGCTGCCATGCTCAAAGGCGATTTCCCCACCGGGTGCTAGCAGTTGATGCTCTTCGATCGCCTGCAACACCCGTTGATACAGATTTCCTTGATAGGGTGGATCGCAATATATCCGATCGAACTGCTGACCAGCTAACGTCGGCAAAAATTTCTGCACCCGCCCATTGATTAGCCGAAACTGATTATCTCCCTTGACTAGTTTTTGACAGTTTTCTCTAATTAATTCACTAGCCGATTTTGATTCCTCAATCCCTAGTACCACCGTTGCACCACGACAGAGTGCCTCGGCGGCCATCGCTCCACTGCCCGTACAAAGATCTAGCCACCGACAGCCTTGAATTTTTCCTTGCCAGATATTGAATAGTGCTTGACGTACTCGTACCGGAGTTGGTCGGCACTCCAGTCCTGCTAATGTTTTGATTTCGCGGTTACCATGTATTCTGATGCTCACGCGACTTTCACTGCTACTGTTTTTAAGAAATTAGCCAAAATGGCTAGCCCGACCGTGGATGATTTTTCGGGATGGAATTGAACGGCCATGAGCTGCTCCCAGGCGATCGCTGCCGTCACTTGCTGGTGACCGTGGGTAACAGTGGCCGCCGTGATTTGCGGGTGGTGGGGGTGGACATAAAAAGAGTGGACAAAATACACCCAGTCCGTCTGGTGGAGACCTAGCCAGAGAGGACAATCTGGTTGAGTAAATTCTAGCTGGTTCCAGCCCATATGTGGAATGGTGAGTGCTGGTTCTGATATAAATCGTTTGACCTGACCAGATACAATACCTAATCCAGCTTCCTGCCCCTCTGCGCTGCCTTCAAATAAGAGCTGTAAGCCTAAACAAACTCCCAAAAAAGGCTTGCCACTGACCGCGATTTTTTGCAACGGCTCTACTAATTTGCGGTCGTGCAGATGTTGCATGGCTGGGTCGAAGGCACCCACTCCCGGTAGTACCACGGCATCGGCAGCCTGTAATTCTGTCACCGAATCGGTAATATGCGGATCGGCACCCACCTGCTGTAAACCCTTACAAACCGAGTGTAAGTTACCCATGTCATAATCTACAACTGCAACTCTTAGCATTGATTTTGGCTGGAATAAATAATGGGTGAAGATTTGCATGGTTCACCAGGGCATACTAAATTGTAGATCCTTCGATCGACAATACTCACTATTTGAAGTATTGGCGGCAGATTTGTCCATGTTTTAGCTGAAATATAGCTGGAATGAAGGTAACTGCAATTGAGACTTTTGTCTGATGGGGAATTGAACTTGACCCCAGTATGCTTGGTGTATATTATTCCCTGCCACTCCAGCTTATGCCTAGTACCTTTGACTCTGATGATATCAAGCTAATTGAAAAATTTGTTCAAGGTAGCAATCAACTTCTGGCTAGCGATCGAGTGCGGATGGAAACTACTGGAACTATTTCGCAAATTGTCACCAAATCTGGTGAAGTCGCGGCCATTATGTACTTGCGCAATCAGCCCCGCACTGTTCTGGTTAAAGTGAACTCAGCCTATTCTGAACAGTTAGAAGGACACTTACAAGAACACAATTTTGTGCTGATTGGAGACTCGAAGAGAGCTGGCTACAGCGAATACCATCAATATATTATTCCAGCTGGGTATAAAATTAAATACACTGAACCAGCTTTGTTGTGGAAGAAGTGGTGGCCGACCGAAAGATTTCAGAATAAGCAACGCTTCAATATGAATATTCTGGTGCGGATGAAAGATAACTGGTATCCCGTCCAAAATATTGTGATTGATGCTGGCGTGTTTACCATTAAAACTCTGGCGGGGCAGTTTCCGGTTGGTAGCAGTGAGCAACTACTCTGGCTGGCTCAGGTGCCGCCCGCCGGTAAAGTGCTAGATCCTGCTGATCCGGATGCTTGGAGTCGATCGCCAACTGTGCTGAAAGATTCTGGGCAAGAGAATTTGTCTAGCAAATCGGTGCCGGCTCCACCAAATTTGTCGGAACAAATCCAGGAACTAGAGCGAAAACTCTATAAACAGCAGAAGGCGACTATTGCCGCCGAGCAAAGAGCGATGATTGCCGAGCGTCGCGCTATTGCTGTTGAACAGCAGCTTGCTTTGCTGCAAGATCAACAACAAAAAAAAGGCTTGGAAGCTAATTGGTCACATTGATTATGACGGTACAACCTCGGCGGTGAGCCACTGCGGAAACTTTTCTCTATAAGTGCTAGGATGGCTTCAGAATAAAGAGAAAAGTGCGCAGGAAATAAATCTAAATGGCAGAAATTAATAAGTCAATATCCTTTGACGGTCGGGATATCAGACTTAAAGTAGGATTATTGGCTCCTCAGGCTGGCGGCAGTGTATTGATTGAATCTGGCGAGACTAGTGTTTTGGTTACTGCTACCCGTTCCAAGGGTAGAGACGGGATTGACTTCCTTCCCTTGCTCGTAGATTACGAAGAAAGACTCTATGCTGCTGGGCGTATTCCCGGTGGGTTTTGGCGGCGGGAAGGCAAGCCTCCTGAGAAGGTAACCCTGACTTGTCGTTTGATCGATCGGCCAATGCGGCCATTATTTCCCCACTGGTTGCGCGATGATATCCAGATTGTGGCTACCACGATGTCTTTGGATGAATTAGTGCCTCCCGATGTGTTGGCGGTGACGGGGGCTTCGATCGCTACTTTGATCGCTCAGATTCCTTTCATGGGCCCGATGGCCGCTGTGCGCGTTGGTTTAGTTGGCGATGACTTTATTATTAATCCCACTTACCGTGAAATAGAAGTTGGTGATTTAGACCTAGTGGTGGCTGGTTCTCCTGATGGCGTGATCATGGTGGAAGCTGGTGCCAATCAACTGCCAGAACAGGACATCATTGAAGCGATCGACTTTGGTTATGAAGCAGTGCGCGACTTGATTCAAGCTCAGCGAGATTTGATTGCCGAACTGGGTATTGAAATTGTTCACGCCGAGCAGCCCGCTGTTGATCCAACGCTGGAAAACTTTATTGCCGAAAGAACCACCAAGCCTGTGCAACTAATTTTGGCTCAGTGTGAGCCAGACAAAAAAGTGCGGGACAAGGCTTTAGATGAGGTCAAGGCCGATCTAGTGACTTCGATCGCTGCTTTGCCGGAAACTGATCAGGTGGTGGTGGCCGCTGCTGCGAATAGTCGGGTGGTAGATGGTCTCTTTAAATCTGTGACTAAAAAGCTGATGCGTCAGCAAATTGTAGAGCAAGGTCTGCGCGTCGATGGTCGCAAGCTCGACCAAGTGAGACCGATCTCTTGCCAGGTGGGACTATTGCCCCGTCGCGTACATGGTTGCGGTTTGTTCAATCGGGGGTTGACTCAGGTGTTGTCGATCTGTACCTTGGGTACGCCCGGTGATGCTCAAGATTTAGCCGATGATCTGCATCCCGAAGGTAGTAAGCGCTATATTCACCACTACAATATGCCTCCTTACTCCGTCGGTGAAACTAAGCCGATGAGATCTCCAGGACGGCGGGAGATTGGACATGGTGCCTTAGCCGAGCGTTCCTTGTTGCCAGTACTGCCTTCTAAAGAGGAGTTTCCTTACGTATTACGCATTGTTTCTGAAGTTTTATCTTCTAACGGTTCCACTTCTATGGGTTCTGTCTGTGGCTCGACACTGTCACTGATGGATGCTGGTGTACCAATCAAGAAACCCGTTAGTGGTGCGGCGATGGGTCTGATTAAAGAAGGCGATGAAATCCGGATTCTGACTGATATTCAGGGGATCGAAGATTTCTTGGGCGATATGGACTTTAAAGTCGCCGGTACCGATGCGGGCATTACTGCTCTGCAAATGGATATGAAAATCACTGGTTTGCCGCTAGAGGTCATTGCTGATGCCATTCAGAAAGCGCGACCAGCCAGATTGCACATCCTAGAGAAAATGATGGAGGCGATTGCCGAGCCGCGCACGGAGATGTCTCCCTATGCACCTCGGTTGTTGACCATCAAGATCGAGCCAGAATTTATTGGATTGGTAATTGGACCTGGCGGTAAAACCATTAAAGGTATTACCGAAGAAACCGGAGCCAAGGTGGACATCGAAGATGATGGGACTGTCACGGTCTCGGCGATCGATCAAGAAAAAGCTAAACGTGCCATTCTGATGGTGCAAGCTTTGACGCGCCGTCTGCACGAAGGTGATGTCTATGTTGGTCGTGTCACTCGGATTATTCCGATCGGTGCCTTTGTGGAAATTCTCCCTGGTAAAGAAGGCATGATCCATATTTCTCAGTTAGCAGATTATCGCGTGGGTAAGGTCGAAGATGAGGTGGGAGTTGGTGATGAAGTCGTTGTCAAAATTCGGGAATTAGACAACAAGGGTCGCGTGAATTTGACTCGCTTGGGCATTCATCCCGAAGAAGCCGCTGCTGCCCGAGCTGGTAGCAACGACTAATTCATACCTTGTTAGTTTTTGGAATAAATATAAAGAGGGGGGATGCGATCGCATCCCCCCTCTTTATATTTATTCCTGGCAATTTGCTCAATTGTTTTGGGCAACCTAGGTTTAGGTAGATAAAGTTAATTGATGGGTCCGTCTCCAAATGGCATCTGAGCGAATATGTCATAATAGGTTGTACTACTTTTATGTAAGTTATTTGTAGATCTAGTTAGTCACATCACTGTTCAATTTTATCTATTTAACTACTACCATTTTACATCTTATCTATTGGCCATTGAGATATGGCTAGTTTTATTCAAAATGACTGAATCTAATTACCAACCAGATTATAGTTTAGACACAATTTATGAATTGGGTCTAGAAGATGTTAGTCTTGATAATGGCCAGAAATCCTCTCAAGAAAGCCTGTTTTCGACTGTTGATGATGAGACGATGGTTAGTCGGTTTGCTCGCGGCAAAAAACGCCAAATTCGTAACCATAATCTGATTATTACTTATGCTCATAATTCTTTGCAACTCTCTACTCCAGAAGGTGAGCTAGTTGCTATTAACAAGATTTCTGATAAGCTTCACTATATTTTAATTAAGCAGGATTCCGCCTATTGGGAGTTTATTCACAATATTGTGATCTCCTATGATTTTGTGCCGATCGATCACAACCCTCGGCAGCGGGGTTTCTTTCGCTATCAAAAGTATCAAATCCCCGAAGGTTATCAGCTGCGCTACACGATCAACCAAGAGCTATATTCTTTTTGGCAAGAAAATATTATTAATCTAGAGCATGATCTCAAATTAGATTTACTATTTCTGAACAAATCTAAGTGGTATCGGGCCCAAGAAATTACTATTCAGGATGATCACATTTTATTTCGATCGGTAGCTGGTAATGTACAGATCCCACTGGGTTCGCACATGGCCTGGATTTATCGACTATCAGAATCTACCGAGCATAATGGTTCTAGAGATCGCCAGCGGGCAAAAGTTCTACCACCTGTGATCAAAGCTGGTGAAAATGAATTGATTGATAAGCTGATTTCTAAGTTGGGTGTAGAGCAAGATGGCAATAAGAAACTGGGAGTGTTTGGTGATCTAAAGATGGATGCGGAAGCTCTTGCTCTATTTGAGCAGGTTTTTGATAAAAAGTTCTTACCTCAACTTTCGGAGGAGCTGCATCAGCAAATTTTGGATCTGCAAATCCTCGCCATGAATATTTTGGAAAATTACTTAGAACATGGTGAAGTTTTCACTAAAACTGAAGTTATTAATGACAGCAGTGGCCAGAAAATTAGTGAAAAAATTGTTACTACTAATCGAGGTTGTCCGCGTTGGGTCGTCGAAGCGATTCTCCAAGTCGCCGATGTCGATATTGCGACTGAAGATCAACCAGAACTGGAGAATGAGGACTGATTGGCAGTAAAATGTTGGTCGGAACCTATCGAGATTGACTGTGCGTAAAGTTATCATTGCTGGCAACTGGAAAATGTTTAAGACTCAGGCTGAGGCCACTGAGTTCTTGCTGAAATTTTTGCCACTGACCGAAGAGACTCCTGAAGAGCGAGAAGTTTTATTGTGTGTGCCTTATACTAACCTGACAGTTGTGAGCAAGACTCTACACGGTAACTTAGTCCGTTTAGGTGCTCAAAATGTTCATTGGGAAGAAGATGGTGCCTACACCGGGGAGATTTCTGCGGCGATGTTGATCGAGATTGGTGTTCGTTACGTGATTGTTGGGCATAGTGAACGGCGGCAGTATTTTGGTGAAACTGACGAAACTGTTAATAAACGCCTGAAAGCCGCCCAGCAACACAACTTAATTCCTATTTTGTGCGTTGGTGAAACTAAGCAGCAGCGTGATGCTGGCAAAACTGAGCAGATTATCAAACAGCAGTTGCAAGCTGGTTTGGTCGGTGTCGATCAACAAAACCTAGTAATCGCCTATGAGCCAATTTGGGCGATTGGTACCGGTGAAACCTGTGGTGCCGCAGAAGCTAACCGGGTGATTGGGGGAATTCGTTCTCAACTCCACAATCCCCACGTCACTATTCAATATGGGGGGTCGGTGAAGCCCGAAAATATCGATGAAATTATGGCTCAACCAGAGATTGACGGGGCACTAGTCGGTGGCGCTAGCCTTGATGCTCCCGGTTTTGCGCGGATCGTTAATTATGTAACGGGTTGACCCAGGCTTGCTCTACAGCGGTTTGATATAGGCTACGGCTGACTTGCCAATAATCATCCGGCCATTGCTGTTGTCCGTAAGACAAAAATAATCGGCATCTTGCCAAAATAGTTCCCCACTAAGAACATCACCAGTTACAAGTTTTATTTCTAACCGAGATTTTTCCTTAATGAGCTGCTGGATTTGGCGGGTGCTGGGTTGGTTAATGTCGAGTTCAGGCATGGTTAAAAGTTAAAATGAACTGAATATTAAAAGGACAGATAGTACTATGTCGATCGAGTTTACCAAGTATCAGGGTTTGGGTAATGACTTCATTCTAGTAGACAATCGGCATCAGACGACCCCTTGCCTGACTCCCGCGCAAGCGGTGCTATTGTGCGATCGACATTTTGGGATTGGTGCTGATGGGGTAATCTTTGCTTTGCCCGGTCAGGCGGGCAACGACTATACCATGCGGATTTTTAATTCGGATGGCTCTGAACCGGAGATGTGTGGTAATGGTATTCGCTGCCTGGGTCGATTTATTGCCGAGCTAGAAGGTCAAGGTGAGCAGCTTGTGACCTACAAAATTCATACCCTAGCTGGTGTGATTATTCCCGAAATTTTGGCTGACGGTCAGGTGCGGGTGGATATGGGGGAGCCGCGTCTGAGCGCTACGGAAATCCCGACGACTCTGGGGGAGTTAGAAGGCAAAGTTGTTAATCAGACTCTAACGGTGGCTGGTCAAGATTATCTGGTGACCTGTGTAAGTATGGGGAATCCACACTGCATGACCTATGTGGCGGATGTGGCTGGAGTATCGTTATCGCAAATTGGACCGCTGTTCGAACATCATCCGGCTTTTCCACAACGGACTAATACTGAATTTGTGGAAGTAGTGAGTGCTAACTACGTGAAAATGCGGGTGTGGGAGCGGGGGGCGGGCATTACTCTGGCCTGTGGGACTGGTGCTTGTGCCACTGTCGTTGCGGGGGTCTTGACGGGCCACAACGATCGGATCTGTACGGTGGAATTGCCAGGGGGCTGTTTGCAGATTGAATGGTCAGTCGCGAATAACCATGTTTATATGACTGGACCCGCCACTGTTGTCTTCCAAGGGAAAACCAGTATTGGCTAATTTGCTGTGCGTGGAAAAACTGGCCTATGCTTTGCCTTACCAGTCGATTCTGCAACCACTGACTTTTGCGGTGGCGGCGGGGGAAATGATCTTAGTCACGGGGGCTAAGGGGGTCGGCAAGACTCTGCTGCTGCGGTTATTAAATAGATTGACGGAGCCTAGTGGCGGTACTGTTTACTTGGCGGGTCAAGACTATCGGCAGATCGCGATGCCCCGGCTGCGTCGTCAGGTGGCCTTGGTTAGTGCTGAACCGAATTTATTAGGCATGACCGTGCAAGAAGCTTTGTTGTATCCTTTGCAGTTGCAAAAACTGTCTGCTCGGGATGCCGAGCAACGCCTGGTACAGTTGCTAGGTCAGCTGCCGATGCCAGAGAGTTGGTTGTCGTTGTTGGAGTCCCAGCTATCGATCGATCAGCGCCAGCTGGTATCCTTGGCTCGTAGTTTGGTGCTACAGCCCCAGGTATTGCTCTGGGATGAACCCGCTCAGTATTTGGATCCAATTTGGTGGCAACGGGTGCAGTCGATCGCCCGCGAGCAAGGTATGGCAGTGATTGCAACGGGTAAGCGCGCTGATTTGGGGGTGAGCCGGGTGCTATATCTGCGAGCTGGTCAATTGGCGTGGGACAAGTCGGTTGTAGACTGGGCTGAATTAGGGGCGGAGATCGATCGCACTGAGCAAGCCGCTGCGGCTGACTGGCAATATTAACTTTTTATTAACTTGATTTTATCCCACTCTTAACCTGAGCGTGGGATTCTTTTTTGGTCACTACCCAGCGACTATCCAAAATCACTACAGCTGAGTTTAAATGCCGATTTTTAACTGTTTTATCTCCACAGATTTGCTGTTGGCTGTATCCGGCTCCTGGTCAGGTATTCCGGGGCTACCGGATTTGACTCAGCCTCAGCAACTGGTTGCGATCGCCCGTAGTCTTCCGATCGGAATCGCCGTTTTTGGATTGATGGTCATTGGCTTGGGTTTGGCGATCGCCCTGTTGAATTTTTCGCTCAAGCCTCAGCAAGAATCTTCTACCTTCGTTTTGGGTAGTTGGATGATTCGCTACACCCAACTGCTTCAGCTTTTGCAACATGCTGCGGTGATTTTGATGATGTTGATCGTTAGTAGCCTGCTGTGTTTCACCTTAGCCAATCGCGCTCATTTCTGGGAATATTCGCGGTTTGCTAGGTCGGCTATCACTGCGCCGCAGCTCGAACAGCTGTCACCCCAAATTCGTTACACCGTCAAAGAACCCTATAGCTACATGACAGAGGTGGGTGGCAAAATATCCAAAGTTCGGGACGAAAGAGATATTACTAAAATTTTGCCAGTGAGTAGTTCTAATATTCAGGTGAAAATATCTAAAATCCTAGTACAGAATCCAGAGCGAGCATTATACAGCGTGAACTTTTTGGGTGAATATGATGTGAAAAATACGGTGCCCGGTGTGGAGAAATTGATTGCTACTATTGCTCCACCTAGCGGCTTCTCGGTACTAGAGAATTTTGTGGTAGAACAGGATGGCCAAAGGCTGGCACGGAATAACTCTGGTAACTATGAGTTTCCGCTCCAGGTTGCCACGAATGGAACTGGTCAGCTGCGGGTCTTATATCAAGCCCAGGGATCGCCGCGGTGGTTGTATAAAACCAAAGGTGAATTGTTATCCAACTTTAATTTGTCGATCGATAGCAACTTTCCGAATCTCGATGTGCTGAATGGATTGTTACCTAGTCGTGCCGAAAAACGCCCAAATGGTAAGACGCTCTCTTGGACATTTGCGGATGGTGCCTCAGTACCCTATCCCTTTGGAGCCGGCCTGGTGGCTACTCCCGCTGCTCAGACTGGTATCTTACCCCGTCTAATTCTCATGACTCCATTTATTTGGTTGTGGTGGCTGTTTTCGCTGTATCTCTCCATTCCATTGCGGTTACGGGATATCGTAATTAGTGCTGGCATAGTCGTGGCTAGTGTGTTAACACTGGTGTACACCAATCGTTTAGTTAAAACTGAACTCACCAATTTTTATATCACTCCAGAAGTTCTTTGGTTGGTTTTCTCGCTGTTTTTGCTATCACTAGCTTGGGGTTTAGGGAAAAATTGGCGTTCTTCGCTGGCTGCTATTATCTGTACTATTACTGGGTTGATTTTGCCAGTATTGGGATTTTTAAACAACTACAATGGTCTGACCTTGAGTATCGCTGCTCTGCTGTCAGTCACTTGGCTGGTGGTCTGCAACTGGCACGAATGGTATCGTGTCGAATCGCGCTCGCTCGATCTATCTGGTGAAGAGTTTGACGAGCAGGATGCTTCCTACCTGAAATTAAATGCCAGCGAAAATGAATCGATTGGTGTTGATATGGAAGTATCATTGAAGGCTGATTAGTCTACTTAGCTTTCTTGGAATATGGCTAAGTTGCTATGGTACGAACTTATTTATTTGAGAGAATTCTTATGAAAAAATGGCAATTATGGTGTGCTGGCTTGCTGGTTTTGTCTTTGACTAGTTGTGGAGATAATACTACTGCGACATCCCCTACAAGTAATCCGACTACTTCAACTTCTCCGGTCGCTTCCTCTGAAACGCCGCTAGTGCCATCTTCCACTAGTTCGCCAGTATCTCCAGCTTCGTCTAAGCCAGCGGTCTCTAAGACCGTCGCAGCTTCTCCTCTGGCATCTCCTGATACTGCTGCTGTGCCAGCGGCCACTGAATCTGCGGAAACTTCTTTGGATAATAGTGGTGGTGCGGGTAGTTCCGTTTCTAAGGCTAGTTTGGCGGCTTTGCAGGGAGTCATTGATGCCACCAAGACTGCGGTCGAAGCTGGCAAATTAGATGAAGCAAAAACTGAATTTGCTAAATTTTCGGATTCCTGGCAGGCTGTGCAAGATGGTGTAAAGTCCAAATCTGCTGATACTTATAAGGCTGTCGAAGATAGCATTAAGTCGGTTAATACGGGTATTGCTAGTAAGCAGGCTAAAGGTACCTTGCTGGCAAGTTTGCAAAAACTTAGTCAGAGTGTTGAGAGTGCTGGTAACTGATCATT
>CAXTSZ010000042.1:23325-30370 GCA_964247125.1 uncultured bacterium
TTTTATCGAACTGGTAGGGTGAAGACCCTACCGGGTTCTGGGTAGTTGATGATTTGTCAACTTGCTCCAGATGTATCTTTTTAAGTTTGTGTTGAAAAAAGCTTGGTATGTAAATCTCTGAGTAGTTAAATTAGATGAATAAGATTCCAGACTGGTATATTCTTCCTAGTGCGGCTTATACAATCAATCGCAAACAAATTAAGTATTATGATTTTCAAGATAAACAGCCAGAAATTGGGGATGTGATCTTTGGCAAAGTTACCAGGTTAGGTCAACATACCGAATTAGAAAATAAGCTAGGTAGAATTCATCGCATCAATGAAGGCTCTACCGGTATCTTTGTCTTTGGCAATCGTTATGCCCCAGACTTCTATGAAGGTTTTATTCCCACGGAAGTAACTACCAAAGTTGATCTGTTAGCAAGATCGGGGATTGTTGGCAATGTTCAAGTGAAAAATTCTTCGATTGGTGAGCCTACTCATATCAAAGTTTTGGGTTATGTTTGTGATGCAGACGGAAAAGTGTTGAACACTCGTCAATATTCTTTGATTAAACCTAAAAAATCAGAAAAAAAAGAGGAAAGATCGAAGTTATTGCTGGTGGTGGGAACTAGTATGAATGCTGGCAAGAGTACTAGTGCTACGGCTTGCTGTTGGGCTTTGACATCAATGGGCTATGATGTGCGCGCCTCTAAGGTTACTGGTACGGCTAGCCTCAAGGATATTCTGCATATGCAAGATGCTGGCGCTTCCATTATTAATGATTTTACTCATTTTGGGTTTCCTTCCACTTATCTTTTAGGACAATCAGAAGTAGTCAAGATTTTTAACGATATTGACCTGAAATATGCCAATAATTCCAAAAATTACTGGGTGGTGGAACTCGCTGATGGCATTTTGCAAAGAGAAACAGCAATGCTTCTGCGATCGCCGGATGTCCGATCGCGCATTCATAAATTAATATTTGCGGCTCACGATACCTTTGGTGCCATTGGTGGGCTGAACGTTCTCAAGCAGGAGTTTGATCTAGTTCCTGATGCCATCTCTGGAGTCTGTTCTAGTTCGCCATTGGCTATTCGAGAACTGGCAGAATATACTGATATCCCTGTCTTTAACAATATTGACTGGGATTTAAGGCAGCTTTCTGAGCTATTAAGCTAATTGATCTTTAATTGTATCCAGACAAGAGCGGGAGAGTGAGTATTTACGCTCTCCCGCTCTTGTCTATTTTTGGAAAGAAAAACTAGCTTACTTTGACTTGGATTACGATATCGTTGAAATCGCGATCGCCACCACCAAACAGATCTTCTGCACCAAAGGTATTGTTTCCAATGAGGCGGAAGTGATCTAGTTTGTCAGAATTGGCTCCCAGATAGTTGAAGTAGGCGTGAATAGCCGTACCATCGCCACCATTGGTAGGATTTTTGGTGACAAAGTCATTTAATGTGCCTTGCGCAACTAGGACTGGTGCGTAAATTTTGCCACCAACGATGTCTTGATTTAGTTTGGTATCAGTTTTACCTGCTAGTAATACCGCACTTTTAACTGCTTCAACGGCGTAGTTAGCATCGCCCGGTTTGAGCGTACTACCATTAGCAAGTTTAATGGTACCTAAAACAGCGTCTTCCACCACGTAGAAAGCAATGTTATCGTTGTAGGCCGCATCACTCCTGGTTGTAATATCGGCTTTGAGGGTTTTTCCGGCATAAATCGCATCCGATAAATCGATGATGCGTCCTTGAGCCAATCCTTGAGACTTTGCACCGATCGGAATATTTGGAGTGGTACTAGCCAGTTTTGTCACATTTAAGACTAGCTCATCGTTATTAACTGATACTTTGTAGCCATCATTCGCACTGTTCGGAGTGACCTTGAATGCACTACTCCCAGTCACATCTGGTAGAGAGAATAGAATATTAGTTGGTGTTTTGCCACTAGCAATTTGTTGTTGAAGATCGTAAATAGATCCATCTTGCACCTCAAAAAATTCGTAGGTTTTATTGGGATCTAGTTCGATTTCTCTAGAGCTGGTACTAAAGAAATTATTAGCTAAAGTTGAAAATATTGGCTTGGCGGAGTCTGTTACCAATTTAAGGTAAGCCGCTGTCCCAGGTGCAACACCTCCAATTTTGCCTGTGGCATCATCCACAGCAAAGATGCCTATTTCATTGACTTTGTTACTGACTTTCTGACTTACTGCATTAACGCTCCAACCTGCGGTAGAGCCATCGGTGATGAACAGATTTTTGGTTGAACCAATACCCGCGATTGGTCTCAAAGCTGGATTCAATACATCAGTAATTGAATTTGCTTGAATACCCTTGAGCAAAGCTAAATCCACCGTACCAGCTCGGAGCAAAGTATCATTACCCTGCTGGACAGCAGTTAGCTTGGTAATATCGTCACCGATACCGCCGGGGATGCCAAATATTTTGAGTGTGTCTGTGCCAGCCCGGAAGTCAGTAATAGTATTTACCGAGGTGGGCAGCGTTGCGGTAGCCAAAACGAAAGTATCTTTACCATTACCGCCCGTGATGGTATTTCCACCCTGACCACCAAAAATAGTATCATTGCCGGCACCGCCGAAAACTAGATCATTCCGATCGGCATAGATGGTGTCGTTACCATCGCCGCCATCTAAGGTGTTGTTACCATTCCCGTCCGATGACAGAGTGTCATTACCAGCTTCTCCGAAGAGTTGGTCGTTGCTGTATGCATATAGTTCATCATCGCCTTCACCCCCGCGTAGGATGTTATTGCCTGCTCCTGCTAAAGCATCTAAGTAGTCGTTGCCGGCTAAACCAAGTAATACATCGTTGCTTCTACCGCTGCCAATAAATAATGTGTCGTTGTTGGCCGTGCCATTAACAGTTGTCATTTTAAGAGCCTTTGTAATATCACCAAGTGGACTTTTATGATTGACATTAGTCTTTCAGCATTAAGAATGATCTATTGAAAAGTTAAGTAAGGATTAAAAAATAAGATGGGCGGATTTAAGTTCCGCTCATCTTATTTTATGTAAATCTATGTAATCAATGCCATTTCTTTAACTGAAATTAGATAAAGGCAAAGTTAGCTGCGGTTAAGGTAGAAGTTTCTACCCCAGTGAAGGTAGCGATCGTATTCCCCCCAATTGCAATGGTGTTGCCAGTGCGTACTAAGTCAGCAAACTTAATGACTCCACCACTTTGAATACCAATGACATCAGTGCCAGCCTGGAAGTCTAGAACAGTGTTGGAGCTAGCCGGAGCTTCACCGCCGTAGATCCAGAACTGGTCAGCACCAGCGCCACCCGAAAGGATGTTGCCGCCGCCAGTCGTGGCAAAGAACTTATCGTCGCCATCGCCGCCAAGATTGCGACCATTAGTACCCAAGTAGAAGGTATCATTACCAGCGCCACCAGAAGCTCGGTAGTCTCTAGCATCGGTTGCTTCAAAGGTGTCGTTACCAGCACTGCCAAAAACGCGATCGCTATTGGCGATATAGATGGTATCGTTGCCACTGCCTGTATCAACCCGGTTGTTACTCGCTAAAGCACCAGCAATTACGGTATCGACGGTGTCATTGCCAGCACCGGTAAAGATGACATCATTAACGCCATCAAAACCTTTGGTGATGCCAGCTTCGATGGTGTCGGCGGCGGCGCTGCCAGCAACTAGCGCTGAGCTTTGGATGAGATTAGCTTTAGGCGCAATTAAGAAGGCTAACTGACCACCTTCAACCAAGTTTTCGTTGGCGGTGGCTGTACCATCTTTATTGCCATCGATATTAGTGGCAGTAATGATTGTGCCATTGACCAAAGAGTGTGCCTGAGTGTCAAAAATAAATAATTCGCCAGGTTTGTTCCCAAACAACGTAGAGACATCAAGAATACCAGAGGTTTCCCAGTTGCCGATGTCAGTTGGTGCGCTATCGATTTGAGTGGCGGGAAGCCCTGCTGCCGATCGATCGGAGATACCGATGCGGGTTACAGTTTTGGAAGGATCGGGTGCTGAAGGATCGATCGAGAAAATCGAGTTGGCAAAGCCAGAGGTTTTACCAAAGCCACTAAAAGCGGGATCTTCTTGAATGTAAATTTTGCCATCATCAGCCCAGTCTAAGTTGTCTTGGCTCCGAATCCCGAAGTCTCTTTTGTCAGCATCGTTGCCATCATACAGAATGTTGATATTGCCGGTAATATCACCCTTGGCAATGTCATTGAACTTGAAATCGATTTTGTATGTGGTTCCCCAAGTGGATATACCCGGAGCCGTTGCTGTTCCGCCAAACAGGGTGTCGCGACCAGTGGCATTGAAAACAGCTTGGGTGCCATTTTTAGGATTGGTTGAGACATCCTCAATCCGAGCAAATTGGAACGCTTTAGCTTCTAAATAGAGTGCATCCTGTTTTGCTTGGGTGGCAAAACCCTGAGCATCGTAACCATTAGCACCTTTGGAGTTACCGTCAAATTGCTTGATTTCTACAAACTTACCATTGAGAGTTTTGTTTGTGCCAGAAAATTCTCTGGGATCTAGTTCAATTGGATCGGTGGCGCTAGTTGGATCATCGGCTGTCCAGGCATAGAGTTTACCGCCAGTCAGACCATTTCTTTCTAAGAAACCACCACCCGCAACTTTGTCACCGACATAGATCAGTAGGGGGTTGCCCACGCCGCGATCATCACCGATCAAAAAAGCAACTTTATCTTTGCTGCCTGTGTTCAACTCAGCAACGTTTTCAAATCCAGCACGACCGAACCAGGGCAAAGCATACAGAGTGTTGGTTTTGGTGTCTAGGGCATACTCGGAGTTGAGACTACTTTCTTCACCCGTGAAGAAAATACGATCGGCTAGACCAATACCGTTGCCAAATTGGTTTGCTTCAAATAAAGCTGCCGAACAGAAGCGACCAAAACCACCACTTTCGACGTCAGCAGCAGACGTTACCACCTTGCCAGCACGGTTGATGATTGTGTCGTATGCAAGACCAGAATCAGTGATTTGCAGGGTGCGTTTGTCAACATCAAAGTAACTAACGCGGGCACCAGGCAATTGCGTACCATTTTTGAGGGTATAGTTATAACCTACGGTATTGCCTAATTCATGGTTGACATACAACCGTACGGTTGTATCGTTGAGAGAGAACGCTCCAATCCCATCAAGAATACCGGGCGGAACATAGTTGCCGATTTTGTCACCAACAGTAAAAATTGGATCTACAGTGTAACCACCTAGCCCAATGAGTTGACTAGGCTGCGCTGTATCGAAGGAGAGAGCTTCCATAACTTTATGATTTAATTATTTAGGTGAGGTAATATTGACAGACTAACTGCTCTGTAGTTTGCCATGAGATTTAGTTGAGTCAGGTATTTCTCTATACATGGAACTAAAAAAAATAATTTTATTTAATTGCGCAACTTCAGTGATATCAGGGCTTAATTGACTTTTAATCAAAATTTAATCTAGTGATCACAGAAGATTTACATGACTGTTTAGCCCAGAAATAAAGTAATTGGGATGAGTTTGTGTCCGTTTAAACCTTTAGTTGTGTGAATAAAAACTATGGCTGGCTCCAGAACTGATTGGTTTCCTACTCCGGTGTGGCATTTTGAGATCAATAACCCTCAAGAATTAAATTTAGCTTTGTTGGCAGAAGTCGATGCCGAACGTCAGCGCGATCAACAGGGTGAGAAGTGGTCGAATGTCTTGGGTTGGCACAGTGTCAATAATTTACATGAACGTCCTAGCTTTGTTGGTTTTACGCAAATTATCCATCAAAATGTGTTGGAAATTGCGACCTTTTTGCGCTGGGATTTACAGCAATTCTCACTAAATATCACTACTTGCTGGGCGATCGTGAACGGCAAAATGGCCTCCAATTCTGTCCACAATCATCCCAATTCGATATTGAGCGGAGTTTACTACTTACAAGCTTCTGAGCACTGTGGGGGTATCTTTTTTTCTGACCCTCGTCCGGCCTCCCAGATGTTGATTCCTCCAGTGGAAGAGTTTAATTTATGGACTATACCCAAGATCAGCTACAAGCCCCACGTTGGAACAATGTTGTTGTTTCCCAGTTGGCTGTTGCATGGTGTAGATATGAACAGGAGTGAAGAATTGCGGATCAGCTTGAGTTTTAATATCGGCATGAATCCCAAGAAGCAATCCAGAAAATAGGACAGTCCAAACTTAGTTCAGACTGTCCAGCTTAATCGAAGTTAATCGAATTTAAATTCGATCGTTAGATAAAAGCAAAGTTAGCTGCGGTCAGCGTGGTAGTTTCGATACCAGTGAAGGTAGCGATCGTATTCCCGCCAATTGCAATGGTGTTGCCCGTGCGCACTAAGTCAGCAAACTTAATGACTCCACCACTTTGAATACCAATGACATCAGTGCCAGCCTGGAAGTCTAGAACAGTGTTGGAGCTAGCCGGAGCTTCACCGCCGTAGATCCAGAACTGGTCAGCACCAGCGCCACCCGAAAGGATGTTGCCGCCGCCAGTCGTGGCAAAGAACTTATCGTCGCCATCGCCGCCAAGATTGCGACCATTAGTACCCAAGTAGAAGGTATCATTACCAGCGCCACCAGAAGCTCGGTAGTCTCTAGCATCGGTTGCTTCAAAGGTGTCGTTACCAGCACTGCCAAAAACGCGATCGCTATTGGCGATATAGATGGTATCGTTGCCACTGCCGAGATCAACACGATTTTTACCGGCAATCACCCCAGCGATCGGACTGTCTACTGTGTCGTTACCGGCACCTGTGAAGACCAAATTATTATTGCCACTGAACCCTGGAGTCACTCCTGCAATTAAATTGTCAGCGCCAGTAGTACCGGCAACATTGGTGCTGTTGGCACTTTGAGCGGCGAGTCCGACTAGAGGACTGAGGTTCAGGGGTCTATCAAGGGTGATTTGGACAATCTCGTTATTATCGATGCCGGGTGGCCGACCGATCGAGAAGGGATAGTTGTTGTCGTTGGCAACTAAGATGGTGTTGGCATCGATCACCAAGATATTCTCGATCGTTACAAAAGGCATCCGGTAAGTAGTGCTACCGTCTTTATTTA
>CAXTSZ010000043.1:0-30024 GCA_964247125.1 uncultured bacterium
CAATATGGTTGGTTAAGTTGCAAAGTTTGTCTGCGTCCGGTGATTGCGAACGTTATAACAATTTCTTCAAAAATTGAACATCCTTTCTAAACATTATGTAGTGTCAGAATGAAGTACACCTCAATCTGATGTCAGGCTTGGGTGTGCTTTCACGTCAGAATAGGGTCATTTTAGCTTTTTCTTGACACACTTCTCTCTAGGTTTTAGACCCTATCCTGACACACTAATTCGAGGTCAGTTTGAAAAGATCAAAAGGTCAGAAATTAGGCTATGTCAGGGTTAGCAGTTTTGACCAGAACCCAGAAAGGCAGTTCGAAGGCATCAAAGTAGATAAAACCTTCACCGATAAAGCATCAGGTAAAGATGTCCATCGTCCACAGCTCGATGCTCTGAAATCCTTTGCCCGTGAGGGAGACACCATTATTATACACAGCATGGCTCGCTTGGCTCGTAACCTCGATGACCTGCGCGGCCTAGTGCAAGAGCTAACAGAGGACGGGATTCGCGTCGAATTCGTCAAGGAAAGCCTTGTCTTCACAGGTGAGGATTCACCGATGGCCACTTTGCTACTGTCGTTCATGGGTGCCTTTGCAGAGTTCGAGCGATCACTCATCCGCGAACGCCAGTTATAAGGAATCGCCCTAGCCAAAGAACGCGGAGTCTACAAAGGGCGCAAAAAAGCTCTATCCCCCAGACAGGCAAACACTATGAGAAAGAAAGCTGAAGGAGGTCAACCAAAAGCCGAGCTAGCCCGTGAGTATGGTATAAGCCGTGAAACCGATTGCCATCCACATTAAGCATTACTACTTTCGTCTAATAACGCCCAAAGACGAGCGTTCAGCCCACTATCCAGTAAAAAGCCATCTAGATGGCATTAACAATCTAGATGGCTTAAAGTTGATGGCAGCCTAAACTGTCAAGGTCCGGCGCTTACTGACAAATTGGAAAGTTTCAATAATGTCCTTTTCCTTCCAGTCATTAAAGCGATCGAGACGAATACCACATTCAAACCCAGCATTCATTTCCTTCACATCATCTTTGACCCGCTTCAGCGAATCCAGCACACCCGTAAAGACCAGTTGATCACCGCGTTTGATCCGAATTTGACAGTTCCGCACCGCCTTCCCATTCAACACATAGCAACCAGCAATATTCCCCCGGCCAGCCTGGAAGACCGCTCGGACTTCCACTTGACCCAGCGGTTCTTCCACCTGTTCGGGATCGAGTAAACCCTCCATCGCCGCTTGGATATCATCCAATAGGTTATAGATAATGTCGTACTCTCGAATATCCACCCCAGAAGTATCGGCCAATGCCCGCGCCCCACTAGCCAAACTAGTGTTAAAGCCGACAATCACCGCACCACTGGCAGCAGCCAAGTCAACGTCAGTTTCAGTGACTTCCCCAGGAGCTGAGAACAACACCCGGACTTGGACTTCTTTTTGGGGTAACTGGCGTAAGGAACCCAGAATTGCTTCCACCGAACCTTGGACATCGGCCTTCAGAATCAAGTTCAATTCTTTGAGATCGCCTTCTTGAGCTTGCGCCGACAGCGTGTTGAGCGTGACCCGTCGTGAAGACATCATCTGCTGGAGGCGAGAATGACGATAGGATTCGGAGTTCTTGTCCGCCACAGCCCGGGCTTCTTTTTCACTCAAGTACACTTCAAACTCGTCGCCAGCTGCTGGTACATCGCTCATCCCCAAGACCTCAACGGCAAAGGACGGACTCGCTGCTTCCACCCGCTGGAGACGATCGTCTACCATGGCGCGTACCTTACAGAAGACATGACCCGCTACTAACGTATCACTTACCCGCAGGGTGCCATTTTGGATGAGCAGAGTTGCCACTGGTCCCTTGGCTTTATCCAAATGGGCTTCAATGACGGTGCCCTTGGCTGGCCGATTTGGATTGGCTTGGAGGTCCTCAACATCGGCTACCAGTAGAATCATTTCTAGCAGAGTATCCAGATTTTCGCCCTTGAGTGCACTGACCGGTACCATCACCGTATCACCACCCCAAGCTTCTGACTGCAGACCATAAGAGGTCAACTCTTGCTGCACCCGATCGGAGTTCGCCCCGGGCTTATCCATTTTGTTAATGGCCACAATAATCGGTACTTCCGCTGCTTGCGCGTGACGGATAGCTTCGATCGTCTGTGGCCGCACCCCATCATCAGCCGCTACCACTAAGATGGCTACGTCAGTAACCCTAGCTCCCCGCGCTCGCATGGCGGTAAAGGCTTCATGACCAGGAGTATCTAAGAAGACGACTTGCTGCATCTTGCCATTGTGAGTGACATCCACATGGTAAGCACCGATATGCTGAGTAATGCCGCCAGCTTCGCCCTGTGCCACTTTGGTTTCTCTAATGGCATCCAAGAGGGTAGTTTTACCATGATCTACGTGACCCATAATGGTGACAACGGGTGGCCGACGGTGCAGATTATCAAGATCGGCAACATCGAGCATTTCCGTTACCTTCGTGGCCGGAGCTTGTTCTTCCTTAGTTTCCACTAAGATGCCCATTTCTTCGGCTACCATCGTGGCGGTCGCCACATCCAGGATTTGGGTAACACTGACGGCAATCCCCTTAAAGAACAGCTGCCGAACAATTTCTGTTTCGGGTACAACCAGCATGTCAGCCAGGTCGCGGACTGTCAAACTACCGCCCAATGTAATAAATTCTGGTTTCTCCGCAACCGCTTTTGCTTCCTTCCGTCGATCGTGATGGCGATTACCTTCTCCACCGCGACTGGGTTTTTTGCGAGCTGGTGCCGCGATCGGAGTAGCCACTCGCTGAGCACTAGCAGGCTTTGGCGGTCTGACGATCGAAAGACTAACAACTACAGCAGTACCATCTTCGCCCTGTCCATCTTCATCATCATCGTCATCGTCATCGACAATGACTTGCGATTTACGTTTCTTGCCAGCGACCTTGGCCGCTTTGGCGGCATTTTCAGCTTCCTCTTCTTCCCCTTTAGACCAAGCCTTAGGCTTTTTGATTTGCTTCGGTAGAGTAGGCCGCCGCAGTTCTAGCTTCTCGACATTATCAATAACATCAATCGAGTCATCATCATCGCCAATATTTCCACCAGGTACTGATCCTACCGATGCCAATGGCTTAATCTGAACGATTTTGCGCTGTGGACGATTAAGTTCTGGTAGTGCTGGCGCAACTTCTCGCTGTGGTCGCCGCTCCCCAGCGGGACGAGCCGGACGCTCAGCGTTGTTAGCAGCTGGCCGCGCCGGGGCACCAACGACCTTTAATACTGGCTTGATCACTGGCCGTACTGGATTTTCTGACCGTACTGGTTCGCTACCATTTTTTTCTGGCGAGCGAGTCGGCTGAGTCCTGGTCGGCACTTGATCTGAGGCAGACCGCCCCACCGGAATTTGCTCTTGCCCAGAGACAGGCATGATGGCGGCTACCGATGGCCGCGAGACTGGACGTTCGGGATTGCTGGGAGACATAAGCGACGTAGGAGCAGTAGACGGAGCAGTCGGTTTCGGTGCTGTCACAGATTCAACGCTGGATTCTTCCTGATTTTTATGCCGAATTTGCAAAATTTGAGGTTTTTTCTCACCACTATCCTTGACAGCGGGCTGCCGCTCGGCTTTATCTTTTTCCACTGTCGGCTGCTTTTTAGCTTGCGCTGAACGATTAGCGAGCTTTTCAGCCGCCGCTCTAATCCTGACAGCTTCTGCTTCGGAGATGGTACTGCTATGACTCTTGGCTGCAATATTCAACTCTTCACAGACCATCAGTATATCTTTGTTTTCCAAATTCAATTCCCTAGATAAATCATAAATTCTAACTTTGCTGTTGTTCATCCACTGCGCCCTCGTAATACCTGTCAGTTCCTGTTTGAAATATGCCGTTGGCCTGACGCTGCTACCAGAGACAAGGCTCAAAAAATCTGTTAATTGGAAGGTGCTAGCCTCTGGTTAATAGATACACTGTAAGCCCACGCTAGGCTGCTTCAGTGCTTAAAAACCTTTTCTCCGTGCATCACCCCGATTATCAATACTTACGTAAGTCGCTGAACAAATTGGAACTGAAGCTGCAAACAGACATGCCATGTAAATTTTGGATTTGTGATTATAGTCTATTCTGCCATGAATTCTTCAATCTGTCTCAGTCACAGCTAACTTCAGTTCAGACAAGTGCTGTTGAGCCACCCAACCACTGAAGAATGGCTAGTGTGATTTTTTATAACATCCTGTTGCCCGATCGGTAAAACCACTAGCTAATCAGTCGGCTGTGCAGTTGCTGATAGACATCTTCTGGTACCGAAGCTTTCAAAGCCCGACCCAACCGATTCTTCTTTTGAGCCGTCGCTAGGCAGCTAGCCTGCGGACAGAGATAAGCCGAGCGTCCCATGCCTTGATCTAGCTGGACAAGATGTTGTGGATATAGACGAACCACCCGCCACAGCAATAGTCGATCGATCAATTGCCGACAACTAATACAGCGGCGGTAGTTTTGCATGCCTTAGTCCTCTTCGTACTCGTATTCATCTGGTTCTTGCTGAGGATAAGCAGCGCGCTGGGCTTCAACCTCGGCCATAGCCGCGACGGCATCATACTTAGCAATATCCTTGATGTCGATTTTCCAGCCAGTTAAGCGGGCTGCCAAGCGCACGTTTTGGCCTTCTTTGCCGATCGCCAGACTAAGTTGATCCTCCGGCACCAAAATATGGGCTTGGCGATCTTCAGGGTTAACCAAAATCACCTCATCAATCCGGGCCGGGCTGAGAGCATTGGAGATGTAAGTAGCGGGATCTGGTGACCACCGAATCACATCAATTTTTTCACCTTGCAATTCATCCACGACAACTTGAATACGTGAACCCCGCGCCCCAATGCAGGCTCCCACTGGATCGACATCACCTTCTAGAGTATCCACAGCAATTTTAGTACGCGGCCCGACATTCCGATAAGGCGGGTTGGCTTCACGGGCAACGGCCACAATCCGCACAATTTCTTCTTCGATTTCTGGTACTTCGGTGGCAAATAGTTCTACGACTAGACCAGCAGCGGTGCGAGAAACCATCAACTGTGGCCCTCGCTGGGAGCCATCCCGCACTTTTTTCATGATGACGCGGAAAGACCGACCAATGCGGTAATTGTCTTTGGGCAGCTGTTCTTTTTGGGGCAGCTCAGCTTCGACCTCAGGTTGACCAAAACCACTGCTCACCGACAAAATTACGGACTGACGCTCAAAACGCAACACTTTGCCGATAATTACGGAGCCTTCTAAGTGTTCAAATTCCTCTTGAATAATTTTACGCTGTTGATCACGCAGCTTTTGGGCTAGCACTTGTTTAGCCTGAATAGCCGCCATCCGACCAAAATCTTTTTGGTTGGGAGTAACATCCAGCAGCACCGAGTCGCCAATTTGAGTCTCGGGCAGTTCAGCAACTGCCGCGTCGCCCTCGCTGTTACCACCCAATAGTTTCTTGACTTCTGACCAAGATATTTCATGATCGTCGTCCGTGACTTCTTCTACAATCACCTTGGTGGCAATTACTTGAAAGGATTCATCTTCTAAATCCAGCTGGACATCAAAGTTGTCAAAATACTCCTCTTCAAAATGCATTTGGTCCAAATGCTGTGCCCGCCGATAACGTTCGTAGCCCTTCAGCAAGGCTTCCCGCAAGGCTAGCTGCACGGCAGTTACTGGTAGATTTCGGTCTTGACTAATCTCGGTAATCATGGCACTCAGCCCGGGTAGACTGACAGTTTTAGCAGCTTTTTCTGCTTTGCTTGATTTACTTGACTTTTTCGCTGGCATATTCAGTTGTGGTTATTAGTGAGGGTAGATAGGTTCAGGGCAATATGACTAATCGCTGTCTAGAACGACGGCGTTGACTAATTCGCGAGGAATATTGACAACTTTGCCTTTTTGGGTGAGATGAATGGTTGCTTCATCTCGTTCTTTGAGTTGTCCTTTAAACGTCGTTTTACCTTTGAGCGGTTGGTGAAGCTGCACTGATACTGTAAAGCCTCGAAAAACTTCAAATTCTCGATCGGTGGTCAGTGTATTAGCTGCACCGGGACTAGAAATTTCTAAGTTGTAGGGAAATGGGATCAATTCCGCTTCGTCTAAGGCGGCTTCTAGCGATCGACTCATCTTTTCACAGTCGACTAAACCAGTTTCCGCATCTAGACTGCGAATATCAACACGCAGTACAGGTGGGCGTTCGTTGGTATAGAACACCGCTGCGACGACGGCCAGACCTAGGTCTGCGGCGACGGGCTGGGCTAAGTCAATGATCGGGGGAATGAGGGGATGAGTCATATCTAATAAAGTGGCAAAACGCTGGCTTCCGTAACAGACTAGCGGCCATTATTGAGCGCAAAAAAAGTGGGGGATCGCGCCCACACCCATGGTCGTGTTACTTAGCAACAACCGAGTAGTAAATTGGAGTTAATGCCATTTTAACAGAATTGACCCAGTGCAAAAATCTCTTGATCGAAGTTAATGTAAAACTATACAACGCCCCACTACCTTGAAAATTCTTGTATGACCGCCAAACACCTTAAATCTAAAGCGTTGAAACCCAGTAGCCACCGTCCAGCGAAAGAGCTGTGCAGCGAATGTGGACTATGTGACACCTACTATATTCACTACGTCAAAGAAGCCTGCGCCTTTATTAATCAGCAGATTCCGGCGCTAGAAACCCAGACCCATGGGCGGAGTCGGGATTTGGAACGGCAGGATGATCTGTACTTTGGGGTGCATGATCAGATGATGGCAGCGCGCAAGATCGATCCCATCCCGGGGGCGCAATGGACCGGTATCGTCAGTACGATCGCCATTCAGATGCTCGAACATGGTTTGGTGGAAGGCGTGGTCTGCGTCCAAAATAGCCCAGACGATCGGTTTCAGCCCCAGCCGGTCATTGCCCGCAACCGGGCAGAGATTTTAGCAGCCCGGGTGAACAAGCCGACCCTATCACCCAATTTATCGGTACTAGAGCAGGTGGCTAATTCTGGGATGAAAAAGCTATTGGTAATTGGGGTTGGTTGCCAGATTCAGGCGCTACGCGCTGTCGAAAAAGAACTGGGGCTAGAAAAACTTTACGTCTTAGGCACTCCCTGTACCGATAATGTGAGTCGGGCGGGTTTGCAGAAATTTTTAGAAACTACAAGTCGATCGCCAGAGACGGTTGTCTATTACGAATTCATGCAAGATTTTAATGTGCATTTCAAACACGAAGACGGCTCTACTGAGTTGGTACCTTTCTTTGGACTCAACACCAAAGAACTAAAGGATGTGTTTGCGCCTTCGTGTCTGAGCTGCTTCGACTATGTAAATTCTTTGGCGGATCTGGTGGTGGGCTATATGGGTGCCCCCTTTGGCTGGCAGTGGATTGTGGTGCGCAATCAACGCGGTCAAGAGATGCTAGATATGGTGCAGGATTTGCTGGAAACTCAGCCAGTAAACAGTAAAGGTAATCGCAAGGAAGCAGTGCAGCAGAGCATTGGAGCTTACGATCAGGCTTTAACCTTGCCAATGTGGTTCGCCAAAATATTGGGCGTGGTCATCGAAAAAATAGGTCCGAAGGGTCTGGAATATGCCCGGTTCTCGATCGATTCCCATTTCACCCGCAACTATTTGTTTGTTAAACGACATTACCCAGAAAAATTAGCGCAGCATGTCCCAGAATTTGCTAAAAGGATAGTGGAACAATACAAGCTACCAAGCAAGTAAGCCTATGAATGCGCGTAAAGATACTCCTCCCAGCAAAAAACGTCGATCGCATGGTTTATGGCGGTGGTTGATCCGCAGTCTCAGTATGATTTTGGCGGTTAGTTTATTGTTCTTGACTTACGTTTTTCATATTGAACCGGGCTGGTATGACGTACATCAGGTGACTCTCACCTTGCCCCATTTACCAGCGGCGTTCGATCGCTATCGGATCGTGCAGCTGACAGATCTGCATATTGATAATTTGCGGGATACTGATCGCTTGCAAAAAATTGTGAAATTGATTACCCAAGAGCAGCCTAATTTAATAGTGATGACTGGCGACTATATCACTGGCGCAATATTTGAGCCACCAGGGGAAAAACATGAGGGGAAAACTGCACCTTATCAAGCCATGCCCCATTTAAAATTTCTGGATACAATCACCGAGGTAACTGGTGCTGGCCACAATCGTCTGGCACCGCTAAAATCTTTACCAACTCTGGCCACAGGCTTGCAGCAACTACATGCCCCCGATGGAATTTTGGCGGTGCTGGGCAACCATGATCATTGGTCTAATCCCCAATTCAATCAAACCATGCAGGATCTGGGAATCAAAGTCTTGGAAAACGACTTGGCCATGATTCAGCGCGGTAGCGATCGCTTACAAATTGCCGGGGTGCGAGATTTCTTGGCCAAACAAGCCGATCTGCAACCAATTTTGGCTAAAATGGGGAACTCCCAGGGCGCAATTCTCTTGGCTCACGAGCCAGATTTTGCGGATATTAGTGCGGCTACGGGGAAGTTCGATCTTCAGCTTTCGGGGCATTCTCACGGTGGCCAAGTACATATTCCTGGCTTCCGACGGATTACACCGCCGTTGGCTTACAAGTACCCGGCGGGTCAATATCAAGTCCAAGAAATGATTCAATATACGAGTCGGGGAGTTGGTATTGTGACTCCCCGCGTGCGGTTTAACTGTCGTCCAGAGATTACGGTTTTTACTTTGCGATCGATCGCCTAAGATTGGCCTCACACCAAGTGAAAAATACTCCGATGAACGGGTAGACCTCTATTCAGGGTCGCAATCTCGCGTTCGGTCTTTACGGGCAGCGGATTTTCTGGTAACCATTCGTTACTTTGTCTTTGAAATGCTGGATTTTCGGCAAAGCGATCGACCATTTCCTGTGCCACCCATTCCAAATCCGATTGCAGAAAAATTTCGGTACCCGGTGCTAAGTGTTGGGCAAACACATTAACTAGTTCTGGCTGCACAACCCGCCGCTTGGCGTGGCGATTTTTAAAACAGGGATCAGGATATTGAATGCTGATCCGCTGACAAACTCCCAGAGGCAGCGAGATTAAAAGACTGGCTAAGGAAATATTTATATTCGCAAAAACATAGTGCAAGTTGGGAATATGGCGATCGTCTCGAATGCGATTGGCTTCAGTGACCAGGGGTTCTCGAATTTCGATACCCAGGAAATTCCATTCTGGCTCAGTTTCAGCCATTGTCAACAGAAACCGACCCCAAGCACAACCAATATCGATGTGGAGAGGGAGTTCTGGCCGCACATAGATCTGTGACCAATCTGGCCATACGATCGGCTGTTGATATTGAATTCCTAAAGGGTTAACATGTTGACGGACTTTGATTCTAGCCAAGGTGCTTATTTCCTATACAGGATGACTGGATAGTTGTAGAAATGCGATGAGCAAATAGAGATCTGGTTACCGTCATTACTTGGTAGCGACGACGGCTAAATTCCAGGCATACTTGCGCAAACCAGGCATTTTCTTAAGCCAATAATCGATACTCTCCAGTCGTCGGTAGCCCGGAGCCAAGCGCTGATGCTCCATAATAATCTTTTTCCAGTAGCGTTCCTGATTAGGATTCACCTTCTCAATCAAGTAAAAGCGTAGAAAGATCCACAGCGTTGCTAACCAAAAAGTGTCATAGTCTGTCTGTGCAAAGGTCGATCGCACAAATTCCAAAATATTAAAATTCAACGGCGTTTCATCCTCAGTCCGCACCGATGTTGCCATCCGCCGATAGACATTAATCACCGGATTGTGAGTCAAAGGATCCCAAAAGCAGGCTTGGCCACCTGGTTTCAATACCCGATGCATCTCCCGAATACAAGCCGTCGGATCGGGTAAATGATGCAAAAGATTCGAGGCATAGACAATATCAAAACTGCGATCGGGAAAATCGAGAGCCATCGCATTCACTGTCGCCCCTTCTACCTGCACTCCATTGCTAGCCGCCAGTTTCAGCGCTACTTCTACCATCCCCGGCGAATAATCTGAAGCAATACAGTGCGCCCCACGCTTGGCAAAATATACACTGTTTTCCCCAGCACCACAGCCCAAGTCCAGTAATTTCTTACCGCTGACATCCCCCAAACGTTTCAGAATAAAACGGTTTTCGGGAGCAGTACAAGCCTCAAAATAATCGCGGACTTGAATACCTTCAATATCGATCGTAGCTGCCCATTCATCATGAAACTGCCGCTCTTTTTCAAATAGATCCATAGCTAATTCAAAGAGTAAATTTGACCATCAACTAGTAGTCGAGTAATTCCTTTCGCCTCTAAGTGACGGCTGGTTTTTTGAAACAGGCTACTATCTGGCACCTTAATTACCCGGTTGGTATGGCTGCTCGAAAAACGTTTAGCCACCCGATGGTTATCAAAAATAGGCAGGGTTTGCCGGGGTATTTCATCGGCGGGAATATTCCCTAGTTCGGCAAATTCACGTAGCGGCTTGGCAACTAACTCTGCGAATTTATCAATCACGATGTAGCAAGTGTGCGGCAGATTAGCCGCCGATAGGGGCAGTACTTGTACTTGGAAATTATCATTAGCCAAAACCGTGGGTGGTAACTCATATGACCAATCATCTTCATCACCGAATTCATCTTCGTCTTCATCGAGCAGCCCGCCCATCTCTTCGCCCAAGATGTCAGCTAAAACTAGTAGATCTTCTCCGTTGTCTTCATCTTCCTCCTCAAATCTATTAGATGGCAACCCGGGCGGCTGGCTCTCGGCAAATGTTGCTGTTGTTTCCAAGTTTACTGGTATGAAAATACTTTTAACTGCTTTAATGACTGGTTTAGGAGTCGTTTCTGATAACACGTCCGCCTGTTGCTCCAGCTCAGTTTCGACAAGTGCCGATGACCGACGGCGCACCCGCCTAAGCTCTTGAGTACCTTTTTTGATCGGCTTCGACTGCGGCACGCCAACAACCAAAACTTGCCTTTCGACCATTTTAGGCGTAAGCGTCGGTATCACGGTTTCATCGATCGCCGCTACCACATGTTCTACTAACATACCTAGAAAGTTTTCTTCTTCGTCTTCATTGAAGTCTGCTTTTTGCCCACGTTTTTCAGACATCAGTGTTTCATATTCTGCTTCTGGAATATGACTTTTCAGCAGCCGACTTACTGTCGAGTTGCTCACACCATAGCGAGCGGCTAAGGCTGCTGTACTATCTGCTGATGAGCGATAGACTTTTACAATCTCTTTTTTATCAGCAGCTGTCAGCTTCCGTGGACTCATAAATTTAGGCAACTCAAGGCAATGTCATCTAGATTCTAACTTACTCCAGCAATCGTTTTACCCGATAGGAATTTTCCCACTCCACGGCGGCGGCAATTCCGAGCTGCAACATACCGGCAATCCAGAAGATTTCCATGAAATCACCACTCTCGTAACCAGTAGTTTTGGCCAAGTAAGCAAATCGCACATCCGCCACATACAAGCAAGCAATACCCTGGGCGACGATTTGCCAGGTCTTGCCCAACCGTCCACCCCAGAAGCCTAAAGATAAAATGGTCGCCAGGATAATGAGGACAACATCGGCTAGAACATAAAACAAGTTAAAAGCTTGAGCAAAGGGCTTGAGAACTCGATCGAACTGGATAACCCAAGTATTGCTGGTGATGTGATTTACTACCGGAGCAATAACCGTGCCAGCGCCATTGATCAGTTGGAGAGCGATCGCGATTGCGACAGCGGAGACTAGAAATAGTAAGCCTCTCTGCTTCCAACTTAAACTAATCCGATGACCAACAATCACCAAACCCAATCCCCACACCATCAGCACATAAAATCCCACAAAAGCCAAATCGGCCGGGGAACCATCGAGCTTTAAGCCCCAATACAGTTCCCAGACAGATAAAATCACTTCCCCCACCAGGTAAGAAAAGATGCCTAGACTAAACAGCAGCCAGACCCACTTGCCGCTGGGGACTCTTTGGTGACGCCAGTTGCGAAAACACAATAGGGCTGCCATCAGCAATGGCAAATCCGTAAAAATGTAAGTGACGATCTTGAACCAAATTGGTCTATTACTGTGGGGAATAATGAAACTGAAAATGAAGTATGGCAGCAAAGCGGCCACCATCCATATCAGACTCCAGAATGTGATGTTGCTACTGCTCAACCAGCGGCGGGCTTTGACCATCAGGATCGTGGCATCGGCATTAGGGCGATATTTCATAAGAAGATTTAAGGGATTTTTAGGCGTTCAGGCTTAATTCAGCAGGAATACTAGCCAGAATATCTTGCATAATTTGGCTAGCACAGCTGGAACCCAAGTATCTGGCCACTATTTGCTGAAATTCCACCATTATACTATTAATTTCAGTACTTTTTTTGAATTTGACGTATTCATCTAGCGAGCACTCTATTGGTTGATGAACTTGAAGATTGCTCCCAGCCGGGAGGGGCAGAGTGCTATTCAAAACATCTATCTCAAACAATTGTGCTCGATCGAACCCTGCCAAATCTGCCACAATTAACCAGAGAGATCGCCCCAGCCACAAGCTAATATCCATTAATTCGCTGGCAGTTTCTGGTGGAGTATCTATTAGGTCATTTTCTTGATCATCAATTTTTTGATCGGTAAGTCCCCAGATCGAGTAGGCATCAACTTCATGTACTAATAAGCAAATGGTATTACTATGGTCGGTGAGTTGGCACCATAACTCAGTAGCCTGAGATTTTTGGCTGATTGAAAAAGTGGCGATCAGCTCATACAAATTACTGAAGTATTCTAATAATTTTGGCGCAGAGCTAACAGCATTAGCAGTGGATTTTAAAAAGTGAACGTTGGTACTATTAACAATCATCATAAAGTAGGACGGCAAAGAGTTGAAGCTTTGGTAGAGCAGCCTACTGAGAAAATAAAAACAATAAAAAGGTGGGCTAAACCCACCTTTTCCACTAGTCTAAATTCGTTCGAAAAGACCTAAACTTCGTAGGGCTTTTTGCCACTGAATTTGATAGTGGCAGGTTCAGGATTACTGCCAATATTTCTATCAACCTTACCACTAAATTCCCGACCAGCATTGACTTTTTCAGGAAATACGCCATCTTTCGGATGAACCAGATTGCAATCACCATTAGGGGTAATGCAGTAAATTTTGTAGTCTTCGATTTTTGGTTTGAATTTAGTGCGCAACTGGGTGCCCAGCGCCAAGCACTGTTCTTTGCGGGCCAAATACAACAGGTTTTCACCTGCATTCATGGTCGCCGCACCACCAGTGGGCATCTCAAAAACTTGAGCCGATTTGCTGGTCCAAGTAATTGCATATTTTTCTTCAACATCTGCCTTCGAGAGCAAGCCGCCGGTGCTACCGCCGAAGATAGGAGTCTTGCCAGAGAGTTTTGCCGCCATAATCTTGTATATATGTAGGTTTTGATGGGATCGTACCACTGCCAGCGAGCCAGAATTACCACTCTGTCAAGAACTGTAACACTTGCCTACCAAGGAACTCTGGCCGTTGCTGAAATCAGATAGGGATGCCCCCACCAAAATAGCGCCACAAAGATGGCTACGCCGAGGTAAGCGGGGCGCCAAAATTCGGCTAGTTGGAAAGTCTGGCGGCCTTGGATAATGGCTAGTCCCGGCACGATCGAAGTCCGTTCTTTTACGGCCATGAATTCAGTACCGTAACGCTGGAGTAGTCGTTGGTCACCATGCCAGACCGCAAAAAGGTGGTGCGCCATCAAACCAGCAGAGGTAACCAGAGTGAAGCTAGTCCCCATCCACAGACAGTGTGCTAGACACCAAATCAGCTGCCCGACCATCTGGGGATGGCGAGTGATCCGTATGATGCCAGTTTCATAGATGCGGACTTGGGGCTTAAAGACAGCAGCAACTTCGAGCAGGTTGAAGGTGGCCGGATAAAGAAACAAAAAAGAAATAGCCGAGAGCAACCACACGGTTTCGAGAATACCCGGAACGGCCCGAACATCCCACAACTCCAGGCCATCATTGTGATGATTGAAGAAGTAGATAATTAAAATAGTCGCAAAAGGAATGCTGACCAAGGCAAATAGCACTCGATACCACCGGGCACCAATTTTACTTTCACCCCAAGGCCGGAGGGCGGCGAGACCGCTATGGGCGATCGCAAAACCCAGCAGCAGAGCCAGAATAACAAAGTGGCTATGGGATAGCCCAAGAGAGAATTCGGTCAAAATAGTAACTGGATAAATAGGTTGTTCCTAATGAGTATGTCTAGAAATCTCCCGCGATGCGGTGTTCAGCTGCCGCAAACCGCTCGTCGGCACCAGCCTCCGGGGTGAGCAATGACACCACGATCCCCACAGCAAAGGATAGCGGAATGGTCACTAGTCCAGGATTTTTTAACGGGAACAGGGCAGTAGCCTGATGCAAAATATCTTTCTGAATTAATGGTGAAAAGTAGATCAGAACTAAAGATGAAACCGTACCAAAGATCATACTAGCCACGGCTCCTTTGGTACTACAGCCCCGCCACAGCATCGATAAAAGTAATGCGGGAAAATTGGCACTGGCCGCGATCGCGAAAGCGAGACCCACCATATAGGCCACATTTTGGCCTTCAAAGATCATGCCCAATACCACAGCCAAAACTCCGAGGGCAAGCGTGGCGTAACGAGCCATCTTTAATTGTTCAGTTTCATTAGAATTACCCTTGCGAACTACCTGACCCCAGATATCGTGAGCCAGGGCAGCAGCTCCAGACAGAGTCAAACCCGCCACCACAGCTAGGATAGTAGCAAAAGACACCGCTGAAATAAAACCCAGAAAGGCGTTACCTCCCAGTAGTTCGGCCAACATGGGAGCCGCCATATTGCCAGCTTTATCGACTTGTTTGATGGCATCTTGACCCACCAGTACCATGGAGCCAAAACCCAAAACAAAAGTGAGGAGGTAAAAATACCCAATCAACCCAGTGGCATACATCACTGAAGTGCGAGCGGTTTTGGCATCTGGCACCGTGTAGAAACGCATTAAAATATGAGGCAGACCAGCAGTGCCCAGCATCAAAGATAAGCCTAAAGAAATCGGATCCCAGGGATTGGTCACCAGTTTTCCCGGAGCCAGTACTGGTTGAGTTGGATATTTGGCAACTGCTGCGGCAAACAAATTGAGTGGATTAAAACCAAACTTGGATAGTACCAGCACTGCCATTAAGGTGGCACCACCCAACAGTAAAACAGCTTTAATAATTTGTACCCAGGTGGTAGCAATCATCCCGCCAAAAATGACGTAGACCATCATAATGCCACCAACAATGAGAACGGCCAAATAGTAATCCAGGCCAAATAATAGTTTGACAAGACTACCAGCGCCGACCATCTGGGCGATTAGATAAAAACTAATGACGGCCAGACTACTAATAGAAGCCGCAATCCTGACAGGGGTTTGTTGCAACCGAAAAGCCAAGACATCCGCAAAAGTGTATTTCCCCAGATTTCTCAGTGGCTCGGCAATTAAGAACATCACCACGGGCCAACCGACGAGGAAGCCGATCGAATAAATCAAGCCATCAAAGCCATTCAGCGCCACCATCCCCGTGATGCCCAAAAAGCTAGCGGCACTCATAAAGTCGCCCGCTAGCGCCAAGCCATTTTGGAAACCACTAATTTCACCGCCAGCAGTGTAATAGTCTTCGGTACTGCGAGTTTGATTGGCAGCCCAGTAAGTAATACCCAGAGTGACGCTGATAAATACCAAGAAAAAAGCTACCGCTACCAGATTAAAGCTACCTAAAGTCGTCGTCATAATTTTTTATTTAGTGATTTTTTTTTAAAGCTGATTACGCTTTAGGTTAGCCAATTGATTGTCGTAGTAATTATTTGCCCAGCGCACATAGATAAAGATCAATACCCACGCGGCCACAATGGTTAAGGCTCCTAAGAGAATGCCGATCGACAGTCCCGGCACAATAGTTTGCCCCATCAGCTGTTTATTAAAGGCCACCAAAAAGATAAAGCCAAAATAGATCAGCATCATAGCAGCAGTCAGCCACAGTGAAATTCGCCAACGCTGATTGGACAAATTCCGTAAAGCCCTAATACGTTCATTGCTCATAGGTGATAGGTCAGTGTAATTGCCTAGACCATTGTAATTTGAAGTTGCGACCAAATCGCTGGATGGAAAAATGAACAGTGGGGTAATCGTCTGGGGCGAATCTGCCACAAGATAAAGCCGACCAGGATTTGGAATTACTGTGGAAAAAGATTACAATGAACTCGTCATCCCAGTCTACACACCGCTCATGATCGTAGCTCTTTTATATCTAGTACTCGGTGGTGCTTACCTATTAGTGCTGCCGGGATTGCTCTATTTCTACTTTCAGCAAAGGTTTTATACTGCTTCGTCGTTTGAGCGAGGCTTCATGTATTTCTTGATGTTCTTCTTTTTTCCGGGCATGATGCTGCTTTCGCCTTTTCTGAATTTCCGTCCCCAACGTCGTCAAATTACCTAACTCATGCGCCGTATTGATGTACTTGCGATCGGACTCGCTGTTTTTCTTTTGGGTGGCTTGGGATATATGGTCCTCCAAGCCGTGGGTTTAGACAATATCAATGCGGGTATTGGGAGCCAGGTTGTTTTGATCCTGATTATTTTGGGCTGGGCTGGTACTTACCTATTCCGGGTCTCTAGCAAAACTATGACCTATGACCAACAACGCACCGCATATGAGCAAGCCGTTCTCCAAAAACGCCTAGATGATTTGACTCCTGAAGAACTAGCAAAGATTCAAGCCGAAATTGCTGCGGAGAAAGCGGCTGATTCCTGAATTTTAGTTCTATATTTTTAGTTTTATATTATAGTTAACTCCCATGACATCTGTTTCTAGCTGTTTACAGTCTCTTCGTGCCCAGCAGCAATGCGCTCTAATTCCCTTTATTACTGCTGGCGACCCGGATTTAAAAACAACAGCGGCGGCTTTGCAAGCTCTCGATCGCGCTGGCGCTGATTTAATTGAACTGGGCGTACCTTACTCCGATCCATTGGCCGATGGTCCGGTGATTCAGGCAGCTGCGACGCGGGCTTTACAGCAGGGCGTGAAGCTCGATGATGTATTGAAGATGGTGGCGGCAGTCAGTCCCACGATCGCCGCACCGATTATTCTTTTCACCTATTACAATCCGATTTTGAATATTGGGGCTGAACAGTTTTTGCTGCGGTTAGCGGCAGTGGGTGCCAAGGGCTTGGTGGTGCCCGATCTGCCTTTAGAGGAATCGGCGACGTTATTGGAATTAGCGACCAAGCATGGGATCGAAGTAATTTTGTTGGTGGCACCGACTAGTTCACCCGATCGAATGCAAGCGATCGCAGATTGCTCCCAGGGTTTTGTTTATTTGGTGAGTGTGACGGGGGTAACTGGCGTGCGGACGGAGATGGCCAGCCGGGTACCAGATATTTTAAGTAAGTTGCGGACATTAACAGATAAACCTGTCGCGGTGGGATTTGGGATTGCCACACCGGAACAGGCCAAGCAGGTGAAGGACTGGGGGGCTGATGGGGTAATTGTGGGCAGTGCGATGGTCAAGATGTTGGCGGCGGAAGGGGTGAGTGCGATCGAGCAGTATTGTCGAGAATTGAAGGCGGCGATTAGATGAGAGATCGATCGGTTAAAATCATGGCGAGTGAATGAATTCATCTACCTATCTAGCTAAATTATGGTAGATGGTTGAAAATATTTGTTTTAATGATTGCTATATGTCCGAGATCTTTTCATCTTCAAGAGAGTAGAGTTGGCTGTATGTAATCGTTTTGAGATCATAGAGTATTATTTCAGTAGTGGCTTTAGGCAATGTCGTTACTGTCACAGATAGCAAATGGCTAAACTTTACCGATATGGAAATCAAACAGGTCACTTTAAATAATATTGGGCCATTTACAAACCTAGAAATACCTCTAGCCCCCACCGACCAAAATCCCAGTAATATCACTGTCTTTGTCGGTAATAATGGTACCGGCAAAACTTCTGTGCTGAAAGCTTTAGCAACCTCTCTTAGTTGGTTTATTTCTCGTTTACGTACAGAGAAAGGTAGTGGCAGCTCTATACCAGAAGATGCCATCCTCAACACCGCTGCTGCCGCCACCATTCAAATAGAGATCTGTGATTCTCTTCGATCATCAGCTCATCCTAATAATAGTGAGGTAGATGATCAGTTCCAATGGACTTTAGCCAAAACCCGAAAAGGTCGTAAAACTCAACACACAAGTCATCTTAATGGTTGCTCTAGATTGGCTGAAGCCTACCGCGAGGCTCTCACTCATAACGACAAAACTAGCTTACCCCTCATTGCGTTTTACTCTGTCGAGCGTGTCGTAATCGATATTCCCCTAAAAATCAAAACTAAGCATACCTTCTTGCAATTGGATGGTTACGATAATTCCCTAAGCCAGGGCGTTGACTTTCGCCGTTTCTTTGAGTGGTTTCGTGAACGGGAAGACACCGAAAATGAATCGGGAATCTCAGAAGATGTTCTCAGTCAAATGAAGCTTCTACTTGAGACCAATCCAGATGTATGGCAACGGTTAAACGAACTCAACGCCTCAGCAAAAGATCGACAATTAACCGCAGTTCGCACCGCTATCCGGCACTTTATGCCCTATATGGATAACCTTAAAATCCGTCGTAAACCCCGTCTCCACATGGCGATCGACAAAAACGGTGAGACTCTAAATGTTGCCCAACTCTCCCAAGGAGAAAAATCCTTAATGGCCCTTGTTGGCGATATCGCCCGCCGTCTAGCCATGCTGAATCCAGCACTAGATAACCCGTTAGAAGGAGATGGGATTATCTTGATTGATGAAGTAGATTTGCATCTCCATCCCTCCTGGCAGCGGAGCCTTATTGCTCGTCTAACTCAGACTTTCCCCCATTGCCAATTTTTGCTTACTACCCATTCGCCCCTAGTGATTAGTGATTATAAAAATATTTTAGTCTACACCTTAACCAATGGTGAATTGAAAGAACTGCCGTCCCAGTATGGACAAGATGTCAATACCGTCCTGCTAGATGTTATGGATACCAGCATTCGTGAAGAAAAAATTGATGCCGAACTTAAAGATCTACTGGATGCTATACAAGACTCTGATCTAGCTCAAGCCAAACAATTACTCACAGAATTAACAGCAGAGTTACCCGCTCATAATCTCGAACTGATCAAGGCCAAACTACTAATTCGTAAACAAGAATTGCGTCATGCGAACCATTAAGAAAGGAGATGAACCACCCAGTTTGTCAAAATGGAAAAAAGAAAACCCTCGTGGACAGTACAACCAGTTAACCGAAGATCTTGGCGCAGAAGTTCGCCGAACCATTCGACAATATGCCCTAAAAGAACAATTTTACCTCTGTGCCTATTGCTGTCAGTGCATCAAAGACATTGATGCTTGCCATAATGAGCATGTAGAAGCTCAAAGCCTTAATCTCAGAAGAACTCTCGATTTTACAAATATTGTTGCTAGTTGTAATACTGAAAACCAATGTGGCAAAGCCCATAAATCTCAATCCCTACCGCTAACTCCTCTGATGAGTGAATGTGAAACAGAACTTAAATTCAAAATTAGTGGTCGGGTTGAGGGATTGAACGATCGGGCAATCACCAGCATTAAAGTCTTAAACCTGGGAGATAAAGAAAATAATAACCGCGCTCTGATCGAAAAACGCAAGCAATTGTCCAACGTCTTGCTATTCGACAATGGCATTGATCCCGACAAAGAATTAGAGGATGAGGAACTATTAAAGATGTTAATCAATGACCTAGCTCAACCTCATCAGGATCGACTAGAACCCTTTGCGCCAGTTGTAATCAATATCCTCCGAAATTGGCTTCAATAGACTAGTGAATTTTTATGACTGATTGGTTCTCGCATCTAAAATGTAAGTGATAACAACTAACAAATGCGCTATCTGCTCTTTCACAAACCCTATAACGTCCTCAGTCAATTTACTCCGGAAGGGGATAAACCAACCCTGAAAGACTATATCGACGTGCCCGATGTCTATGCTGTTGGTCGGCTCGATGCTGATAGTGAAGGCTTATTGCTGCTCACCGATGACGGTCGGCTGCAACATCGTCTCACCGATCCCAAATTCCAGCATCCCCGCACCTATTGGGGACAAGTTGAAAATATTCCTGATGAAGAAGCTCTGAGTAAATTACGCACCGGCATCACCATCCAAAACTATCGCACCCGTCCCGCTCAAGTGAAATTGTTAGAACAAGAGCCAGATTTACCGCCGCGCCAGCCCCCCATTCGATCGCGCCAAAACATCCCCACCGCTTGGCTAGCATTAACCCTGACCGAAGGCAAAAATCGGCAGGTGCGCCGGATGACTGCTGCTGTAGGTTTTCCCACATTGAGGTTGATCCGGGTAGCAATCGGCCATATCCACCTGGCAAATTTAGCACCGGGCGATTGGCGCGACCTGACCGCTGCCGAGCTGAAGATCTTGCAGAAAGTCTAGAATGGATGCGGACAACTGCATGACATATAGAGACTATGGCTACTTATCCCGGAATTACCAGTGAAGCTTTTCAACATCCGCTCGATCGCGAGGCCGAGAGTACGCTGCGCAGTGTCCCCGGATTCGACTTGGTGGCTGGCAAATTTGTGGAATTCGTCTACGAGCGGCCACAGCTAATTGCTTTGAAAGGCAGTAGTATTCAGGCTGGCCCCCGGCAATATTCCACAATTTATGGAATTTTCCGCGAATGCTTGCGGGATTTGGATATTTCCCCAGAGCCGACCCTATTTATCAGCCAAAATCCCCAGGTTAATGCCTATTCCCTGGGCAAAGAGTATCCCTATATTGTTTTAAATACTGGACTCTTAGACCTCCTAGATGAGCAGGAGATTCGGACAGTTATTGCCCATGAGTTAGGACATATCAAATGCGGCCACACATTACTGATTCAGATGGCTACTTGGGCAATGAGCGTAATTTCGGTAGTGGGTCAGTGGACTTTTGGCGTGGGTAATATTATTAGCAATGGCTTGGTCTTGGCCTTTTATGAATGGCGACGCAAAGCCGAGTTGTCTTCCGATCGCGCTGCCCTCCTAGTTATGGACGACATTAATATCGTATTTCGTACCATGATGAAAATATCTGGTGGTAGCAGTAAGTACTTAAACGAATGTAGTTTAGCTGAGTTTTTACAACAAGCTGCCGACTATCAAGGCCTGGATGCTGATAACCTCAACCAAATGTATAAAGTCTTGATGTATACCGGCGTCGGCGGCACAATGATGAGCCACCCCTTTGCGGTGGAGCGCGTTAAATATTTGCAAGACTGGGTAAGTTCACCCGAGTACGCCCAGATTCGCCAGGGGAATTATCAGCGCGTGGCCGTGGACACGACCGCGACCACCCCGCCCACTAGTCCAGCGGATCAACTGCAACGGCAGATTGAAGAATTGCAAAGAGAGATCAATCGCTGGCGGCAGGGCGATCGATCTGATGACTAAGGACAAAAAACTAGCGATCGCATGATCGCCACCCTCTACAATAGAAAGATAAATTATCACACGTTGCAAACAATGAAATTTTGGGGAGCTGGGCGAGGTAATCGCTGGATCGCACTACTGATCAACGCGGCACTTTGTGCCGTTTTTGCTGGGCCAGTCTTGGCACTGGCCGGACAGGCCACAAATATCGTACCAACTATCGATGAAAATACTGCTGCTGACCTAGTGGCTGCTAATCCGACTGCTGCTGTAGCATTGACCAAGAACGTGCAGCGCACTGTTTTAGACAATGGCATGGTCGTATTAACGAAAGAAGTCCATAACGCGCCAGTTGTCACCGTTCAGGTTTGGTACAAAATTGGTTCGCGCAACGAAGCGCCGGGAGTCAACGGCATTGCCCATCAACTAGAACACATGTTGTTTAAGGGAACCAAGTCGCGGCCAGTCCAGTTTGGGCGGTTATTGAGTGCTTTAGGCAGTAATTTTAACGCCTTCACTAGCTACGACCAAACGGCTTATCACGAAACCCTAGAGCGCAACAAAATGAAAAGCGCCATGGTGTTGGAAGCCGATCGAATGCAGAATGCTTTGATTGATAACAAGCTCCTCGAAGGGGAAAAGCGCGTGGTGATTTCAGAGCTGCAAGGCAATGAAAATAGTGCTAGCTATCGCCTAGGTAAAGCAGTGCAAGAACTAGCATTGCCGGATAGTGCCTATGGTTTGAGTGTCGGTGGGACCAAGGCCGACGTGAAAACTTTTACCGTCGATCAGGTGCGCTCCTACTATGACTCCTACTACGCACCGAACAATGCTGTGTTAGTACTAGTCGGTGATTTCGATACGGCGCAGGCATTGCAAGATGCCAAAGAAATTTTTGGGGCAGTGCCCCGCCGAGAAATCACGGTCAAAGCACCAACGGCAGCGAAACGCATTGTGAAATCGCGCAAAATCACCCTGCGGCAACCGGGCAGTAATGCGCTCTTAAATGCGGTATATCCTTTGCCCAATGTGGTACATCCCGATGTACCAGCTTTGGATGTGATGAATTATATTTTGAGCGCGGGGCGTAGCTCACGGCTCTACCAAAAATTGGTGGAAACTGGCACCGCGACCAGCGTCAGTGCTGGTGCTGCCAACTTAGCAGGTGGCGGTTGGTATGAATACAGTGCCGCGACTGACCCCAACAAATCTTTAGAGAAGATCGATCGAGCGATTCAGCAAGAAATTGCCAGTATCCAGACCAAACCACCGACGGCAGTGGAAATCGATCGAGCCAAAACTCAACTACGGGCTGGTTATTTGCTGGGCTATCGGAGCATTGATAGCCAAGCGCAACAGCTGGGTAACGATGAGACCAGTGCGGGCGACTATCGTTTTACCGACAAATACTTAGCCAAAGTAGCCAGAGTCACCGCCGCTGATGTCCAGCGGGTTGCGCAGAAGTATCTTCAGCCTAGTAAGCGGATTCTGGGCTTTTTCGAGCCAGACAACAGCAAAGGAAAACCAGTAAATGGTGGTAGCCAACATAATGCTGCGGCCAACCTGGGTCCCCCGCTCGATCCCACAGAGCTGCAAAAATATCTACCCAAGGTCGTAGCCGAGCAGCAGGCCAACACCCAAACGCTACCGCAAGCAATTAAACTTTCTAACGGTTTACAGGTGTTGCTATTGCCCGATGCCAGCAGTCCGACGGTAACGATCGGGGGCAATATTATTGCCGGCACTGAGTACGATGTCGCCACTAAAGAAGGTGTTGCGGGTCTAACCGCGACGAACCTCTTAAATGGCACAAAGTCTAAAAATGCTTTAGCTTTAGCTAAAACTCTCGAAAGTCGCGGGGCGAGCTTGGCTTTTGGGGTCAGCCGGGAAGGAGCATCGATCGGTGGCAGTGCCCTCGATCAAGATCTGCCCGTGCTGTTAGCAACTCTGGGTGATGTGTTGCAAAACGCCACTTTCCCAGACGATAAATTCAATACTAGTCGGCAGCGGTCTCTAACAGCACTACAAGCTGAGTTGGATAATCCGGCTAGTGTAGCGCGGCGCAAGTTTCAACAGACGATCTATCCGCAAGGCCATCCTTTTACCAACTTCACCACTGTCAAAAGTCTGAAGAACATCACCAAAAAGGATTTGCAGCAATTTTACCAGCAGCATTATCAACCCCAAAATACTGTTTTGGCCGTGGTTGGTAACTTTGAGGTAGATCAAGCTACGCAGCTACTTGAAAAGAGCCTCGGTAGCTGGAAAAATCAGGGTGAAAAGAGCCAGCTAGTTTACACGCCAGCCGAGTTACCAGCTAAATCGATCCAACTACACCCTACGATTGCTGGAAAAACCCAGTCGGTGACGATTATGGGCAATAAGGCGATCGATCGCAAAGATCCCCGCTACTATGCCGCCTTAGTGCTAAACCAAGTGGTCGGTGGCGATACGCTCTCTAGTCGGTTAGGTACCGAAATTCGCGACCGGCTCGGTCTGACCTATGGTATTTCTAGCGGTTTTGCAGCTGGTAAACAGCAAGGCACCTTCTTGGTGACGATGCAGACGGCACCAGAAGATGCGGCGCGAGCTATTGAAAGTACGCTTCAGCTATTGCGTAGCGTTAAGGATCAAGGTCTGACGGTAGCAGAGGTCGAAAATGCCAAGCAATCGATCGCGAGCAACTACACCGTGGATTTAGGTTCACCTGATGACGTGGCTGGTACGACATTGAACAATGTGGTGCAAGGATTGCCTACCGACGAAATTCGGGAGTTTCCGAATAAAATTCGGGCAGTAACGCCAGCCCAAGTCAATCAAGCGGCGAAGGATTTATTACATCCCGATCAGTTTGTGATTGTGACAGTGGGACCACCTTTGACTGATAAGTCGAACAAGCCCAGTGAGCAATTGAAGGAGCAACGTCAGCCCAGCACTGGGCCGACGCTGGACGATAAACCCTAAACTTTTGACCGCACCATAGCAACGCCGCAACAAAAATGGGGGCGATCGCCCCCATCTTTGTAAAGTAGTTTGATGAAATTATGCCCAATAACTTCCAGGTAGTATTATAAAGACATTAGAAGTGTGGGAGAATTGGCTTCTTTAAAGCTGAAATCAACAAATGGTCTAGAGGTCTTCAGATGCAAATAATATGCTTAATCACGCTAGTTTTTATCAACGGGGCTTATCTGTTTGTTTCCTTTAATATGGAATCGATGGTGCCAGTTGACAATGAAGAAGAAACTGTCGCAGTGATGATGACTTCTGATACCAGCGCAGAGTTTGATCCAGCTAGTGTACTGGATTTAGACATCTTTGATTTTAATATTGAAGAGTTAACAAATGTGAGCGATGAAAGTGAGCCTAAAGCTGTTAGTAGCCGTCGCATGAAAGATCTAGCCCGGCGGAGATTAGCCTGATCCATTAAGAAGACATCGCCCCCAGTTAAATCGGCAAATTGACCGATTACACTATCTTGTTAAAATAGCTATCTTAAAACCAGATATAGCAATGGGCAGAGGTTTGGGTGTTAGCAAGAGTTTGGAGTGCGGCAATTCTGGGCATTGATGCCATCAAAGTAGGCGTAGAAGTTGATGTCTCCAACGGATTACCAGGAGTCAGTCTGGTCGGTTTGCCAGACACAGCGGTACAAGAATCACGGGAACGGGTCAAGACGGCGATTAAGAATGCCGGAGCCACCTATCCATTGAAGCGGATTGTGATTAACCTGACCCCAGCTGATTTGCGCAAGGAAGGCCCCGTCTTCGATTTACCAATCAGCGTCGGTATTTTGGCAGCTTCCGGGCAAGTTAATACTGAATTGCTGGGGGATTATTTATTTTTAGGGGAACTATCACTCGATGGTAGTTTACGCCCAGTGGCCGGGGTGTTGCCGATCGCCGCCGCTGCCCACAGGCTAGGAATTACTGGTCTAATAGTCCCTGTCGATAACGCCCAAGAAGCCGCCGTCGTCAAAGATTTAAAAGTCTATGGCTTAAGCAGTCTGCAAGAAGTCATTCGCTTTTTGCAGGCACCCGATCACCCGCAGACACCATTCTGGCCAGTAATAGCCGAGGCGCCCGCCAGACAGCAGCTCCAGCATACCAGTGACCTCCACGATGTCAAAGGTCAAGCTCATGCCCGCCGCGCTCTGGAGATTGCTGCCGCTGGCGGTCATAATTTGGTATTTGTGGGACCGCCCGGTAGTGGTAAAACCATGCTGGCCAGAAGACTCCCCGGTATTTTGCCCGATCTGTCGTTTGCTGAAGCTTTAGAAGTTACTCAAATCCATTCAGTTGCTGGACTTTTAAAAAATCGTGGCTCATTAATTGCCGATCGACCTTTTCGGAGTCCTCACCATTCTGCTTCCGGGCCAGCGTTGGTCGGTGGCGGTAGTTTTCCGCGTCCCGGCGAGATTTCGTTGGCGCATCGCGGGGTATTGTTCTTAGACGAGCTGACCGAGTTCAAACGAGATGTATTGGAGTTTTTGCGTCAGCCCCTCGAAGATGGCTTTGTGACTATTTCGCGCACCCGTCAATCTGTTTCTTTTCCGGCACAGTTTACACTGGTCGCTAGTACCAATCCTTGTCCGTGTGGTTATTATGGTGACACTATTCAAGCTTGTAGCTGTGCGCCCCGCCAGCGCGAACAATATTGGGCAAAGCTTTCCGGCCCACTGATGGATCGGATCGATCTCCAAGTAGCGGTCAATCGTTTAAAACCAGAAGAAATCACGCGCCAGTCTACGGGAGAATCGACCGCCATCGTGCGCCAACGAGTACAGGTGGCTAGACAAATTGCCCACCAGCGTTTTCAGGGCACCACTATATTGTGCAATGCCCAAATGCAAAGTAAGGAACTACAGCAGTGGTGTGTGCTGGATGAAAATAGTCGGCAGTTATTGGAAAAAGCGATCGATCGTCTGGGGTTATCGGCGCGGGCTAGCGATCGTATTATTAAGGTGGCGCGGACAATTGCCGATCTAGCTGGGGATGAGCAGCTCAAATCAGCGCACTTAGCAGAATCGATTCAGTACCGGACGATCGATCGTATGCAGAAATAGCTAGTCTGGATGTAAGTTACGATGGAGTTATTATTCCTCACCAATTTCTTGAAAATATGGAAACTGAACGCAATGTTTTGGGTGAAAAGTTACAGGTTTGTTGTTCAGTAACAATGACGGGCTTTTATCGCGATGGTTCGTGTCGGACAGGGCCGCTGGATGCGGGGGTGCATGTAGTTTGCGCCCAAGTGACAGCGGAGTTTTTGGAATATACCAAGGCGCAGGGCAACGATTTGAGTACCCCCATGGTGGCTTATGGTTTTCCAGGGCTGAAACCGGGCGATCGGTGGTGTTTGTGTGCCGCTCGGTGGCAAGAGGCGCTGGCTGTGGGGGTGGCACCGCCGATCGATTTAGCAGCAACTCATGCCCAGGTTTTGGAATATGTCTCCATTGATATCCTGCGCCAGTATGCCATCAAACTCTCGTAACTCTACGAAGTTCTGCCAGTCTGCTGTTTTAGCAGCTCTAACAGCAAAAATAGCTCACACAGAATCAGGATCGATCCCTAGTTCTGATAATCGCTGGCGCAAGGCGTCATTTTTTTGCTCAACCTTTGTCCGAGCTGCTTTTTCAATTTCAGCTCTCTGGGACTCAATTTCAGCCCGTTCGATCGAGGTGGGGTACCGCACATCATTTTGGTCATACCAAAAAAGCCATTCGCGTTCTTTGGAACCATAAAACCGTCGTTCAGCTCCAATGGCTAGGCCAATTTCTGGCATCCAGTAAGGTTGGTGGCCATCACTTTGCAAGACGTAATCGCCTTTGATCAGCTTGTATAGTTGGAATTTGGCTTTTTTCTTAAGCAAAGGGGCATAGACAAGGTAGTACAGCACTCCCACCGATGCAAAAATGGCTTTCTTTTTGGTGCGTTCCTTACCTGGGGTCTTGGATACGACCTCTAACGCCAACATCGGGATAACTTTTTCTTGCCAGAGGACGTAGCTGGAGCGCAGATCTTCACTAGGGAAATCTTGGACACCCAGGCACAGCATTCCATCGGGAGCAATGGCCGGTTGTTGGGGGTCGTAGTAAAAACCCATATCAATACTAAAAAGCCAATCTGTGCGGTCTTTCCATAGGTCAAAGAGGATGTTGCACAGCAAGGTAGGAATCAAGGTTTGCAGTTCGCTATCCACGGGCTTATCGTCTGAGCAGGGTAAATCGTCGGCGGTGGGCAATCCATCGGGAAAGTGAAAATCCTCGATCGTCGGATTTCGTTTTTTGCCAATGACTTCGATCATCCTGGAAGATTGAGAAGTTGTAGCTAGTGGTGAAGATGTCATAACAATGAGCCGTGAACTCTCTGCTCTTAGTATACTTGACTGCTGGAGAGTCGATCGATCTTGATAACCATAACTAAAATTTCATCAAAAAGCCCCTCACCCCCAACCCCTCTCCCAATTTTGGGAGAGGGGAGTAAGAATCCGATCCTCCTTCTCCCAGATTTGGGAGAAGCGATTGAAATCGCGCTGAGGTTTCCGCTCCCTGTGGGAAGGCTTCGCCAACAGCGTGCGTTTCAATTAAGACAGGGGCTAGGGGATGAAGGCGATTCATATTTCAGATCAGCAACACCTGATTTTGATTTTTTAAAATCGAGCGCTGCGCGCACCAAAGGGCAAGAGGGCAAAAGAGCAGAGGGCTACAAAGTCCTCGCTGGGGCATACACTACTCGAAAACCAATATTGAAGTCCTGGTCATCTGTATTGTACCTGTTGCGGTAAGCAGATCGGCAGTAATGAGGATTGCGGCTCCAAGACCCGCCGCGCAGTACCTTTTCATTATTCTTATTTTTAGAATCCAACCAAGCAGAGCCATCAGTAGGTGCATTTTCATAACTATCATGCCAATCATCCTCACACCATTCCCAAACATTGCCATGCATATCGGACAAACCAAAATCATTAGCCGCACCCAAGCTACCGACAGGTGTTGTCTGTTTTCGATTCTCTCCTAACTCTCCTTCGCCATATTTACCAGGGTAAATTTTGCCTTCATATTCCCAATCTTGAGCTTCGTAGTTAGCCAGTTGAGCATCGATCGTTTCACCAAAATGAAAAGGTGTAGTCGTACCAGCACGGCAAGCATATTCCCATTCAGCCTCAGAAGGCAGCCGATAGCTATGCTTAGTATAACGAGAAAGCCGCCCACAAAATTCTTGAGCATTCAGCCAAGAAACTGTGTTTACAGGCAAATCATCGTCTTCGTCCTTAAAACTAGATGGCTCAGGCTCTAATTTCCGCTTAATCTGTGGCAATAATGCCACTCTCCGCCATTGGGCTTGCGTAATCGGATGCGGCCCCATAAAGAAGGGTTCTGGAATGGTGACTTCATGCTGAGGACTTTCTCTGGATAGGTGGCCTTCTTCTTCTGCTAAAGACCCCATCAGAAATTTGCCATCCGGGATCAATACCATCGTTAACTCTACGTCTGCACCTAATTTTTCAGTGAAGGTTTGAACATATTTGGTAGTTCGATCAACTTTTATAGCCATAGCCAAATCTTGTTTTGGTGGTGCAGCAGGGCACTGTTCAGACGAATCTTACCAAGCGACCTGCTGCTGTTTGATTTTTGGATGCATGACACATCACTGGAATAGAGCTGGACTCTTTGGTGTACTCTCAATGAATCTTTTGATCAATTCATTAATTCTGACAAGTTAAAGAGTGCTCGCTGGGGCATACACTACTCGAAAACCAATATTGTTGTTCTGGTTATCTGTATTGTTCCTGTTGCGGTAAGCAGAACGGCAGTTATTAGGATTGTTGTTCCAAGACCCGCCGCGCAGTTTTTCTGTCTATCCCAACTTTCAGCTTATCGTATTTGGGCTTTGCGCAAAATCTGCTGGCGGAGCCGCCAAGTATCGGCATGTTGCAAATGACCACACCAGCTATCGATCGACTTTCTTAATGCCTCTGCTGACATCCGGCCAGCTAATACCCTAGCTCGATTCTTCCGCAGGCGCTTAGAACCACGCCGCAAGCTATCACCACGTACTCTAATCTGCTGTGGTAGCACCCGAAAACCCACAAAACTGGCACCTTGAATGGTTTCATAAAGCTGGCTTTTGATTGGGTGAATGCGCAGCCTTAACTGAGCTAAGTATTCTTCGATCGCCTCCCGTCCTGCTTGCAAAAACCCATGATCGTCGCTGAACAAAGCAAAATCATCGACATACCGCAAGTATTGACTAGCTTTGAGCTGTTCTTGGACAAAGTGATCGAAGCCATTGAGATGAACATTGGCAAAAAATTGGCTGGTGAGATTGCCGATCGGTAATCCTTTCGGTCTCTCTAGCGGAGTGAGTAAGGTGTCGCCCGGAAAATGCTGGGCAGGAATTGATACGTAGTTGCCGTTATCGATGATCGTATCGATCAGCCATAGGGTTTTCGTGCATTTGAGCTTGCGGCGTAGTTGGGTTTTAAGGATAGTTCGATCAATGCTCGGAAAGTATTTTTGGATATCGCACTGCAAAACATAACGATTGTTGCGGGCGAAATAGGCGAAGCGTTGAA
>CAXTSZ010000044.1:0-18296 GCA_964247125.1 uncultured bacterium
CCAAAATTCTGACCGATCGATTGATTGCGATCGCCCCTAACATCGATCAAATTTTTTGAACCATCACCACTAGAGCCTGCAAGATCGGGCATATATCGATCGCCATGCGCGGATTGTCAAAAGTGTAGCTTGCATAATGCTTTCTATCGCGAAGTCGATCCAATGATGCCTCTTGACAAAAAAACGATCCACCAAGTCCGCATCAAAAGCTTGATCGCTTTACAAGCCATAAAAATTGCCAGGTATAAGGATCGGGTGCCTGGAGCTTCTGGGGAAAACTTGAATGTGGCTCGTGATAGAACGGAAGGTAAGTACAAGTCAATTGCCATAACAACTTGGAGGTTTTATGACAGACTGAACTAACTTCATTTCATTATCCCGCATTGGTCTAGGCTAGATCTACCCTGTATAGATCGATCGCCCTCACTACTTACGGTTCTCAATTTAATCATCACATTAGAGATCAGGATAAAGCAAAATCTTATAGGTTTCAGGAGTGGGAGCCGAAGCGAGAGCCACCGCTTTGGCTAGATCCTTGAGATGATATTTGTCGCTAATCAAAGCATCCACATCAATCCGTTGATTAAAAACAATATCCTGTGCCAATTTTTGCACCCGAAAAGAAGAACTGTAGCTGCCCATCAAGTCAATCTCCCGCTGGTACAAGACGTTTGGATTAATTGGAATCGTCACCTCATCAGGAAATTCGGCAAAAAATAAGATTTTGCCCCCCTTGCGGGTGCAGTCCAACGCCTGGAAAAAAGCCTTGTCACTAGAAACCGCGAGTAAACTGACATCGACCCCCATGCCACCGGTCAAGTCGTGAATTTTGGTTGTTAAATCAGAGTCGGTCGCCAAGAAAGCGGCATCAGCACCGATCGACAGCGCCTTTTCCACGCGACTGGGGATCAAATCGGTAGTAATGGCGCGGCCACCAAAATACTTCACTAGCATGGCAAACATTAAGCCGATCGGACCAGCCCCGGTAATCAACACCGTATCACCTGCTTGAATATTGGCCTTTTTTACTGCTTTCAAGCAGCAATTAGTCGGCTCCACAAAACTGGCTTGCTCAAAAGTAATATGGTCAGGAATGGCAATTAGCCCACCATTTTTAACAATATGACCTGGAACTTTCACATAATCGGCAAAGCCACCGCCACTGGGCGTAAATCCAGCCGTTGTCGTGACTTGCTTATAGACATCACACATGGAGTAGTTTTCGTGTAAACAATAACTACAGCGCATACAAGGAATGTGATGCATCACTACCACCCGCTGGCCAACCTGCCAATTTTGGACAGCAGCACCCACCTGCGCAATCATCCCGGCGGTCTCATGGCCAAAAATACGCGGCGGCTCGTAGAGCGGATAGCGGATTTTTTTGATATCGGATTGGCACAAACCCACCACCTGCACTGCCACTAATACTTCATCCGCCGCCAGTTCTGGCACGGGTACTTCCTCATAGCTAAGTTGATTTACGCCGCGAAAAACTTGTGCTTTCATATTAACTCTGCCAGAAAGAAACCTTGAAACAAATTGTAATGTAGACCCAGCTAGTTTGAATAAGGTTACAAACTTTAAACTTATGTAGCCTTTTCGTGACCAGATCCCAACGCCTACGGTAAACTGAGCTTTGATTATGAGTTTCTAGGCTACCTAGACTCACTTGTTGGGAGTTCATATCATATGTCTCATAGCGTTAAAATTTACGATACCTGTATTGGTTGTACCCAGTGCGTTCGAGCCTGTCCGCTCGACGTTTTAGAAATGGTTCCTTGGGATGGCTGTAAAGCCGCTCAAATAGCCTCCTCCCCACGCATCGAAGATTGCGTTGGTTGTAAGCGGTGCGAAACTGCTTGCCCCACCGATTTCTTAAGCATTCGGGTGTATCTAGGTGCAGAAACGACCCGTAGCATGGGTTTAGCTTACTAGTTGATAGTAATAACCTATTTTTAGTTCCCCTGTGGTCATGCTGCACGGGAATTTTTTTGTCAACTAGCGATCGCTCTGCTGGTTGCAAAGGTGATCGATTGCCAAAAGTCGGAAAAAATAAAGGTAGACTAGATAAGAAATTCGGCTCTACCTGAAAACTGCACTCTGACAAAATTATATGAAGCTGAAGCACCTCAAACGAGATAGCGCACTTTTAATGACCAGCATTTTGCTGGTGTTGATGCTGGGCGCGGGCATGTTCAGTGGCATTGTGGGGTTTACCCTCGGTCATGCGGCACTCAAGGGTGTAACTCAGCCAGATATTCGTCCAAATAATAAGGCTACTAATGACCAAAACCCTAAAAGCCGGGGCGTCGAGATCCTCAATGAAAAAGAGCTGGTCGCCGATGCCCAAGAAGTAATGGGAGTGGCGAAGAGTGCTGATGATAAGGCCGAGCAGTTTGTGGTGAAGGACAAACCAACTGCCGTGTTTCCGATCGAGAGTAAAGACCAGGGTATCTTGCTGACCGTCAAGTCGGCCAAGCCCGAAGGCAAAAGCTTACGTCTGGATCTGAGCCTGCGCAACCAAGGGGGACAAGAAGCGAAGTTTAATCAAGGGGTTTTGACCGTCAGTGATGAAACGGGCAAGTCAATTGCCGCTAATTTTTCTGGGTTACCCCAAATCTTGGCCGCTAACGGCAAGGATGTCGGTCTGAAGGTCATGGTGCCCAAAGACGCTCTGGCTAAAGCCAAAACTCTGACGCTGCGGTTGACTGATGCCGATCGCAAGTTGGAAATTGAAGTGGCCGATATTCCGATCGCATCTGCCACCCCCCAGCCCACCCCGACCATCAAAATTAATATTCCAGATGGTCAGCTCGATACGGTTAAAGATGATGATCAAAAAAACCAAAATACAGGCGCTACACCTCAGCAAAAGCCAAAAAAGCCATTGACGAAACCCGCGCCGTCACCAAATATTAATAATTAGTGAGGCCGCAAGTGCCGAGCTTATTTGGGGGAATTAGCCATAGTCATTAGTCTTACTCAGAGCATTCATAATAAATATGGGGACTGTAAATTCCTCTTCTTCTGAAATTGGCCTCCGGCTAGCCATCATTCTGCTACTGATTGCCATTAATGCTTTTTTTGTCACAGCAGAATTCGCCGTGCTTTCAGTCCGCCGATCGCGCATTAATCAGCTGGTTACCAACGGCGACATTCGCGCTCGATCTGTACAGAAATTGCAAAAGCAGATTGACCAGCTATTATCCACGACTCAGTTAGGGATTACGCTATCCAGTCTAGCCTTGGGTTGGATTGGTGAAAGATCTGTTGCTCAGTTGGTGACCCCAGCGGTAACTAGCTGGGTGGGTAGTATCTATGTCGCTCACTCCCTCTCTGTCATTTTGACTTTTTCACTGCTGGCTTACCTACAAATTGTATTGGGAGAACTGATTCCCAAGTCGATTGCTCTATTGTATGCCGAGCGGATCGCCCGAGTTTTGGGTACGCCGAGTCTGACTATTGCCCGCATTTTCCGACCACTGATCGTGGTGCTGAATCAGTCTACCAACGTTATTTTGTGGTTAGCGGGAATTAGAGACACTGATCTCACCCACCATCGGGTTTCTTCGCAAGAGCTACAGCTGATGATTGCGACCGATCGCGAATCTATGGGATTAGAAACCAATCAGCGCCAAATTCTCAGTAAAATCTTTGCCCTCAACACGTTGACAGTGGCAGAAGTGATGGTACCCAGACCGCAGATGACTACTGTCCCGGCCACTACTACCTGGCGACTAGTGATGGAGCAGGTGGCGCAGACCAATTTTTCGCGTTATCCGGTCACGGGCACTTCCACTGACGAAATTATTGGCATCATCCATTTTCGCGATTTGGCCAAGCCCCTAGCTGCTGGCCGGATTAGTCTCGATAGCCCCATTCAAGCTTCGATCCGACCTCCCGCATTTGTTCCTGAGGCTACTTCGATCGATGAATTAATTCTTCAGATGCAGGCTTCCGGGACGGCAATGGCGATGGTGGTAGATGAATATGGTGGCATTGTGGGCCTACTCACGCGTAAGGATGTGATTGCCAAAATCTTAGGTGAGCAAAAAGAAGACTACCCCAAACCTAGCCCTATTTTGCCCGCCGGTAAAGATACTTTTTTGGTGCAGGCACAAATTAGTATCCCCGAATTAAACAATAGCCTCCAGCTGAACTTGCCGCTAGCCGATGATTATCAGACTCTCGGGGGATTCTTAATGTGCCGATGGCAACAAATGCCCCCGATTGGGGAACCATTGAGATACCAAAACCTAGAACTAACTGTTGTTTTGACCGACAGTGCGCGGATCGATCGGGTGCGCATTCATCGTTTGGCGTAGAGCAAGGGGTCTGATAATTCTAATTCGGCAAAGGCGGCCAGCCGTAACCGACAAGAATCACATACTCCACAAGCTCGATCGCCATCACTGTAACAAGACCAAGTATTCGCCCAGGGCACTCCTAACTGGTTACCTAGCTGGATGATTTCGGTCTTGCGCAGTTGTATGAGGGGCGTGGTAATTTCGATCGGTTTTCCCATTCTTCCTTGCTTCGTGCCCAGGGTAAAAACTGCCTGCATGGCCTGAATATAATCGGGGCGGCAGTCGGGATAGCCCGAATAGTCTAGAGCATTTACACCGATGTAGACGCGCTCGGCTCCCAGGGTTTCGCCGTAGGCTAACGCAAAGCTGAGGAAAATAGTGTTTCTGGCGGGGACATAGGTGACCGGAATCTCGTTAGCCATGGTGTCTAAATTGCGATCGATCGGCAATTCAATTGCTCGATCTGTCAAAGCCGAGCCACCCCACAGCCCCAGATCGAAATTAACGATCTGATGCTCTATGACCTGTGCTGTCCGCGCGATGGTCTGTGCGGCGAGCAGCTCGCGTTGATGCCGCTGTTGATAATTAAACGACAGTGCATAACAACTGTAACCATCCTGGCGAGCTTGATATAAGACAGTGGATGAATCGAGTCCACCGGAGAGTAGAATTACGGCTTTGGGCATAAATGAATTTAAAGACTACAAAAATTATGGAGATAGAAAATGTGATTGATCGCTTACAATTGGATAATTGTACTTAACAATTTGCAACAAACAGGTGTGCCGGATTGGAACATTAGACTCCATTCTTGGTCTCCTAGAAATAATGGTTGCTAAAGTAGCCGCTGGAATAACTTACAGGGTGCTACGAGGCAGCGTTGGTGGAGGAGGAGTATATTTAGGTGAAACATAACATGTCATCAAGACAGATAGATGGACAGCTTAGTCCGCAAATGAAAATGCCGCAACAGACCCTTCGGGTGGGTTTGATCGGTGTCGGTAGTATGGGTCAACACCATGCTCGTGTTTTGAGTTTGCTCAAGGGCGTAAAATTTGTGGGTATTGCCGATATCAATGTCGAGCAAGGTCTAGAAACCGCCAGTAAGTTTCGGGCACGTTTTTTTGAAGACTATCAAGAATTGATTGAACATGTAGATGCCGTCTGTATCGCCGTCCCCACCCGCCTTCATTATGAAGTAGGGATTAAATGCTTGCAAGCCGGCATCCATGTCCTGATCGAAAAACCAATCGCTGCGACTATTGCCGAGGCCGAAGAACTAGTGAATGCCGCTGCTGAGTCGCAGGCTATTTTGCAAGTTGGTCACATCGAAAGATTTAATCCGGTGTTTCAAGAGTTGAGTCAAGTGCTGAAGACTGAAAAAGTCTTAGCTTTAGAAGCTCACCGCATGAGTCCTTATTCTAACCGTGCCAACGACGTGTCGGTGGTATTAGATCTGATGATTCATGATATTGATTTGTTAATGGAGTTAGCTGGTTCCACTGTAGTGGGTCTCACGGCTAGCGGTAGTCGTAGTGGCGAATCTTCTAAGTATTTAGACTATGTCACAGCAACCCTGGGGTTTACCAACGGGGTGGTGGCCACTTTAACAGCGAGCAAAGTTACCCATCGCAAAACTAGAAGTATTACCGCTCATTGTAGCCATTCCCTGACCGAAGCTAATTTCTTGAACAACGAGATTTTAATTCATCGTCACAATGTTGACAAGCTCAATGAGTATCATCAGGGTCTCTATCGTCAGGATGGCCTAATCGAGAAAGTCTATACCAGTAATATTGAGCCGCTCTATGCTGAGTTAGAGCATTTTGTGAACTGCGTGCGTTGTGGGAATCAGCCATCGGTGGGCGGTGAGCAAGCCTTGAAAGCATTGAAATTGGCGATCGACATTGAGCAAATGGCCCTGGATGGTAAAGTCTGGCAACCAGCCTTAGCTGTAGTTTAGATTTTTAGCCCTTGATCAAGATAACAGTGCTGCAATAGACCCCAGTTTTAATTTAACTGGTGTCTATTTTGTTATTAAAACCGTAACGGGCCAACTAATCCTGGTAGTAGTCTCTAGAGTGGAATCAATTCAATTTTTTAGAGTGTGAGGAATGATGAGTTTATTTTTAGTAAGCTGGCGCGGCGCGCCCATCAAGTTATCGGCGATATTGTTGGGGTTGTTAGCAACCGGTTCTTTGACTTTAACCAGTTGTGGTAGTCGGGTTGAAAACACTCAACCGCTCGATAGAATGGCCACAGAAAAATCTCAAGATGCTCTCAAAAGTGCGCCGCTGAGTTCGGCTGCAAATGCGGCTAAGTTGGCACAGGCATCAGATGCCCAGCCAGCTGAGAGCCAATCTAGAGCGAAGCCAGCGGTGCCTCTGCCCCAAAAGCCCCAGTTGATTAGGACGGCGGATATTTCGTTGCGGTTGGAGTCGATCGACAAAATGGTGGTACAGCTGCGCCGCATGGTGCAGAGTAAGCAGGGTGATATTTATAATTTCCAGGACGACAGACCGCAGGAGAATGGCCAACGCCGTCAGGCGAGCTTAGTTTTAAAAGTACCGAATGCTTCTTTAGATGAGATGCTGGCCGAAATTGTTAAGCTAGGACAGGTGCAAGGACAAACGATTAAGTCTGATGATGTCACACAGCAGTTGGTCGATAGTACGGCTCGTCTGAAGAATCTGCGTCAGCAAGAGGATCTAACTCGCAAAATTATGGAGCGCTCTGGCTCGATTAAGGATGTTTTGGCGGTTTCGCAATCACTATCCGAAATCCGCGAACAGATTGAGCAGTTGGATGCTACGGCCAAAAATCTGCGCCAGCAGGTGGCTTATGCGACGATTAATTTGAAGGTCGAAGAAATCCAGTCGGTTAATCCGGCGGGTGATGGGGTGGGGGTACAGGCGCAGGAAACCTGGAAAAATTCTACTCATGCAGCGGGTGGATTGGCAACAAATCTTGGTTTATCGCTGTTGTGGTTGGTGCCGTTTGCGCCTTTCTTGGCACTGGGGGCTGGTGGCTTTTACTATTACTCTAAGCGACGACGGCAGCAGCAGCCAGTTGTGGAGGTGCCTAGCGAAGAATAAAGCGATCGATCTAAATCTCTGAATTTATGGTGAGATGGAAGAGGGCAATAGCTTTCTTCCATCATTTTGGGCTAGATAAATTATGCAATATGTTTTGATTATCCATGAAGTAGAAAACTATTATTTAGATCAATTAGAGTCGGGTATGTCGTATTAAATGTCATTCAAAAATTTCAAAGCTATTTTGCCTGCTGTTGCTTTAGTCTGGCTCGCTACCGCTCAACCCGCTGCTGCTTTACCTGCCGATCGGGTAGCCGAAATTTCTAAAGCTATCACTGTCGCGATCACTACCGAAAACTCGATTGGATCGGGTGTCATTATCAAAAAAGCTGGTAATGTCTATACTGTCTTAACTGCTGCTCATGTTGTCCGGGATGATAGTGCTCTTTACCAAATTACGACGCTGGGCGATCGCCAGTACTCGCTCAATTATCGAACGGTCAAATTCTTGCCCGGTGCCGACTTGGCTATTTTGGAGTTCAGTAGCTCTCAAAATCACCAGGTTGCCAAAATTGGCGATGCTAACAAAATTCGGGAAGGAGTGTTAGTTTATGTCGGTGGTTTTCCATTGAGCACGGTCGCCATCAGTAAATCTATTTTCAACTTTACCGATGGCAAAATCACTGCCAACAGCACTAAACCCCTCGCCGATGGCTATAGTATTATCTACACTAATATCACTTTGCCGGGGATGAGTGGCGGCAGCGTGTTGGATGAGCAGGGGGAACTAGTAGCCCTTCATGGCAAAGGTGATATCGAAAAAAGCAGTACGCCTTCTACTATCAACCCCAATATTCGGATTAAAACCGGCTTGAATTTGGGTATTTCTGCCAACACTTTTGTGCCATTAATTAGCCAAGCTGGACTCAAGCTAGAGGTGCCTAAAGCCAGTCCGGTGACAGAGCGGGCTGTGATCGATGATGATTTGCTGTTAAATGTGGCAGTTAAGGTACAAAATACCGACTATCAGGGAGCTTTGGCTGATTTAAATAGACTGATTGCGATCAATCCTAAAAGAGCAGTGGCTTACTACTTACGGGCAAATATTAATCAGATTTTGGGTAATCGCGATCGCATCCTAGCAGACCTCAACCAAGCGATTCAGCTCGATCCACAGAATTTTCAAGCCTATTTAATTCGGGCTAGTTTCTTTCAAGCTAATCAAGATAGTGGCGGAGCGCTCGCGGATTACGATCGCATTATTCAGCTCAATCCCAAATATAGTCAGGCTTACTTGCTGCGTGCCCTCCTTTATCAGCAGCGAGGTGACTTGATAAATGCCTTGGCTAGCTATGATGGCCTGATCAAAGCTTCTCCTCAAGACCAGTTGGCCTATGGCAATCGGGCTGGTTTAAAAGCACAAATGAATGATTTCCCGGGAGCCATTGCCGACTTCTCTGCGATCATCCGGATCAATCCTCAAAATTTGGAGGCGTATCGTAATCGCGCCCATTTTCGTAAATACAGTGGGAACCCGCTGGGGGCGATCGCGGACTACAGCATGATTATTAAACTTAGTGCTAACAATACTCGCAGCTATCTAGCACGAGCCGAACTCTACAAAAATCAACAAGATTTTGACAAAGCCTTGGCAGACTATGCCAACATCTTGAAAATCAACCCCAATGAATACGAAGCCCATAATGGTCGGTTAGAAATTTTTCAAAGCCAAAAAAATCAGCGGGGTGTGGTGGAGGCTCTCACTAGCTTGATTCGGATCTACCCTAATCTGCCTGCTTATTACTTTTTACGGGGCGATGCTCAGGCTGAACTGCGTAATAAACTGCAAGCGATCGCGGATTACCAAAAAGCAGCTCAAATCTACCGCCAAAACAATGATGTCAGTAACTACGAGCGCATGATCGAAAAAATCAAGCAGATACCTTAGTGCCCATTATGATCGGCAACATAAATGTGGTGTCGTCAAAGTCTTATCACTTAGATACAAATTCCACCGTATTCAAATCTACTTGAATTCTGATCTGATTATTGACCTGTTCGAGGACATCGGTGAGCCGACTTTTAACCAATCCTCCCATCGCAGCATGAACAACAAACTGGTCGTTTTCTTTAGTGCTTGCGGCCAAGAAGTCATCTAAGTCTCGACCTGGCTCAAATTCTCCGCCGACCCAACGCAGTGCATCCACACATCTACGAAATATTTTGGGATAAATAAGACTACCCCCGGCTGGACTAAGATCATCTAGAGTATTAACTGTAAATAGTTTGGTTTTGTCTAGTTTCCAGATACCTTTTTTAGCAGTCTTGGCTTTTTTGTAAGCTACCATCAGCTCGCTGTGGATCTCGAACGACAGCCCCCCGGAATATAAGCCAAGATAAGCTAGTCCTACTTCGGTAGCGTGGAAGTTATAGCTTTTACCGAGCAATGATTTTGTCATTTTGAGATCGGAGCCATCTTCTGCGGCTAAGTCTTTAAAAACAAAAGCAATTGGTCGCCCGTGACCTTCAAACCCATCAGTGAGAATAGCGGCATCCTGTTCCCATTCAAATCCTGGCGGCGCTACTGCCCAATCCCAGCTATCGCTATCCACCCCCAGCCATTTCAGTAAGCCATTCCGACTGGCCAGACCATGCGGCTGCTCGGCTCCTCCATAGTGTAATTCCGGGGTGTCAATGGCCTGGAAGCGCAGCTGATAGCTGGCTTCCCCACTTGCTGATTCCCGCGCAGCAGAGAAACGGGGTAATCCTTCAAATAGAGACATGTCTTTAGCAATAAATCTCATGCTATCTCCATCCGGAGATTGGCGCTCTCTCACTACCAATTTTCCTTTGATAACTCGATAAAATCCTAATGACATGACAATATCTCTACTAATGAGTAATGTGATTTTCTGACGTGTTTGTTGATTGAGACTAAGATTTTAGCAATATGGCCATCCACTTTTTAGCTGTCTTGGCGGCTGTGCCAAAAGCTTTCGGCAAATGCTACTGCTGGATGCATGGGTGCTTTTGGTCGGGTTTTAAGAGTGAGATTAGTTTCTGAGAGATATTTATCGCCTTTGCGGCCATTGCACTTTTCACAGGCAATCACCACATTATCCCAAGTGTGCCCACCGCCCCGCGACCGGGGCACGACATGATCGATCGTCAGACTTTTGCCAGTGCCACAATATTGGCATTTGTGACTATCCCGCCGCAGTAGCTCTCGCCTACTGACTGGCGGCACTTTCCACAGTCGTTCTGCGGTGGAAACCCGCAGTCGAATTTGGTAGGGAACATCAATCGTTATCGAAGGCGATCGCAATTGCCAAAACTCATTTTGTTCCAGTTCTAAGGGTTCCGCTCTGCCACTCACCAGTAGTGTCACCGCCCGGCGAATATTAACCCGTGCCATTGGTAAATAGTTGTTAGAAAAAACCACTACGGAATGCTGCAAAATGTCTGGTTGCAGAGGGTAGGCGGTTTGGTGAAATGTTGCAGAATTCATATATATTGTGTTCCCATAAATACAAGCACCCCCGCTGACACTATCAGCGGGGGCAATCACTCAGCCAAGAATAAATTCTGAGCTAGCGTTACTATTTAGAGACTAGGTGGGCAGACCTATCTCTCCCGCTGGGTAGTATTCGTTCTAGAGCTATCATCAACCGGCCGATGGCACTGGGCTGCCAGCAATCACCAAATAGCCCCCCGCACCAAAAACATTGGTGGACAGAGAGCTGCGGCATAGAGTTGGTGGTGCGAACGTGGCTCATGAACAAATAGATGAAAAGACTGAGAATACTAACCATCAATATTAGCACATTACAATTTGATGGCTGCTACAACACTCAAGCAAATAGATGCTACGGAGTACGATAGGATTAGTTACCAAGAATTTTCACCAATTGTCAATGAGTTCTGTTCCTGTTATTAGTACCCCCCAGTGGCAAGCGTTTGCCGATCAAGCTCTCGCTGGTCAGCTGTTGAGTCGATCGGATGCCCTGGCTGTCTTGCAAGCCCCCGATACCGAGTTGCTCGATCAAGTAGCGGCGGCTTATCGGGTGCGTCGTCAGTATTGGGGGAATCGGGTAAGACTGCACTTTTTGCTCAATGCGCAGAGTGGTCTGTGTCCAGAGGATTGCCACTATTGTTCTCAATCCAAGATATCTACGGCTGAGATTGAAAAATATCCGTTGCTCGCCGAAGAAAAAATATTAGCGGCTGCCGATCGTGCCGCTAGCTGCAAAGCCGCGACTTTTTGTATGGCGATTTCGGGTCGCTCTCCCAGTGAGCCAACGTTTCAGCGAATCTTGAGCGCAATTGGTGCTATTAAGTCTAAGCACGATCTGAAAATTTGTACTACCTTGGGTCTATTGTCTGCCGAGCAAACCCAACGATTGGCCGCTGCTGGTGTTGATCGAGTTAATCACAACCTGAATACTGCTGCCGATCGACATGATGAGATTTGTTCTACCCATACCTATCTTGACAGGTTAACTACCGTTAAGAACGTGCAAGCCGCCGGAATTACCACTTGTTCTGGGGGTATCCTGGGCATGGGTGAGTCGGATGAAGACGTGATCAATTTAGCTTTGGCGCTCCGCGATTTGAATGTGACGAGCGTGCCCGTAAATTTCTTAATTCCCATTCCGGGTACACCCTTTGGTAATATTGACCAACTCACCCCCCGCCAATGTCTGCGGATCTTGTGTTTATTTAGGTTTTTGCTACCCAGCCAAGAAATTCGGATTGCCGGTGGGCGGGAAGTGCAATTGCGATCGCTCCAGCCTTTGGGATTGTATGTGGCTAACTCCATTTTTGTGGGTGATTATTTAACAACTCCCGGTCAAGCGGCGGCAGACGATTGGCAAATGATTGCTGATGCTGGTTTTGTGTTAGAAACTGCTGATGGTTCGGCAATGCCACCGCTGTAACAGATATCGCTACCGGTAATCTGTATAATATGCTCAGTTAACTACTTGTCTCGAAGTTCAATTTGACCAATTTATGCAATATTCGCCTAGACTGGACGACCTGAAAGTATTAGATTGCTTTCTTCAAGATCAGCTCCATGCCCACATGGGGCGGGTAGTACCTTTTCAGGTGCAATGTGTTTTTAAAGATGGTGTCTTATGGCTGCTGTGTCAGCATCCGCAGGAAATAGTCATCGATACCCAAGAGACTTTTCGGGTACTAGAGAAAATTCTCCAGGCCGAACAGCCGACCAGTCAGTTACCAGTCAAGCTCTATCTGCGCACGGTTGGTACCAAGCAGCCCTATAGTACTGAGAGCTTTACTATTTATCCTTCTGTGCGCGATCAACTAATGGGTGAAGCGGCACCAGCCATCGATGAGACTGAGCTACACATGCCCGATAAAAAAATAAATCCGTTGGTGGCAAACCCACCAGCAGTCACCACATCAGCTGAACTTCAGCCGTCTACTGCCGCCGTGAGCCGAGCCCAAAGAATTTTAGATAGACTAGCGATCAGTGGTGATGTCGCTGCGGCTCCCGCCGCCGTTGCTCGGCACTCTGCGACCCATATTGGGGATGACACTTTATCCGATGATGGAACAGTCGAGCAAAGGCCGTTAGTTAGTAATAGTTTAGATTCTAGTTCTGAGCTGTTGAAATCTAAATCTGATGAAGTGGAAGCCTTTGCCAATGATGTCCAAAGTGCTTTTTCTCCCCCTAGTCTGGCTAAGCCCAAATTCAATGCTATGGGTTTACTGTTAGGGGGTGGTATGGGTCTGGCTGCTGTGGGTCTAGGAATTTTTGGAGCGACTCGACCCTGCGTACTAGGAGCCTGCCCGCAACTTCAGCAGTCGCACAATCTGGTCGAAAAATCCTTGGCCACTATTACTCGCCCTGCTACTGGTCGGGAGATTCTAGATGCTCAGACTGACCTGCGACAGAGTGTTGCTGGTCTCAAAACAATCCCGTTTTGGTCTAGTGCCTACCCTCAAGCTCAAACCGATCTCAAGAATTATGAAAAACACGCTGCTAGTTTAGACGTGGCGGTAGAAGGTATGAATAAAGCTTATCGGGCTTCGGAGCCGATCAAGAAACAACCCATAACACAGGCGGATTGGCAAGAAAGACAGAAACTCTGGGAAGGGGCGATCGCCGATCTTGAAAAAGTTTCTACTGATAGTGAAGTTTATCCATTGGCCAAGCAAAAAATAGTTGAATACCAGAACAAGCTGGATGCAGTCAAACAAAATGTTACCAGTGAGAGTAATGCCCACCAGAATCTAGAGAGTGCTAAGTTGCTGTCTTTAGCCACTTCGCAGAAACAGCCCCAAGCCCAATCCTTAGAGCAGTGGCAGGCTTTGCAGAAGGAGTGGAAAAATCTGAGTGGTTTGATTGGGAGTATTCCGGTAGGATCTAGCGCTTATGAAGAAGCACAGGCTATTCAAAAGCTTTACCAACCCCAAATAGGAGTAGTCGATGCCAAGATCGAAAAAGAAAAATCTTTTGGGGATTCCTATCAAAAAGCTGAGGCTGCGGCTGAAGCTGCTAGAAAGTTCCAGAAGGGACAAAAGCTGGATGATTCACTAGCCCAGTGGAATAATGCCATTACTCAGCTCCAGAAAATACCGACAGATAGCACGTACCAAGTTAATGCTCAAAACCGTCTGAAAGAATACACCACTGCCATGCAGAGTGTGGAAGCCAATTTGGTTGCCGCCAAAAAGCAAGCCCAAGCCATCGAAGGTCTGAAAAAAACTTGTGCCGGCAGTATTCAGGTTTGTAGCTACCAAGTGGCGGATGCGGCTATTACGGTGAAACTATTGCCAGCATATGCTAAAACGATTCGACAAACTGCGGTAGCAGCTACTAGTCAAGGTAACGAAAATGCCAAATTGGAGTTAATTAAGCATCTGCGCAGTGTTGGTAATGCGCTAGAGGCCATTAGCGATAATAGTCATATTCCTATTCAGCTCTACTTTGATGATGGCAAATTACTTCAAAGTTATAGCCCCCGCAAGTCTTAGCTCCTAACCAAAACAGCTTGATCCATTTGGATCAAGCTGTTTTTATTGGCATTATTTCAAATGTAATTAAATAACTACATTTTCTGAGCTACAGTATTATTCAGACGTTCCAGAGCCGTAACTAGTTGCTGTTGGGAGATAACTGCTGGATCTGGTGCTGCTTCGGTGAGAGCTTCCTGCCGGGACATTCTCTTTTTGGCTTTTTCGTAAGATTTAACTACCAAGAAAATTACAAAAGCAATTATTAGAAAGTTAATTACTGCTGCTAAGAATACACCAATTTTAATGTTGTCACCAACTACCAACTTTTCTATATCTGAAATATTAGCAGCCTTTAGTGCTGGTGCTAATATCGCTGGTGTAATTACATCTTTAACGAACGATTCGACAATTTTGCCGAATGCTCCACCCAAAATCACTGCTACCGCCAAGTCAATGACGTTGCCCTTCAAAATGAAATCCTTAAAATCGCCGATTAAACCACCGTTTGCAACAGCCATGTCGCCCTCACCTTAAAATATATTGATGTTTGATACTAAATCTTAGCATTAGTTTTTCCAGTAGTGCAGCTCTAAAGTCGCAATTCATGATGAAATAGTTCAGAGATCTAGCTGATATCTAAACACTTGTTTTATTTTCAGGGGGAAAATATTTTTGGATGAGTGGTTGTAAATCTTGCAGAACTGCCGCTGCTGATTGGTAGCGATGGATGTATTGATAGGCCGTCATGCGATCGAGGATTGTCATCAATTCTGGGCTAATGGGGGCGAGATGTTTCCATAATAAGTTGCCAGTTTTTTCATCTAAATCTAAATCTAAAGGATTTTTGCAGGTGGCTGCCCCGATCGCGATCATCCCCAGAGCATAAATATCGCTACCAAAAGTAGGTCGGCCAGCATATTGCTCAATAGGCGTAAAGCCACGGGTGCCGATCGCGATGGTTTGCTCGGCACCTGTGGCTAACTGTGGATTAATTTCCTTGACTGCCCCAAAGTCGATGAGCACTAACTTCCGATCGGCCTGAGCGCGAATAATATTACTGGGCTTAATATCACGATGAATGACATGCTGGCTGTGAATATATTCTAGAACTGGTAGTAATTGTTGTAGTAGCTCTACTACCTTTTTTTCTGGCCAAGGCTCTTTGATGGCCGCTAGTTCTTCATCTAGCGCTTGACCGATAATTAATTCTTGCACTAAATAAAATTCCTGGTTCTGCTCAAAATAAGCCAACAGGTAAGGAATTTGGGGATGATTTCCCAACTGATCTAAAATTTTAGCTTCGGTGGTAAATAGCCGTCTGGCCATTTTTACAAAAGCCGGATCGCGGCGGGCGGGCACTAACTGTTTGATCGCACAGCGGGGTTGACTCGGGCGTTTGGTATCTTCGGCGAGATAGGTTATTGCGAAGCCCCCCTGACCCAAGGTGCCTACAATTTGATAGCGATCATCCAACAACTGTTCTATTGGTAATTTAAAGGGAACCGTGGCGGCTAATTGCTCGGTAGCTGGCGAATTACTACTATCGTTAGTGGGGGCCGAGGGTTGTTGGGTTAGCAATTGCTTGAGGGCATCGATCGTCTGTTCTTGATTCCGCGCTAAGAGCAACATCCGTTGCTGTTCTTGACTCACACGATGTGCCCGCCAAGCCGCTGCCACTATGGCACTAACATATAGACCCAGGAGAGGTGAAGCAATCGGGATCCAGACTGAGTTGATAAATAGTAGTCCAAATGATCCAACTACTGCACCGCTCGCCATCACGATGATGCCTCCTAATTTACCGGGGTGACGCACGTACCAAGCCAAGTAACTAGCCCCCACCGAGCAGCCCAATATCCCCAGATTTTCTAACCATTCAGGGAAAAATCTAAATAGCGATCGATTATCTAGAGCCAGACTCAGCAATTGACTGGTGATTTGAGCATGTACGATCACACCGGGCATCACGTCATCTTCTGGCCGACCAGCGCTATAAGGAGTGCGGAATTCGTCCTTGAGGCTGCCCGCAGTTACGCCCAGTAGTACCACCCGATCTTTAATTTGCTGGGCGGTTACTTTATTGGTGAGGACATCACTGAGACTGACAATCTGTGCTACTCGCTGCGGATGGCGGTATTTAAGCAAAATGGGGTAGCCATTGTCGTCGGCCTGACTATAGCCCCCGTCGTTAGCTCGGAGTCTGGATACTGTGAGCTTACCCAGCATATAGGATTTGGTTTTTTCATCAAAGCTCGGCACAATCTGATGCTGATTGGCTAAATAACTCTCTGCCAGCTGGAGCGGCAACGATTTCTCGGCCTGACAAGCAGACTGCGGATCTACACCACCCATGAGCAGTGATGCGCGCCTGGTAATGCCATCTGGGTCTACGGGGATATCTACAAACCCCACCTTTTCTGCGGGTACCCCGGGGGGACTGGGAAAAACCTTTTTACTTTTACCGCCGTGGTTACAGATTGATACGATCTGATCGGCGGTTTGCAGTGTTTTTAACAGGCTGCCCTGTGCCGAATCTCTGACTAGGTCAATACCCACCATAAAAGCTTCTTGATCGATTAATTTATGCAGAGCTTGATCTAAAACAGCATCCGGGATGGGGTAAGGATAACGGCGATTGATCAAATCCTCTTCTGTCACGCTTACCACTAACAAGCGGGGATCGGGTTTTTCTAATGGGCGGTGACGAGTCGCTTGGTCGTAGGCGGCTAGCTCTAGCGACTCTAACCACCCTAACTCTTTGACCCCAATGGTGATACCGGAGACGAGCAGTCCAAAGAACAGGGGGGTCAGCAAATTTTGAGGCCACCAAGCAAATCGTTTCATTATTTAAAGAGGGGGATAAGAGTTTATAGTAAGCTAGCCGCCGCTGCATCCAGACTTAGCACGGCCTGCGATTGCTGCCGCAAAATGGTGCCCGGGAGACCATGCCCAATTTTAGCAGTCAATAGTTGCTGGACGATCGCCGCCTTTCTTTCACCGAGTGCCAAGCAGTAAATTTGCCGAGCGCGACAAATACTTGGAATAGTTAGAGTCAGGGCATATTGGGGGACTTGACTCAGCTCCTGGAAAAATCCGACATCGACTTGCTGTTGCCGAGATTTTTCAGCTAGTTTGACAATTTTCACCGGATCAGGATCGGAGAAATTAGCGACGAGCGGATCGTTGAAAGCGATATGGCCATTGTTTCCAATGCCCAGGAGACAGAGATCGATCGGCTGGGCAGCCAATAATTTTGCGTAGCGACGACATTCGGCGATCGGCTCCCAACTGGCACTGTCTAGATAATGAAACTGATGTACAGGCACTCGGGTCGCCACTAACTCTTGCATATAGTGCCGGAAACTTGCTGGATGATCGATACTCAGTCCCAAATACTCATCGAGATGAAAGCAAGTGATCCGTGACCAATCTAAATGGGGATGAGCCGTTAATGCCTGAAGAAATTGAATTTGGGAACTACCCGAAGCCAGAATAAGGGTGGCTGCTCCCTGGTGGTCAATGGTCGCTTGGAGGTAACGCTGGGTTCTGTCGACTACATCGGATACGAGGTGGGAAAGATCGGGATAGATTTCCAGACGCAGTTGATCGATTTGCTGAGTGATGGGTGGCACTGAGGGCATGATTTTTGCAAAAACTTTTCTACCATCATAGTTGGCATAAAGTCTAAATAAACATTATTTTTCTCGTATAGCTATTGATTTCTATTAAAACATGTTCATTTTTCCACAAAACCCGATATACTGAGCGCTATAACTATGACCATAAATTCGTCATCACAAAAAAATCATGGCAGCCAAACAATCAATGAATCCCCCCGCAACCGCAAAAAAAACTGCTGGTAAAAAGAGCATGACTACTAGATCTGCTGAGACTCCTGCTGCTAAAGTAGCGAAGACTCCTGCTGCCAAAGTAGCAAAGACTCCTGCTGCCAAAGTAGCAAAGACTC